>NZ_JCASIF010000001.1:0-1007391 GCF_059686055.1 Telluria sp. ZB4P34 | reverse complement strand
AGGTATTACAATAACGACCGCATCAAACTTAAACTAAAAGGCCAAAGCCCTGTACAGTACAGGACCCAGGCCATGGGCGCTTAACGACTTAACGTCCAACAATTTGGGGTCAGTTCACTTCGCCGACCACCCTACAACAAAGAAACCCGCCTTTCGGCGGGTTTCTTTATTACTTCATCAGCTCTTCAATCATCTTCTTCAGCTTGATCGAATCGGCCACGAAGGCGCGGATGCCTTCGGCCAGCTTCTCGGTGCCCATCGCGTCTTCGTTCAGCATGAAGCGGAAGCTCTTTTCGTCAATCGCGATCTTCTCGATGTCTGCATTGGCGTCCGCCACCAGCTTGCGCTCCACCGCCGCATCGCTATCGGCCAGCTTCTGCAGCAGGTCCGGCGAGATGGTGAGCAGGTCGCAGCCCGCCAGTTCCAGGATCTGCGAGGTGTTGCGGAAGCTCGCGCCCATGACTTCGGTCTGGTAGCCGAACTTGCGGTAGTACTGGTAGATGCGCTTGACCGACTGCACGCCCGGGTCGTCCGCACCCTGGTACTCAAGACCGGTCGACTTCTTGTACCAGTCGTAGATGCGGCCCACGAACGGGGAAATGAGCTTGACGCCGGCTTCGGCGCAGGCCACCGCCTGGCACAGCGAGAATAGCAGGGTCAGGTTGCAGTGGATGCCGTCCTTTTCCAGGATCTCGGCGGCGCGGATGCCTTCCCAGGTCGAGGCGATCTTGATCAGCACGCGCTCGCGCGACACGCCGGCCTTTTCGTACAGGGCGATCAGTTCGCGGCCCTTGGCGACGGTGGCTTCGGTATCAAAAGAAAGGGCGGCATCGATCTCGGTCGAGACGCGGCCCGGCACGTACTTCAGGATTTCGACGCCGAAGGCGATCAGCAGGCTGTCGACGATGGCGTCGATCGAGGCGCCATTGGCGTCGGCGACGGCTTTTTCCAACAGCGGACGGTATTCCGGCTTTTGCACAGCCTTCAGGATCAGGGACGGGTTGGTGGTCGCATCCTGCGGGGCGTAGGCCTTGATCGACTGGAAGTCGCCGGTGTCGGCGACCACGGTGGTGTACTGCTTGAGTTGTTCGAGTTGGTTCATGGCGGAAAATCCTGGGTGGAGGTGGTTTGGTAGGGTGGGCGGGTCTCCCGCCCGCGCGTTCAACGAGCTTTTGCGCGGCCGAGCACGAAGCTTTGGACGCGTGGGCAAGGAAATGCCCACCCACCGGATTACGAAAAGTCGGTGCCGTCCATGAAAGCGGTGAGCATGCGCTCCAGCCCTTCACGGTCTTCTTCGGAGAAACGGTCCGGCAGCGGGCTGTCGATATCGAACACGCCGACCACGTCGCCGTCCTTGATGAGCGGAATCACGATTTCCGAATTCGACGCCGAATCGCAGGCGATGTGACCCGGGAAGGCGTGCACGTCCGGCACGACAATGGTCTTGCGCTCGACGGCGACCGTACCGCAGACGCCGCGCCCGAACGGAATGCGGGCGCAGGCCGGCTTGCCCTGGAAGGGGCCGACCAGCAGGTCCTGGCCCTCACCCTTGCGCGCGGGAACCGTGAAATAGAAGCCGGCCCAGTTCAGGTCGGCCAGGGTGTCGTAGACGAGCGCGGAGAACTGCGCCGCGTTCGTCATCAGGCTGCGTTCGCCTTCAAGGACGCTCTCGACCTGGCGCTCCAGCAGGGCGTAGTCGGGACGGGAGCTGCGTTCGGGATTGATGTGCATGGCGTGACCCGGAGTGCTATGGAAACCGGGTATTTTACACTTGTGGTGGCCATGGTGCGTTTCGGGCGGCGTGGCGAAACCGGGCAGCCTGATGGGCGACGCGTCAGCCGATGAACGAATCGAACTGCATGTCGAACTCCTGCAGCGCCTTCTGCGCATTCTGCATCTTCTTGCGGAACTCCGGCCCGCGCTGCAGCGCCAGGCCCACTGCCAGCACGTCGATCACGACCAGGTAGGCCAGGCGCGCCGAGATCGGCGTGTACGGGTCGATCGCGAACACCAGGTCGATCGGGATGAACAGGGTCGCGATCTCCGCCAGGGGCGTGCCGGACGGCGCCAGCACGATCACGTCGGCCCCGCCGCGCCGCGCCAGCTTGGCCGAGCGGGTCAGGGCGGGATTGTTGCCGCGCTGCGAAATCGCCACCACCGCGTCGCCCTGGCGCAGCAGCGCCGCAGCGATCGAGTGGATCGCCGGGTCGGTATAGGCCACCGTCGGCACCCCCGAGCGGAAGAACTTGTGCTGCGCGTCCGACGCCACGAAGCCCGACGAGCCCTGGCCGTAGAATTCGATCTTGTTGGCGCGCGACAGGATGTCGAGGGCCTTCTGGATCAGCTCCGGCTTGAGGTTGTTGCGCAGGTCGAGCAGGGTATTGATCGAGCGGCTGCAGATCTTGTTCACCAGGTCCGACGCCAGGTCGTCCGGCGCCGGCTGCTCGTTCGCGCCCGGCAGCGCCAGCGCCAGGCCCTGGGCCAGCTTGAGCTTGAACTCGTGCCATCCGTCGTAGCCGAGCGTGCGGCAAAAGCGCACCACGGTCGGCTCCGACACCTGCGCGCTCTTGGCCAGCGCCGTGATGTTCTGGCTCACCGTGACGGATGGCGCGGCCAGCACGGCGAGCGCTACCTTGCGTTCCGATTTCGACAGCGAATCGAGCTGGGTGCGGATGGAATCGAGCAGCATGATGGGCGCCCTCAGTCTTCAGGCAGCACTTCTTCGCGCCACTGCAGTCCGTCGCGCCCGATCAGCGCACTCGACGCGGCCGGACCCCAGGTACCGGAGGTGTAGGGTACGGGCGCGCTGTCGTCCTGTTCCCAGTGCGCCAGGATCGGCTCGACCCATTCCCAGGCCGCTTCCAGCTCGTCGCCGCGCATGAACAGGGTCAGCTGGCCGCGCAGCACGTCGACCAGCAGGCGCTCGTAGGCTTCCATGCGCGGGCTGGTGAACTGTTCGCGGAAGTCGAGTTCGAGCTCGGCCTGCTTCAGGCGCATCGAGTCGCCCGGGGTCTTGGCCATCAGGTTCATCGACAGGCCTTCGTCCGGCTGCAGGCGGATCACCAGGCTGTTCGGCTGGAAGCTCGAATTCGGCTGGTTGAAGATCGAATGCGGAATCTGCTTGAAGCGCACCACGATCTCGGCCAGGCGGTCGGCCATGCGCTTGCCGGTGCGCAGGTAGAAGGGCACGCCTGCCCAGCGCCAGGTATCGATCTCGGCCTTCATGGCCACGAAGGTCTCGGTCCTGGAACCTTTCGGTGCGCCCGGCTCGTCGCGATAGCCGGGCACTGCCTGGCCGTCGATGTGGCCGGAGCGGTACTGGCCGCGCACGATGTTCTGCGACAGCGTGGTCGGCGTGAAGCGTTTCAGCGAACGCAGGACCTGCAGCTTGGCGTCGCGCACGGCGTCCGGCGCGATCGAGGTGGGCGGCTCCATCGCCACGATGCACAGCAGCTGCAGCAGGTGGTTCTGCAGCATGTCGCGCAGCGCGCCCGAGGTGTCGTAGTAGCCGAGGCGGTTGCCCACGCCGATCTTCTCGGCGATGGTGATCTGCACGTCCGAGATCCATTCGCGGCGCCACAGCGGCTCGAACAGGATGTTCCCGAAGCGCAGGGCCAGCAGGTTCTGCACCGTTTCCTTGCCCAGGTAGTGGTCGATCCGGTAGATCTGCGATTCGCTGAACACCTTGCCGACGTCCAGGTTGATTTGCCTGGCCGAGGCCAGGTCGCGCCCCAGCGGCTTTTCGAGCACCACGCGCGAGTTCGGCGTGGCCAGCCCGGTTGCGGCCAGGTTGTCGCAGATAGTGGCGAACAGGTGGGGCGGGGTGGCCAGGTAGTAGACGCGGGTCAGCGACTCGTCCTTGCGCAGCGCCTCGACCAGCGGGCCGAAGGTACCCACGTCGGTGGCGTTCAGCGAGACATAGACGATGCGCTTCAGGAAGCGGGCCCAGGTGTCCGGCGCCGGCGTCTCCTTGATGTGCGGTTTCGAGTTCTTCTCGATGAACGCGATGAAGTCTTCCTGCGTGGAGTCGTCGCGGCCCACGCAGATGATGCGGGCCGTGGCGGGCAGGTCGTCGCAGACGTCACGCGCGTACATGGCGGGAAGCAGCTTGCGCATTGCAAGGTCGCCGCTGCCGCCAAAGAAAACGAGGTCGAAATCGGAAAGGGCCATGGTATCTAGGGAGAGGTGAAAGCGTATTGTGTAAATTTACTACACAAATTGCGGGGTTCGCAAGAAAATCTACTACGGAATCGCTGTATTGCGTAGGGTGGTCGGCTTGGCCGACCGCGCGTTCAAACAGTGCGGGCTATAAAGAAACGATGTGTCGACCGATACATCGATGCGGTCATCTTCGTATCGGTTCATATGGGAGTTGAACGCGCGGTCGGCGGAGCGTGGTTCAGTCCACTGGACTGAACCACCCCTACAGGTCAGCGGTGAAGGTATTCCGGCTCTTCGCGCCCGGCCACGTCGACCCGGATCGACAGCACTTTGCCGCTGAGCGGATATTTCGCCAGCTCTTCGGCCGAACGCCCATGGCTGGCGCTGGTGATGTAGAGGGTGCGCAGGTCCGAACCGCCGAAGGCCACCGAGGTGGGGCAGCGCACCGGCAGGGCGATCTCGCGCAGGATCTCGCCTTCGGGCGACATGCGCAGCACACGGCCGCCCTCGAACATCGCGACCCAATAGGCCCCTTCGCTGTCGATGGTGGCGCCGTCCGGGCGGCCGCCGTAGTCCGCCGCCGACTTATCGCTCGGGAAGGTCTTGATGGTGCGCCCGTTCGTGTGCATGCCGGTGGCCGGGTCGTAGTCGTAGCAGTCGACCCGGTGTGTCGTGGTGTCGGCATGGAACATGGTGTGTCCGTCCAGGCTCCAGGCCAGGCCGTTCGAATTGGTCATGCCCCCTGCCCAGGCGCGGCGCAGCTGGCCGTGCTCGAGCACGTACATCTCGGCGGCCGGCTTGTCGCGCGGTTCGTACATGGTGCCGATCCAGAAGCGGCCGGCCGGGTCCACGCGGCCGTCGTTGAAGCGCACGATCGCCGTGTCGTAGGGCGCGTCCGCGACCGGGGTTTCCTTGCCGCTGGTCGTGTTCAGGCAGACCAGGCTGGTCCGCGTCGCGACTACCAGGTTGTTGTCGCCGTCGACGGCGAGCGCCGAGGGCTCGGCGCCCATCTTCCAGTACGAATACTTGCCGCTGGCCGGATGGACGCGATTGACCGTGAGGCCATTGATGTCCACCCAGTACAGGGCCGACTCGACCTCGTGCCAGGTTGCTGCTTCGCCGACGAGCATCGGCGCCTCGTGCACCACTTCGAATTTATCGCTTGCCATGTGAGCTGAAAGGTTGGGGTTCAGGTTCAGATTGCGGCCTTGGCGCGGGCGATCAGGCCGTTGGTGGAGCTGTCGTGCTTGGCCGGCTGGACCTCGCCCGCCAGCTCGGCTTCGATCTTCTTGGCCAGCACCTTGCCCAGTTCAACGCCCCACTGGTCGAAGCTGTTGACGTTCCAGATCACACCCTGCACGAAGGTCTTGTGCTCATACAGCGCGATCAGGGCGCCCAGGGTGGACGGGGTCAGGCGTTCCATCAGGATGGTGTTGCTCGGCCGGTTGCCCGGGAAGGTCTTGTGCGGCGCCAGGCGCTCGACTTCCTCAGACGCCAGGCCCTGGTCCTGCAGGTCGGCGCGCACTTCAATGATGGTCTTGCCCGTCATGAAGGCTTCCGACTGGGCGAAGCAGTTGGCCAGCAGGGCCGTGTGGTGCTGCTCCATCTCGTGGGCCGGACGCAAGGCGGCGATGAAGTCGATCGGGGTCAGGTCGGTGCCCTGGTGCAGCAGCTGGAAGTAGGCGTGCTGGCCGTTGGTGCCGGGTTCGCCCCAGATGGCCGGGCAGGTCGCGGTGTCGACCGGGTCGCCGTCGCGCGTGACGCACTTGCCGTTGCTCTCCATGTCGAGCTGCTGCAGGTAGGCCGGGAAGCGGTTCAGGTCCTGGTGGTAGGGCGCGATCGTGACCGAGTGGGCATCGAGGAACTCGCGGTTCCAAAAACCCACCAGGGCCAGCAGCACCGGCATGTTCTGTTCCACCGGCGCCGTGCGGAAATGCTCGTCCATCTCATGGGCGCCGGCCAGGAAGTCGGAGAAATAACCGAAGCCCACCGCCAGCGCGACCGACAGGCCGATCGCCGACCACACGGAGTAGCGTCCGCCGACCCAGTCCCAGAAGGGGAACATGTTGGCCGGGTCGATGCCGAAGGTCTTGATGGCCTCGGTATTCGTCGAGACAGCGACGAAGTGCTTCGCCAACGCTTCTTCAGGCGCATGCCCGAGGAACCAGCGGCGCGCGGTCTGCGCGTTCATCATGGTCTCGGCTGTGGTGAAGGTTTTCGACGCGACGATGAACAGGGTCGTTTCCGGGTTGACCAGCGACAGGGCCGCGTCCATGTCGTGGCCGTCCACGTTCGACACGAAGTGCAGCTTCAGGCGCGGGTGGGCGTAGTGGCGCAGCGCCAGCACCACCATCTTCGGGCCCAGGTCCGAGCCGCCGATGCCGATGTTGACGACGTCGGTGATCGGCTTGCCGGTATGGCCCAGCCATTCGCCGCTGCGCACGGCGTCGGTGAAGCTGCGGATACGGTCGAGCACCGCGTGCACGTCGGCATTCACGTCCTGACCGTCGACCACGAGCTTGCTGCCGCGCGGGGCGCGCAGGGCGGTGTGCAGGACGGCGCGGTTTTCGGTGCTGTTGATGCGTTCGCCCGCGAACATGGCGTCGCGCTGCTGCTCGACGCCGCGCTCGCGCGCCAGCGCCGCCAGCAGTTCAAGCGTGCGCCCGTCGAGGCGATTTTTTGAATAGTCTAGGAATAGCCCTGCCGCCTCGAGGGAGAAGCGCTCGAAGCGCTGCGGATCGGCGGCGAACAGGTCGCGCATCCGCCAGTCTTCGGCAAGCTGGGCGTGGTTTTCGAGGGCCTGGAAGCTGGCGGTGCTGGTCAAGGTCGGCTGGCGCATGGGGTCGATATTAATGGCACAATGTTGTCAATTGCAGATTATCGAATAATACAGGAAGCGCGCGTAAAATCACTACATAAAAGCTTGCCAGTTTGTCGTAGGGTGGTCGGCTTTGCCGACCGCGCGTTCAGCCAGCGTGGGAATTGATGATGCGCTGATAACATGCAATCGAGGTTTGAACGCGCGGTCGGGAGACCCGACCACCCTACGAAAGCGCACGCCTCATCGGCCAGGTCGCCGGCGAGCTCTGGCCGGCCAAGCCCCATCGGGTGCACCCCTCCAAATTCTGTAGTAAAATTTCAGCTACCAAATTCAAGAAGGAACGATCATGGCGCTGCACCCCGTAGTCGAACAGGTAACGAACCGGATCATCAAGCGAAGCCGTCCATCGCGCGCGGCTTACCTTGCGCATATGGAGGCGGCCCGCGTCCAGGGCGTGCAGCGCGGCTCGCTGTCGTGCACGAACCTCGCGCACGGCTTCGCGGCCTTCCCGGCCAACGACAAGCTCAAGCTGAAAGAGTACAAGAAGCCGTCGGTGGCGATCGTCTCGTCCTATAACGACATGCTGTCGGCGCACCAGCCCTTCGAAACCTACCCGCAGCTGATCAAGGAAGCCGTGCGCGAGGTCGACGCCGTGGCCCAGTTCGCCGGCGGCGTGCCGGCCATGTGCGACGGCGTCACCCAGGGCCAGCCGGGCATGGAGCTGTCGCTATTCTCGCGCGATGCCATCGCCATGGCGACGGCGGTGGCGATGTCGCACAACATGTTCGACTCGGCCCTGTACCTGGGCATCTGCGACAAGATCGTGCCGGGCCTCCTGATCGGCGCGCTGCACTTCGGCCACATTCCGGGCATCTTCGTGCCGGGCGGCCCCATGACCACCGGTATCTCGAACAAGGAAAAGGCGGCGATCCGCCAGCGCTACGCCAAGGGCGAGGCCACCCGCGATGAACTGCTGGAAGGCGAGTCGGCGTCCTACCACGGCGCCGGCACCTGCACCTTCTACGGCACTGCCAACAGCAACCAGATGCTGATGGAGATGATGGGCCTGCACATGCCGGGCGCCGCCTTCATCACGCCCGGCACGCCGCTGCGCGACGCCTTGACCCGCGCCGCGGCGCAGCAGGCGGTCGCGATCTCCCAGCAGGGCAGCAACTACATGCCGATCGGGCAGATCGTCGACGAGAAGAGCATCGTCAACGCCATCGTCGCGCTGCACGCGACCGGCGGCTCGACCAACCATACCCTGCACCTGATCGCCATCGCCCGCGCGGCCGGCATCGTCGTCGACTGGAACGACTTCGACGAACTGTCGAAAGTCGTCCCCTCGATCACCAGGATCTACCCGAACGGCGAAGCCGACGTGAACCACTTCCAGGCCGCCGGCGGCCCGGGCTTCGTGATCCGCGAGCTGCTCGACGCCGGCCTGGCGCACGAAGACGTCAACACCATCCTCGGCCGCGGCCTGCGCGCGCACTGCAAGGAGCCCTTCCTCGGCGAAGACGGCAAGGTGGTGTGGAAGGATGCGCCCGGGAAGAGCGGCGACGAAGCGGTGCTGCGCCCAGCCAGCAACCCGTTCGTCAACAACGGCGGCATGGTCCTGGTGCAGGGCAACCTGGGCCGCGCCGTGATGAAGATCTCTGCCGTCAAGCCCGAGTACCACGCGATCGAAGCCCCGGCCATCACCTTCGATTCGCAGGAAGACTTCATGCAGCGCTACAAGGACGGCCTCCTGAACCGCGACTTCGTGGCCGTGATCCGCTTCCAGGGCCCGCGCGCCAACGGCATGCCGGAACTGCACGCGCTGACCCCGGCGCTGGCGAACCTGCAGGACGCCGGCTTCAAGGTGGCGATGGTGACCGACGGCCGCATGTCGGGCGCTTCCGGCAAGGTGCCGGCAGCGATCCACGTGTCGCCCGAGATCCTGGCCGGCGGCCCGCTCGGCCTGGTGCGCGACGGCGACATCATCCGTGTCGACGCCATCACCGGCACCCTGGAAGCGCTGGTGACCAACACGGTCTGGGCCTCGCGCCGCATGGCCAGCGCCGACCTGTCGAAGAGCCACATCGGCATGGGCCGCGAGCTGTTCGCCATGTTCCGCACCCATTCCAGCCCGGCGGAGGAGGGGGCGGCCACCTTCCCTTTGCCGTCGCCGATTGAAACCACCGTACCGCTGCACGACGGCATCCAGACCGATGAAGTCCAGCCCGGTTCCGACGAAGACTATCTCTTTAGGACGCAGAAATAATGGCACAAATGAGCTTACTTGACATCATGCGCTCGGCGAGCGTCATCCCGGTCATCGCCATCGACGACCCGGCGCATGCCGTGCCGCTGGCGAAGGCCCTGGTGGCGGGCGGCATCCGCGTGCTCGAAGTGACGCTGCGCACCGAGCACGGCCTCGATGCGATCCGCGCCATGAGCGAGGTCGAAGGCGCCATCGTCGGCGTGGGCACCCTGACCCAGCCGCACGAATTCGCGGCCGCGCGCGATGCGGGCGCCGTGTTCGGCGTGTCGCCGGGCCTGACCCCGTCGCTGATCGAGGCCGCGCGCAAGAGCGGCCTGCCGCTGCTGCCGGGCGTGATGACCCCGTCCGAAGTGATGGCCGCGCGCGAGCAGGGCTTCAAGCAGCTGAAACTGTTTCCGGCGGTGCCGGCGGGCGGCGTGGGCATGCTCAACGCGATCGGCGGCCCGCTGCCGGATGTGACCTTCTGCCCGACCGGCGGCATCTCGATCGAGACGGCGCCCAAGTTCCTGGCCTGCAAGAACGTGGCCTGCGTGGGCGGCTCGTGGCTGACGCCGAAGGACCTGATGCTCGCCGGCCAGTGGGACCAGATCACCGAACTGGCAAAGGCGGCGGCTGCGCTGCGTGCCGCCTGACGTCTTCATGAAACGGCCTCGTTCCCGGCCCCTGACCGGGAACGAGATCGCGATGGCGTCGCTGCTGTTCCGCGACGCCATCGACTACAGCCGCGTCCGTATCCACGGCCGGCGCTACATGCCCTTCCAGCCGAAGAACTGCTGCATGACGCCGAACGGCAGCATGTACTTCCACCGTTCCTGTTTCCTTCCCGATTACACCCGCGGCGATCCCGGCGCCATCCACTGGTTCATGCACGAGATGGTGCACGTATGGCAGCACCAGCTGGGCTACCCGGTGCGGCTGCGCGGCGCCGTGCGCATCGGCCTTTCCTATGCCTACACGCTGCGCGAAGGGGCGGTTCTCTCCGACTACAACATGGAGGCGCAGGGCGACCTGCTGGCCGACTACTTCGTGCTGAAATACCTGCGCAAGCCCGGCGCCATGCGCCAGGAGCGCTATCGCGGCAGCCTGGCGCTGTACGAGCAGGTGCTGGCGGACTTCCTGGCCGATCCCGCTGACCGGGGCAACCTGCACCGCGGCCCGGCACGCTGGCTGGCGGCGCGCACCTAGTGCCCACTCGAACGCAGCGGCGCACCCGGCTGATCGTCTTTGGCGCCGCCGTCCTCAGTGTTCCGCCGCCAGGCCGGGACGCAGCGCAGCTCGCGCCGCGGACATGGCGGCAGGCGCTCCCACTTCCTTGACCGTATAGCCGTCGCGGCCCGTGCGCTTGGTACGGTACAGGGCCGCGTCGGCGTGCTGCAGCAGTTCGCCGACCGCCGGCACCGGGAAGCGGGCGACGGCGATGCCGATGCTGGTGGTGACGGTCAGCTCCGCGCCGCCGGCCTCGAAGGGCCGGCGGATCGCGCGCAGGATCTTGGCCGCGAAGCGGCGGGCATTCTCGGCAGTTTCCAGGCGTTCCGAGACGATCACGAACTCGTCGCCCGCCAGCCGGTAGCAGCGGTCGGTCGGCCTGATCACGGTGCGCAGGCGGCGCGCGAATTCCTTCAGCACGGCGTCGCCGGCCGCATGGCCATAGGTGTCGTTGATCGACTTGAAGTAGTCGATGTCGAGGAAGGCGACCGACAGGCCGAAGCGGTAGCGGCAGGCCTGTTCGGTCAGCAGGCCGACTTCGTGGTCGAACTGGCGCCGGTTGCCGAGGCCGGTGAGCACGTCGGTGAGGCTGAGTTCCTTCAACTGCTGCTCGGTGATCTGGCGCTTGACCGACAGCGCGTGGAAAGCGCGCCCGAGCGCGCCGATTTCATCGTGCCGCTCGAGATCGAGCACCTTGATGTCGGCCTCTTCGCGCTCGACGGCCTGGACATGGCGGCGCAGTTCGCGCATGGGGCGCAGCAGCAGCACCATGGCCGACCAGCCGGCCGCCCCGGCGCACAGGGCAAGAACGGCGCTCCAGAACCAGGCGTGGCTGCGGGCCCGATGGATGCCGGCAAAGGCGTCGTCGGCGGGGAAGGCGGAACCGAGGACCCAGCCGGCGACGCCGACCTGTTTATAGGTGAGCAGGGCCGGCGTGCCCACGGCGTCGGCGCCGAAGGTCCAGCCGTCCCAGCCGTCCATGGCGGCATCCGCCATCGACGGCTGCGACCCCTTCACACCATCCGTGCCCCTGGCGCCGGCGCGGCGTCCATGGTCCGGGTGGTACAGGATGGCGCCGCTGCGGGTCAGGGCGAACAGGTAGCCGGTAGCGCCGGGGCGCAGGCGCGCGGCCTGGCCGAACAGGGAGGAGTCCTCCAGCCTGGTGGCGCCGCAGAGCACGAAGGCGGTGCGGCCGCCGGCGTCGACCACCGGCTGGGTCAGCAGCACGGCCGCATCGGCGCCGGCCTGGCCGGCCGGCGGCTCCAGCATCAAGGCCGAGCGTGCGCGCAGCGTCTCCCGCAGGCAGCGCTTGTCCGCCTGCTGCGTGCGAACGAAGTAGCCGGGCTGGTGCAGGCCGGCGATACGGCCGGCCGTATCGATGACCACCAGGTCGGCGAAGGCCTGGCGCAGGCCGGGATGGCGGGCCAGGGTGTCCTGGACCGACCCGCCCCCGGCCTCTTGCTGCGCGATTTCCTCGGCCAGCATGCGCAGGAGTGCGCGCCTGGCGTCCAGTTCCGAGGCAAGCTGGGCGGCCACGCTGGTGAGCAGCGCATATTGCTGCCGCCCCGTCGATTCCTTCATCTCCCGATAGGCGACGTCGAGCGAGAGGGCGGTGGCCAGCACGCAGGCGGCGGCCACCAGCGCCGTCACGGCGGCGGCAAGCCTGCCTTTGAGTGTCCGGGGAAGCATTCCGATCCCTCAGGCGCCGTCCGTCCCGGCCGTTTCTGCCGGCGCGAGCACGGCGAAGATGTCGGCCAGCAGGGGCGGTTTGGTCAGGTAGGCGTCGAATCCCGCCGCTTCGGCGGCGGCGCGGCATGCCGCATCGGTGCGGCTGGTGACTGCGACGATGCGGGTGCGCGCCAGGCTGGGCAGGCCGCGCAGGCGGCGCGCCACTTCGAAGCCGTTCATGCGCGGCATGCCGAGGTCGAGGAAGACCAGGTCCGGTACGAAGCGGACCGCCGCCGCCAGGGCATCGGTCCCGCTGTGCGCGGTCTCGATATGGTGCCCGTAGTGCCGCAGGGCCATGGACAGCATCGTGGCGGCGGCCGCGTTGTCGTCGACGATCAGGAGCCGGCGCCGTTCGGGCATGGCGCTTGCGGAAGCCCCGGTGGTCGGGCCTGGGTGGTTGTGCACGGTGAAGTCCTGGAGGGTACTGGCGAGCCGTCCTGATGGACGCGGCTTGCAAACGTGTTGAGAAAGGCTGGATTTGCCGAGATTCTAAAAGCGTTTGCGCCGGTCGGGACGCCTTGCCGAGCGTTTCCCCCCTGGGTGGTGGAACTTTCCACCTAGATACAAATTTAAGACATTTGACAAGTTTTCGGCGTGGATGCCCTTCTCGGCCAGGCTGACGATGTGGGGCGGCCCGACGAATCTGATCGTGGCCGCAGGGTCACGCGGGACAGATTGGACAGCCCACGCTGGCGCACGGACAGCCGGATCGCCGACATCGGGGGGATGTCGGCGCCGCAGGCCCGGCGCCAGCGCACTTCACTTCGTACCTCACTCGTAGCGCAGGCAATCCACCGGCAGCAGGCGCGAGGCCCGGCGCGCCGGATAGAATCCGAAGAACACGCCGACCGCCGTGGCGAAGCCGCAGGCGACCAGTACGCCCTGCAGGGTCAGGTACACGTCGAACTTGCCGGTCGAGGTAATCGCCGCCGCGCCGGCCGCCGCGATTGCCACGCCCACCAGGCCGCCGGCCACGCAGATCACCACCGACTCGGCCAGGAATTGCAGCAGCACCGCGCTCGGCCGCGCGCCGATCGCCATCCGGATGCCGATCTCGCGGGTACGCTCGGTGACCGACACCAGCATGATGTTCATGATGCCGATGCCGCCGACCAGCAGGGAGATCGCGCCGATCAGGCCGAGCAGCATGGCGACGCCGGCGCTGATCGTTTCGGCGGTCTCCGCGAACGAGGCCACGTTCTCCACCCGGAAGTCGTCGGGGTCGCCGGGACGGATGCGGTGGCGCACGCGCAGGGTGTCCTTGATGTCTTCCACCGCCTCGTCGAGCGACATGCCCGGCTTGCCCTGCGCCGCGATGTAGTGGGCGTTCTGGGGAAACGGCGTACGGATCAGGTTCGAACTGGCCGTCGTTCCCGGCACCAGCACCATCTCCGCGATGTTGCCGCCGTCGATCTGCTTGCCTTCGCCGGCAAGCACGCCGATCACCTGGAAGGCGACGTTCTCGATGCGGATGTAACGGCCCAGCGGATCGCTCTTGTAGAAGAACTGGTCCGCCACCTTCTGCCCGACCACCACCATGCGCGCCGACGCCCGCATGTCGGCTTCGCTGAACATGGTGCCCGCCTCGAGTTTCCAGTTGCGGATCCTGAACATGGCCGGGGTGATGCCCTGGACCGTGCTGTTCAGGGTCTCGTTGCCGGCGCTGAGCTTGAAGCCGCCCTGCAGGGCAGGCGCCGCGCCGACCAGGCTGGGGAGCCGGTTCAGGGCCTCGGCATCGGCAAGGGTGATCGACTGGATCGCGCCGGCGCGCGCGCGCCGCTCGGTGGTCCGGTCGCCGCCCGGGAACACGTAGATCATGTTCGTGCCCAGCTGCTGCAGTTCCTTGCCGATGAAGCGCTGCATGCTGTCGCCGATGGCCAGCAGCAGCACCACCGAGGCGATGCCGATCACGATGCCGAGCATGGTCAGTGCCGTGCGCAGGCGGTTGGCCGCCATCGAACGGAAGGATTCGATCAGGACCTGGATGAAGTTCATGCCGTCACCTCCGCGTTGGCCGGGTGTGTGCCCGCGTTCAGCTGGCCCAGTCCCTCGGCGGACGGGCCGTCGTACAGCACGCGGCCGTCCTTCAGGCGCACCAGCCGGCGGCTGTAGGCGGCGACGTCCGGCTCGTGGGTGACGAGCACGATGGTGATGCCGCGCTCCCTGTTCAGCTCACGGAAGCTGTTCATGATGTCGTCGCTGGTCTGCGTGTCGAGGTTGCCGGTCGGTTCGTCGGCCAGCAGCAGGGGCGGGTCGGTGGCAAGCGCCCGCGCGATGGCCACGCGCTGCTGCTGGCCGCCCGACAGCTGGCTGGGCGTGCGCCTGGCCAGCCCGCCCAGGCCCACGCGCTCGAGTTCCTGCAGGGCGCGCGCATGCGCCTTGCCCCGGCTGCTTCCCGCATAGATCAGCGGCAGCGCGACGTTCTCGGCCACGCTCATCCGCTTGATCAGGTTGAAGCTCTGAAACACGAAGCCGATCGCGCGGTTGCGGATGTCGGCCAGCTGGGCGCGCGTCAGCGACAGCGTGTCGACCCCATCCAGCAGGTAGGTGCCGCCGGTCGCCTGGTCCAGGCAGCCGAGGATGTTCATCAGGGTCGACTTGCCGGAACCGGACTGGCCCATGATGGAGACGAAGTCGCCGCGCGCCACGCCCAGGTCGATGCCGTGCAGCACGCGGGTCTCCACGCTTCCGCTGACGTAGGTCTTGGTGACGCCGCGGATGTCGATCAACTGATCAATCGATGAAGAAGTCACGTCGGCTCACTCGTCTTCTTGCGGTTTCGCCAGGGCGCGCGTGACGATCTGGTCGCCCAGCTTCAGGCCGCCCGACACGACTTCGGTATAGCGGAAGTTCGACAGGCCGACGCGGATGTCGACGGGCTGCGGCTGGTTCCTGGCGTCCAGGCGGTACACCTTGTACTGGCGCGCCGTCTCGCTCGCGGTACGGAAGGCGATGTCGTCTTCCTGGCCCGGCTGCGGCGTCATTTGCGCTACCTGCCGCAGCTTCGCATCCTTGCCGGCCTGCTGCCGTTCCTGCTCCTGCTCTTTCTTGCGCAGCTTTTCCTGCTCTTCTTCCGGCAGCTGGAAGCGCAGGGCGGTGGTCGGGATGCGCAGCACATTGGGACGATGGGCCACCACCAGGCGCACCTGGGCCGTCATGCCGGGCTTGAGCAGCTCGTCCTTGTTGTCGACATCGAGCACCACGTTGTAGGTGACGACGTTCTGCACCACGTTGGCGGCCAGGCGGAACTGGCGCATGGTGGCGTGGAATTCGCGGTCCGGATAGGCATCGACGACGAAGCGCGCCGGCAGGCCGTCCTTCAGGGCGCCGACGTCGGCTTCCGACACGCTGGTGTCGATCTGCATCTTGGTCAGGTCGCGCGCGATCTGAAACAGGTTCGGTGTGTTGAACGAGGCGGCCACGGTCTGGCCCAGGTCGATGGTGCGCTTGATGATCACGCCATCGATCGGCGAGCGGATCACGCTGTTGTTCAGGTCAGCTCTAGCCCGGTCGAGCTGGGCCTGGGCCAGCTGCACGTTGGCGCGGGCCACCTCCATCTCGCGGCGGCTGGCGTCGAGCGCGGTGCTGGAGACGAAGCTTTGCGTGACGAGCTGCTGGTTGCGCTGGTAGTTGGCTTCGGCCAGCTTCAGGTTGGCCTGGGCGGAGGCGCGGCTGGCCTCGAACTGGCGGATCTGGGCATTGAAGATGGTCGGGTCCAGCTTGAGCAGCACCTGGCCCTTGGTGACGCGGTCGTTGAAGTCGGCATTCAGCTCGACCACGGTGCCGGACACCTGCGAGCCCACGTTCACCAGCGCCACCGGGTTGATGGTGCCGGTGGCGGTGACCGACTGGTTGATGGCGCCCATGTCGACCTGCGCGCTGCGGTACTTCGACGGCGGCACCTCCGGCTCGCCTTTCGGCATCCACCATGCTGCGGCCGCGCCGCCCACCACGATCACGCCAGCGGCGATCGCAATCCGCTTCTTCGTCAAGAGTTTCATTGTGTTGTTCTATTTGCTTACGGAAAGACTAGTGTGATGTACAGATAAAAGCTTGGCAATGCGTGGCGCATCGACGGTCGAAACGGTGTGACGAAGCGTCGTTTTCGGGGGGCGAACGGTGCAATCCGCTAAAATGGCGCCTTCCCCCATTCCTCCAACTTCTCATTCACAGCATCATGACCCAGGACGAACTCAAGCAAGCCGTGGCGCGCGCCGCGATCGATTACGTGGTGGACGGCGAGATCATCGGCGTCGGCACCGGCTCGACGGCCAATTTCTTCATCGACGAACTGGCCAGGATCAAGGACCGCATCAAGGGCACCGTGGCCTCGTCGGAAGCGACGGCCAGCCGCCTGCGCGGTCACGGCATCCCCGTGTTCGACCTGAACGAAGTCAGCTCGATGGCGGTCTACATCGACGGCGCCGACGAGATCACCGCCAGCGGCGCGATGATCAAGGGCGGCGGCGCGGCGCTCACGCGCGAAAAGATCGTGGCCTCGGTCGCGAAGCGCTTTGTCTGCATCGCGGACGGCTCGAAGCTGGTCGATACGCTCGGCAAGTTCCCGCTGCCGGTCGAGGTGATCCCGATGGCACGCGCCTCGGTGATGCGCCAGCTGGCGGCGCTGGGCGGCCAGCCGCGGCTGCGTACCAAGGCCGGTTCGGACGAAGCCTTCATTACCGACAACGGCGGCGAAATCATCGACGTGGTCGGCCTGTCGATCAGCGACCCGGTGGCAATGGAAGAGCGGATCAACCAGATGGTCGGCGTGATCGCCGTCGGCCTGTTCGCCAAGGCGGGCGCGAACGTGTGCCTGCTGGGTACTCCGGAAGGCGTCAAGACCCTGGTTTTCTGAGCGGAGAACGCACGATGAAGCATGCGCTGGCCTCTTTGCCTGTCCTCGTGGCCGTCCTGCTGGGCGGCTGTACCCTGTTCAAGAGCGGGATGAAGCCGGCGCCTGCGCCGGTCGCGGCGGCCAGGCCGGCGGCGCCGGCCCTGCTCGACCCGAGCGGCACGCCGATCGAGCGCGTGCCGTTCCGGATCGGCGTGTCGTCGGCGACGGTCGAGAGGATGGCGAAGGGGCAGGGCTGCACGGGCGGGCAGGGCGCCGGGCTCGTGACGGAAGAAGGGCCGGTGGAGGTTTACCGGATGCGTTGCGAGGATGGGAAGGTATTTATGGCGCGCTGTGAGTTGCGCCAGTGCGTGAAGATGTAGTTGGCAGCTTAGTTGGACGTAGGGTGGTCGGCTTCGCCGACCGCGCGTCCAAATCACACATGCATCGCGACGACGCATCCCGTGCTTGAACGCGCGGTCGGCGGAGCCGACCACCCTACAAATGAATCAGGCCGCAGGCGGCACGTAACCCTGCGCCTGGTCGGCAGCGCCATCACCGAAGAAATGACGTTCCATCTGCGTCGCCAGGTACTTGCGCGCGCGGTCGTCCGCCAGGTTCAGGCGGTTCTCGTTGATCAGCATGGTCTGGTGCTTCAGCCATGCCTGCCAGGCTTCTTTCGAAACCGACAGGTACAGCTTCTTGCCCATTTCGCCTGGTACCGGCGGGAAGTCCAGTCCTTCGGCTTCCTTCTTCAGTTTGATGCATTGGACGGTGCGGGCCATGGTAGTGCTCCTGTAATCCTGTTATTCAAGCCGTGCGGGTCGGGCCGGCACGCAGTAAAGCTCTATTATAGGGTCTTGATGAAAACCTGTGACCGGCGCTGCCAGTTGTACATGTGCTGGCGGTCCTTCGGCAGGTCGTCCACCGTGGCCGGTACGAAGCCGCGCTTCTTGAACCAGTGCGCGGTGCGCGTGGTCAGCACGAACAGCTTGGTCAGGCCGGCCGCGCGGGCGCGGTTCTCGATGTGCTTGAGGATGCGCTCGCCGTCGCCCTGGGTCTGGGCGTCCGGGCTCACCGTCAGGCAGGCCATCTCGCCCATCTTCGCCTCCGGGAACGGATACAGGGCGGCGCAGCCGAAGATCACGCCGTCGTGGTCGATCACGGAGAACTGGTCGATCTCGCGCTCGATGAGTTCGCGGCCGCGGTAGACCAGGGTGCCGTCAGCTTCGAGCGGCTCGATCAGCTTGATAATCCCGCCGACGTCCTCAATTGTGGCGTGACGCAGGCTTTCGAGGTTTTCGTGGCTGATCATGGTGCCGACGCCGTCGTGGGTGAACAGCTCCAGCAGGGCGGAACCGTCCATCTCGAAAGACACGATGTGCGCGCGGTCGACGCCGCTATTGCAGGCCTTGACGGCGTGCCGCAGGTAGAAGGCCGCGTCAGGCGGCAGGAAGCCGGCCTGCAGCACGGCCTCGGCCTGGTGCGAGGACAGTTCGCGGATCTCGGCGCCGGCCGCGTCGCTCATCATCGAGGTCTCGGTGATGAAGATCAGCTTGTCGGCGTGCAGGGCGATCGCGGCCTCGGCGGCCACGTCTTCCATGGTCAGGTTGAAGATTTCGCCGGTGGGCGAGAAGCCCAGCGGCGACAGCAGCACCAGGCTGTCCTCGGTCTGCAGGATCGGCTGGATCTTGTCGGCGGCGATCTTGCGGGTGACGCCGGTGAGTTCGAAGTCGGTGCCGTCGATCACGCCCAGCGGGCGGGCGACGACGAAGTTGCCCGAGACGATGCTGATCTGGGCATGCGACATCGGGGTGTTCGGCAGCCCCTGGCTGAAAGCGGCTTCGATGTCGAGACGCAGTTCGCCGGCGGCTTCCTTCGCGCACTCGAGCGCGGCGCTGTCGGTGATGCGGATGCCGTTGTGAAAGCGCCCTTCCACGTTACGCAGGGCGAGCTGCTCGGCCACCTGCGGACGCGAGCCGTGCACCAGCACCAGGCGGATGCCGAGGCCCAGCAGCAGGGACAGGTCCTGGGCCAGCACCGGCAGGGCGCCGGATGCCACCAGTTCGCCCGGGAAGGCAACGACGAAGGTCTTGCCGCCGAAGGTGTGAATGTATGGCGCGACGGAGCGCAGCCACTGGACGAATTGGGTAGGATTTTCCATTTGCCGCATTATAATTCGCTGCGCGTTGTGCGCACCAAATACCGTATAAAAATCAATGTCTGAACAGAGTAACAAGCCTTCGCAGCAGCAGGCGCGCACTGCTTCCCGGAACCCTTCCGCCACCGATACGGATACCCGGCGGCCGGAGGACGAAACGCGTGCGCCGCAGACGCGACAGCCGATGACGCAGACGCGCGATGGCGAACTGCAGACCCGGCCCGAGGACAAGGGGCCGCGCCGGGCACCTGCGCCGCCGCGCAAGGAGCATGGCGAGCGTCCGGCGAACGGGCAGGGCGGCGGGCAGCCGCGGCCCCAGCGTGCACCGGATCGGCCGGATGCGCCGCCACGCGAACGCGGCGAGCGCGCGCCACGCGAGCAGGAGCGCGGCGCGGATGCGCGCACGCCTCCTTTCCGCAATCCGCTCCCGCCGATTACCTTCCCCGAAGACCTGCCGGTGTCCGGCCGCCGCGCCGAGATCGCGAAGGCGATTAACGACAACCAGGTGGTCATCGTCTCCGGCGAAACCGGTTCGGGCAAGACCACCCAGCTGCCGAAGATCTGCCTGGAGCTGGGCCGCGGCCAGAGGGGCCTGATCGGCCACACCCAGCCGCGCCGCATCGCCGCGTCGAGCACCGCCAAGCGCATCGCGCAGGAACTCGGTTCGCCGCTGGGCGAGCACGTGGGCTTCAAGGTGCGCTTCAACGACACCTTGCACAAGGGCGCGTCGGTCAAGCTGATGACCGACGGTATCCTGCTGGCCGAGACCCAGACCGATCCGCTGCTGCGCGCCTACGACACGATCATCATCGACGAAGCGCACGAACGCAGCCTGAACATCGACTTCCTGCTCGGCTACCTCAAGCAGCTGCTGCCGCGCCGTCCGGACCTGAAGGTGATCATCACTTCGGCGACCATCGATGCCGAGCGCTTCTCGCGCCATTTCGGCACGCCGGGCAAGCCGGCGCCCGTCATCGAGGTCTCGGGCCGCCTGTACAAGGTGGAAGTGCGCTATCGGCCGGTGGACCGCGACCCGGTGTCCGCCACCCAGCCGAAGCCGGGCGAACCCTCTCCGAAGGCACAGGTAGCCCGCGACAAGCGCGACCTGATGGATGCCGTCGTCGATGCGGTCGATGAGCTGTGCCGCATCGGCTCGGGCGACGTGCTGGTGTTCCTGCCGGGCGA
Organism: Telluria sp. ZB4P34; assembly: GCF_059686055.1. Lineage (NCBI taxonomy): Bacteria > Pseudomonadati > Pseudomonadota > Betaproteobacteria > Burkholderiales > Oxalobacteraceae > Telluria > Telluria sp. ZB4P34. The sequence continues at coordinate 987,032 of NZ_JCASIF010000001.1, read as the reverse complement.
GCGCGAGATCCGCGACTGCGCGGAAAGCCTGCGCAAGCACCATCCGCCGCATGTCGAGATCCTGCCGCTGTTCGCGCGCCTGTCCGTCGAGGAGCAGGACCGCGTGTTCAAGACGACCAATGCGCGCCGCATCGTGCTGTCGACGAATGTGGCTGAAACCTCGCTGACCGTTCCGGGCATCCGCTACGTGGTCGATACCGGCCTGGCGCGCGTGAAACGCTACAGCTTCCGCAACAAGGTCGAGCAGCTGCAGATCGAGCCGGTGGCGCAATCCTCGGCCAACCAGCGCGCCGGCCGCTGCGGCCGCGTGGCCGACGGCGTCTGCATCCGCCTGTACGAAGAGGACGATTTCAACAAGCGCCCCAGGTTCGCCGACCCGGAGATCCTGCGCTCCTCGCTGGCGGCGGTCATCCTGCGCATGAAGTCGCTGCACCTGACCGACGTCGAGACCTTCCCTTTCATCGAGCCGCCGCAGGGCCGCGCGATCGCGGACGGCTACCAGCTGCTGCAGGAAGTCGGCGCGGTCGACGACGCCAACGAGCTGACGAGCCTCGGCCGCAAGCTGGCCAAGCTGCCGCTCGATCCGCGCGTGGGCCGCATGATCCTGGCAGCGGTCGACAACGACTGCCTCACCGAGATGCTGATCGTGGCGTCGGCCCTGTCGACGCAGGATCCGCGCGACCGCCCGGTCGAGTACCAGCAGCAGGCCGACGAGAAGCACAAGAAGTTCGCCGACGAGAAGTCCGAGTTCCTCAGCTACCTGAAGATCTGGGCCTGGTTCGAGGACGCGATCGAGCACAAGAAAACCAACCGCCAGCTGCAGGAGAACTGCCGCGCCAACTTCCTGTCGCAGCTGCGCCTGCGCGAGTGGCGCGACGTGCATTCGCAGCTTCTGACGGTGGCGCGCGAGCAGGGCTGGCGCCTGAACGCCGCCCCGGCCACCTACGACCAGCTGCACCTGGCGCTCCTCACCGGCCTGCTGGGCAACATCGGCTTCAAGGCCGAGGACGAGCCGGTATTCCTGGGCGCGCGCGGCATCAAGTTCCACATCTGGCCCGGTTCCTACCTCGCCAAGAAGCCGGGACGCTGGGTGATGGCGGCCGAACTTGTCGAGACCACGCGCCTGTATGCGCGCACCATTGCGCAGATCCAGCCGGAGTGGGTGGAGAAGATCGGCGCGCACCTGTTGAAGAAGTCGTGGGGCGAGCCGCGCTGGGAAAAGCGCCAGGCGCAAGTGACGGCGCTGGAGCGCGCCACCCTGTACGGCATCGTCGTCTACAGCAACCGCCGCATCAACTACAGCCAGCACAACCCGGTGGAGGCGCGCGAGATCTTCATCCGCGACGCGCTGGTGGCGGGCGACTACGAAACGCGCGCGCCCTTTTTTGCGCACAACCACAAGCTGGTGCGCGAGATCGAGAACCTCGAGCATAAATCGCGCCGTCTGGACGTGCTGGTGGACGAGCAGCTGATCGCCGCGTTCTACGACAAGGAAATCCCCGACACGGTGGTGAACGGCGCCGGTTTCGAGAAGTGGTACAAGGACGCGTCGCGCGACAATCCGAAGCTCCTGTTCCTGGTCCGCGAAGAGCTGATGCGGCACGAGGCGGCCGGCGTCACCACCGAGCTGTTCCCGAAGACGATGAACGTCACCGGCATCGAGATGGGCTTGACCTATCACTTCGAGCCGGGCAGCCCGCGCGACGGCGTGACCCTCGCCGTGCCGCTGTTCGCACTCAACCAGATTCCGCAAGAGCGCGCGGGCTGGCTGGTGCCGGGCATGCTGAAGGAGAAGGTGCACCTGCTGCTCAAATCGCTGCCGCAGAAGCTGCGCCGCCATTGCGTGCCGCTGCCGGACTATGCGGCCAGGTTCTTCGAGCGCCACCAGGAGCCCTTGCGCTTCGCCAAGGGCGACCTGGTCGACGCGCTGATCGCCGACATTCACATGCACACCAGTGCGCGCGTGCTCACTGGCGACTTCAAGCTCGAGACGCTGCCGGCGCACCTGTTCATGAACTTCAAGGTGATCGACGAGCACGGACGGCAGCTGGACATGGGACGCAACCTGGCGACCCTGCAGGCCGAGCTGGGCGGACAGGCGCGCGAGAGCTTCCAGAAGATGGCGGAAGCGACGCCGACGGCGGCGCCGGCGAAGCTGCAGGCCGCCCCGGCGCCTGCCGTGCCGGCAAAAGGGAAGGGCAATGCGCCGGTGACGAAACCGGGCAGCCAGGCATCGAACGCGGCGCCTGGCGCTGGCGCGGCCGCAGGCGCGGTCCAGCACACCGGCTTGACCACCTGGAGCTTCGGCGAGCTGCCGGAACTGCTGGAGATCACGCAAGGCAAGCTGACCCTCATCGGCTTCCCGGCCCTGGTGGACAAGAACACGCATTGCGACCTGGAAGTGTTCGACGACCCGAACGTCGCGGCACGCACCCACCGGATCGGCCTGCGCCGCCTGTTCGCGCTGCAGCTGAAGGACCAGCTCAAGTTCGCCGAAAAGAACATCCCCGGCCTGCAGGGCATGGGCATGCAGTTCATGAGCGTGGGCACGCAGGAAGAGCTGCGCGACCAGATCATCGCCAAGGCGATCGACATCGCCTGCCTGCAGGATCCGCTGCCGGTCAACTCCGGCGAGTTCAACAAGCGCAAGGACGAAGGCAAGGGCCGCATCGGCCTCCTGATCAACGAGATCGCGCGCCTGGTAGGCTCGGTGCTGGCGGAGTTCCATGGCATGCCCAAGCGTATCCAGAGCCTGGCGCCGGCGGTGCAGCAGGACATCGGGTCGCAGCTGCAGGGCTTGATCCACAAGCGCTTCATCGCGGACAACGAGTACAGCCAGCTGGCGCACTTTCCGCGCTACCTGAAGGCGATCAACGTGCGCCTCGAGAAGCTGCGCGGCAATCCTTCGCGCGACGCGCAGCTGATGGCGGAGTGGCAGAACGCGGCCAGCCAGTTCCAGCGTACGCTCAAGAACCAGGCGGGCAAGAACAACGATCCGCGCATGCTGGAGTTCCGCTGGATGCTGGAGGAATTGCGGGTGTCGCTGTTCGCGCAGGAGTTGCGTACGCCGATGCCGGTGTCGGCCAAGCGCTTGCAGAAGGTGTGGGAGTCGATGATTCGCTAATGCAGCGGGGTTTCGTAGGCTGGGCAGATTCTGCCCACGCGTTCAACTGAAGCACGTATTCACGCGCTGTGTCGCATGTCGGCCAAAGCCCGACATTTCATCGCGGGATGTGATTGCGCTCCGGTGGTCGAAACGCGTGGGCGGGAGAACAGTCCACTGGACTGTTTTCCCGCGCCCACGCTACGGAGGCCTTCACGCTTGCGCTGTCAGCCGATATTGCTGCCGCGAATCCGGCTCAGGTCCTTATCGTCTCCATCATGCCCCGGTCGCGGATCGGGGCTGCCGCCGACGCCATACGAGTCGCCATGCAGGCTCCCCGATCCGACACTGACGCCCACGCTGCTGCCGGCGCCGCCGCCGCTCCCTGCGTGCCCTGCGCCCATGCTGGAGCCCACGGCGCCGCCCATCGTGGAGCCGGCTCCCGTGCTGCCCGGCATGGTGCGGATCGGAAGCGCCGGACCCATCGACGGTGCGCCCAGGCGATTGATGTCGGTGCCATAGAAGCTGTGGATACTGTCGGCCCAGGTGATATCGCTCATGTCCGGCCAGGCGTCCTTGTTGAAGCCGGGGGCGCTCTTGAGCCGTTCCTTTTCGACGTTGAGTACCATGCGCTTGTTGTCCGTATCCAGGTGCAGCGCCTGCCAGGGCACGGCGAACAGCTTCTCGCCCATGCCCAGGAAGCCGCCGAAGGCCAGCACGGCATACGCCACCTGGCCGGTCTGCATGTCGAGCATGATTTCCTTGATCTCGCCGAGATCTTCTTCGGCAGCGTTGACGACGCTGTCTCCGATCAGGGTATCCGCACCCATCAGCGCAGGCCCCGGGCCAGTGTTGCGGACGTTTTTGTACATGCCATATTTATCACGATCTGCGTAGCTCATCGCACACCTCCTAGGTCGTTGGTTGGCCACGAAGCAGGGCGGCTCACCCGTCAAGGGTAGGGCGCAACCCCACTGGTCGCATGATATGGCGCAATCGTGCGAGGGCGCGCGCGGCAGGAGACAAGCTGCGTGCGCGCTATGCGAGCTAGCGTACAGAACAATAGCTGGCGCGTGGTTATTGTGCCAAGTAATGTTTCGGAGAGAAAAGAGATGACCGTCAATTCCCGCTGCAACTACACCGGCTTGTTCAGCAAACGTATCCCCACGCGCTCGGCAGGCACCCTGTTCAGTTCCGTTTTCGCCCGCCTGGGCTGGTTCGGCCGCCGCTGAACCGGGGCGCAGCGCGCGGGCCGGCCCCGGCCCGCGCCAGTCTCAGGACCGGCGCGCTCTCAGGCCCATCCGATGCCGCTGCGGGCAGTCACGCCACAGGCGCGTCCGGTGGCGAAGGGCGAGGCATCCGCCATCGACGCCAGCACGGGGCCGCCGCCGGCCCGGCCGTCTGCCAAACGCTTCACTTGTATCTCCCGCACGACGCCTCTCCAGATTCCCGCATTGGTCCCGCCCTGGTACAGGCATGACAAAAACTCCTTGTTGTTTCGCACACCTGTGCTAAAGTGTGCGCATGAACACCACTTCCAAAAGCGAAGCCACCTACGCGACCATCCTCGACGCCGCCTACGGCATGGCGTCCAGCGAGGGCATCGGCAAGGTCTCGCTGGGCGAGCTGTCCAAGCGGACCGGCATCAGCAAGAGCGGCGTGTTCTCGCGCGTCGGTTCGCTCGAGGCCCTGCAGGCGGCGGTGCTGGACGAATACGACCGCCGCTTCAGCGAGGAAGTGTTCATGCCTGCCCTGCAGGTGGCCAAGGGCCTGCCGCGCCTGACCCTGCAGGTCGAGTTGTGGCTGAGGAAGATCGGCAACGAGACGGCGCGGGGAGGCTGCCTGTACACGGCCGGCGCCTTCGAGTTCGACGACGTGCCGGGTCCGCTGCGCGACCGCATCGAAGCCGGCGTGAACCGCTGGCGCGCCTCCCTGCGCAAGACGGTGCTGCAGGCGATGGAGGCGGGGCAGCTGCGGCCCGATACCGAACCCGAGCAGCTGGTGTTCGAGATCTACAGCCTGGCCATCGGCGTGATGCACGACGCGCGCTTCCTGCGTGCGAACGCGGTGCCGCGGCGGGCGCAACGGGCCTTCAACCGCCTGATATCGACGTACAAGAGTTTCAACGACCTGGAATAGGGTGTCACTGAACCGGACAGGCCACGCCTGTCCTTTTTTCTCAACTTATTTCGCACGGGTGTGCGAAAACAAGCTGTGCTGAAGGAGTCGATCATGTCTGCATTCTGGTTGCTGGTATTCCCCGTCGCCGGGTTCGCGTGGGTAGGGTTGCGCAAGGTGATGTGCGCGTTGCCGAAGTCGAATGAGGATTTCGTGTTTTGTTGACGCGGCTCGAAGAGAATGCGCTGCCACCGCGCTTCCGTGAGCTGAACGCGCGGGCGGCGCAGGTGTCGCAGGCGGCTCATCGCATCGGGTGGAGCCGCCCACCCTACGATCAGCGTGGTCTCGCAGTTGCACGGCAGGCTGCGCGATGATCAGCGCAGCAGCTTGAGCCCCGGCGGCAGCGCGTCGCCCAGCATGCGGGTTTCGACAGCCTGGTCGAGTTCGACCACCTCGCGCACCATGGCGGGCCAGGCAGCGGGAGCGCCGCTGGCGGACAGGCGGCGCAGCACCTCCTCGCGCATCGCCTGGCCTATGTCGCGCGAGCGGTCGCCGGTCATGCGCGCGATGTGGGCGGCGGCAAAGCCGGCCGGCTCGATCCGCTTCCAGTCGAGCTGCAACAGCTTGCCGAGCCAGCTTTCCGCGGACGCGGCCGGGGCTACTTCGTGCGCGGCGCCGTGGAAGGACTGGCGGGCGCCCACCCTGCCCAGCGCCCACAGGTAGCGTGCGTAGCGGGCCGCGGCGCGGGCGTCGATCCTGGCGCCGGTCGGCATGTCCATGATCTGCTGGACCAGCCAGTCGCCGATCTCGGCCTTGTAGGCGGACGGAATGCGTTCCAGCGAAGCGCCGACGCGCAGCATGTCGTCCTCGGTGCCGTCGACCAGCGTCACCGGACGGCGGCCGCGTTCCGACGCATCGGCCTGCAGGTTGAAGGCGAAGTCGTCGAGCAGGCGCAGCTGGGCTTCGGTAGACAGGCCGCCGGCCACGCGGCGCCACAGGGTCCACCACTCGGCCCGCACCTGGCCGTCCTTGTGGTACTGCAGCCCTGGCTCGAACAGCGCCCACAGCTGCTCGATGCGCCACGCGTCGAGCGGATGGCCGAAGCCGGGACGCAGGCAGTAGCCGGCCAGGTTCAGCCACACGCGTTCGTGCTCGCCCGACCTGCGCCGTCCCTTGGCGCGTGCCAGCAGGGCGTCGAACAGGCGGCGCAACAGCGGCGTGGTCCAGCGTTCGCGTGGACCCAGCAGCTGCTCGAGCGCGGCGCGCAGCTGGCGCACCTCGCGCGGGTCGACCTGCTGCGAGCGGTTGCCGAAGATGCGGTCGATGAGGGCGATGGCCTCATCGAGTTCCTGCGGCAGCGCAGCCTCCTCGACCGGCTCTTCGTCCTCCTGGCCGCGCAGCTGGAATTCGAGACGCCAGCGTTGGCTTGCGTCTTCTTCGGCGACGCAGGACACTTCCAGCGTGCCGACTTCGGACAGGACGGTTGCCAGCTGCACCGGAATATCGGTGCTGCGCCTGCTGCGCAAGACTGTCGAGATGGCCGGCAGGCGCACGATGTCGGCGGCCGGCAGGTCCAGCAGGTCGCCGGGCTGCGGCGGCACGCCGCCGGGATCGCCCGTCATGGACACCAGGTGGAAACGCACCGGCCGCCCCAGGCGCAGGGCAAAGCTGCGGCTCGCCAGGCGGATTTCTTCGGCGGCGGGCGCGCCGCGCGGCAGCAGGCAGACCGCGCGTACCGTGTCCCCGGACTGCTGCGCGTCCAGCAGCAGGTAGTAGTTGCGCGCCGAGCCGCTTTCGATGCCTGGGGCCTGGCCCGCGCGCGCCAGCGAATAGGCGACGCCGCCGCGCGCCACCGCGACGTCCGGATCCTCGTTGTGCAGCACCTGGACGGGTGCGCCGCGCCAGGTGGACAGCACCTCGGCCAGGCGCCGCGCCAGGGCCGCGCCGCGGAACACGCCGCCGTTGAGCAGCAGGGCGTCGGGAACCGGAAGCCTTCCGTCATTCCCGGTGTCGTCCGCCTTGCCGAGCGCTTCACGCGCAGCGGCCGCATGCTGGCGCAGGAACCCGGCGAGGTGGCGCGTCACGGCCGGGTCGCTCGCATACGGCAGGCCGAATTCGACGATGCCGGCCCTCGCGCGCCTGGCGGGTTCCTGCGCTTCGTTCGGCGGGAAGAAGCCGTCGAGGACGATGCGCTGCACATCCTCGCGCGTGATCGTGGCCGAGCGGCTGGCGCCGACCAGGCGCGAACCGGCGCCGAGCAGCGTGACGCCGACCTGCTCCGGTGCGTCGGGGGCCAGCAGCTGTTCCTTGGCAGCGCGGCAGCGCTCCGTCAGCTGGGCCATGCGGCCGGCCGACAGGCGCTCGGGGTTGCCGAGACGCGACTCGGCCAGGTGCGCCAGCGCCAGGTCCATGTTGTCGCCGCCGAGGATCAGGTGGTTGCCGACGCCGATGCGGGTCAGCGCCGGCTCGCCGCCGTCGTCCAGCCCGACCTTGACCAGGCTGAAGTCGGTAGTGCCGCCGCCGACGTCGGCCACCAGCACCAGGCGCGTGTGCGCCAGGTCCCGGGCCAGGGTGGCGCGGTGGCGGTAGAGCCAGTCGTAGAGGGCGGCCTGGGGTTCTTCCAGCAGGCGCAGTTCCGGCAGGCCGGCCATGCGCGCCGACGCCAGGGTGAGCGCACGCGCGCCTTCGTCGAACGAGGCAGGGACGGTGAGGACGATCTGCTGGCGCTCCAGCGGCGCCTGTGGGAAGCGCGCGTTCCAGGCCGCGCGCAGGTGCGCCAGGTAGCTGGCGCTGGCCGCGACCGGCGATACCTTGGCCACGTCCGCGTCTCCGGCGCCCCAGGGCAGGATGGCGGCCATGCGATCGACGCCCGCATGGGACAGCCAGCTCTTGGCGCTGGCCACCAGCCGTCCCGGCGCTTGCCCGCCGAGCACGCGCGCCAGGCGCCCCACGGCGACGCGCTCGACGCCGGCCGGGTCCTGCTGGATCCACGGGAGCTGGAGTTCGCCGGAAGCGAGTTCGCCCTCGGCGGGGTGGTAGCGCATCGAGGGCAGCAGCGGCGAAGCGGCAACTTCGCCGGGCGCCACCAGTTGCTCGATCTCCAACAGCTCGACATCGGGCGCGCCGGGCCGGGCGTAGGCGAGCACCGTGTTCGTGGTGCCCAGGTCGATGCTGACGAGGTACTGATTCACTGCGGGGTCACTGGGGCATCAATGCTGGTCCGGCGCATTGCGGACGTCGAATTCGATCTTCCAGCGCTGGCCTTCGCGCGATACGGCCGCCAGTTCCAGCGTGCCGGCATCCGTCGCCAGCGCATGCAGCTTGACCTGCACCACGTCGCCCGCGACGCGGCCCTCGGCCGGCAGCGTGGCCTGGATTTCGTTCATCTCCTGCAGCTCGTCCGGGCCCCAGAACTCGAGCACCTCGCCGATGCGGTCCTGGCGGCGCGTGGTGGAACCGAAGAAGCGGAAGGTGACCGGCTCGCCCACCACCAGGCCGAATTCCTGGCCCGGCAGTTCGAGTTCACTGCCTTCTTCCATGCCGAAGGGCGCCACGCACAGCGCTTCGATCGGTGGCTCCATGCCGGGAATGGCCGGCATCGACGATTCCACGCCGACGTAGTAGGAACGGGCCGTGCCGCCGCGGATGCGAACGCCGCCGCCGCGGCGGGCATGGCTGAAGTAGGCGGCGCCGCGCGCCACCGCCAGGTCGAGGTCGGCGCCTTCGAGCATGCGCGCCGGTTCGGCTCCTTCCAGGTAGAGCCAGTCGTTGATGGTGTCCATCACGCGCTGGGCCAGGATGTTCGATTTGAAGACGCCGCCGTTGAACAGCACCGCGCTCGGGTGCAGGAAACTCGGGCCGCCGTCGCGGTGTTCGGCATTCACGCGGCCCTCGAAACCTTCCAGCTCCGCCGTGGCGCCGGCCTGGCGCGCCAGGAAGGCGGCCAGGTGTTTCGTGATCGCGGCATCCTGCGCGTAGGGCAGGCCGACCTGGGTCAGGCCGGCGCGCTGGCGCGTGGCCGGGCGTGCCGACGCCTCGACGCGCGGGAAGAAGCCGTCGGTAATGAAGGCGGTGACCTCATCGCGCGTGAGTTCAGTGCGGATCGAGCCGCCGATGAGCTTCGAGCTGCGGCTCGGCACCACGATCGGCCACACGGTGGCGTTGGCGTCGGCCAGCAGGTGTTCCTTGGCGCTGCGGCAGCCGTAGGTGAGGGCGCGCATCTGCCAGGCATCGAGCTGGGTGCCGCCCGCCTGCAGTTTGCGCGCCACGAAATGGGCCAGGGCCAGGTCCATGTTGTCGCCGCCCAGCAGGATGTGGTCGCCTACTGCCACGCGATGCGGCTCCAGCTTGCCGTCGCGCTCGAGGATGGCGATCAGCGAGAAGTCGCTGGTGCCGCCGCCCACGTCCACGACCAGCACGATGTCGCCGGCCTTGACCTGCTTGCGCCAGGCGCCGCGGCTGCCCTGGATCCAGCTGTAGAGGGCGGCCTGCGGCTCTTCCAGCAGGGTCGGCTGGAAGCCGGCGTTGCGCGCCGCCTCGGCCGTGAGCTCGCGCGCGCCCGGATCGAAGGAAGCGGGAATGGTGACGGTGACCTGCTGGGCATCGAAAGGCGCGTCCGGATGCGCCGCATTCCAGGCCTGGCGCAGGTGCGCCAGGTAGCGGGTCGAGGCCTCGAGCGGCGAGACGCGCGCGACTTCTTCCGGGGCGTCGTGCGGCAGGATGGCTGCGCGGCGGTCCACGCTCGGATGGCTCAGCCAGCTCTTGGCCGAGGACACCAGGCGGATCGGTGTGGTGGCGCCGCGGCTCCTTGCCATTTCACCGGCAATGAAGCCCTCGCCCCCCGGGCTCCACGGCAGCGCCGTTTCGCCGGCGGCCAGTTCGTCCGGATGCGGCAGGTAGAGGAAGGAGGGCAGCAGCGGCAGCGCCTCGACGGTGCCGGGCCCGCTCAGCTGCGGGATGGGCAGGACGCCGTCGACGGTCTTCTCGCCGTCGCTGGCCTGCAGGTCGACATAGGACAGGGCGCTGTGGGTAGTGCCGAGGTCGATGCCGATCGCATACCGGGCCGACTGCGGGGCGTTCAATGCGTCGCTCACAGTTCCACCTCCGCCGGCGCCAGCACGCGCGCGTCGTGCTTCTCGGCCAGCTGCGGCAGCTGGACCTTGGTGGCACGCCAGCCGCGGTGCGACAGCGTCCCCTTGAACGGCGCCTGGCCGACCACGTTGCCGGTCAGGCGCACGCTGGCGGCGTCGAAGCCTTCCTCGAGCGTGATGCGGGCGCCTTCTGCTTCGCTGCGTACCGGTTCGATGGTGAAGTGCTCGCGCAGCACGCGCGCGCAGCCTTCGTGCACGACGCGGGCGGCGGCGCCGATATCGGCGTCGGAATAGGCGCTCAGGTTTTCCTGGGTGAAGTCGATCAGGCGCGCTTCGCGCTGGAGCAGGCTCAGCAGCTGCAGGGCCGACTCGGCGGTCGGGGCGCGCAGAGGGGCGGCCGTCGGGGCCGGCGTTGGTGCGACAGTTGGCGCAGGCGTCGGCGTAGGCGTCGGCGCCACGGTCGGGGCCGCCACCGGGCCGACCCCGTCATCGCGCACGCGCGCGGCGAACTCGGCGTCGCCGAGCGACTTGAAGAAGGTGCCAAAGGCGATCGAAAGCCGGCTCCAGAAGCCGGGCAGCTTGCTTGGTGTGTTCATTCTTGATGTTCTGTAGGGTAAGGGACGGGCCCGCTGTCGGACAGCATCGGGGCCGGATTCCGGAAAACGCGCATGATACCAGTTCAGCCACGAGCGGGGCGCGGGTGCGCCGGCGCGGCGCGCGGCGCCGGCAGTCGGCCGGGCCGGCGCCATGGCCGAAGGCTAGGGCTGGGCGCCCCAGCGGCGGCACGTTTCCAGGTTGCGTTCGGGGTTCGTGCCCCACTGGTTGGTGTGGATCGCGGTGCCCAGCTTGCCGAGCAGCGAGGTGAAGACCGGCTTGTCCTTGGCCAGGCATGCCATGTAGGCGTAGCGGTTCAGGCGCGCCGGGTTGTTGGGAAAGCGGGCGAACATGTCCTCGTAAGCCTGTTTCATGCGCGGCCATTCCGCAAGGCTGTCGTCGAACAGTGCATGGCCGAATTCGTCCGCCACGCCGGAGTACAGCTCCGCATACATGCCGGAGCCGAAGCGCGTCGTGGTCTGCTCGGCGGCGTGTCGGATGAAGCTGTCGATCGACCTGATGTCGCCGCCCCACTTGGGCAGGAGCGACACCAGCAACTCGGGGTAGAGCGAGATGTCGTCGGGATTACGTTTCAGGCCGTCGGCCAGGATTGCCGCCATCTGCTGCTGGTCCCAGCCGAGGGCGGTGCCGATCTTGAGCAGCACCAGGTGGGAATAGCTGTCCGTCAGGGCGACGGCGGCGTGGGTCTCGAGATGCTTCACGGCGCGCTGCAGGTAGGCCTGGAACTGCTTCCGTGCTTCCGGCGGCACCTTGGAGATGACGTCGCCGCCGCGGTAGGACCAGCCGTGCGCCACCAGCGCGCGGGCATGCAGGCCGTGGGCGATCGCGGATGTGGGGTGGGCGGTGGCCCATTCCAGCGTCAGGCGGTCGAGTTCCGACAGGTAGGCTTCGGCATTGCTCACTTTGTTGTTGATCACCTTGCCCAGGCCGGAGCGGAACTGGTCGAGCTGCGAGCTGCCGTCCGGGCCGAAGCGTCCCGGCTGCCGGTAGTCTGCGTTCTGGCGCTCGATGGCGGCGAAGTCGCCGATCCAGAACGCGTTTGCGGCGGCCTGGGTGATGGGCGGCGTGGCCGGTTCCTCCTGGGCGTGGACGAGGGTCGCCGGCAGGCTCGCGCAGAAGACGGCGCGGCACAGGAGGCGGGCAAGACGCGCCGGAAAGAACGATGGTTTCATGGCCTGGCTCCTGCTGCGGTGGCGGACGGACGGCCGGGCGGGGCGCCGGCCGGGGCCTCTGGCGATTCCAGGCTCCAGTCCATCTTGAAGGTAGCGGGAGGGGGCTCCCCCGGTTTCGCAGGCGCGGCGTTGGCCAGCGCATAGCGCAGCGAGAGCGCGTCGAAGCTGTTCTCGAAGGCGACCGGCCGAACCCCGCGGATGCCGCGAACCGTAATTTGGCGCGCACTGATGCTGGCCTGCACCGGCTTGCCGGCGGTGTCGAAGCTGCGCGTGATGGTGGTGGCGCCGGTGACGTCGAAGCGCTGCGCCATCCTGGGGTAGGCCCGCCGGGCGGCCGGGTCCGCCTTGGCCGCCAGCGATGCCTCGGTCTCGAACATGGTGCCGAAGCGGTCGGTGGCGGTCATCAGGGTACCGTAGCGAAAGGCATTGAGCGCGGCGTCCGGCGCGGTCTTGGCGACAAGGCTTACCCGCAGCCACCAGCGCTGGACGGCGCAGCGGCTTTCCCAGTGCACGTCCTGGTAAGCCTTGCCTTGCGCCAGCAGCACCGATGCCAGGAAAGGGGGCAAGGGCAGCGGTGTGGGCTTGCCGCCGCTGCGCGCCTGGGCGATGGCGGCCATGGCGGCGTCTTGCGGCAGCGGCGCCGGCCACGCCGGCACGGCCTTGCGCGGCTTGCCCCAGGCCGTGAGCAGGCTGCGCTCGGTGGACAGGGCGTGCTTGCGCTGGCCTGGCGGCATGGCCTGCACGCGCATGATGCGGCTGGCGAAATCGACGAAACGGGGATCGTCTTCGGTACTGCAGACCTGCGGCGACGCGGCGATGGCCGCCAGCGTGGCCTGTTCGTAGGCGGCGTCTCCGGGTGCGAGGTGCCAGAGCGCGAGCTCGTTGAGCACGCGGGCGAACACGGCGAAGAACAGGGCATTGCCGTCGGGCTTGCCGCTTTCCGCGGCCTGCACGCGGCGCTCTTCGTCTATCCAGGCCGGCAAGACCTGCCCCATGCGCTCGAGATGGGCGGCGGCGATGCCTTCGGCCTCGGTGCGCAGTCCGGGATCGAGCTTCAGGGCCGCCGGCAGCACGAAAGTCCGGGCCAGGTCTTCGTGCAGCCGCTTCGTCATGGAGGCGGTTTGCTCGGCAGTCGGGTCGGCGGCCAGGACAGGCAGGGCCGGGCCGGCCAGCAAGGCGAGGAGGACAAGGGCGCCTGCGGAGCGGGAAAAGCGTGTCATGCCGGCCTTTCGACTGTCTTCAAGGATGGCGCATGATAGCAATACTGCCCAGCCGTGACGGCATGCGCGATTCGTCAGCCTGCGATTTATCCATGCTGCATAGGCGCCGCCATCCCGCGCATCTGGCGCGGCAGCGCAGGCTCGCGCCGGTCCTCGCGCAAGGCCCGCCACGGCGCGATCACCCATCAGCACGATCACCAGCGCGGAGGGCATGGCGGCCTTGGCCGCTTCTGGCGTGCCGAGATAGTTAATTCGTGAATGACGATCATCATGGATCGCAATTTGATTTCTATCTTGGAGGCCGCATACTGGAGTCATTCGATAGCGACTCCAGGGAATGACATCATGGCCACCATCATCAGTTTCATCCGCAGCCTCTTCCTCACCCCGGCTCCCATCGGTGCCCGCAATAGCAATGGCGTTGACCTGCGGACCCTGTACCAGCTCAGCCGCGGCCGCGATTCGGTATCGCCCGCCGTGCTGCGCAGGCTGGCCGAAGCGGCAGGCAAATAGGCCGTCGCCGTACTGCTCCATCGAACCCTGCCGCGTGCAGGGTTTGTTGTGGGCGCGCCGGGCCTGGTCCAGGAGATCGGCGAGGCTGCGGCGCTCAATCAGGCGCTGCCGCCGAGACAAGGCCCTGCCTTGCACAGGGCGTTCTCATGTCATGAGACCGGGCCTGGCATGCTTGCGTAGACGATCACGCCGATCAGGGCCAGCAAGGCGATCCGGGACAGCCAGCGTACGGAGCGGTAGCGTTTAGCGGCGACTTCGCCAAACAAGTTCAGGATCAAATCGGCAAGCATGTCGTTCACCTCTTTATTGTTGGACAGCCAAGCGTTTCTGCTTTCCGTCCAGTATATATGGATGAGCTGAGCCTGCGCATGGCCGGCCGGGTCCACTGCCGCGGGCGTTCAATCCAGTGCAATCACCTCGTCGCCCGCGCCCGGCTCGCATTGGGCGCCCAGCGGTTCCCAGCCATGGCGCACGACGATGCGTTCCTGCGTGTGGCAAAGCTCGACGCGGCGCGCCTGCGGCGCCTGGCGGCGCACGAAGGCCTCGATCGAGGCCGGCACGCTCACCTGCAGCGCCAGCGCCTGGATGTCCTCGACCGGATGGTCGTTCATGTGCACCAGGGGCACGAACTGCCCGGCGAACATCATCCAGTGCGAGGGAATGCGGACCGGTCCGGCTGTATAGCCCTGTGCGCGCAGCCATTCCTGCGCCTGTTCGCGCACGCCTTCCCCTGCATCGAAGCGGCCCCAGGCGCCGGCGAGCAATTCCGCCACCCACTGGTTGCAGTTCTGGTAGCGCGTGCTCCAGGCATGGGCATTGGCGCTGTATTGCCCGGCCAGCAGCGCCAGGGCCAGGCGCTTGTCCTGGGCCGCGCGCGCCAGCAGCGCGCCGTCTTGCTCCGGCAGGAACAGCAGCGAGATGTGGCCGCGCGTGGGTGCGTCGGCGCCCAGCGCGAAGCCGGCGATGCCCTGGTCGAACAGGCGCGGGCGCGACTCGTCGCAGGCATAGTAGAGCTGGCGCACGGCCCATGGACCGCCTGGATGCTCGCGCAGGGCGATGCCGGCGTGCGAGTAGAGCTGGCCGAAGCGGCTCAGGTCCAGGCCGGCGCGCGCGATGAGGGCGACGCCCGCCCCGGAGCGCTCCAGCTCGCGCTTGACCACGTTCGAGAAGCGCAGCACGCGGTCCTGCTCGGTGGCGCCGATGTCGATGGACTGCTGGCAGAACACCGGCAGTCCCGCCCACGCGCCGGCGCTCGCGCACAGCAGGAGCGCGCCGGCGGCAAGCTGGCGCAACATCGGATGCGTCAGATCGCGACCTTGCGCGAGGCCAGATCGCGGTACCAGTCGTCCTGCAGCGCCAGGAAGAAGGAGCGTTTGGTATCGGCGTGGGCGAATTCGTAGCCGTATGCGCGTTCGTTGACCTGCACCAGTTCACCCTTGTTCACGCCGCGTTCGGCCAGGGCACGGTTCGGCACGTCGAGGGTGAACTCGCGCGCCGCACCTGCCGGGCCGGCCGCCACGGCGCGCAGGGTCATGCGGGTGGTGTCGGCCTTGGCCGGGGCCTGGGCGATGTCGATCACGCGGTAGGCGCCGGCCGCCACGCGCTCGTCGCCGCCCGAGCTGTTGCTGGAGGCGCCGATCGAGTCGGACACGCTGCCGGACGAGGCCGAGCCCGCGCTCGAAGCGGACGAGGTGAAGCTGGTTGCGTGGACGGGGACGGCGAAGGCGGCGGCGAACGCGGCCAGGCACAGCGCGCGTGAAACGGTGGTGAAGGTCATGGATGTCTTTCGAGGTCTTGGCAAATGGTGCTTATGGTACAAGTCCGGCGAACTGTTGAGAAGGCGGCAGGCGTGGGATTTCTGTAAGTTGTTGTAATCGCCGGCATCGCGACGCGCTCGCGGCAAAGCGCCGCCGTCGTGTTGTGAAAAGCACCAGTGGGGCATATCCGGCCGGGCGCCTGAAAGAACTGCCGATCCGGCGTAGCATGTCTCTTCCGTATTTTCCAGGAGGATGCCCTTGATGACACCAGCCACCAACCAGCGGGTCCTGCTCGCTTCCCGTCCCGATGGCCTGCCGCGGCTCGACAACTTCCGCATCGTGCAGGAACCGGTCCCCGTTCCCGCCGACGGCCAGCTGCTGCTGGAAATCCTCTACCTCTCGCTCGACCCCTATATGCGGGGCAGGATGGACGATGCGAAATCGTACGCGGAACCGGTGCCGGTCGGCGGCGTCATGGAAGGCGGCACGGTTGCGCGCGTGGTGGTCTCGCGGAGACCGGACTTCGCGGTGGACGATATTGTGCTGTCACACTCGGGCTGGCAGCGCTATGCGCTGTCCGATGGCGCCAACCTGCGCAAGCTGGACCCGTCCCTGGCGCCGCCCAGCACGGCGCTCGGCGTGCTGGGCATGCCCGGCTTTACCGCATGGACGGGCCTGCTGCAGATCGGCCGCCCGAAGCCGGGCGAGACCGTGGTGGTGGCCGCGGCAAGCGGTGCGGTCGGCTCGGCGGTGGGGCAGATCGCCCGCATCCATGGCGCGCGGGCGGTCGGCATTGCGGGCGGATCCGACAAATGCGCCTTCGTGCGCGACGAGCTGGGCTTCGACGCCGTGATCGACCACCGCGCGCCCGATTTCGCACAGCAGCTGGCAAGCGCCTGCCCGGATGGGATCGACGTCTACTTCGAAAATGTCGGCGGCAGGGTCTGGGACGCGGTGTTCCCGCTGCTGAACGACTTCGCCAGGGTGCCGGTCTGCGGCCTGATCTCCCAGTACAACGCCTTGCCGCAGGCCGCGCCCGGCGCCGACCGGCTGGCCCTCGTCATGCGCGACGTGCTGAAGAAGAGCCTGACCATCCGCGGCTTCATCCAGCGCGAGTTCGCGGAGCTGCGTCCGGCCTTCCTGGAGCAGGCCGGGCAATGGATCAGGGAGGGACGCCTGCGCTACCGTGAAGATATCGTCGACGGGCTGGAACAGGCGCCGGCGGCCTTCATCGATTTGCTGCAAGGGCATAACTTCGGCAAGCTCGTCGTCAGGCTTGCAGGCTGATGGAACAAGGGTTCGCGTGCCGGACACGCTGCCTGGCCTGGCAGGCAGCGTAACCGTGGCTCCACGCGAATCAGGCAGTCAGCAAGAAGTACATGGCGCCGTAACTGAGTGCGGCCGTCATGATCAAGAGAACAACACCCAGCAGCGGATACAAGTTCTTGCCCGATTCCCGCTTGGCCCGGCGTGAGGGGATATACCTGAGATGGTTTGTCTTGAAGAGATTCATTGGGACCCCCGCTCGTATTGCTTATGCATCGCACATTACGCCTCGCGCCTGAAGTTTCAAGCGTCAGACCGGGATCGGAAATGATTGGTTACAAATTCCTTGATAAAGCTTGCGGTAGCTTAACAAGTACGTATTAAAAGATGACAAACGCTCATCTTCCACTTGTGCACGCTAACGTACAGACTGCCGCGTTGGAAAAGAGGCATACTGCGATCACTCCATTGAATGAGCCCGCTACCGCTTTCGAGACTGCCATGCTGCCCACTTTCGTGACCCTGGTTGCCGTAATCGTCCTTGCGACGCTGCTGCCCCTGTTGCGATGTACAGGGTGGTGGATACGCGACCTCGATTTTCCGCGGCTGCAACTGGCCGTCCTGTCGCTCGCAGTACTGGTCGGGCAGTTCCTGTTCCTAGAGTGGCGCGACAGCCCCTTTTACCTGTTGCTGGCAGCGAATGCCGCTTGTCTGGCCTATCAGGCTTGGTGGATCATTCCATACACCAAGGCTTACCCCCATGAAGTGAAAAACGCGGTGGTTGGCGGAGCGAGCCGGCAGTTCCGTATCCTGACAGCCAATGTGCTGATGCCGAACCGAAATACCGAGGGATTGATCGCCCTGATCCGTCAGCATGAGCCTGATATTTTCGTTACCTTGGAGACAGATGCATGGTGGCAAGAGCGGCTGGATGTGCTGGAAAAGGATTATCCCCATACGCTCAAGTGTCCGCTCGACAATCTGTACGGCATGCACGTCTATTCTCGGCTGCCGCTGGAGGACAGTGCCATCCAGTTCCTGGTCGAGGACGATATTCCGTCGATGCATACCTTGATCATCCTGCCGTCCGGGCACAAGGTGCGCATGCATTTCCTGCATCCGACGCCGCCCAGCCCCACGGAACACATGGAATCGACCCAGCGCGACGCCGAGCTGCTGGTGGTGGCCAAGAGCGTGGCCGAGGCCGGCCTGGAGACGCCGGTGATCGTCGCGGGCGACCTGAACGACGTGGCGTGGTCGACCACCACCCGGCTGTTCCGCAAGATCAGCGGCCTGCTCGATCCGCGCATCGGGCGCGGCATGTTCAACACCTTCCACGCCGGCTTCTGGTTCGCCCGCTGGCCGCTCGACCACCTGTTCCACAGCGAGCATTTCACGCTGTCGCATATCGAGCGCCTGCCGTCCTTCGGCTCGGACCATTTCCCGATGCTGGTGGAACTGACCTATGACAGTGCGCGTGGCGCCGGCCAGGAGGGACTGGCGGCGGACGAGGAAGACCACGAGTTGGCGGAGGAGAAGATCGCCGCCGAGGACGTGGAGGTATCGGACGTGCACGAGCCCCAGCCGTAGTGCTGCGGCTCAGGTGGCGGCGGCCCCGCTCACCAGTGCCTGGGCATATTGCCCGAAATCGTCGAGCCCGCGCTTGAGGATGGTGACCAGGGCCGGCAGCGGCGCCTCCTGGTAATCCCATTCGGCGCGGCAGAATTCGCCGGTGCGCTTGAGGTCCTCGGCCAGGGTGGGGGCGATCCAGCCATGCTCGGCCAGCAGGGTGATGACCTCGCGCTCGTCGTGCGGCAGGCCGAGGCGGGCATTGCCGATCACGTAGTCGCCCATCTCGATCGCCGCTTCCCAGGCGCGGATCACGTTGAGGGTGGCCGCATCCTGGCGCGTCAGGTCGCTCACGAAGGTGGTCGGGTCCTTCTCGTATTCCTCGCGCGCGCGCCGGCAGCAGCGTTCGATGGTGCCCGTCTTGTGTACCAGGATGTCGTCGTCCATCACACTCTCTCCGCGCGCCTGACAGAACCCTCATTGCTGCGTTGCATCGTCTCGCCGTACCAGCGTACTGTCTTTGTGGTCCGCCACTGCAGCGATGCGCCTTGCCCTGAGGGTTCTGTTAGACGCTTAATTAGATGAGAAACATCGCCGCCGCCACGCAGGTCGGTCCGAGCGCACCCAGGAACAGCCCGCCCATGCCGATCGAGCCGTCTTCGAAGCCGTCGCGCAGCAGGGCGGCGCCGGCCGGATTGGGCGCGTTGGCGATCACGGTCAGTCCGCCGCCGCCGACCGCCCCGGCCACCAGCATGTACTTGGCATGGTCGGACAGGCCCTCGATCAGCGAACCGAGGTAAGTCAGTGCCGCATTATCGGTGATTGCCGTCAGGGCCAGCGCGCCGAAGAACAGGGCGGTCGGCTCCAGGCTGGAGACCAGCGGCTGCAGCCACCACTGCTGCATGCCACCCAGCAGCACCAGTCCGGCCAGAAAGAAGCCGACCAGCAGGCCTTCCTTCAGGATCAGCGGCGACTGGTGCTTGGGATAGGCCTGGGTATAGCCGAGGAAGAACAGGAACAGGCCGATGAACAGCACCGGGTGGTGGGCCAGCAGCACCACGCCTGCCAGCAAAGCCAGGTGGACCGCGGACACGACCCAGGGCATGCGCACGTCCTCGACCACGGCGCCGGGCGCCAGGTGGCGGCGCAACAGCAGGGTGATGACGGTGGCATTGAACAGCACCGCCAGCGCGGCGCGCCAGCCGAAGGTGGCGGCCATGAAGGCGCTGTCCCAGCCCCAGGCGCCGGCAACCATCAGCACCGGAGGCGCCGCATACGAGGTGAGGGTGCCGCCGATCGAGACGTTGACGAAGAGCACGCCGATGGCGCCGTACTTCAGCCATTCGGGAATTCCGGGCCGGAATACCTGGGGCGCCAGCATCAGGGCGGCCAGCGTCATCGCGGCCGGCTCGGTGATCAGGGAGCCCGCCAGGGGCACCAGCGCCAGGCCGAGCCAGCACAGGGCCACCTCGGTGCGCACCGGCGCCAGCCGCGCCAGCAGCGCGAGCAGGTCGCGCACGGCGTCGAGCACGGGACGCGAGGCGGCGATCACCATCACCACGAACACGAACAGCGGCTCGGTATAGTGGCGCGATTCAGCGTAGGCAACGGCTTCGGCGCTGCCGGCCAGCAAGGCCATGGCGAGCACCAGCACGAAAGCCCAGAAGCCGAACACGACTTCGACTTCGCCCAGCAGGTGGAACAGGCCGGCATGGCGCGGATGGCGCCTGGCCAGCGAATGGAACAGCTTGGTAGAAAAGGTGTGGACGAGGGCGATCGCGAACAGGATGGCGCCGGTGAGCTGGAGGGTGGTCACGGGCGTGCTCCGTGGCGTGCATGAGACAGCTTCATCATTGTCTGAGCATTGTCTGAGTGTAAATGGACGAGCCGCCATTATTTCATGGATTGCAGAGCAGGGCGGCTTTTCCGGGGTATTCGCAGCTTTAGCTTCTGTCAATACCAATCGGGTAAGTGGTATGGCCAAAATGAATACATCTTGCCAAATCCAGGCTCAGCGAGTACTGTATGTTTATACAGTACTTTTTCACCAATCCCTATGAATTCCTCATCCACACCGGGGGCATTGTCCTCTGTTGCGCCGGAAGCCTTGCACCCTTCGCTGTGGCGCGCCTCGCAGCTGGCGCGCGCCGGCACGCGCTGTGTCGACACCGGGCATGCGGCGCTGTCGCCGCAGCTGCCCGGCGGCGGCTGGCCCGTTGGCACCCTGGTCGAGCTGCTGCTGCAACAGCCCGGCATCGGCGAAATGCGCCTGCTGCGCCCGGCCCTGCAAGCCTGCGCCGAACGCCGCATCGTCCTGCTCCAGCCGCCCCATCCGCCGCAAGCCCTGGCGCTGGCCGCGCTGGGCCTGCAGCCTTCGCAACTGCTGTGGCTGCGTACCAGCCGCAGCGCCGACGCGCTGTGGGCGGCCGAGCAGGTGCTGCGCAGCGGCAGCTGCGGGGCGCTGCTGTTCTGGGCCAACCACGCGCGCGGCGAAAGCCTGCGCCGCCTGCACCTGGCGGCGCAGAGCGGCGAAACCCTGTTCTTCATGCTCCGCCCGCTGGCCGCGGCGCAAGATGCTTCGCCCGCGCCCCTGCGCCTGGCGCTGCGCCCGGCGGCCGGCGGCATGCACATCGACTTCGTCAAGCGCCGGGGGCCGCAGCGCGACGCGCCGCTGTTTCTTCCGCTTGGTTTGCCCCTCACTTCTTCCCTGGTACAACGACATGCGTTTGTGGATCGGCCTGTCCCTACCCCAGCTGGCGCTCGACATCTTCAGCCCCAGCTGGTGCAGTGACCCGGGCAGCGTCGTGCTGGAGCAGGAGCGCGTGCTGGCAGTGTCGCCGGCGGCGCGCGCGGCGGGCGTGCGGCCCGGCATGCGGCGCGGCGGCGTGCTCATGCTCATGCCCGAAGCGCGGCTGCTCGAACGCAGCCCGGCGCGCGAAGCCGAGGCGCTCGACGCGGTCGCGCTGGCGATGCTGCAGTTCACGCCCCAGGTCGCACTGGCCGAGGAAGCGACGCTGCTGCTCGACATCGGCGCCAGCCTGCGCCTGTTCGGCGGCATCCGCGCCCTGTGCGCGCGCGTGCGCGCCAGCCTGCGCGCGCTCGGCTACACCGCATCGGTCAGCTGTGCGCCTACGGCGCGCGCGGCCTGGCTGCTGGCGCGCGCGGCTGCCCATGGCAGCATGGCGGAAGCGGGGCGGGGAGCGGGGCGCGGCCGCTTCCCCGGGCGTGCCTTACGGCAGGCCTCGCTCGAACGCCGCCTCGACCGCCTGCCGCTGGCCCTGCTGCCTCCGGCCCGGCCGTTTGGAGCCTGGTTCGAGGGCATCGGCTGCGAAAGCCTGGCCGAACTGCGGCGCCTGCCGCGCCCCGGCCTGCAGCGGCGCTGCGGACGCGAGCTGCTCGATATGCTCGACGCTGCCTACGGCCTGTGCCCCGAATTGTTCGAATGGGTCGCGCCGCCCGAGAGTTTCCGGGCCCGGCTGGAGCTGTTCGACCGCATCGAGCAGGCTGAACTGCTGTTGGCCGGCGCCCACCACCTGGTGCTGCAGCTGGTCGGCTGGCTGTGCGCGCGCCAGCTCGCGGTGGAACGCATCACGCTGCTGATGGAACACGAACGGGGGCGGGTGGCGATGCCGCCGACGCCGCTCGAGATCGTCCTGGCCGAGCCGGGCTGGCGCGACGAGCACCTGGTGCGCCTCCTGAAGGAGCGCCTGGCCCGGCAGGAATTGCCGGCGCCGGTGATCGGGCTCGGGCTCGAAGCGCGGCAGGTGAGGGCGATGGCGCCGCCGACCGAATCGCTGTTCCCGGAGCCCGGCGGCAGCGAGGAAGACCGGATGCGCATGCTCGAGCTGCTGGTGGCGCGGCTGGGAGCGGACAACGTGCTGCAGGCGCTGCCGCAGGCCGATTACCGGCCCGAAGTCGCCAACGAATGGGTGCCGGTGCAGCAGGAGCTGCGCCCGGCGGCGCAGGCGGCGCGCTTGCCGCCGGATGTCGGCAGCCTGCCGCGTCCGAGCTGGCTGCTGGCCAAGCCGATCGCGCTCCTGATGCGCAACCACCGGCCCTTCTACGGCTCGCCCCTGAAGGTGGCCTCGACGCCCGAACGCATCGAGGCCGGCTGGTGGAGCGAGACCCAGACCCGCGATTACTTCATTGCCGAAGGACAGGACCATAGCTTGTACTGGATCTACCGCGAGCGCATCGTCGGCGCGGGCGAGGACGCCGAGCCGCGCTGGTATTTGCACGGCCTGTTCGGATAGCGAGTACAGCCGACTGCCCAAGCTGCTGCGCTTTTGGTTTAGTCAGCAGCTCAAGGCATGGAAGCCTCGCTGCCTGGCCCATGAACGATTCAGCTGGCATCCGGGTACAGTGTGGCTCTACTGCGGGAGCAAGGCGCCGGCTTGACCTGTAGGCGACGCCTTGCCGGAGCATCATTCAAAGCAGGCGTACCGGGCTGATCCTGCGCTCCTGCGATACCAAGGAAAAATTACTTACTTTGCTTTCCGGGATGACCAGTGCACATGGATGATCGCCCATGCGTCGCCACGTTTTTCCAGCACCGCCGTTCCGGTACCGAAAGCGTGCACCGGCTTGCCACGCGAGGTCCCGCTGGTCTCCGTCTCCTCCCAGACAACGGCGGTGTTGCCGTCGATACGCTCGGTTTGCTTGAGCACCTTGCGCGTCGAGGCCTTTGCAAAATCCATATCTCCGCCCAGGTGATGGCTTGCATATTCGTCGCGTGAGCGCTCGACATAGCCGGCTTCATAGATTGCAATTTCTGGCGCCAGGAGGCTGAGGGCCTTCGCCTTATCGCCGGCTGCCAGCGCGTCGTGAAACGCTGCAAGCGTTTCCTTGGGAGACGCTGCGAAACTGGCAGCCGAGCTGGCAACCAGGATGCTCGCCAGTGCGAGTTGTTTCAGGGATGTCTTTATCATTGTTATTCCTTTGAACGAAGAAGTAGTCAAGATGCCGTTGGTGGTGGCGTCGAGCTTAGAAATGCTGCCGCTACGATTGCTGCAACGAGGAAGAATGCTTCCACTTGCAGGACCCGCGCGAACGCTTGGCCTGTCCTTGCCCCGACTGTCGTGCTCATGCCGGGCTCATCCTCATTGCACGTTTCGCGGCCCGCACCGGACTGGGTGCCATCGGTAAGGGTGCGAAGCTGCAAAAACATCGTCGGCATGACGACGAAGCGGTTCAGGCCGCCCAGCGTCGCGGCACAACATACCAACACTATTTTGACAAGTAGGCTCGTGGCATAAGGATTACCGAATGCGTTATCGAATTCGCCAAGGCCTCGCCAGGCACTGGCCAGGCCCGTCGCGAAAATCCCGATCAGTGCAATGCTTGCCGAACGCGACAGTACAGCAGTGTAGTCGGCGCACTCGCGACGGCTCTGCAAATCTGCATCAGGCCCGCTACGCATGACGATTGACCCCGCCACAAGTACTTCGCCTACCCAAAGACTGATCAGGATCAGGTGCACCCAGTCGAATGCTACGGCCCAGGTAAAGTCGCCGCCTGCTCCAGCGTGGCTGACCATGCTACGGCTGTAGAGCAGTAGGCCAATCCCCACCGTGCGAACCGTCGACCTTGTCCGGGCCCTCGGGTCACGCGCGACGGAAGCGACTCCGATGACGACGAGTGCAACGGCTCCGATCATCCACGCTGTGCCATAGTGGGTTGCGGTGATTACCGAATGAATTGCCGGCAGTGCCTCGGTCAATGGAACTTCCGCCATCGACGCTGCCTCGACCCAAAGGATCGCGACGTACGCCATCACGGCCGAGCCAGTCGCTGCAAGCACGGTCTTGCGTAAGCGAGGCAACAGCCTGCTTGCCCAGACAGACCTACCCCGGCGAAGCCAATGTGATGCGGTACTTGCACCGACGAGCACGGCAAACGACAGGTTCAGAACGGCCGTGACGGCACGCTGGAGCGACGCGAAGTCAGCTTCCAATTACTTCACCCGGAAGTTGAACTCGCCCTTTACCTTGTGCCCGTCGCGCGTGACGGTACTCCATTGGACGCGGTACGCACCGGCGTTCAACCTGGGAAAATCAGCAAGCAGCGCTTTTGCATTGGCAGGGTCCACTGCGATCTTCGACGGTTCGACAACGGCAGCATTCTCATCGACCAGCTTGATCTTACTGAACGGCAGTTCAAGCGGATCGCTGAACTGCAGGCGCACCTGAGCAGGCGCCGGACTGACGATGCTGTTGGCTTGGGGAGTCGACGCCTCGAGTTTCGTGTGAGCGATAGCAGCAGGGGCCGACATGATCGATACGATCGTAGCGGAGGCGACAAGCAGCTTTTTGATGTTCATGATGTTTCTCTGGAGTGTTCCCACATCAGGTGACTGTGGGATGGTTATGTAGCTTGGACGCTCTTAGTCGGCCTTCTGCATCTGCACAATCGTCACGGCGCCGTTGACGCGGTCTGCCGCAAACTTGACCCTGTCGCCCACGTTGACCTGTTCCAGCATCGCCCGGTCCTGCACGCGCAGGACCATCGTCATCGCCGCCATGTTGAGGTTCTTGATTTCGCCATGGCGCATGGTGATTTTTCCGGCTTCCTTGTCGATCTTCCTGACTTCCCCCTCGACCAGTTCGACCGGTGCTGCCGCCTGGTGACCGGCATGCGCTGCGTGCGAGCCGTGGCCAGCGTGGCCAGCGTGGCCAGCGTGGCCAGCGTGGCCATTGTCCTGTGCCGTTGCGAACGAGGCGCCGGCGGCCATTGCCATTGCCAGAGTCAGTTTCGAGAATGCGTTCATGTTGTTTCCTTTCGTTGGTCGATTCAGTTGTCGTGCTTGAAAACCTTGATCTTGCCGTCCGCGCGCACCCGCAGGACGTCATGGGGATGTCAGTGGTGTCCCTGGTGGCCCTTTGGTTTGCGAACAGTGACTTCAACTTCAGGCGTCTTGGCCGCGGGCATGGACTGGCCACCCGGGCTGTGGTGGCGAACGGCCGCTGGCGGCTCGCCCTTCCATTCATAGGCGACCGTGCCGGCGGGGTGCTTGTACCAGCCCGGATCCTTGTAGTCGCCAGGCTTCTGGTCCTTGCGCACCTTCAGCACAGTAAACATGCCACCCATCTCCACGCCGCCGAACGGTCCCTGGCCGGTCATCATCGGCAGGGTGTTGTCGGGCAGCGGCATTTCCATGTCGCCCATCGAACCGCCTTTCTCGCCCATGACCATGTAATCCGGAACCAGCTTGGTGATCTTCTCTGCAACGCCACGGTGGTCCACGCCGATCAAGGTCGGGACGTCGTGGCCCATCGCATTCATGGTGTGGTGCGACTTGTGGCAATGGAAAGCCCAGTCTCCCGGCTCATCCGCAATGAACTCGATCGCGCGCATCTGGCCTACCGCGACATCGGTCGTGACCTCCGGCCAGCGGGACGCCGGGCGGGTCCAGCCGCCATCGGTGCCGGTGACCTCGAACTCGTGGCCGTGCAGGTGGATCGGATGGTTGGTCATCGTCAGGTTGCCAGTGCGAATGCGTACGCGATCGCCCTGGCGTACATTCATTGTGTCGATGCCTGGGAAGGCGCGGCTGTTGAAGGTCCAAATATTGAAATCCAGCATTTCGTTGACGCGTGGCGTGTAGCTGCCCGGTTCGATGTCGTAAGCATTCAGCAGGAACACGAAGTCGCGGTCGACCCGATGATGCGCCGGATTCCTGGGGTGGGTCACCCAAAAGCCCATCATGCCCATGGCCATCTGGACCATCTCGTCCGCATGCGGGTGGTACATGAAGGTACCTGGCCGGCGCGCGACAAACTCGTACACGAAGGTCTTGCCTGGCTGGATGCCAGGCTGGGTCAGGCCAGTGACGCCGTCCATGCCGTTGGGCAGGCGCTGGCCATGCCAGTGGATGCTGGTGTGCTCCGGCAGCTTGTTGGTCACGAAGATACGCACGCGGTCGCCTTCGACCACTTCAATGGTCGGGCCGGGGCTCTGGCCGTTGTAGCCCCACAGGTTGGCCTTCATGCCCGGAGCAATCTCGCGCACCACGGGTTCGGCAATCAGGTGGAACTCCTTGACACCGTTATTCATGCGCCAGGGCAGCGACCAGCCGTTCAGCGTCACGACCGGATGGTAAGGACGGCCGTTGGGCGGAGACAGCGGCGGCTGCGTCGCTGCAGTGGTCATGATGGGTGCTTCGGGCAGGGTAGCCGCGCCGGCGCGGCTCACCAGGCCGGCGCCAACCAGTGCAGCTGCGCCAGTGAAGAAATCTCGACGAGAACTCATTGCTTGTTTCCTTGTTTAATGTGCTGGAGCTGCTTCGGTACTTGCGCCACCGGCCATACGGACGCTTGCGCCCCCGGTGCCGTTGATGGCAGCCTGCAAGTCGGTGTCGGCAATCCAGTAGTCGCGCTGCGCTTCGATCGCCGCATTGACCCCATTGATTTGTGCCCGTGCGTCCGCCAGCAGTTCGAAGACGCTCATCAGCATGCCGTTGTAACGCAACAAGGTCTCTTCTGATATCTTCTTGCGTAGCGGGACGATTTCATCGCGGTAGTGCTTCGCCACGTCGTAGCTGGTGCGGTAAGCGGAATACGCTTCCCTCACTTGGGACCGGGCCGAAATCGCGGTATCGGCAGTGCGGTGCACGGACTGCATGTAGAGAGCCTCGGCTTTTGCGGTGCGGGCGCCGCCCCAGTCAAATAGCGGCAGCGCAAGCTCGATCTCGTAGCCGTTCTCGCGCGGCTCGCCGGACTTGCTTGCGTTCATGTAGCCGGCTTCCAGTACATTCACGAAGCCGGTGGCCTTCGTCAGTCCCAATGCGCGTGCAGTCGCCTCTGTGCTCAGCTTTGCAACCCGGACGTCCAGGCGCTGCTGCATCGCAAGCGATTCGATATTGCCGGGTTCACGTGGGGCGGCTGGCAGATCGGGAAGCCGGTCGGGCAGCTGGAACGACGTGTCTGCACCCCATACTCCCATGAGCCTTGTCAGCTGCTCGCGTGCAGCTGTTGCGTTGTGGCGTGCACGCGCAAGCTGAGTGCCAGCCTCGGCGGAGAAAGCCTGCTCGCGTGCCTGGTCGAGCGCGCTCAGGTTGCCGACTTTTGCCATGCGCGCAGCCAGTTCGGCGCTGGCCTGTGCGGCCTCGCGCACCTGCTCGGCGTAGCGGGCGGACTGCGCCGCCGCCACCGCATTGAACCAGGCTTTGCGCGTGTCTGCAGCCGTGCGAACCGCTTCAGTGGCGGCAACCAGCTTGGCACTTTCGAAGCGGCGTGCTTCGATGTCCCGGCGCAGCGGAATCGTCAGCAGTCCGACGAGATCGAACATGACGCTGCGTTCGATCTCGGTTTCCCCGTGACCTGACATGCGACCGAAGCTGAAGGACGGGTTGGCCATACGGCCTGCCTGTACCAGGTCGGCCTCAGCAACGCCCAGCTCGGCAAGCGAAGCCCGCAGGCCCCGGTTGTTGAGCAGGGCGACGCGCACCGCACTATCGGCAGTCAAAGGCCGTTTCAGCAGGGCGGACAGTTCCGCCTGCACGTCGGTTTGCGCACCAGCACCACGCGGCAGACGGATATCCTGACCGATGCGCTCGGTCGTCATGGACGAAACGGCGTCGAGGCCTCCGTCCTTGGAGAAGGTCGCGCAACCGCCGAGGGTCAGGGCCATGGCGCCGATCGCGATACTGCGAAGGGCTGGATGTGTTTGTGCTGTTTTCATTGATCGGCCTCAGCTCAGTGATGCTTGTGTTGGTCCTTCGGCGCAGCAGCCGGCACCGGCTGGCGCGGCACTTCCTGGGCCGGTGAGGGCGCAGGCGCCTGGTGATGACCGGCGTGACCTGGCTGGCCAGCCACGGCCTCATTCGCAGCGCGCCAGGTCTTGTCGGGCGTCTGGGACCTGTTCGCAGGCGGCACATGGCCTGTCAGCACGGACTTATAGACGGTCGCTGGCACGGCAACGGAAGGGTCTGCCGGGTCGGGCGAACGATTGGACTGCTGCGCCTGAGCTTGAAGTGCGGCAGCGGACAGGGCGGCAAAGGCGGCCCACAGCTTGAGTTTCATTGTCAATCCTCGAAATCGGTCGTGAGGTGCGCATGCGCACCAACATCCAGGCCGCCCTGCAGCCACAGCCAAGTGGGCAGCAGAAGGCCTGGTCGATCAAGCGGATTAGTGCCTGGGAGGGCGTTGAAGGCCGTCCGGGATGAACCCGGCGATATGCTTGGCAGGAGCGACGACGACAGCTTCCGAACCGGTGAAACCAGGAACCGAGAGCGAAGGAGATGGGGGAGCGACGGCGCCGATACAGAATGCCGAGCAAGCGCTACAGGAAGAATGCGATAGCTTTCCTGCCTTTTCGTCGGTAGAACCGTCTTCTAGCGCAGTGTCAACCGAATCCATGGCGTGCATCTCATGATGAGAATGGTCATCCTCGGAGGCGGCAGCCAAGCCGTGGTCGGGCATGTGCACTGCGCTGGACTGTTGCTGAACCGGTGCGCAGGACATGTTGACGGACGCAGCCGCCGCGTGTAGCGGAAGTGCGGCCATCAGGAGCCATATCAGCAATGTCGTGAACAGACGGTTCATAGGTGCGATGAGTATAGCACGACAGATTTTGCGTTCTAACAGGCTTTGCCTGAGCAAAGCCGCTCTGTGCACTTCAATTTGTAGCTAAACGTAAGTTGTTCTGCGTCTCTGGATGCTTGCAGGGTGCGGTAATCCCGCAAGGTCGCAGATTGCTTGAGCCTGGGTTAACAATTGGGATGTATTCCGTCTGGAATACATCCCGCTCATTGCTCAGGACTCGCGCGGCGGGAAGCCGGCCGCGCGAAGCGCTTCCACGATATCGGTTCGCGACGCCGAGGTTTCGACCGTTGCCCGTCGAGCCGGCGGATCGGTAGCAACGACTGCATTCGCATCGACCGATTGGATAGCCTTCGTAACGCTACGCGCACATCCGCCGCAGGTCATGTTTTCGAGATGAAATTGCATGGTAAGACTCCTCTTTCAATGTGAACGGTAAGCTTAAAGCTTGCTACGGTTGGAAGGTCAAGCGCCCGTGTCATTGCCCTGTCGTGAGGTGTGGGCGCTGGTATGGAAAGGACTAAGGTCTCGCGCCATCCACGCGCCGCTGCACCGCGCCTGTACGTTGTTCCGACTCTCCACGCATATCGTCCGGCAACGCCAAGTTGGCCAGGATGGGACAGTCGGGGCGCTCGTCCCCCGCGCAGCAGCTAACCAGCGATCCAAGGGTGTCTACCATCTGCTGCATGGCCGCCATCCGTCGCTGCAGGTCGTGGATATGTTCCTGCGCCAGGCGCTTGACGTCGGCGCTGTGTCGCGACTTGTCGTTCCACAGGCTGAGCAGGTCAGCAATTTCCGCGACCGAAAACCCCATGTCGCGCGCGTTACGGATGAAGTGCAGGCGGTGGATGTCCGACGAGGTATAAGCCCGGTAGCCGGAGCCGGTGCGGCTGGCAGGAGGGATCAGGCCGGTCTGCTCGTAATAGCGGATCATCTTGGCCGATACTTTTGATGCCCTGGATGCTTCTCCGATATTCATATTTACTCTCCTCATTATTCGGCGGCGCCAGCGGACGCCACCAGCGGCGCCTTGAACCGGCGCAGACGCAAGGCGTTGCCCAGCACGAAGACGCTGGAAAGGGCCATGGCGCCGGCCGCAAAGACCGGCGACAGCAGCAGGCCAAAGGCAGGATACAGCGCCCCCGCGGCCACAGGAATCAGGGCAGTGTTGTATGCAAAGGCCCAGAACAGGTTTTGGCGAATGTTGCCGATGGTCGCCTTCGACAAGGCGATGGCATTCGGGACACCCTGCAAACTGCCCGACATCAGCACGACGTCGGCCGATTCCACCGCAACATCGGTCCCGGTGCCGATCGCTATCCCAACGTCCGCTTCCGCCAGGGCCGGCGCATCGTTGATACCGTCTCCGACGAAGGCGACCCGGCCGTGAGCGGCTTTCAGGCGCTTCACTGCTTCCACTTTTCCTGCCGGGAGCACCTCGGCCACGACGTCGTCGATGCCCAGCCGCCGCGCAATTGCTTCCGCCGTGCGCCGGTTGTCGCCGGTGATCATCGCCACTTTCAGGCCAAGCCCGTGCAAGGCCGCAATGGCGGCCGGCGTACCGGCCTTGATTGGGTCTGCCACCGCAATGATGGCGGCCAGGCGCTTGTCGACAGCCGCATACAGCGGCGACTTCCCTTCGCTGCCCAAGCGCTGAGCGGTATCGGCGAAGTCGCCGACGTCCAAGCCCAGAGAGCGCATGTAGCGATCGGCACCCACATGAACCTCAAGCCCATCGACCGTCGCGCGCACGCCCATCCCGGTCACCGAATCGAAATCGGACAGCGCCGGAAGTGCAATCCCTCCTGCAGTCGCCGACTCGACGATGGCGCGGGCGATCGGGTGCTCCGAACGCGACTCAACGGCAGCAACCATCGCCAACACCTCCGTGCGGTCGAATCCGGGAGCGATCTCGAGATCGGTCAGGACAGGGCGACCTTCGGTCAGGGTGCCGGTCTTGTCGAGCGCCACGACCCGGGCATCCTTGAGCAGCTGGAGCGCTTCGCCCTTGCGGAACAGGACCCCCATCTCCGCCCCGCGCCCGGTGCCGACCATGATCGAGGTTGGTGTAGCCAGGCCCATCGCGCACGGACAGGCGATGATCAGCACGGCCACGGCGTTGACAATCGCAAAACTCAGCGCCGGCGAAGGTCCGAAGGCGAACCAGACTGCGAAGGTAAGCGCAGCGGCGATCATGACGGCCGGGACGAACCACAGGGTTACCTTGTCCACCACGGCCTGGATCGGCAGCTTGGAGCCCTGGGCCTGCTCGACCAGGCGGATGATCTGGGCCAGCATGGTCTGCGCGCCGATCGCGGTGGCCCGGATCCTCAGACTGCCTTGCTGGTTGACGGTGCCGCCCACGACGCTGCTGCCAGCGATCTTCTCGACCGGGACTGGTTCGCCGGTGATCATCGACTCGTCGACGTAGCTGCGGCCTTCGGTGACCTCACCATCCACGGGAACGCGTTCGCCGGGCCGGACTTCGACGAGTTCGCCAAGCGCGACCTCGGCCACCGGTATGTCGACGACGCGGCCATCGCGCAGCACATGCGCGTCCCTGGCTTGCAATCCAACGAGGCGCGTGATGGCTTCCGAGGTGCGGCCCTTGGCGCGGGCTTCCAGATAGCGGCCCAGCAAAATCAATGCGACGATGACGGCGGCCGCTTCATAGTACACATTGACAGTGCCGGCAGGCAGCAGGCTTGGCGCGAAGGTGGCAACGACGGAGTAGCCGAATGCAGCCGCGGTGCCGACTGCGACCAGGGAATTCATGTCCGGCGCCAGGCGCAGCATGGCAGGCAGACCTTTCTGGAAGAAGCGCCGACCCGGGATGGCCAGCACCAGTGCGGTCAGCACGAATTGCAGGTACCAGCTCGCCTGCATGCCGATCGTTGCCATGATCCATTCGTGCACACCTGGAATCAGGTGCGAGCCCATCTCGGCAGCGAAGACCGGCAGGGCGAGTACCGCGGCCACGGTCAGGTCGCGCTTCAAGGCCGCCTGCTCGGCGTCTTTCTTTTCCGCGGCTTCAGCGTCGGTACGCACAGCGGCATCGACCGGCCGCGATGCGTATCCGGCCTTGTCGATTGCCTCCACCAAGGTCTCGACACTGGCCACGCCGCGTACGGTGGCGCGCTCGGTCGCCAGGTTCACTGTCGCCTGCGCGACGCCCGGTACCGCCGCCAGGGCGCGCTCGACGCGGCCGACGCATGAAGCGCACGTCATCCCCTCGACCACCAGTTCCACCGTGTTGGCGGGAACGTCGTAGCCGACCTTCTCGATGGCCTGGACCAGCGTCATCCGGTCGACGCCAACGGCCGACCGGATTTCCGCCCGCTCGGTGGCAAGGTTGACGGAAACACGCTCGACGCCCGGGATCTTTGCCAGGGCAGCCTCCACCCGTCCCACGCAACTTGCGCAGGTCATTCCGTCAATCGGCAGGCTGATTGTCGACGTGTCGCGTGCACTCATCGTACTGGACATGCTCATGGTTCGCTCCAAGCCTTGACTAACATGCGACCAGTCTAGAGCTTGCCATCGTGGGAAGGTCAAGGGTGCTTGCGAAAATTTTAGTAGTTGGAATATCTCGACGCTGCAGACGCGGTTGACAACCCCGGCATTCCCTATCCTGAAAGCGTGCCTGCAAGTGCCGGATTACTCCGCAATGCTTGCTGTCGCGCCATTTCTGCACGTGCTCTGCGCGAAGTCCGGCAAGCACGATTGACCTTCCCACGGTGACAATCGTTAGCATCGAGCGCTCCAGGCGAATGCCAGGCGATGCACGGCCATGAAGGCCGATCGCCAATGGCGCGGACATACAACCCAGCAACGCCCCTCACTCAATTTTACGGAGCAGCCATGAACCACCACCAGCACATGCAACATGATGCAGCAAAAGCGTCTACCAATCCGATCATTGAGAAATATAAGGCTGTCAACGAAAAGATGCATGCCGACATGTCGGCAGACCTGACTGGCGACGCGGACCTCGACTTCATGCGCGGTATGATCCCGCACCACCAGGGTGCCGTTGCCATGGCGCGCGTGGTTCTCCAGCATGGCACGGACCCTGAAGTGCGTGCCCTGGCGCAAGCCGTGATCGCGGCCCAGGAGAAGGAAATCCGGATGATGCGCAGCTGGCTGTCGAGGCAGGCATTGTAGGCACATCCAGTAATACAGCGCTTGCCGGGCAGCGTTGTCATGCGTGGAGCGGGCTGCCTGGCGGGATTGATACTCACCGAATGTGCTTCCAGGTATTCAAGGATGCGTCGAGAACCAGGATGAGGGATAACACCCTTGACCTTTCCATTGTTGGAAGGTCTACAGTGGATTCACTCAGTCTTCGCGAGGTCCATCATGTACCACCACATCAGCGAAACGCTCAGCCCTGAAAGGCATCGGCCGCTCACCCCAGACTATACGAACGAAGCGTTTTCTGCGCCGCCACCTGAAGTTCCTGGGGCAGCGACAACACGCCGTCCTGACGATCGGCGCGCAGCGGCACGATCCTGCCTGTTATGCCGTTATCGTCAGGCGAGCACGCCAGGTATGGAGGTGGGTGATGCCTAAGATTCATGTCCAGCCACATCCCGACTATGCGCTCCATGGTGCAGAGCTGACTGTTGCCGCAGGTACGAGCATCTGCGATGCCCTGCTCGACAACCATATCGATATCGAGCATGCCTGCGGCAAAGTCGGCGCCTGCACGACCTGTCACGTCATCGTGCGGGGAGGCGCACAGTCCCTCCATCCAGCGAGCGAGTCCGAAGAAGACATGCTCGACCGGGCCTGGGGCGTCGAGCAGCAGTCGCGGCTTTCGTGCCAGGCAGTCGTGGCCGACGCCGACCTCGTTGTCGAGATCCCCAAGTATTCACTGAACCACGCGAAGGAAGGTAGCTAGCCTCGGACACGGCGCCGGTGCAAGGGCCGATCAGACGAGCACGCATTTTTCAAGGGAGTCAGCATGAAGCACGACGCACACGCGCATTCAGGTCACAAGCAAGGAAACGGGCATGGCGATCACGATCGCTTCGCAGCTCGCGATGGGGCAGGGAAGCACGGAACCGACATTGAGTCGCGCTCTGGCGACGTGACTGCGGCGGCTGACAAACCGTTCACCGATCCCGTCTGCGGAATGAAGGTCGCGGACAAGCCCGGCCGAAGAATTGAGCATGACAGGACTGTTTACCATTTCTGCAGCGTCAAGTGCATGGACAAATTCCGGGCCACACCATCCGCCTATTTGGCAAAGGAGACGGAGAGCGCGCCGCCAGCTGCACCGGCCGGCACCATCTACACCTGCCCGATGCACCCGGAGATCCAGCAGCCTGGTCCGGGGACCTGTCCGATCTGCGGAATGTCCCTCGAACCGATGATGCCTACGCTGGAAGAGGATGAGAATCCGGAGCTGACAGACTTCCGCCGCCGATTCTGGTGGACCCTTCCGCTGACCCTGATTGTCACCGTCCTGGCCATGGTGGGGCACCGGATATTCAGCGGCGGGCTGGCTTACCAGAGCTGGATCGAACTGGCACTCAGCACGCCGGTCGTGTTGTGGGCAGGCTGGCCATTCTTCGTGCGCGGTACGCAGTCGATCCGCAACCGCAGCCCCAATATGTGGACCCTGATCAGTATCGGCGTGGCCGCCGCCTACGGATACAGCGTCGTCGCCACGGTCGCGCCGGGCCTGTTCCCTGCGAGCTTCGAAATGCATGGACGCATCGGTGTCTACTATGAAGCTGCGGCCGTGATCATCTCGCTGACGCTGCTGGGGCAGATCCTGGAGCTGCGTGCCCGTTCGCGGACATCGGCTGCGATCAAGTCTTTGCTCGGCCTGGCGCCCAAGACCGCCCGCCGCATCCGCGCCGACGGCAGCGAGGAAGACGTGGAGCTGTCGCATGTTCACGTTGGCGACCAGCTGCGCATTCGCCCCGGCGAGAAAGTCCCGGTTGACGGGACTGTCCTCGAAGGTGAGAGCGCGATTGACGAAAGCATGCTTACTGGCGAGCCGTTGCCCGTAACGAAGCGCGCCGGCGACAAAGTTATTGGCGCAACAATCAACGCCAGCGGCAGTCTCATCATCAAATCCGAACGCGTGGGTTCGCAGACGATGCTGTCGCAGATTGTGCAGATGGTCGCAAGCGCGCAGCGTTCCCGTGCACCGATGCAGCGACTGGCCGACGTAGTAGCCGGATATTTTGTTTCGGTGGTTGTCCTGGTTGCTTTGGTGACGCTCCTTGGCTGGGGATTCTTTGGGCCGGAGCCGAGCTGGGTATATGGCTTCGTCAATGCAGTGGCGGTGCTGATCATCGCCTGTCCGTGTGCGCTGGGCCTGGCCACGCCAATGTCGATCATGGCAGCCACGGGCCGCGCTGCGACCCAGGGTGTACTGTTTCGCGATGCCGCGGCGATCGAGGCCATGCGAAAGGTCGACACCCTTATTGTCGACAAGACCGGCACCCTTACTGAAGGGAAGCCGGCGTTCGATCGGGTGGTCGCTGCGCTTGGGTTCCAGGACGAGGAGGTGCTTCGTCTTGCAGCAAGTCTGGATCAAGGCAGCGAACATCCTCTTGCACACGCCATTGTGGCCGAGGCCAGGAAGCGCGAACTCAAGCT
Source organism: Telluria sp. ZB4P34 (assembly GCF_059686055.1). Lineage (NCBI taxonomy): Bacteria > Pseudomonadati > Pseudomonadota > Betaproteobacteria > Burkholderiales > Oxalobacteraceae > Telluria > Telluria sp. ZB4P34. The sequence continues at coordinate 951,453 of NZ_JCASIF010000001.1, read as the reverse complement.
CGACAAGCCCGAGACGTTCGAATCGTCCAGCGGGATCGGCGTACGCGGTACCGTGCAAGGTCAACAGCTTGCCCTTGGAAATACTGCGCTGATGGAGAGCGAAGGGATCGACTGGAAACCGATGCAGCTCACTGCCGAGGAGTTGCGCCAGGTGGGAGCCAGCGTGATGTACCTGGCGCGGGATGGGCGCCTGATGGGTCTGGTGGCGGTCTCGGACCCGGTAAAAGAGACGACCCCGGAAGCGCTTGCGGCGCTGCGAGACGCTGGCATCAGGGTTGTCATGGCGACGGGCGACGGGGTGACTACTGCCAAAGCGGTGGCGGCTCGCCTTGGAATCGAAGACGTGCACGGCGAAGTCAAGCCACAAGACAAGCTGGCATTGGTCGAGCGGCTGCAGAAAGAAGGCCATGTCGTTGCCATGGCCGGAGATGGGATCAACGATGCGCCGGCCCTGGCAAAGGCTGATGTAGGCGTCGCCATGGGGACAGGAACCGATGTTGCCATCAACTCAGCGCACGTCACCCTGATCAAAGGCGACCTGCGCGCGATCGCCAGGTCACGGCAGCTCTCGCTTGAGACCGTGCGGAATATGCGTCAAAACCTCGGATTTGCCTTCATTTATAACGCAATGGGCATTCCGCTGGCAGCTGGGGCACTATACCCCTTCACAGGTCAATTGCTGTCACCGATGATTGCAGCCCTTGCGATGAGCCTGAGCTCGGTTTCCGTCATCGTTAATGCGCTGCGGTTAAGGGGCGTACATGCTGGAACTAAATAGTCGCGGTCGTGTGCTTACACGATTACTTCATTGCCGAAGGACAGGACCATACCTTGTACTGGATCTACCGCGAGCGCAGCGTCGGCGCGGACGCCGGGCCGCGATGGTGTTTGCACGGCCCGATCGGCTGAACCGCAAGCCCAGGAAAGAAACAGCCCCGCGGCTGGCGCCTGCGGGGCTGTGGATTGCTACGGGATGCCGCCGCACCCGAAGGGCGGCGGTGTCAGCGGATCAGCGGCGTACGATGCGGCGGCGCGCACCGGCCAGTCCGGCCAGGCCCAGGCCCAGCAGGCCGAGGCTGGCCGGTTCCGGCACATCGCCGCCGGGTTCGGAGGCATCGGTCAGCAGCTGGAACACCGCTTCGCCACCTGTCATCAGGTAGAAGAACTCGCCGGCATCCAGGTCGGCGCTATAGCTGATCTCCAGGCCGTTGTCGGTGAACGACCAGGTCGGCATGATCACGGTGTGGTCCTCGCTGAGCGGATTCTCGGCCAAACTGTTCGACACCAGGCTCAGGCCGGTGATCCGTTCCATGCCGTCGAACAGGATATTGCTGAGCCTTGCCGTAAAGATGTCGAAATCCCCGGCGCCCTGTGACGACAAGCTCAGGCGCATGGTGGTCGGATCGAAGTCGAGGTAGACCAGGCCATTGGGCACGCCTTCTTCCCACGCGACCGGGCTGTCCTCGACCGCACCCGCTCCCAGTTCCACGCCAGCGCCCACCGACTGGCCCAGCGCGCTCAGCTGGCGTGCGTAGGGATAGTCGGGTGCTTCGGGGAGATCGGCCACGTAGCGGTTGTCGGCGCGGGTGACGAAGTCCGCCGAGATGATGCCCGCGTTGGCCTGCGAGGCCAGCAGTGCCATAACCAGCAACAAGATTTTCTTCATTTTTTCCTCTTAGTTTATTAATTCGAGTAATCAGGTGGTCTTAGAACACGCCGTCATGGTCCACCGGATGCGCCAGCCCGACCAGCGCCGCTTGGGCGGTGACCGGAGTAAAGGCGCTGCCGAAGTTGGCGCTCGTGTAGTCGCTTGCCAGCGTGTTCCGGAAGACGACGACGGTGTCCCACACCGAGCCGTTCATGGCGGCGCCGTCCTTGTCCCATTGCAGTGCGACGTCGGCGCCGTTCTGCAGCAGGCGCAGGTAGCCGTTGGCGAAGGGATCCTTGCCCGCCAGACCCGTCGACGCCGACACCAGGCCGGTGATGCTCAGGATGTCGCCGCCGGCGCCCGCCGTGAAGTCGGTCACCGTGACGACGCCGCTGCCGCTGCCCGGGTTGTTCAGGTTGATGGTGTCGCTGCCGGTGCCGGTGGTGACGGTATGGCTGGCGGTCCGGAAACTGAAATTGAAGGTGTCCTTGTCGGCGCCGCCATCGAGCAGCTGGCTGAGGTTGGCGAAGCTGACGTTGACGCTGAAGCTGTCGTCGCCGGCGCCGCCGTAGAACTCGTTGTTGCCGAGGTTGTCGCTCAAGGTGTCGTTGCCGCCGCCGCCGTTGAGCACGTCGTTGCCGGTCTTGCCATCCAGCGTGTCGTTGCCTTCGTCGCCGTTGAGGACGTCGTTGCCGAGATCGCCTTCCAGCGTGTCGTTGCCCTCGCCGCCGTTGAGCGTGTCGTTGCCCTCGCTGCCCCTGAGCGTGTCGTTTTCGCCCAGGCCGTTGATGACATCGTCGTTCAGCGTGCCGGCCAGGGTATCCCTGGCGGCGCTGCCGTCGAGCGTGATGCCCACGCCGCTGCCGTTCGGATTGTAGCCGGGCGTGAAGTTCTCGTAGGTAAGGCTGCTGGCTTGCACGTTCTGGAACACGACCAGGGTTTTCCAGACGACGCCGTCGGCGGCGCCCTTCAGGTCGAACTGCAGTTCGCTGTTCGCACCGTTTTGCACCACCCGAAGGAATCCGGTCTTGAACGGATCGGTATTCGCCGGCGCACCCGCCATGCTCATCACGCCGGCGATGTCCACCACGTCGCCGCCGGCGCCGACCGTGAAATCGGTGACCGTGATGACGCCGCCCCGATCCATCGAGGTCATCTTGATCAGGTCGCGGCCGGCGCCGGTCGTGATGGTGTGGCCGACGTTGTTATAGGAGATCTCGAAGGTATCCCTGTCCGCGCCGCCATCGGCCACCTGGCTGGAGCTGGAATTGTAGATCCGGAAGCTGTCGTCGCCGTCGCCGCCGTTGAGCTGGTTGCTGCCGATGTTGTCGTCCAGCGTATCGTTGCCGGCGCCGCCATTGAGCACGTCGTCGCCGCGTTCGCCATCGAGCGTATCGTTGCCGTCGCCGCCATTGAGCGTGTCCTTGCCCTCGCTGCCCTTGAGCGTGTCATTCTCGCCCAGCCCGTTGATGATGTCGTCGTTCAGCGTACCGGCCAGGGTGTCCCTGGCTGCCGTGCCATCGATTGTGATGCCGGCCCCGCTGCCGTTCGGGTTATAGGCGGGCACAAAGTTATTGTAGGTAAGGGTTTCGGCCTGCACGTTCTGGAACACGACCACGGTTTTCCAGAGAACGCCGTCGGCGGGACCCTTCACGTCGTACTGCAGCTCGGCATGCGCACCGTTCTGCACCACGCGCAGGAAGCCGGTCCTGAACGGGTCGGTATTCAGCGGCGCGCCCGCCGTGCTGATCACGCCGCCGATGTCGACCACGTCGCCGCCCGCGCCGACCGTGAAGTCGGTGATCGTGACGACGCCGCCCCGATCCATCGCGACCAGCTTGACCAGGTCGCTGCCGGCGCCGGTCGTGATGGTGTGGCCGACGTTGTTGTAGGAGATGTTGAAAGTGTCCTTGTCGGCGCCCCCATCCATCACCTGGCTGAACTGGACATTGTAGAGATCGAAGCTGTCCTCGCCACTGTCGCCGTTGAGAATGTTGTTGCCGATACCGTCGTTCAGCGTGTCGTTGCCGGCGCCGCCATTCAGGACATCGTCGCCGATCTCGCCGTTCAGCCTGTCGTTGCCATCGCCGCCGTTCAGCGTGTCCTTGCCTCCGCCACCGTTGATGGTATCGTGCCCGCCCAGGCCGTTGATGGTGTCGTTGTTGACCGTTCCGGCCAGGGTGTTGTTGCCATCGTCGCCATTGATCACGTTGCCGAGGCCGTTGCCTTGCGGGTCGTAAGCAGGCGTGAAATTGTAGGACGTGAAGCTGGAGGACGAGGTGTTCTGGAACTCGATCAGGGTCCTCCAGGCGGCGCCGTCCCCGGGGCCGCTGCTGTCCCACTGCAGTTCGACGCTGGCGCCGTTCTGCAGCAGGCGCAGGTAGCCGCTGGAGAAGGGATCCTTGCCCGCCAGGCCATGGACCAGGCTGTCGATGTTGACCACGTCGCCGCCGGCGCCGGCCGTGAAGTCGGTGATCCTGATGACGCCGCTGCGCTCCATGACGCCCAGCTTGATCAGGTCGCTGCCAAGGCCGGTCGTGATGGTGTGGTCGACGTTGACATAGGAAATGTCGAAGATGTCCCTGTCGGCGCCTCCGTCGGCAAGCTGGCTGAAGCTGGCATTGTAGATCTTGATGGTATCTTCGCCGTCGCCGCCCTTGAGCTGGTTGTTGCCGAGACCGTCTTCCAGCGTGTCGTTGCCGCTGCCGCCGTCCAGCGTATCGTTGCCTTCGCCACCGTCCAGCGTGTCGTTGCCGTCGCCGCCCTCGAGGAGGTCGTTGTTATCGCCGCCATGCAGGCTGTCGTTGTCGGCCTCGCCGTAGAGCTTGTCCTCGCCGATGCCGCCGCTCAGGGTGTCGTCGCCCGCACCGCCATACAGCTGGTCGTCGCCGGCCAGGCCGCTGAGGGTGTCCTTGCCGTCCAGGCCGTTGATCCGGTCCCTGCTGGCGCTGCCATTCAGCGTGTTGTCCCCGCCGTCGCCGTTGATCACGTTGCCGATGCCGCTGCCATCGGGGTTGTAGGCCGGCGTGATGTTGTCGATGCTGAAGGCGGTGGCCACCGTGTCCTTGAGCAGCATGACCGTGGCCCAGCTGCCGGCGCCGCCGCTGCCATCCTTGTCCCACTGCAGTTCGGTGTCGGCGCCGTTCTGCTGCAGGCGCAGGAAGCCGCCCTGGAACGGATCGATCCCGGCATTCCAGCCGGTCGACCCGGACAGCAGGCCGGCGACGTCGAGCACGTCGCCGCCCGCGCCGGTGGTGAAATCCGCCACCGTGACGACGGCGCTGCCGCTGGTCGGCGAGCTCATCCGAACCTTGTCGCTGCCGGTGCCGGTGATGACCGTCTGCGCAGCCTGGCGGCCCAGGATCTCGATGGTGTCGTTGTCGGCGCCGCCGTCGATCAGGGTCTGCGTGGTGGCGTTGGTGCCCGCGTTGCCGACCTTGATCGTATCGTTGCCGTTCCCCCCGCTGTAGCTGTTGGTGCCTTCACTGTCGTTCAGCGTGTCGTTGTCGTCGCCACCAAGCAGGGTATCGTCGCCGGCGCCGCCATGGAGCGTGTCGTCGCCTGCGCCGCCTTCGAGCGTGTCCGCGCCGGCCGCGCCGGACAAGGTGTCCTTGCCGCCCAGGCCGACAATGCGGTCGTCGGTCGAGCCGCCGCTCAGGCTGTCGTCGCCGTCCGTCCCCATGATGGCGCCGATCACGCGCAGCACGAAGACGTCACTGGCGCTGCCGCCGTTTCCATCGCTGGCGGTCAGGCGGATCGAGAAGGGCGCGATGTCGCCCACGTCCGGCGTGGTGCCGCTCAGGGCGCCGGTGGCGGGATCGAGCGAGATCCAGGCCGGCAGCGGCGAACCGTCTTCGAGGGTGGCGCTGTAGCTCAGGACCGTGCCGGCATCGATGTCGGTGAAGGCGGCGGCCGGCAGCGCGTAGCTGAAGGCGGCGCGCGCCATCACGTCCTGGTCGGCCAGGCTGAGGCGATGGACCGGTGCATCGTTGACGCCGGTGATGGTCCAGCTGGCCGAGGCGGCAGTGGTGGCCGCGCCGTCCGACACGCCGTAGTCGACGGTGACGGTCGTGCTCTGGCCCGCGGCCAGCGACTGGTAGGCCGCGCCGGACGGATCGAGCCTGAAGGTGGCGGTCGCCGCGTCGTAGCTGACGCCGGCCGGCAGGCTGGATGGCACGTCCACGACCGACAGCACGGCGCCATGGTCGGCGTCGCCGGCATTGGCCAGCGCGTCCAGCACCAGGGCCGCGCTGTTCTCGTCGGCCGTCACGGCGACCGCGCCGCTCACGACGGGTGCATCATTGGTGCCGGTAATGGTGATGGTGAGGGTGGCGTCGGCGCCCAGCTCGCCGTCGGTGGCGCGGTAGCCGAAGCTGTCCTGCACCCTCTCCCCTGCGGCCAGGGCCTGGACCGCCGCGGCGCCGTGCGCCACGGTATAGGTGTAGCTGCCGTCGGCGGCGATCACCAGCCGGCCGTACTGGCCTTCGTAGATGCCGGGAGCCGCCACCTGCAGCGGGTCGCCGTCGGCGTCGCTGTCGTTGTCCAGCACATTGCCGCCGACGGTGGCGGCGCCGTCTTCCGCGACGGCCTGGGCGTCCGCATTCGCGAGCGGCGCGTGGTTCACGGCCGGGCCGACGCCAATGAAGTCCTCGCGCGTCAGGACATGGAGGCCAGCCAGTTCGATGCTCAGGTCGGCCTCGCCGTCGCCGTTGATATCCGCATGCACCAGGGTGCTGGCGCCACTGTGCACGTACCAGACGCTGTCGACGTTGGGGCGGGTCCCGCTCCAGTGCAGGCCGCTGGGACCGGACAGCTTGCTCAGGTCGATCCGGTCCTGGCCGGCCACGAAGTCGAGGATCGTGTCGCGTGCGCCGCTGCTCGCCGAATCGCCGGCCGCGCCGTATTCGAAGGTGTCGCCGCCGGCGCCGCCGCTCAGGAGGTCGGCGCCGCCGCGGCCGGCGATCACGTCGTCGGCCGCGCCGCCCGCCAGGCGGTTGACGCCGTCGCTGCCCGACAGCCTCACGCTGGCGGCGGCGGCGCTGGCGTCCACGTGCTCGAAGCCGGTGATGGTGTTCGGCTTGAACAGCGCGTCCTGGTCGGCCGCAGCCAGGTCGATGCCGGCCGCCTGGCGCACCACGAGGGTGTCGTCGCCGATGCCGCCGTCGATGATGCTGCCGCGGGTCGCGTCGTTCTGGTAGACGATGCGGTCGTTGCCGGCGCCCCCCCTCAGGGTGTCGACACCGCCGCCACCGTCGATCAGGTCGTCGCCGTTAGTGCCATTGAACAGGTCCGTCTTGCGGGTCCCAACGAAATTTGCCATGTTTGCTTTCCCGTATTTGTTATAGATGCGATATGTAACAAGCTGTGCCGGGTCGCCTTTACTTCATGTAAAGACGGCGCCAGGGCCAGTCGAGGGCCGATGCCGCGTACATTGCGCGGCATGCTGCTGGCGGCCAGTCGGCCGCGTCCCTTCCTCATGCATCCCTATGAAATCCCGCTTGGAGATTTCCAGTCGACATTTACCCATGGATATGCATCCGGCAAATACCCCCAAACGTGGGGGGTTGTCACCAATGAAAGATGTTTTCGGAACTGATATTATTTTTGCATCGTTGCAAGGCGTGTAACATGCGTTGGGGGCCGTGATACTGCCGGCGGGGTGCGGAGCGATGCCAGAGCGGAGCTGGGGCAGGCATGTGGCCAGGCGGGCGCTTCCCTCATTCGAATTGGGCCATACTCGCGGCATGCGCATCGCACTGCGTGCGCGCATTGCATTTAACAATTTCATGGAGGTTGCGTGTTCGGCTCGATGAACGGCCGTATGTTGTCCGATACCGGGCGTCCGGAGCGATCGTCCGGCAGTGCCCAGGCACACTGGCAGGACGCGGAGGCGCCGGTGGGAGGCATACGCAAGGTACTGGTGGTCGACGACGAAGCCGACGTGGCGGATCTCGCCGAGATGTTGCTGTCAGCTCATGGGCTGGACGCCATGGTTGCCTATTCCGGCGCCGCGGCCCTCGACCTGCTGGCTGCCCATCCCGACATTGACGCCCTGATCTCGGACGTCATGATGCCCGGCATGAACGGGCTCGAACTGGCCGAGCAGGTGGCTGGACGCTATCCCAGGGTCAAGATCATCCTGGCCTCCGGCTACATGGCCCCGTCCATGTTCCAGCAGCGCGCCCTCAGTCAGCTCTTCATCGCCAAGCCTTACCGGATCGACCAGCTCATCAAGCTCCTGCACACCTGAGTCCATACGGGGCGATGACGCCATGCCTGGTGGAGGGACGTTCCGGCTGTCGACCGCAAGCAGGATAGCGCCGGCGCCATGGACCCGGTGGCGGCATGGTATCGTCGCGATCCCGACCACTACCCGACACATGGACACGACGATGGACTACAGCGAGCTGATCTTTGCCTACCACGTGCGCGAACTGGCGATGAAGCGCCTGGTGCACGAGACGCCCGAAGGCCTGACGGCCGAGGCGGCCACCCAGTACATGTTCGAGCGCTTCGAGCCCACCGTCATCGGCGTGGTGCGCGAACTGCAGAACGTGGCCACCATGATCCGCAAGGCGGCGCCGCACGCGGCGGCCCAGGAGCCGCTCCAGGAGCCGCCGTCGCCCTGAATATCCGAGGGCGGCGCTAGTCGCCGACCTTGCCGCGCAGCGCCTTGACCCGCCCGCTGCGCGCCTTGGCATCGAGCCGGCGCAGCTGCGAGCCGCGGGTCGGCCGGGTAGGGCGGCGCACGACCGGCACGGCGCTGGCACGGTCGACCAGCGCCTGCAGGCGCTGCAGCGCGTCGAGCTTGTTCTGCTCCAGGCTGCGCGAACCCTGCGCCTTCAGGACGACCACCCCTTCCCCCGTGATGCGGGCGTCGCGCAGCGCCAGCAGGCGTTCCTTCACCTCCGGCGGCAGCGACGAGGCGGCCACGTCGAAGCGCGCATGCACCGCGCACGACACCTTGTTGACGTTCTGTCCGCCCGGCCCCTGCGCCCGGATCGCGCTGAATTCGACTTCCGCCGGATCGATGACTGCCATTGCCTGCTCCATGCTGTGGCGCCCCGCGGCCCCGTGCCGCATTGTAAAGGCAGCCCCGAGCACGCGGCATGACAGCACACGTTGTCAAAAGCACATGCTACACTCGCGGGTTCGACTTTTCCCACCTTGTACCGAACGTGTCTTTCATCCCGTCTCGCCTGCCCCTCCTGCTGCTGTGCGGCGCCTTGACCCTCGATGCCGGCGCCGCCGACAGCACTGCCCTGCGCTCTGCGCGCATCAAGGGTGCGCCCGCGCCCGCCATCGACGGCCGCCTCGACGAGCCGGCCTGGCAGGGCGCGCCGGCCTACGCGGGCTTCCACAAGCATGCGCCGCGCGACGGCAAGGGGGTACCAAGCGGCCTGCGCACCACGGTGCAGCTGCTGGTCGACGATGATGCGCTGGTGTTCGGCATCCGCGCCTGGGACCCGGCCCCCGGGCAGATGCGCGGGGCGCTGGCCCGGCGCGACAAGGTCGACCTCGACCAGGACTTCATCGGCATCTGGATCGACCCGGTGGGTCACGGGCGCGCCGCCCAGTTCGTCCGGGTGAACCTGGCCGGCGTGGTGAGCGACGGCCTGCACCGCGTCGATGCCGACGAATCCGACCTGGGGCCGGACTTCCCGGTCGAAGCCGCCGTCACGCGCCTGCCCGACGGCTACAGCATGGAAGTCCGCTGGCCGCTGTCGAACCTGCGCTTTCCCTACCATGGCGGCAAGGACTGGCGCCTGCTGGTCGAGCGCAGCGTTCCCCATGCCGACGGCACGCTCCTGGTGAGCGCACCGCTGCGCACCGATGCGCTGAGCCACCTGTCCTTCCTGCGCGAGGTCGAAGGCATGGGCGAGACGGTGGCGGCGGTGCGCGACCGCCGCTTCATCGAGCTGCGGCCCGAACTCACGCTGCGCGCCGGCCGCGCCGCCGACGGCCCCGCGCGCCAGCGCGCGCACGCGGCCGACCTGGGCCTGGAGATCAATGCGCGCCCGCGCGCCGACTGGGTGTTCAACGCCACCATCAATCCCGACTACTCGCAGGTCGAGGTGGACCAGCCGGTGTCCCAGGGCGCCGGCAATATCGCCCTGAGCCTGCCGGAAAAGCGCGGCTTCTTCCTCGAAAGCGCCGACGTGCTGGGCCTGCCCCTGCCGGCCTTTTATTCGCGCACGGTGGGCAATCCGTCCTGGGGCGTGCGCGCCACCTGGCGCGCGGCCGGTGCCGACGCCACCGCGATGAGCCTGCGCGACCAGGAGGGCGGGCTGGTGCTGCGCGGCCGGCCCTACGAGACCCTCGAATACCTCCAGCCGCGTCCTACCCGCGCCAGTCTGCTGCGCACCCGCTGGCATGGCGACGGCCTGCTGCTCGGCGCCTTTGCTTCGCAGCGCGCGGTGGAGGGCGGGGGCGCCAACGACGTGATCGGGCTGGACGCCCACTGGCGCGGCAAGGCCGCGAACGGGGCGGAACGGCAGGCCATCGTGACCGCCATGCATTCGCGCACGAACGCCGGTTTCGACGGCGCCCTGCAGCCGGTGCGGGGCACCCGCCAGCCGGGCAACTACCTGCACGGCAAGTTCACCCACAGCTCGGAGGCCTGGTGGAACGAAGCGGTGCTGGAAGCGATCGGCGCCGGCTTCGTCAACGACAACGGCTTCGTGCCGCAGGCCGGGATCGTCAAGCTGCAAGCGGAAACGACGCGCAAGCTGGGCGGGCAATCGGTGGCGGGGCTGGAGTTGTACGAGTTCGAATTCCTGCTGCAGGGCGCAGAGGTAAGGACGCTGCGCGACCACGGCAATGGACAGGCGGGCGGAGAAACCGTGCTGCGCGAACTGCGCCCCGGCATCTGGCTGATGGCCGGCCGCCAGACGGAATTCTGGACCCTGCTCGGCTTCGACCACCAGCGCGCCCGCACCGGGGGCAAGCTGCACGGTACCCGCGCGCTGCACTTCGGGTTCTCGAGCACGCCGCTGCCCTGGGTGTCGAAGATCGCGGGAGAAGTGGCGCTCGGGCGCCAGCTCGACGCCGACGCCGACCGGGTCGGCCCGGGCGGCAACGTGACGCTCGACCTCGGCCTGCGCTTCCCCTTGCAGCGGGGCTGGTCGCTGGAACTGGACCACCACTTCAACCGGGCCTGGGTGCAAGGCACGCTCGGCCATCCGGCCTTTGCGGACAACGCCTGGCGCTGGCTCGCGCACCTGCACTTCAGCCCGCGCGATTCGCTGCGCCTGCTGGCCCAGAATACCTGGGCCGCGCGCCGCGACGACGGCGTCACCCAGCTGGAAGCGTGGAACGAGCGCCAGGTGCACCGCTCGCTGCTGTACCGCTACCAGTGGCGCATCGGACGCACCGCATCAGCCGGCTATGTGGATGAAAAGATGCCGCTGGTGGACCGGCGCAGCAAGTCGCTGACGTTCAAGCTGCAGTGGGAAATGTAAGGGCGCTGCCGGCCCGCCCGTCCAGTGCGCTCATGCTGGAGCGCGCAGCGTCAGCCTGATGATCTCGCCCGGCTGCCACAGGCGCATGCGCGGCCCCCAGCTGCCGGCGCCGCGCGTGACGTACAGCAGCATGCCGCCGACCTCGTAGGCGCCCGCGTATTTCGCGAAGCGCTGCTGCACCGCGTAGCTGAAGGGCCAGATCTGGCCGCCGTGCGTGTGCCCGGACAGCATCAGGTCGACGCCGCGTGCGCGCGCCTCCTCGATGATGGCGGCGGCCGGGATGTGCGACATCAGGATGGTGGCGGTGTTCGTCGGCGCCGGAATGGTGCGCGCCAACCCGTCGGTGAACGCCGTTTCCTTGCGCATGCGGCTGCCGATGTCCTCGATCCCGGCGAGCACCAGGCCGGGGGCGAGCTCCACCCGGCGGTCGCGCAGCCAGCGCACGCCGCCTTCCTGGAACTCGCGCACGGTGGTCTCGGCGTCGCCGTAGAACTCGTGGTTGCCCGTCACCGCCCACACGCCCAAGGGTGCGCGCAGGCCGCGCAGGGTAGGCGCGAGCTGCGGCTCGCCGATCGGGTTATCCTCGACCTGGTCGCCCAGCAGCAGCACCGCGGCGGGCTGCAGGGCGTTGATCTGGGCGACCCGCGCCGCCAGCCATTCGGAGCGGCGCTGGGCGCCCAGGTGGATGTCGCTCACCGCCACGATGACGGTGCCGTCCAGGGCCTTGGGCAACTCGCGCATCACCACTTCCTGCTCCACGATGACGGGGGCGCGCATGCCCTGGAACAGGGCGAAGCCGGCCAGCAGCACCCCGGCGACGGCGCCGGCCATGCGCAACTTCTGCGTGTGGGCCCGCCACCAGAATCCGAAGCCGCTCGCGATATCCGCCGCCAGCAGGCACAGGGACATCACGAAGGTGATCCCGAGCCAGGTCAGCGCGAACTGTCCCGGCCACCAGCGCCAGTCGAGCGCCTCGTCACCGACGCGCACGCCGGCGAAATACAGCAGCCAGATTAGCAGGGCGCCGATCCACCAGGCCTGCCGCGGAATGCGGCTGCGCACCGCGTCGAGCGAGTACAGGCGCGCCGCGACGTACAGGTGGAAGAGGGTGCCGATGATGTTCAGGACGATCGAAAACATGGATGCATGGATGGGGTGCTGGAACCCCTTACGTTAGCGCAAATTCGGCCGCCTTGCGCGCGTGCAGTGCGGTGGTGTCGAACACGGGAACCGGGCTGTCCGCCGGTCCCACCAGCAGCGCGATCTCGGTGCAGCCGAGGATGATGCCTTGCGCGCCGGCCTCCACCAGGCCGCGGATCACGGCGCGGTAGGCCTCGCGCGAGGCGTCCAGCACCTTGCCCTGGCAGAGCTCCTCGTAGATCACGCGGTGCACCAGCGCGCGCGCAGCCTCGCCGGGCACGACCACTTCCAGGCCGTGGCGCTGCTCCAGCCGGGCGCGATAGAAATCCTGCTCCATCGTGAAACGGGTGCCGAGCAGGCCCACCTTGCGCAGGCCGGCGGCGCGGATCGCCTCCGCCGTCGGGTCGGCGATGTGGAACAGGGGGATGCCGGCCGCCGCCTCGATCGCGGGCGCCACCTTGTGCATGGTGTTGGTGCACAGGACGATGAAGTCGGCGCCGGCGCGCTCCAGTCGGCGCGCGCAGTCGGCCAGCAGGGCGCCGGCCGACTCCCAGTCGCCCGCGCGCTGCAGGCGCTCGACCTCGTCGAAATCGACGCTCACCAGCACGATCCTGGCCGAGTGCAGGCCGCCGCGCAGTTCGCGCACGGTTTCGTTGAGGGTGCGGTAGTAGGGAACCGTCGATTCCCAGCTCATGCCGCCGATGAGTCCGATCGTTTTCATGGGTCGCTCCAGGCTTGCGGAAGGTATGGACGGGCCAGTGTAGCACCAGGGGCAATATTTCAGACTGCACGCGATGTGCAAATAATATTTGCAAAGTTTATCAAAAATCCGTATTTCGTATGCCTTGAAATGCCATCGACATGGCACTAGATTGGACTCACCGGATGCTCACGATGAGGTCCGGCAACATATCGCTTAACTTTTACGAGGATATCTATCATGCGTACTTTCGACCTGACTCCCCTGTACCGTTCCGCCATCGGTTTCGATCGCCTGGCCAGCCTGCTCGAGCAGCGCGGCGAGCCGAGCTACCCGCCGTACAACATCGAACTGGTGAGCGAAGATAACTACCGCATCGTGATGGCCCTGGCCGGCTTCAGCCGCGATGAAGTGGAGATCGTCACCGAGCGCGACACCCTGCACGTGACCGGCCGCAAGCAGAAGGACGAGACCCAGCGTACCTTCCTGCACCGTGGCATCGCTGCCCGCGACTTCGAGCAGCGCTTCCAGCTGGCCAACCACGTGAAGGTCACTAGCGCCTCGTTCGACAACGGCATGCTCACCATCGAACTGGTGCGCGAAGTGCCCGAAGCGTTCAAGCCGCGCAAGATCGCCATCGGCGACGGCAAAGGCGCCAACAAGGTCCAGGTGCTGGAACAGCAGCGCGAAGCTGCCTGATTTCTGCCCGATCCAGGCGCTCGGACCGAGGACTGAACGCCCGAGGTACAAGGAAGTAGTTTGAAAGAGGGCGTCCCGCGGGGCGCCCTTTTTGACGATGGGGATTGTTTTTCGTAGGGTGGTCGGCTCTGCCGACCGCGCGGTGATAGTTGGCCCATGAACGGCCACGCTGGCAGATCTGGCCAATGATCGTTGGCCCATGAACGGCCGCGCGGCCAGATCTGGCCAGGATTGAACGCGCGCTCGGCGAAGCCGGCCACCCTGCGTTAAGACGCCGCTAAGACTGGAAGCTGCCAGCTTAAGCAAGGTCTAAGCCAGCTTTGGGAAGATACACCCCATCGATAAGACGACATCATCGGTCAATCACTAGCCAATCAGGAGCACATACATGCGTAACGAAGGTGCCGTCACTGCCGTCACTGCCATCACTGCCAAACGCCTCACGCTGGCCTTGTGTGCCGCTGGCGTCATCGGCGGAGCGGTCGGTGCGCTCGCCGTCAACCATAACAATGTCGCAGCCGAGAACGCACTGGCTGCTGCAGCGCCTGCGCCTGTCGCCGCGCCGGCCCCCGCTGTCGCAGCCCCGGCTCCAGCGGCCACGGTCACGCTTCCCGACTTCACCCGCATCGCCTCGCAGAACGGCAAGGCGGTGGTGAACATCCAGGTTCGCGGCGGCATCAAGACCGCGAACCGCGGCAACGTCCCGCAGATTCCGCCGGGTCACCCCCTATATGAGTTCTTCCGGCAGTTCCAGGACCCCCGCTTCGGCGGCGGCCGGGAAGCGCCGGCTCCCGTTTCCGGCGCCGGATCGGGCTTCATTGTAAGCCCGGACGGCGTCATCCTGACCAACGCCCACGTCGTGCAGGGCGCCGACGAAGTCACCGTCAAGCTGCAGGACCGCCGCGAGTTCCGCGCCAAGGTGGTTGGCACCGACCCGCGCACCGACGTGGCCGTGCTGAAGATCGACGCCAAGAGCCTGCCGGTCGTGCCGGTCGGCCAGTCGCGTTCCCTGCAGGCGGGCGAATGGGTGCTGGCCATCGGTTCGCCGTATGGCCTCGAGAGCACCGTCACCGCCGGCGTGGTGAGCGCCACCGGCCGCTCGCTGCAGGACGGCCTGGTGCCTTTCATCCAGACCGACGTGGCGGTCAATCCCGGCAACTCGGGCGGCCCGCTGATCAATACCCGCGGCGAAGTGGTGGGCATCAACTCGCAGATCTACAGCCAGACCGGCGGCTACCAGGGCCTGTCCTTCGCGATCCCGATCGACGTCGCGCTCAAGATCAAGGACCAGATCATGGCCACCGGCAAGGTGCAGCACGCCAAGCTGGGCGTGAACGTGCAGGAAGTCGGACAGGCCTTCGCCGACTCCTTCGGCCTCGCCTCGCCGGAAGGCGCGCTGATCGCGAACGTCGAACGCGGCGGCCCCGCCGACCGCGCCGGCCTGAAGTCGGGCGACATCATCCGCCGCGTGAACGGGAAGGCAATCGTGTCCTCGGGCGACCTGCCGAGCATCATCGGCCTGTCCAGGCCGGGCGAGCGCGCCAGCCTCGATGTCTGGCGCGACGGCAAGCTGGTGCGCATCGATGCGGTCCTGGGCGACGCCAGCGAGAAGCCCAAGCGCGGTATGCAGGAAGAGCTGGCCTCGAACGGCGCCAGCAACGGCGCCAAGCTCGGCCTGGCGCTGCGTCCGCTGGAACCGATCGAGCGCCGCCAGAGCGGCATCGCATCGGGCCTGGTGATCGAGGACGCGCAGGGCGCGGCTGCGGTCGCCGGCGTCGAGCCGGGCGACGTGCTCATTTCGGTCAACGGCCGGGCGGTCAACTCGCTCGACCAGGTCCGCGACGTGGTGGCGAAAGCCAACAAGTCAGTGGCCTTGCTGATTCAGCGCGGGAATGACAGAATCTTCATTCCAGTGCGGATCGGTTGAGGAAGCGTAAGATCTTCTACCGAGTGTAGGAAGAAGCGATACTCATACACTCAACGGCACGGTTTCAAGAACGGGGAATTCATGCGGCTATTGCTGGTAGAAGACGATACGATGATCGGCGAAGTAGTGCTCGACCTGTTACGGGCCGAGCACTACGCCGTCGACTGGGTCAAGGACGGCGAAATGGCCGACACGGCCCTGATGCAGAACCAGAACTATGACCTGGTCCTGCTCGACCTTGGCCTGCCGCGCAAGGACGGGCTGGACGTGCTGCGCTCGATGCGCTCGCGCAAGGACCGCACCCCGGTGCTGGTCGCCACCGCGCGCGATTCGGTCGCCCAGCGCATCGCCGGCCTCGACGCCGGCGCCGACGACTACGTCCTCAAGCCCTACGACCTCGACGAGCTGCTGGCGCGCATCCGCGCGCTGCTGCGCCGCGCCGCCGGGCGCGCCGAACCCATCTTCGAATACAAGAACATCACCATCAATCCGGTCACCCGCGAAGTGATGGTGGACGGCGCCCAGGTCGCGCTGTCGGCGCGCGAATGGGCCGTGCTGGAGGCCCTGGTGGCGCGGCCCGGCGCCGTGCTGTCGCGCGCCCAGCTGGAGGAGAAGCTGTACAGCTGGCGCGATGAAGTCTCCAGCAATGCGGTCGAAGTCTACATCCACGGCCTGCGCAAGAAGCTGGGCAGTGACCTGATCCAGAACGTGCGCGGCGTCGGCTACATGGTGCCCAAGGCATGAAATTCAGGTCCAAGGTCACGCACTCGCTGCGTGGACGCTTGCTGTGGTACCTGCTGGCGGCGATCACCATCGCCGCCCTGGCGCAGGCCTCGATCGCCTACCGCACCTCCCTGCACGACGCCGACCAGATCTTCGACTACCACATGCAGCAGATGGCGCTGTCGCTGCGCTCGAGCACGCCCCTGTCGAACAGCGAGGCGCAGCAGCGGCTCCAGGCCCGGAACGAGGGCAGCGAGGGCGGGGCCGGAAGCGACGACATGGTGGTGCAGATGTGGTCCCCCGACGGCGTGCAGGTATTCCACAGCGTCTCGCGCGCCAAGCTGCCGCAGCGCGCGGTGCTGGGTTTTTCCAACGTCAAGGCCAACAATACCGTGTACCGCGTGTTCTCGATCCAGACCGAGAACCAGACCGTGCAGGTGGCCCAGGACCTGGCCGTGCGCCGCAACATGGCGGGCAACCTGGCGCTGCGCACCCTCGGTCCGATCGCGGTCATGATGCCGATCCTGATGCTGGTGGTGTGGTGGGTAGTGAGCGGTTCGCTCGAGCCGGTGGCGCGGGTGCGCTCGCAGGTGGCCTCGCGCCAGGCCGACGACCTGTCGCCGGTGTCGGAAGCCGGCCTGCCTGACGAAGTGCGTCCGCTGGTGCAGGAACTCAACCTGCTGTTCGGGCGCGTGAAGACCGCCTTCGATGCGCAGCAGACCTTTGTCGCCGATGCCGCGCACGAGCTGCGCACCCCGCTGGCCGCGCTGCGCCTGCAGGCGCAAAGCCTGGACCGCGCCGACACGTCCGACGCCCGCAAGCTGGCGGTGTCGCGCCTCACGGCCGGCATCGACCGCGCTACCCGCCTGGTCGAGCAGCTACTGGTGCTGGCGCGCCAGGAAGCGGCCGCCGCCACCGCCGCCAGCCGCCCGGTCGACCTGACGGACCTGGCGCGCCGCACCGTGGCCGACCTGGCCGGCGTGGCCGCGGCCAAGGGCGTGGACGTCGGCATCCACCAGGCCGATGCGGCGGTCGTCGAGGGGCAGCCGGACGCGCTGCAGATCCTGCTGCGCAACCTGGTGGACAACGCCATCAAGTACACCCCGGCCGGCGGTACCGCCGACATTTCGGTGTCGAGCGACGCGGGACACACGGTGGTCACGGTCGAGGACAGCGGTCCCGGCATCCCCCCGGACGAACGCGAGCGCGTGTTCGACCGTTTCTACCGCGTGGCAGGCAGCGAGGCGGCCGGCAGCGGGCTGGGACTGGCGATCATCAAGGCCATCGCCGAACGCCACGGCGCCAGCCTGGTGCTCGGCCAGTCGGAACGCCTGGGCGGCCTGTTGGCCACCGTCAGCTTCAGGGCGCCGTAGGATGGTCGGCTTCGCCGACCGCGCGTTCAACCATGGGATGCGTTGTCACGGCGCCTGCCAGAGCTGGACGCGCGGTCGGCAAAGCCGACCACCCTACAAAGACCCCCGTCAGATGGATCCCAGCACCTGCTTCAACGCGCCCGCATAACGCTCACTGACGGCCACCGCGTCGCCGTTGCGCATTGTCAGCCAGTAGGCGCCGTCGCCGCGGGTCTCCAGGCTTGCGATCTGCTGGCGCCGCACGATCGTGCCCCTGTGCACGCGCAGGAATTCGCCCGGGGCCAGCAGGCCCTCGAGGCGCGCGAGCGTCATCCGGTGCAGCACGGTGCGCCCGGGCAGGTGCAGCTCCACATAATTGCCAGCCGATTCGATGCGCAGGATGTCGCTCACCTTGACCTGCTCGATGCGGCCGACCGAGCGCACGCCGATGTACTCCGGGTACTGCATACCCTTGGCCCGGTCCGCATCGACAAAGCGGCGCAGTGCGGCGCCGTAGGCTTCGCGCTGGCGCTGGCGCAGCATGCTCGCGGCCCGCTCCACGGCCTGGGCGAGGCGCGCATCGTCGAGCGGCTTCAACAGGTAGTCGAGGGCGTGTACCTCGAAGGCGTCGATCGCATGCTCGCTGTAGGCGGTCACGAACACGATCAGGGGCGGCTCGGCCAGGCCGCTGAGTTCGCGCGCCAGCGCCAGGCCCGATTGCCCGGGCATCTGGATGTCCAGGAATACGAGGTCGACCTCGTGCCCGGCGAGGGCCGCGCGCGCCGCCACGGCCCCGTTGCATTCCGCCTGCAGCTGCCAGCCCGGATGGGCGGCCATCGCCAGGCGCAGGTTGACCCTGCCCGGCATTTCGTCGTCGACGATCAGGTAGCGCATTGTCATGCTCATGCTCATGCTCATGCTCATGCCCCGCAGGCCAGCGGCAGCCGGATCTCGGCCACGAAGCGCTCGCCCTGGCGGCCGGCGCGCAGCGAGGCATCCGGGTGCACCAGCCGCAGCCGGTCGCGGGTGTTGGCGAGCCCCAGGCCGGCGCCCGGGTTGGCGGGCGCGCCGCTGCGGGCCGGGTTGGTGACCCGGACCAGCAGCGCGTCTTCCTCCCGGATGAAGGACAGGTGGATGTCGCCCGGGCCTTCGCTGCAATCGAGGTCATGGCGCAGGGCGTTTTCCACCAGCGGCTGCAGCAGCAGCGGCGGGCACGCCACCTCGTGCAGGTGCTCGCCCGCGCCGTCGACGTGCATGCGCAGGCGCTCGCCGTAGCGCAGGCGCTGCAGGTCGAGGTAGTCCTGCACGAAGCGCAGCTCGGCGGCGACGGTGGCCCTGTTGCCGGCGCTGGCCGACAGGACGTAGCGCAGCAGGTCGCTCAGCAGGCCGATACCCTGCAGGGCCAGCGGCTTGTCGTCGCTGCGCACCAGGGCGCTGATCGCGTTCAGGGCGTTGAACAGGAAATGCGGTTCGAGCTGCGCGCGCAGCGCCAGCATGCGTTGTTCCTCGAGCGCCAGGCGCAGGTTGAGCATGTCGGTCTGCGAACGCTGCCACGCCAGTTCGCGCTCCTTCGATTGCCGGGAATAGAACAAGGCCAGCACGGCGGCGAAGGTGCCGGTGGTCGAGAACCAGCCCACCAGCAACATCTTCATCAGGAGCTGCCGGGCGTCCTCCAGGCCGGCCACCTGCAGCATGTCGCGCTGCCAGGCCATCCAGGTCCACTGGGCAGGCTGGAACAGCAGGACGAGCACGACGAACATGCCCAGCACGTTGCGCGGACGCGAGATCAGGATCGGCCAGCGCGTGAGCGCCATGCTCAGGCCGGCGCTCAGCGCGATCAGGGGCACGGCGTATTCGACGAACCAGGTGGCCAGCAGCGCCGGATAGTGGCTCTCGACGCCGGCGCGCAGGTTGTCGCTGTAGGTCTGCAGCGCCCCGAGCACGCTGATGGCCGTCCACAGGCACACGGTAACGAGGACGATGCGCGCGAACGGCGGCAGGCGGAGAATGGATGACTTCATCGGAAAAAGTATAGCAGCGCCCAGGCGCCCCCGGACCGAGGGGAGGGCGAGGCCGTCACATGGAAGCGGCCGTTCGTCACATTTCCGATGAAGCCCGGCAGGACGGTGCGCACAATGGGCACGATCGACACCCGAAAGGCGAGCATGTCCCCCTGCACTACCTTGATCATCCGGGCCGCCGGCGCATGCTGTGCGGCCATGGTCCTGGCATCCGGCCAGGCCGCCGAGGCCGTTCCCGCCGCCGTCATGAGCGAGCTGGCGCGCCAGGGCCTGCCCGCCGCGGCGCTGAGTTACCGGATCGCGCCGCTGGCCGGGCCTTCGGCAAGCGCGCGGCCGCAGGGGCAGGGCGAACACCGCCTTGTGAATCCGGCGTCGGCAATGAAGCTGGTGACGACGCTGGCCGCCCTCGATACGCTCGGTCCGGACCACCGCTGGAGTACCGCGATGCTTGCCGACGCCGCGCCGCGGGACGGAACGCTGGAGGGGAACCTGTACCTGCTGGGCGGCGGTGAACCCAACCTGAGCTGGGAGCGGCTGGGCGGCATGCTGCGCACGCTGCGAAACAGCGGCATCGTCTCCATCGCGGGCGACCTGGTGCTGGACCGCTCGCTGTTCCAGCCGGCCCGGCCGGACCTTGGCGCGCCGCCCTTCGACGACACGCCGGACGCCGCGTACAACGTGATTCCCGATGCGCTGACGGTGTCGGACTACCTGGTGCGCTACACGCTGGCGTCCGATGCATCCGCCGTGGCCGTGCAGACCACGCCGCCGCTGTCCGGCGTCACCGTGGTGAACCGGATGACCATGAATGAACTCCCTTGCGGCGCCTGGGACGAAACCTGGCGCCGGCCGGAGGTGCAGGCCGACGCCCGCGGCGCGGTCCGCATCGTGCTGACGGGCGCCTTCCCCCGCAACTGCCGGACGACGGTCGAACTAGCCACCCTCGAGCGCAACCTCTATGTCGAACGCCTGGTGCGGGCCCTGTGGCAGGAAATGGGTGGGCAGTGGGGCGGCCGGGTGCGTGAGGGCAAGAAGCCAGCCGGCGCCGTCACGCTGGTAGAGCGCCAGTTCGAGAGCTTGGGCGAGACGGTCCGCAGCATCAACAAGACCTCGCACGCGGTCAAGGCGCGCCTGCTGTACCTGGGACTGGGGGCGACCGCGACCACCACCGCGAACGACGCGGCGGCGGATGCGGCGCCTGCAGAGGCCGGCCTGCCGACCCGCGAACGCGCACGCCGGCGCGTGCTCGACTGGGTCGCCGCGCAGGGTGTCGACCCGGCCGGCATGGTGATCGACAACGGCTCCGGGCTGTCGCGTCACGAACGGATCAGCGCCGCGCAGTTGTCTGCATTGCTGCAGCGCTCCGCGTCCAGCCGCTGGCACCCCGAGTTCGCCGCCAGCCTGCCCATCGCGGCGCTGGACGGCACGATGAGCAAGCGCCTGCAGGACAGCCCCGCCGCCGGCAATGCGCGCCTGAAGACCGGCACGCTGCGCGACGTCGCCGCCCTGGCCGGCTACGTGCGCGACCTTCGCGGACAGGACTGGGCCGTGTCGGCCTTCGTCAACGATCCGCAGGCCGACAAGGGCAGGGCGGTGCTCAATGCCCTGGTCACCTGGGTGGCCGGGGGCGGCGCCATCGCGCTGCCCGACTGAACGGAATTCCTCAACGAACAGCGGCGAGGGAAAACCTCCCTGGCCGTCCCGAAACCCTCCTCGCTCATCAACATGCACATCATCCGAACCGGCAGCGCCCGTGCGCTGCTGCTGGCGGCGCACGCCTCCGCCATGTCCGCGGCCTCCGCCCAGGCCGTCCCGCAAGCCATGCAGCAGGTGCTCGTCACGGCCGGCGCCGCGGACGCGCGCCTCGAATCGAGGACCAGCGCGACCACTACCGCCATCGTCGTCGGGCGCGACGAACTCCTGCGCCAGGGCGACCCCAGCCTGGTCGAGGCGCTGAAACGCCAGCCCGGCATCACGGTCGACGCCGCGCCAGGCAGGGACGCGGCGATCCGCATGCGCGGCATGGGCGGCGGCCATGTGGCGATCCTGCTGAACGGCTTGCCTGCGCCCAGTGGCTTCTCGCTCGAATCGCTCAATCCCGACCTGGTCGAACGCATCGAGATCCGGCGCGCCGCCACCGCCGAGACCAGCAGCCAGGCCGTGGCCGGCAGCATCAATATCGTCATGCGGCGCGCCGGGCCGGGCAAGACCGGCCCCGCCACCGAGCTCAAGGCAGGCAGCGCTTTTGTCGGCGGCCGCGCGGCGCCCCAGCTGCTCGCCCAGCACAGCGGCCGCACGGGGACGCTCTCCTACACGCTGGCCGCGACCCTCAGGCGCAACGTCAATGCGATCGATGCCAACACGCTCGAAGAAGGCGCGCAGCCCGCGCTGCTGCGCCGCATCCGCTGGACCGACGAGCAGGTCGAGGACATCCTGGAACTGGCGCCGCGCCTTGCGTGGCAGCCGACGGCGGCCGACAGCGTCAGCGCGCAAGCCTATGTGCGCCGGCGCCATCTCGACAACGTCAAGCGCGAGCGCGAAAGTACCGTGGTCGGCCGGCCGACCGCCTTCCCGCACGCCTGGCAGCGCTTCGAGACGCGCCCCCTGCACGCCTATGCCGACCTGGCCTGGAACCGCAGGATGGAAGCGGGCGCGCGCCTGGCCGTCAAGCTGTCGGGCTTTCATATGGCGCGCGAGGCCGATTTCGTCTTCCGCGGCATGGACCCGCAAGACCGGCTGCTGGAGTCGCACCTGGTCGCCTCCGGCCCCACCGAGCGCGAGTGGAACTTCAGCGGCAGCTGGCGCCGCCCGCTGTGGGGGAGCCACGCGCTGGCCGCCGGCTGGGAGTTCGGCCGCAAGGGGCGCAGCGAATACCGGCGCGAGCGCCATGCCGACCCCGGCGGCCGTGTCTTCTACACCAGCGACGAGGACTACCGCGCCCGGGTGGCGCGCAGCGCCTTCTTCATCCAGGACGAGTGGGACGTCGGCGCCGCCTGGTCCGCCTATGCGGGCCTGCGCCGGGAAGACCTGCATACCACCGGCGAAGGCAATGCGGATGCGCCGGTGGACGTGAAAGCGGGGGCCTGGAGCCCGGTGCTGCAGCTGCTGTTCAGGCCCCCGCGTGCGGAAGGAGACGACGGCCCGCGCGACGGCCTGCGCCTTGCCGTCAGCCGTACCTACAAGGCGCCGGACATCGTCCAGCTCATGCCGCGCCGCTACACGGTCGACAACAACAACAGCGCCGCCAACCCGGACCAACAGGGCAACCCCAGGCTGCGTCCCGAGCTCGCCCTCTCGGTCGACCTGGCCTGGGAGCGCACCATGGGCGAGGGCAACATGCTCAGCGTCAGCGCCTTCCACAAGCGCATCCGCGACATCACGCTGGTGCAGGTTTCGGAGAGCCGCGGCGTGTGGACGGCGACGCCGGAAAACCGCGGCGGCGCTACCGTGCGCGGCATCGAGTTCGAGGGCAAGGCGACGCGCGGAGCGCTGGCGGCGCGCGTCAACCTGGCGCGCAACTGGTCGCGCGTGGACAGCCTGCCGGGGCCGGACCAGCGCATCGAGAACCAGCCGGCCTACAGCGGCAATCTGGGACTGGACTATGCGGCCTCCGGCGGCCGGGTCGACCTG
Source organism: Telluria sp. ZB4P34 (assembly GCF_059686055.1). Classification (NCBI taxonomy): domain Bacteria; kingdom Pseudomonadati; phylum Pseudomonadota; class Betaproteobacteria; order Burkholderiales; family Oxalobacteraceae; genus Telluria; species Telluria sp. ZB4P34. The sequence goes on along the minus strand of NZ_JCASIF010000001.1, from coordinate 928,152 downwards.
GGCGGTACCTGGACGGTGCGCGGCCCCGTGGTCAGCCGCGCGAGCGCGCTGATCCTCAGCGACAAGGGCATCCGGCGCCAGCTCGACCTGTACGCCGTATGGAAGCGCGACGCCCGCTCGCGCCTGCGCCTGTCGGTGTCGGACCTGGGGCAGCGCCACTACCGGGAGAGCCTGCAGTACCAGGGAAGTTCTCCGCTCGGGCGCACGACCGTCTTCCGGCTGCATCCAGGCTGGCGTCTCGTGTGGGAACAAAGCCTGTGACGGGAAGCGGGACGGGCGCGGGAACGGTAGAATGCAGCCTTTGGGGCGTATGCCCGACCGCTGCATGAAGAAAGAGGAAGCGATGAAGAAGCAAGCAATCCTGTTGGCCGCCCTGTCGGCTGCCGCCGCTGCCGCGCCGGCACAGGAAGTGGTGAAGATCGGCCACGCGGCCGCCGTCACCGGCCCGGTAGCGTATTTCGGCAAGGACACCGAGAACGGCGCCCGCATGGCGATCGAGGCGCTCAACGCGAAAGGTGTCAGCATCGGCGGCAAGAAGGTCCGCTTCGAGCTGGCCGCCGAGGACGACGCCGGCGAGCCGAAGCAGGCGACCGCGGTGGCGCAAAAGCTGGTTGACGCGAAGATCAACGGCATGGTCGGTCACGAGACCTCGGGCACCACCATCCCGGCTTCTAAGATCTATCATGCGGCCGGGATCCCGCAGATCTCGCCTTCGTCGACTTCCCCGGTGTACACGCGGCAGGGCTTCAACACCACCTTCCGCGTGGTGGCCAACGACGTGCAGCTGGGCCAGGCGCTGGGCCGCTACGCGGTCAAGAGCATGAACGCCAGGCGCGTGGCGGTGGTCGACGACCGCACCGCCTACGGCCAGGGACTGGTGACGGAATTCGCGCGCAGCCTGCAGCAGCAGGGCGGCAGGGTGGTGGCGCGCGAGTTCACGACCGACAAGGCAACCGATTTCACCGCCATCATCACGCGCCTGCGCGCCACCAAGCCCGATCTGGTCTTCTTCGGCGGCATGAGCGCCACCGCCGGCCCGATGCTGCGCCAGATGAAGCAGCTCGGCATGAATGTGCGCATGATGGGCGGCGACGGCCTGTGCTCGGACGAGATCCACAAGCTCTCCGGCGGCACCATGGCGGATGGCCAGGTGGTGTGCGCGGAAGCGGGCGGCGTGCAGGGCGAAGCCCGGGCGGCCATGGACAGGTTCCGCGCCGACTACAGGAAGCGTTTCGGTATCGACGTCCAGATCAACGCCCCTTACGCCTTCGACGCGGTGATGACCATGGCCGAGGCGATGGTGAAGGCCGGGTCCAGCCAGCCGGCGAAGTACCTGCCGGTACTGGCCACGATCCAATACAAGGGCGTGACCGGTCCGATCGCTTTCGATGCGCGCGGCGACATCCGCGACGGCGCCATTACGCTGTACTCGTTCAAGGGCGGCAAGCGTTCGCTGCTCACCGTGACCAAATAAGGAGCATGCCGTGGCCGCAAACGATTCCATCAAGCCGGATGCCTTCGCGGCGCTGCAAGCCCGTTTCGGCCAGCAGTCGCGCAAGGCGCAGGCCTATTACACCGTGATGCACGAGGCGCGCGCCATCGTGGGCAGCGACGAGGCGGCCAGCGCCTGGATGAACGAGGCGCAGCCGGCGCTCGGCGGCAGGAGCGCCGCCGAGGCGGTGGGCGAGGGCCGTGAGGATGAGGTCCTGGCCTTCGTGCACTCGCTAAAGAAGTAAGGCGCTCCAGACTGTTTTAGAAAACGCCGAAAAGCAGCAGGACGATCAGCGTCAGCACGATCGAGACGGCGATGGAGCCGAGGCAGCCGAGCTTGTTCGAGAAGAATAGGAACATGGGTGCTCAGTCTCCCGGTCCTTCGCCCGGCATCGTGTCGGCCATCAGGCGTAACTCTTCCGGCGTCAGTTCTTCCGGCTTCTTGTTCGCGAGGCCGTCGACGTCGGCGGTGGCGGACAGGTCCTGCCCGGCCTGCTGTCGGTTCTGCTCCTGGCTCTGTTGCCGGCCTTGCTGCTGGCCTTGGGTAGGCTGGCCGCCTTCCTGACCCGGCTGTTCCTGCGATTTCTGCTGCATGTTCATGATGTGCTCCCTGGTTGGCTTTGCCGTGAGGTGATGCACAAAGTGTGGCACAGAGCGGGTTTTGGCGGCGTCCGGCTCCATGACGCATCATATGGAAGAGCCGAGCTCAAGCTACGCGACCTCGCCATCCTGCGTGAAGGTGTCGCAGGCGCCTTGCGCCGGCGCGCCGCGCTCAATGCCGCCGCAGGGGCGGCACCGAGGGGCTGGCCCGGCCCAGGGCGCGGTCGACGCTGAGCGCCAGTTCGGCCAGCTGGAAGGGCTTGCGCAGCAGGATGTCGCTCCCCAGCACCTGCTCGATCGCCTTCATGTCCGCGTAGCCGGTGGCGATGATCATCGGTATTCCCGGGAACACCTGGCGTGCGCGCAGCATGAGTTCGGCCCCGGTGATCCCCGGCATCAGGTAATCGGTGATGATCAGGTCGGGGCGCGCCTGCTGCAATTCGTCCAGTGCGGCCTCGCCGTTGGCGGCCTGGGTGACGGTGTGTCCGAAGGCTTCCAGCAGGGAGACCATCGATTCGCGCACGAAGTTGTCGTCTTCGACCACCAGGATGCGCGCCCCCGGGCGGGATTCCGGAACCGGCGCCAGCCCAACGGCAGGCTCGGCGCCGGCAGCGCCGTCCCAGGCGCGCAGCCAGATCTCGACGGTGGTCCCGGCGCCCGGCCGGCTGAGGATGCGCGCCGCGCCGCCCGACTGCTGGGCCATGCCGTACACCTGGCTCAGTCCCAGGCCGGTGCCCTTGCCGACCGCCTTGGTGGTAAAGAAGGGTTCGAAGACCCGGGCGACCAGGTCCGGATCCATGCCGCTGCCGCTGTCGGTGACCGCGATGCGAACGTAGTCGCCGGCCGGCAGCAGCCCGTCCGGCGGCTGGGCATTGCCGGCATGGAAGCGAAGCTCGCCCTTGCCCTCGGTCGCGTCGCGCGCATTGATGGCCAGGTTCAGCAGGGCCATCTCCATCTGGTTGGCGTCGGCCACGACGGTGGCGCAGCCGTCCTCCACCTCGAAGCTCAGGCGGATCTGCGAGCCGACCGAGGCCGCCACCAGTTCGCGCACGCCGTCGAACAGGGCGTCCACCCTGGCTTCGCGCAGGTCGAGGTTCTGGTTGCGGGCAAAGGCCAGCAGCTGGCTGGTCAGCTTGCCGCCGCGCTGGCAGGCGCGCCGCGCGATCTCGGCGCGCTGGCGCGCCACCTCGTCCTTCGAGAGCAGCAGGATCAGGTCCATGCTGCCCTGGACCACGTTGAGCAGGTTGTTGAAATCGTGCGCAATGCCGCCGGTGAGGCGGCCGATCGCTTCCATCTTCTGGTACTGCACCATGGCCTGCTGCACCCGTTCGCGCTCAATGACCTCGTTCATCAGGCGGTCGTTGGCCTGGGCCAGGGCGCGCGTGCGCTCTTCGATGCGCGACTCGAGGGTCTCGTTCAGGGACAGCAGGTCTTGCTGGCTCTCCTGCAGGCTGGCGGCGCCGCGTTCGCGGTCGGCCAGCAGGTCGCGCGCCTGGTACTGGCGGCGCCGCGCGCGCAGGGCCGAAGAGGCGGCGCTGCGCAGGGTCTGGGCGTTGAGCGGGCGCTCGAGCAGGATGATGTTGCCCAGCTCCTCCAGGCGGGTGCGGGCGCCGTCGAGCGGGGCGCCGATGGCCTTGGCCAGCAGGATCACGAAGGGGAAATCGGACCACGGCTCCTGGCGCGCCAGCCAGGTATGCAGCGCGCCCATGTCTACCCCGTGCAGGGCTTCCTCGGCGATGATGGCCATTCCCGCGCCCCCCTCGATGGCGGCCGCCAGCACCGGAAAGTCGGGGACGATGTCGCACGCCGCCCTGTCGTGCGCCAGCACCGAGCACATGACTTCGGCGTCGCGCCCGCGCGGCGCCAGGATCAGGATGCGCTCGTCGTGCGGACTAGCTGTCTTCATGCGGCAGGTTCGCCATCATCGGCGTCGAGCCGCGGTAGCTCGGCAGCCCGGTCAGCACGCCGTCGAAGCCTTCCAGCGCGTCGCCGACGCGGACGCCCTCGCGGTTCAGCTGCAGCTCGTGGATGGTGAGCGCGTGTTCGGAAGTGCGGCTCTTGATGACGGTGATGGCGCGCCGCAGGCGGCCGTTCGATTCGAAGAAGCGCATCATCACGGTGCCGTCGCTCAGGTAGCTCATGTCCACGTCCGAGCGCACGTCGCCGACCATGCCGTGCTGGCCCAGCACCATCACCGTGGTCACGCCCTGCTGGTTCAGGAAGGACAGCAGCTCGTGCATCTGCAGCAGCAGGAACTGCTCGCCCGGCATGGCCTGCAGGTAGGCGTTCAGGCTGTCGATGATGACGAAGTCGACGCCGTCGCGTTCTACCGCTTCACGCAGCATCTGCGCGAACTGGCCCGGCGCCAGCTCGGCCGGGTCGATGTGGTGGATGCGCAGCTGGCCGTTGTCGGCGTAGGGACGCAGCTCCAGCCCGAGCGCCGTGCTGCGCGCGAAGAAAGTGCCGAGCCCCTCGTCGAACAGGTACATGGCCGCGTTTTCGCCGCGCTCCAGCGAGGACAGCAGGCAGCGCGTGGCCAGCGTGGTCTTGCCGATCCCGGACGGGCCCACGATCAGGGTATTGGTGCCGCGCACCAGGCCGCCGCCGAGCAGGGCGTCGAGGCCCTCGGACCCGGTGGAGCGGACCATCGGCGTGAAATCGCGGTTGTGCTCGGCCGCGACCAGGCGCGGGTACATCGTGATGCCGCCCGTGTCCAAGGTGTAGTCGTGGTAGCCGCCGCGGAAGCGGATGCCGCGCATCTTGATGATATTGACGCGCCGCCGCTCGGTGCCGAATTCCTTGGCGATCTGTTCCAGGCTGATGACGCCGTGGGCGATGCTGTGCAGGTGCTGGTCGGACTGGCTGGTCTTGTCGTCGAGCAGCAGGACGGTGCAGGCGCGCGCCGAGAAGAACTGCTTGAGCGCCAGGATCTGGCGGCGGTAGCGCAGCGGGTTCTGCGCCAGCAGGCGCATCTCGGACAGGCTGTCGAACACCACGCGCACCGGCTTGATCGCATCGACCCGGTCCATCACCTTGCGGGTGGTCTCGCCCAGCTCGACTTCCGAGGGGTGGAACACCGACTGCTGCGCATCCAGGTCGAGTTCGGTGTCATCGGCCAGTTCGAAGATCGACAGCGCGTCGATGTTCCAGCCGTGGCTGGCCGCCACGGCGCTCAGCTCGTCGGCGGTTTCGGACAGGGTGATGTACAGGCCGGCGTCGCCCTTGGCCACGCCGTCGAGCAGGAACTGCAGGCCCAGCGTGGTCTTGCCCGAGCCCGGCGAACCTTCCACCAGGTAGACGCGCTGCGGGGTCAGGCCGCCGCCCAGGATGTCGTCGAGGCCGGCAATGCCGGTGGAAATGCGGGCGTGTGCAGCGGTATTCATTGATACGGCCTATGCTGGGGTGGCGCTGGCAGCGCGGAAAAAGTGAGGTATACGTTGCGTACCGCCAACGCACGTGGATCACGGCATTATACGCATCCGTTAACGCAAGCCTGATTCCATTTGTAACAATTACATGCCTTCGGGATAAAAAAAAGGGTTCCCGGCCGGGAACCCTTTCGTGGACGGGACAGACCCTGGTCAGAAGCGGTGCGACAGGCGCGCGAACCAGGCCGCGCCGTTCAGGCCGAACTGCACGCTCTCGTACTTGAAGCCGTTGTCGGTCTCGTTCGGGTCCTGCCCGGTCGGCTTCACGTCGAAGATATTGGTGCCGCCCACGGTGAACTTGGTCTTGGTGGTGAACGCCCAGGTGAAGGACAGGTCGGCCGAGGTCTTCGGCTTGTAAACCTGGTTCGGCACCGGCGGACCCGAGAAGGTGCCGAGGGTCTGCGGGCCGAAATGCACGATGCGCAGCCCGGTTTCCAGCTTGCCCAGGGTGTGGTCGAAGCCCAGCGTGGCCTTGCGGCGCGGCGCGCCCTGCTCGATGAACAGGCGCTCGCGCTCGGACAGCAGCACGTCCTCGAAGCCGCGCAGCGCGCTCGGTGCATGCACGCCGGTCACTTCGGTCTTGCTGAAGTTGAGCGCCAGGAAGGTATTCAGCTTGCCCTGCCCGGCATCCATGCGGTGCGAGAGCGTCACGTCCAGGCCCTGGGTCTTGGTGTCCACCGAGTTGACGAAGAACTGCGCCTGGCCCACGCCCAGCTGCTGCAGGGTGGCGCCCAGGGCAGGGTAGTTGTCGGCGTCGAAGCGGCCCGACAGCACGATGCGGTCGTCGATGTCGATGCGGTACAGGTCGGCCGTGAGCGAGGTGGCCTGGCCGGGCGACCAGGTCAGGCCCAGCGTGGTGCTCTTCGATTGCTCGTCCTTCAGTTGCGGGATGCCGGCGGCATTTGCCACGCGGCCCCCGTTCGGCGCCAGCACCACGTCGAGCGGCTGGCCGTTGACGAAGTCGGTGAAGGTCGACGAGAAATACACCTGCTGCAGCGACGGCGCGCGGAAGCCCGTGCTCGCGGAACCGCGCAGGAGCAGGGCCGGGTTGACGCGATAGGCGCCCGCCAGCTTGCCGGTGGTAGTCGAACCGAAGTCCGAATAGCGCTCGTGGCGCAGCGCCGCCTGCAGCTTGAAGCGCTCGGTGAGGTCGGTTTCGATGTCGAGGTAGGCCGCGTTCGAGTGGCGGTCGCTGTCGGTCACGTCGATTGGCTGGAAGCCCGGGAAGCCCTGGCTGCCGGCATTGCCGCCCACGCCGACGCCGTCGGCGTCGATCCAGGAACCCGGCTCGCCCGCCACGATCCTGTAGTTCTCGCGGCGGTGCTCGAAGCCGAAGGCCAGGTTCATGCCCTGGGCGATGCCGCTGTAGAAGCGCGAGACGTCCAGGTTGGTGGTCGCCTGGCGGAACGAGAAGCCGCCGGCATCGAACATGCTGGCGCTCACGCCACGCCCGCCGCGGCTGAGGTCGAGGTTCGCGATCGACGCGTTGAGCGTGTTCGCGATGGTGTAGCGCATGCGGTTGTGGCCGAAGGTCTGCGAGAGGTCGGTGTTCCACTCACCGACTTGCCAACGGTAGCCGAGCGTGCCCCAGTGGTCGTTGATGTCGCCGTTGATGAAGGGGACGAAGCCGTTCGGGTACATCGCCGCCGAGTTGCGCGACGGGATGTCCTCGGAGCCCACGCCTTCGCGCGCCCAGGCGGCCGACGAAGCGTCGCGGTTCTGCGCGCCGGCCGTCACGTACAGCTTGCCGTCGGCCAGCGGGAATTCGCCGTTCAGGTACACGGTGCTGTTCTGCGATTTGGTGTCGCCGATGATGCGCGGATTGCCTTCCTCGGCCCGGTTGGAGCGGCCGCGGTCGTAGTATTCGCCGGTGATGCCGAGCACCCCGCCGGCCACGGCCACGCCGCAGTAAGCCGAGGCCAGGTAGTTGTCGCCGTCGCCCTCGGTGTACTGGCCGAAGCCCGCCACCATCTCGCAGCCCAGGTTCCTCTTCAGTTCGATGTTGATCACCCCGGCGATCGCGTCCGACCCGTACTGCGCGGCGGCGCCGTCGCGCAGCACCTGCACGTTACGGATGGCCATCACGGGAATCGCGTTCATGTCGGTGCCGGTGTTGCCGCGGTTGCGCGCGCCAAACAGGTTCACCAGCGCGGTGGTATGGCGGCGCTTGCCGTTCACCAGCACCAGGGTCTGGTCGGAACCGAGGCCGCGCAGGGCGGCGGAATCGACCAGGTCGGCGCCGTCGGCGCCGGTCTGGCGGGTGGAGTTGAACGAGGGCGAGACATTGTTCAGGACCTGGGCCAGGTCGAACTGGCCGCCCTGTTCGGCGGCCTTGGTCATCGAAATGGTATCGACCGGTACCGGGGTGTCGATCGCCGACGAATTGCCGACGCGGCGCGAGCCGACGATGCTGACGCTCTGTATCCCGCTCTCCGCCGCTGCAGGAGTGCCTGCGGCGACGGGCGTCGTGGATGCCGTGTCCTGGGCATGGGCGGCGGGCGTCATGACGGCGAATGCGGCGCCGCCGTATAGGGCAAGCAGGACCGAACGGGGAAGGCGTTTGAGTGTGAGCACTGGTTACTCCTGAGGAAAATTGAATACTAATCAATCCCACGGCCGAGCACCAAGGCCCTGTAGCATTAACGCAACGTTGTAAATATATTACTCCAGCTTATACAATTAAAATCGTCAAATTTGTGTCTGCATATGTAGAAACGCCGCAACAAATTTTTAAATAAGTCGATCAACACCTCGAGAAATGTAGGACTTTTCTTACGTTGAGCTACTATTAGTGGAAGTTCGGTTAGCCAGTTTTCAGACTTCTTGGTATGAATGTCGCATAAAGTGGCCAGACCAAATGGCAAGTGGCCAGCAGCAAGCGCGAGCTTGCAGACTGATGAGATTTGACGTGGAAATAACAATGCTAAACAACCTGAAGATTGGAACACGCCTGGCACTGGGCTTCGGCGCGATGGGGATGCTGACGCTCCTGCTGGCCACCATCGCGCTGCTGCGCATGGCCGACACGGCGCAAATGGTTGCCGAAGAAAAACGCATCCGCACGACCCAGCTCGCCCAGTTGATCGAACTGCGCGAAGCACTTGGCCAGACCGGCCTTGCGGCCCGCAATGCCTACATCTACGAACGTGACGAAGATGCGCTCAGGGAACTCGACGTCCTGGACCAGCAGCGCGCCATCTTCCTGGACCGCCTCGGCCGGCTCGAACCCATCCTCGGCAAGCGCGCCGACTTCGGCAAGGCCAGCCTCGGCCTGAAAGCGATGGCGCGGGAACTGGGCCGTCCCCGCCAATACCGCAGCGCGCAGCAGATGAGCGAGTTCGGCGTCTTCCTCGTCAATGAGTGCAGCCCGCTGCGCCGGCAGATCGTGGCCGACCTCGATGTGGTCATCAAGAATATCGAGTCGGAGCTGAAGACGGCCAGCGAAGGCGTCGATACGGTGCTGGACGATTCAAGGAACCTGATCATCGCCATTGCCGCGATTGCGCTGGTGGGCGGCGCGATCCTGGCCTACCGCGTCACGGTCGGCATTACGCGTCCGCTGCGGGAAGCCTCGCGCTTTGCCGAAGCCGTCGCGGTGGGTGACCTTACCGCACATATCGATACCGGATCGAAAGATGAAATCGGCAGCCTGCTGCAGGCCCTGACCACCATGCGCGTCGGCCTGGCCCGGATCGTCGGCGGGGTACGTTCGGGAACCGAATCGATCTCGGTCAGCAGCCGCCAGATCGCTTCCGGCAACCAGGACCTGTCGGCCCGCACCGAGGAGCAGGCCAGTTCGCTGCAGCAGACCGTCGGCACCATGCATTCGCTGACCGATATGGTCAACCGCAATGCGCAAGATGCGCGCTCGGCCAGCGCCCTGGCGGCCGAGGCATCGCGCATCGCGGACCGCGGCGGCGCCATCGTCGGCGACGTGGTCAGGACGATGGGCGACATCAGCCACGCGTCGAACCAGATCGTCGACATCATCGCCGTCATCGACGGCATCGCCTTCCAGACCAACATCCTGGCCCTGAACGCGGCCGTCGAGGCGGCGCGCGCGGGCGAGCAGGGCCGCGGCTTCGCCGTGGTGGCGGCGGAAGTGCGCCAGCTCGCGCAGCGCTCCGCGAATGCGGCGCAGGAAGTCAAGCAGCTGATCCATGCGTCGGTGTCGAAGATCGACGACGGCACCACCCTGGTCGACCAGTCGGGCAAGACCATGCAGGAGCTGCTCGGCAGCGTCCAGCGCGTGAATGCCCTGATCGAGCGGATCGCCGCTGCCAGCGACGAGCAGGCCGGCAGCGTGCGTGAAATCCATGCCGCCGTCGGACAGGTGGACGACCTGACCCAGCAGAACTCCTCGCTGGTGGAGCAGGCGGCAGCGGCGGCCGAGTCGATGCACGACCAGGCCAGGGAACTGGCGCGGCAGGTCGAGGTGTTCCGAATCGCCTGACGCGCCAGGGATACGCTAGGCCGCGCGTGCGGGCCTATAGGCGGCGTCGTTGGCCGCAGGGCGGCCCCGCATCCGCGGTGGCGGCGCCGCGCTGACCGACATCGGCTGCTCATCCGCGAGCAGGGTCACCACGGCCGGCAAGTCGATGCCGTTGATCGCGGCCTGGAAACGGCGGACCAGCTCGCGGCACAGTTTCTCTTCCAGCGGGAGCCCGGCCTTGCCGGCAGCAAGCCGGCGGCGTGCACGCGCCAGGTGCTGGCGCGCATTCACCGCCTGCGTGCCGAGCACCGCCGCGATGTCGGCATGGCTGCAGTCGAGGGCTTCGTGCAGTACCAGGGCCAGGCGTTCGGACGGCGACAGGCGCGCCAGCAGGCAGGCCAGGGCCTCGCCCAGTTCGGCGCAGCGCAGCAGATCGCGTTCCGGCGGCCCGGACGCTTCCAGGGGCGCCAGTTCCATGGCCTCCTGCACCGCCACGGCCTCGCGCGCGCGCCGGCGCAGGCGGTCGATCGACTGGCGCCGCACGACCGTGGTCAGCCAGGCCGCGGGCGTTGCCAATGCGGCTTTGTCGAGGCCATGCCATTTCAGGTAGCAGTCCTGCACGATGTCCTCGGCATCGGCCGCATTGCCGACGATGCGGCTGCTGATCGCCGTCAGGCGCGGGCGCAGCCCTTCGAAGGTAGCGCCATCTGGATCGGTGGTGCAGGGCATCGCAGTCTCCTGTCGCGGTGGGATGTCCACATGACGCTTGGCGGCGCCGGAATGTGACGGGCGGGCGATATTTTTTTCGCGACGTCACGCGGGGGCGGCGGCAAGCGTCATGCAGGTAGACCAACTCTACCGCGAAAGGACGACCATGATGCCTCATTTTCCAACGGGGCTGGGCCTGGTGCCCACCGTCATCGAACAGACCGGGCGCGGCGAGCGCGCCTTCGACATCTACTCGCGCCTGCTGAAGGAGCGCGTGATCTTCCTGGTCGGCGAAGTCACCGAGCAGTCGGCCAACCTGCTGGTGGCCCAGATGCTGTTCCTGGAATCCGAGAACTCCGACAAGGATATTGCGTTGTATATCAATTCGCCGGGCGGCTCGGTGTATGCCGGCATGGCCGTGTACGACACGATGCAGTTCATCCAGCCGGAGGTATCGACCCTGTGCACGGGTTTTGCGGCCAGCATGGGTTCCTTCCTGCTGGCCGCGGGCGCTCCCGGCAAGCGCTATGCGCTGCCGAATGCCCGCATCATGATCCACCAGCCGCACGGCGGCTCGCAGGGCGTGGCGGCCGACATCGAGATCCAGGCGCGCGAGATCCTGTACCAGCGCCACCGCCTGAACAGCCTGCTGGCCGAGCGCACCGGGCAGCCGCTGGCGCGCATCGAGAAAGACTCGGACCGCGACAATTTCATGTCGGCCGGCCAGGCCGCGGAATACGGGCTGGTCGACCGCGTGCTGGATGTGCGCCGATGAATGCGCCCATGAATGCGCCCATGAATGCGCCCATGAAAAAACCGCGGCGCGGGGCGAGCCCGGGCCGCGGCTGAGCGGGCGGCGCAGTGGGCCGCCGCCGGGACAGGGTCAGGGCTTGCTGGCGGCCTTGGCCGGCTCCACCTTGGCAGCACCGTCGTTCGGCCATGCCACGCCCAGCCAGGACGCATTCATCGCCTTTTGCGCGTCGCTCGCCTTGTCGACGGCCTGCAGCTTGGCCTTGCCTTTCGGCTGCTGCGTCGGCGTGAGCTGCTTCTCGACCAGCTCGTCGCGGCGGAACAGGTGCACCTTGAACGGCGCCGCCTTGGCGAGCGCCATCTTGTCGCCGATGTCCTTGGCGGACACGCGCAGGCCGTTCACGGCCACCAGGGTGTCGCCCGAGACCACGCCGGCCTTCCATGCGGGGCTATCGCGCTCGACGACGGTGACGACCGCCGGATCGCTGCCTTCGCGCAGTGTCCAGCCGGCCCACCATTCCGTCTTCTGCTCCTGGTCCTTCGGCACGTCGACGACCTTCTTCAGGCCGACCTGGGCCAGCAGGGTGTCGAACGGGATCTCGGCAGTGCCGTCCACGTACTGGGCCCACCAGCCGCTCCAGTCCTGGCCGCTGACCGCGCGCAGCGCGGCCAGCACGGCCGGCACGTCGTAGCCCCCCTGGGCGGTCGAATGCTTCTCGAACAGGACGCGGTGCATGTCCTCGAGGCCACGCTTGCCGCCGGTCTGGCGGCGCAGTTCGAGGTCCATCATCAGCGCCAGCACCTGGCCCTTGGAATAGATGTTCACCGAGGCGTTGCGGGCACGCTCGCCGCCCACGGCGATCCACTCGTCGAAGCTGGCGTCGGCCGCGCTTTGCTGGAAGCGGCCCGGCTGGCGCAGGTAGTCGTCGATCAGCTTGGCGTAACCCTCCAGGAACTCCTCGCGCTTCTGCAGGCCGGCGCGCAGCACGATCAGCTCGTCGTAGTAGGAGGTGTGGCCTTCGGCGATCCACAGCAGGCGGTTGTAGTTCTCGTTCTGGTAGTCGTAGGGCACCATCTCCTTCGGACGGTAGGCCTTGACGTTCCAGGTGTGATAGAACTCGTGCGCGGCCACGCGCAGGAAGTCGAGGTAGGGCTTGCGCGGCGCGAAGGTCCAGCGCGGCTTCTGGATGACGGTGGAATTGGCGTGCTCGGTGGCGCCGCCGACGCCGTCGGTGGCGTGGACGATGAACAGGTAGCGCTGGAAGGGATACTTGTTATCGTACATCTTCGCGGTCTCGGCGACGATCTTCTTCAGGTCCGTCATCATCTGCTTGCCGTCGTGGTTGCCGCGGCCCCAGATCGCCAGTTCGATGTTGCGGCCATCGACCTTGTCGCTGTAGAACTCGTGGATGCCGGTCTCGATCGGCGCGTCGACCAGCACGTCGTAGTTGGGCGCAACGAAGCAATGGTCGCAGTTGCCCGCGTCCATGCCCGAGCGCGACTTCCAGCCCTGCGGCACGTCCAGCTTGACCTTGACCGGTTCCTTGCGGAAGGGCGCCGCGTAGACGAACACGCCGCTGGCGTCCAGGTAGGCGTGGGTCTCGTCGATGTGGCGGGTGCGCTCGCCCAGCAGGTTGGCGTACAGCTCGTACTGCACGGTCACCGCGTCGCCCGGCTTGGTACGGACCTGCCAGGTGCCCTTGTCGGTCTTGGCGACCGCCAGCGGCTGGCCCTTGGCATCGAAGGCCTTGAACAGGCGCAAGCCGTTGGCCAGGTTGAGCATGTTGTAGCGGCCGGTGCGCCAGTTCGGCATCTGCACGTCCAGCGTGCTGCCGGTGGTCGCCGGGAAGGTGGCGCGCACTTCGGCCAGGTGCTGTGCCGCATTGGTAATGCGCAGCTGGTAATCGACGTCGGCGCGTGCGGTGGCACTGGCGCCGAGCATGATCAGGGGGAGGGTGTAGGCAAGGAAGGGTGGTTTCATGTCCGCGGTGTGGTGTGGTGTGGGCTCTGCCTGAGCTCTAGTGGGTATGCGCGGAAGTGTAGCGCAGCTTTTGCTGGACGGACAGCATCTTTGCCTGTACGTACAGGCCCTAGGACCCGGCAGCGTCGCCGGCGATGCTGGTCACCACGGCGTCCGGCTCGGCGCGGCCGCCGACCAGGATGGCGCCTTGCTCCACCTGTGTACGGATCAGGCAGGACTGGCCCGTGGCGCGTCCCTGCAGCAGCGTGACGCCGTGTCCGAGCAGCGCCGTGAGCGCGCCCGCCGCCACGCCGGTGGCGCTGTCTTCGAGCGCCGGATCGAGGTGGTTGAAGTTGCGTCCTTCGAATCGGCCATCGGCCAGGCGGCACCAGGCGTAGATACCGTTCACCCCAAGCGTCTTGCCCCATGCGGTGATCGCCTCCAGGTCCGGCCGCAGGCCATGCAGGGTGGCGGCGTCCGGCACTTCGACCAGCAGCTTCGGGCTGCCGACCGAGGCCACCTGCGGCGGCGAGGCCAGCGCCAGGCCGGGGGCCGCCAGCAGGCGCGCCGGGAGGCCGGGCGCAAGTAGGGGCTGCGCGACCTGTTGCGCCTGCAGGCGAATGTAACAGCCGTCGCCGCCGCGCAGCAGTTCCAGGCGCTGGCCGCGCATCGCCGTCGTCACCCCCAGCTGCGGGGCGTCGGGATGGCGCGCGAAGAGCACATGCGCCACCGCCAGGGTCGCGTGCAGGCACAGCGGGCTGCGCATGGGCGGATAGTAGAAGTCGACCACGTCGCCATCGAGGAAGACGCAGGTCGTGTTGCGCGCCCGCGCCAGGGCGCGGCGTGCTTCCTCGTTCGAGCGGTCGCCCTCGATGACGAGGGCCGGGTTGCCGCCGCCGGCGTGCTCGCCGAAACACTTCAGGGCACGAATCTGCATCGTATTTCCTTGCTGAACGGATCGTCTCGGTTATACTGTGTTTTTATACAGTATTGCTGGTTTGACTAGCATTGTATCCCCTTTGCCTCGCGTTTGTTCACCCTCTGCCGATGACCGATCCGCTCTCCACGCCACCCCAGGTACTGCCTCCATATGCGGAGCTGTTCTGCCTGTCGAACTTCTCCTTCCTCGAAGGCGCCTCGCATGCGGAGGAACTGGTGGCGCGGGCGGTGCAGCTCGATTATTTCGCGCTGGCCTTGACCGACGAATGCTCCCTGGCCGGCGTGGTGCGCGCCCATGCCGAGGCGAAGAAGGCCGGGTTGCCGCTGGTGATCGGCGCCCACTTTCACCTGAAGAACGCGGACGGCAGCCCCGCGCTCTCCCTGGTGCTGCTGGCCAAGAACCGCAACGGCTACGGCAACCTGGCGGAGCTGATCACCCTGGGCCGCACCCGTAGCGGGAAGGGGACCTACTTCCTCACGCCGGACGACCTGGCCCGGCCCGCGCCCGCCTACGCGCACCTGAAGCACATGCCCGACTGCCTGGCGATCCTGCTGCCGCATTATCCTTCGCACGAAGCGCTCGACGTCGACCGCCTGCACGCCCAGGCCGCGTGGATGGCCACCGCCTTCCCGGGCCGCGCCTGGCTCGGCCTGGTGCTGCTGCACCGTGCTTTCGACGAGGCGCACCGCGAGACGGTGGAAGAGGTGGGCTGGCAGCACGGCCTGCCGATCACGGCGCTCGGTCACGTGGTGATGCATGTGCGCTCGCGCAAGCCCCTGCAGGACACGCTCACCGCCACCCGCCTGAAGAAGCCAGTGGCCGATTGCGGCTACGGCCTGGCCCAGAACGCCGAGCAGCACCTGCGTTCGCGCCTGCGCCTGTCGAACATCTACGGGCGCGAGGCGCTGGCCGAGACGGTGCGCATCGCGCGCCTGTGTACCTTCTCGCTCGACGAGCTGCGCTACGAATACCCGGACGAAGTGGTCCCGCCCGGCCACGATGCCCGCAGCTTCCTGCGCCAGGAGACCTATATCGGCGCGCACCGGCGCTTCCGCGACGGCATCCCCGCCAAGGTGCAGGCCCAGGTCGAGCACGAACTGCAGCTGATCGCCGAGATGAAGTACGAGCACTACTTCCTCACCGTGTACGACATCGTGCGCTTCGCACGCTCGCAGCACATCCTGTGCCAGGGACGCGGTTCGGCCGCCAACTCGGCCGTGTGCTACTGCCTCGGCATCACCGAAGTCGACCCGGCGCGCGCCAGCCTGCTGTTCGAGCGCTTCATCTCGAAGGAGCGCAACGAACCGCCCGACATCGACGTCGACTTCGAGCACCAGCGCCGCGAAGAAGTCATCCAGTACATCTATCAAAAATACGGGCGCGAGCGCGCGGCGCTGGCGGCGGTGGTGATCAGCTACCGTCCAAAGAGCGCGCTGCGCGACAGCGGACGGGCGCTCGGCATCGACCTGGCCATCGTCGAGAAGGTGGCCAAGACCCACCACTGGTTCGACAGCCGCGCCGATCTGCTGGGGCGCCTGGCCGAGGCGGGGCTGGACCCGGAATCGCGCCTGGCGCAGCAATGGGCAACGCTGGCGGACAAGCTGCTGAACTTCCCGCGCCACCTGTCGCAGCACCCGGGCGGCTTCGTCATCGCACGCGGCAAGCTGTCGCGCCTGGTGCCGATCGAGAACGCCACCATGGCGGACCGCAGCGTCATCCAGTGGGACAAGAACGACCTCGAGGAACTCGGCCTGATGAAGGTCGACGTGCTGGCGCTGGGCATGCTGTCGATGATGCGCCGCGGCCTCGAACTGGTGGGCCAGCGCTACGGCAACCTGTTCGAGATGCAGGACATCCCGCCCGACGACACCGCTACCTACGACATGATCTGCGCGGCCGACACCGTGGGCGTGTTCCAGATCGAGTCGCGCGCCCAGATGAGCATGCTGCCGCGCATGCGTCCGCGCCGCTTCTACGACCTGGTCATCGAGGTGGCCGTAGTGCGCCCCGGTCCGATCCAGGGCGGCATGGTGCATCCCTACCTGCGGCGGCGCCAGGGCTTCGAACCCGTGCATTATCCGAGCCCGGAGATGAAGGTGGCTTTGGCGCGCACACTGGGCGTGCCGATCTTCCAGGAACAGGTGATGCAGGTGGCGATCCTCGGCGCCGGCTTCACGCCGGGCGAGGCGGACCAGTTGCGGCGCGCGATGGCGGCCTGGAAGCGCAAGGGCGGGCTGGAGAAGTATTACGACCGCATCGTGCGCGGCATGCTGGAGCGCGGCTACACGCTGGAGTTCGCGGAAGCGATCTTCAGCCAGATCCAGGGCTTCGGCGAGTATGGTTTTCCCGAGTCGCACGCGGCCAGCTTCGCGCTGCTGGCCTATGCCAGCTCCTGGCTCAAGTGCCACGAGCCGGCGGCTTTCCTGTGTGCGCTGCTCAATAGCCAGCCGATGGGCTTCTACAGCCCGTCGCAGCTGGTGCAGGACGCGCGCCGCCACGGCATCGAGGTGCGCCCGGCGGATGTCGCCATCAGCGGCTGGGATTCGACCCTGGAAGAATACGATCCGGCCGACCGGTCGCGCCAGCCGGCGGTGCGCCTCGGCCTGAACCTGCTGCGGGGGCTGAAGCAGGATGTGGCGCTGCGCATCGAGATGGCGCGCGCCGTGCGTGCGTTCGAGAGCGTGGCCGACCTCGCGCGCCGCGCCGGGCTCGACAGGGGCGACCTGCAGGTGCTGGCCGGCGCCAATGCGCTGCAGTCGCTGGCCGGGCACCGGCGCGAAGCGCTGTGGCAGGCGGTAGGCGCGGTGCCCGACCGCGACCTGCTGCGCCCGACCACGCCGCAGGAAGAACTGCCGCAGCTCGCCGCGCCTTCCGAGGCCGACGAGATCGTGGGCGACTACCGCGCCCAGGGCCTGACGCTCGGCCGCCATCCGCTGGCGCTGTTGCGCGAAGGACTGCTGGCCAGGCGCTTCATGCCGGCGTCTACCCTGATGGACTACGCCGACGGCCAGCTGGCGCGCGCCTGCGGCCTGGTGACGGTGCGCCAGCGCCCCGGCACCGCCAAGGGGGTGCTGTTCATGACGCTGGAAGACGAGACCGGGAACATCAACGTGATCGTGTGGCCCACGCTGGTGGAGCAGCAGCGGCGCGAAGTGCTGAATGCGCCGCTGCTGGGGGTGTACGGCGTGTGGCAGAAGCAGGGGTCGGAGCAGGGGCAGGTGCGCCACCTGGTGGCCAAGCGGCTGGTGGACATGTCGCATTTGCTGGGGAAACTGCGGGCGCCGAGCCGGGATTTCTGCTGACCGCTACGCTTCAAGCCGCCCGGTCCCAGTGGAGACCTGCCGCGGACACGAGGAATGGTACATCGGCAGCGATTTCTGACTTATCATGCGGTAACACCGCTCGACTGCGTCGATGGTGGAGATCCGCATCCCGATTCAAGGAATTGCTTGTGCGGCACGAGAATTGAATGGAGAGGATTCAGGCGCGCCTTGCCGCTCTCCCTGCTTGCACGACGAGTTTCCGAATGAGCAAGAATTCGCGACACGCACTTCCACCGGCATCGCACGCAGCTGCCGCATGCGACTGGGACCCGATTGCACTGGCCGATGCATCGCCATCGATCGCGTGGACTGCCGACGCCGAGGGCGCGGTCGATCATGTCAACCGGCGCTGGCTCGCCTATACGGGCATGTCGCTGCGGGAGAGTCTCACGGCCGGATGGGCTCCCGTGCTGCACCCCGATGACCTGCAGGGCTTTACCGCAGCGTGGGCTCAGGCCCGCGCGTCAGGCGAAGCCTGCGAGACCGAATGCCGGTTCATGCGGGCGTCCGACGCCAGCCACCGGTGGCATCGCGTCCAGCTCGCGCCGCTGCGCGATCGCAGCGGAGGCATCGTCCGATGGTTTGCCAGCTGCGTCGACATCGACGCGCTGAAACGGACGGCTGCCGACGTCGACATGCGGGTATGCGAACGAACGGCCGAGCTCCTTGCGTCGAATGCGCAGCTGCGCGAGGAGCTGGAACGGCGCACCCTGCTGACCCGGACGCAGCAACGCGACGCGCTCCGGCTCAACGACATCATCACGACCCAGTGCCAGCTCACCGAAGCGAAGCTCGACCTCGAAGCATTCCTGGAACTCGTCGTCTACCGGATGGACGCGCTGACGGGGGCGACGGGATCGGTCGTCGAGATCGTCGAGGGCGAGGAGATGGTCTACAGGGCGGGCTCGGGAGTGACACGGTCCTACGTCGGCATGCGCCTGAAGCGCGGCAACAGTATTTCCGGATTGTGCGTGCGCATGAGGGAAGTCCTCCATTGCGTCGACAGCGAAATCGACGAGCGGGTGGACAAGACCGCATGCCGGCTGATCGGCGCGCGTTCGATGCTCGTCGCCCCGCTGTTCCACGAGGGCGAGGCTGTCGGGGTCTTGAAGACCATCTCATCGACACCCTTCGCCTTCGGCGCGGCCGACATCCAGACCCTGCAGCTCATGGCGGGCCTGGTCGGCTCCGCATTCGCACACCAGGCGGCATTCAGCGACAAGGAAGGCCTGCTTGCCGAACTCGGCGCAGCTGTCGCCGCGTTCAGGGCGAGCGAGCAGCGAACCCGGACGATCATCGACAGTGCGCATGACGCCTTCGTGGCGGTGAATGCCGACGGACGGATCACCGACTGGAACCAGCGGGCCCAGGAAACCTTCGGATGGACGCGGCAGGAAGCGCTCGGGCAAGCCCTGGATGGGCTGATCGTTCCCGAACGCTATCGCGCTGCCCACGTGGCGGGCATGGCGCGCTTCAACGCGTCGCGCGAAGGTGCACGGATCAACAGGCGTCTCGAATTGCACGCCATTCGCAAGAACGGACAGGAATTTCCCGTCGAGATGACGATCAGCGTGATCACGAACGCTGCCGGCGACGAGTTCTGCG
Organism: Telluria sp. ZB4P34; assembly: GCF_059686055.1. NCBI lineage: Bacteria > Pseudomonadati > Pseudomonadota > Betaproteobacteria > Burkholderiales > Oxalobacteraceae > Telluria > Telluria sp. ZB4P34. Next base: position 908,915 of record NZ_JCASIF010000001.1, on the reverse strand, counting down.
CCTTCCTGCACGATATTACGGACCGTAAACTGGCGGAACAAAGCCTGCGGCACATGGCCCAGATGGACCAACTGACCGACCTGCCGAATCGCAGGCTGTTCAATGACAGGCTGGACAGCGCCATTGCGCGGGCCCGCCGCAGCAACAAACTGATGGCGCTGATTTACCTCGACATCGACCATTTCAAGCAGATCAACGACAGTCTCGGCCACCAGGTCGGAGACGCCTTGCTGCGCGAGTTCGGCGCCCGGCTCAAGGCCAGCGTCCGTGTCGTCGATACCGTGGCGCGGCTTGGCGGTGACGAATTCGTGATGATTCTCGAACAATTGCAGGAGCCCGCCGATTCGGACATCATCATTGCCAAGATCCTGGACAACGTGCGTCGCCCCGTGGAGATCGAGGGACGAACCCTGCACGTCACCACGAGCCTGGGCGGCGCCTTTTATTCCGCCCAAATGCATTCTCCGGACGAATTGCTGGCCCGCGCCGATGAAGCCTTGTACAAGGCCAAGCAGGCGGGACGCAACCAGGGGTGCTGGGCAAGCGACTGAGGACAGCGGACTCGCGCCGGCAGCCGCCGGCAGCGTCGAATGCCCCGCCAGGCACACGACGCTGCCGGGCTGCCAGGGAACAGAACTGGCATACAGGGGGAAAGCTGTGTCGACACCAATCATCCGGGTCGTGATGGGCGTAAGCGGATGCGGCAAGAGCGAAGTTGGCAGGCGGCTGGCGCACGCCATGCACGGGCGCTTCATCGAGGGCGATGCTTTCCATTCGCCCGACAAGCTTGCCAAGATGTCCGCCGGAGAGCCGCTCACGGATGCCGACCGGTACGGCTGGCTGCACGCCCTGCGCGCCGAAATCGTGGGCGCGGCCGGGGCCGGAGAGTCCGTGGTGCTGTCCTGCTCCGCGCTGAAACGCGCCTATCGCGACATCTTGCGCGGCGAGGGTGGCGAGGGTGGCGAGCGTGAAGTTGGCTACGGTTCGCGCATCTGCTTCATCCACCTGCATGGCGAGCGCGAGCTGATCGCCCGGCGCATGGCTGCGCGCAGCGGCCACTTCATGCCGCTTTCCCTGCTCGACAGCCAGTTGCGCGACCTCGAGCCGCTCCAGCCGGACGAATGCGGCCTCACGCTCGACCTGCGCGAACCGCCGGCGCGTCTGGTGGAGCAGGCCTTGGCCTGCTGCGCCTCCTGAAACCTCTCGTTACACACTCGTTTCCACGCCGTGGTTTTCTGATGATTTTCCGGGCTTCCCATCTGCTACGCTCACGAAAATAGTTCATCTTTGGAAGACATCTCATGGCAATCAAGCAGCAATGGAGCATTGTCCTGGCGCTGGCGGCATCCGGCGCATCCGCCGTCGAGGCGCCGATCCAGAGCGTGACCCTGTATCCCGGCAGCGCCACGGTCGAGCGCGTGGTGCAGGTCACGCCTGGCATGAGCCAGGTCGAGATCAGCGGCCTGCTTGCCAACTTCAGCACCGACACCGTGCGGCTGCAGGCCGACCCGGGCATCCAGGTCGGGCAGGTGCTCACCCGCGACCAGGCGGCGGCAGAGAATCCGAGCCCGCGCGAAGCGGCACTGGAGGCGAATATCCAGGCGCTGCAGGACCAGGCGGCGCTGCTCGATGCGGACCATAAATCGGCGCAGCTGGTCCAGGGCTACCTGGAGCGTCTGGGCGGCGGCGAAGGCGCAGGCCGCGCCGCTCCCGCCGACCCCAGGGCCCTGCCAGGCATCCTGGACGCAATCCGCAAGGGCGGCAGCGATGCGCTGGCCCGCATGCACGAGGCCGAGGTGAAGAAGCGCGCCTTGACGAAGCAGCTCGAGGCCCTGAAGCTCGACCTGTCCAGGCTCCAGGCCAGCACGCGCGAGAGCCGCACCATGACGGTGGCGGTGTCGGTGCGGCAGCCGGGCAGGATCCTGCTGAGCTACCAGGTCAATCGCGCCGGGTGGAAGCCGGCCTACCGCGCCTCGCTCGACTCGCATGCCTCCGTCGTCGAACTGGAACGGATGGCGGCGATCTCGCAAAAGACCGGCGAGGCCTGGAGCAAGGTCAAGCTGCGCCTGTCGACCGGGCAGCCGAACCTGGCTGCCTACGCGCCCGATCCTTCCCCGTGGCTGCTGAGCTGGCAACCGCCGCAGCCGCCGCAGCCGCAGCAAGAGGCGCAGGGAGCGATCCGGTACCGCTACGCGCGTCCGCCTGCGCCGCCACCGGCGCCGTCGCCCGTGATGGTGAGCGGTTCGCGCATTGCCCAGGCTGACGACTACATTGCGCCCGTTATCGAAATGCAGGGCACATTCGCCACCGAATTCGAGGTGCCGGCGCGTGTCGACCTGGCGTCGGACGGCCGCGAGATCTCGGTCGCGCTGTCGACGCAAAAGCTCCCGGTCAGGCAGCAGGTGCGCATCGCACCGCGCGACCACAAGGACCTGGCGGTGCTGACCATCGATGCGGCGCGTCCGGACGGCGACTGGCTGCCGGGTCAGGTGCAGCTGCGCCGCGACGGTTCCTACGTCGGCGTCCTGCATTGGAACCCGCGCGCCAGCGAGCGCTTCAGCATGGCCTTCGGCCGCGATCCGCTGGTGCGGGTGGCCGTCGAGCGCCGCAACGAGAAGTCGGGCGAGGTGGGCCTGCTCAACCGGGAAAACCAGAAGCGCATCGCCGATACCTACGTGGTGACGAGCTCGCACCGCCAGCCGATCGACATCCTGGTGCTGGAGCCAACCCCGGTCAGCCAGTCGGACAAGGTGCAGGTGAAGGTCGCACTGCGTCCGGAAGCGAACCTGAAGGATTGGCAGCAGCGGCGCGGCCTGGTGGGATGGGAACGCACGCTCCAACCCAAAGAGACGGCGCGCTTCGACGTCGATTACGTGATCGACTATCCGACAGAGGGAAGCGTGCAGGGCTTGCCCTGAAGCGGCCGGAGGGATCGCTACTGTTCCCCCCGCCGTGGGGCTGTTATCCGCAGCCGGCGCCGCTTATCTTGCCAGGAATGACAAGACCCGGCCGGCTGCATGACAACAGCATGCGGCGGTCTCTACACCCGGAACGAACCATCATGATCGACACCCTCTACAAGAGCTGTGCCGCAGCCGCCGTGCTGCTGGCGCTCGGCATGCCGGCCGCCGCGCAGGCCGCTCAGAACACTCCCCACCAGCCGGCGGCGAACGCATCCGCACAAGGCAAATACATCGAACGGGGACGCTACCTCGTGAAAGTCGGCGGCTGCAATGACTGCCACACTGCCGGCTATGGCATGAGCGCCGGCAAGGTGGCGGAAAAGGACTGGCTCCAGGGCGACCAGCTCGGCTGGCGCGGCCCCTGGGGCACGACCTATCCGACCAACCTGCGCCTGTCGATGAATGCGGTAGGCGAAGAAGAATGGATCAGGATGGCGCAAACCATCCAGACCCGTCCGCCGATGCCCTGGTTTATCCTGCACGAGATGGACAAGGAAGACCTGCGCGCCATCTACCGCTTCGTGCGTCACCTCGGCCCGGCAGGCAAGCCGGCGCCGGCCGCGCTGCCCCCGGGCGTCGTACCGAAGGGGCCGGCGATCCAGTTCCCGGCCCCGCCGCAGCCGCCCAGGCAGGCACCGAAATAATCGTTCACCTGGCGGCGTGCCGGCCACAGCGCCCGGCGCCCGCCATCTCTTACGGCGTCGCCTGCACGGGCGCCGCCTGGCCAGGCTCCTGCACGATCGGCGCCGGCTCGGCAAACTCCGCATAGACCCAGTCTCCGCCGGCCTGCACCACCCCCTCGGGCGGCGTGCGCTCGCGCTGCGGCGTGCCCGCCAGCGCCACGCGCATGTAGTCGACCCAGACCGGCAGCGCGAGGGTGGAGCCGAATTCGCGGCTGCCCAGCGAGCGCGGCTCGTCGTAGCCCATCCACGCGACCGCCACCACCTTGCCGCCGTAGCCGGCGAACCAGCCGTCGATGGCGTTGCTGGTGGTGCCGGTCTTGCCCGCGAGATCGCTGCGGTTCAGCAGCCGCGAGGCCTGGGCTCCGGTGCCGACGCGGGCCACGTCGCGCAGCATGGAATCGAGGATGAAGGCGTTGCGGGCGTCGAGGACACGCGAATTTTCCCTTTCCTCCTCCTGCAGCGGGCGCGGCCTGCCGCTCTCGAACAGCAGCTTGCCGTCGCGGTCGTGGATGCGCATCGCCAGCTGGGGCTCGACCCGGTAGCCGCCGTTGGCAAGCACCGCATAGGCGCCGGCCAGCTGCAGCGGCGTCACGGCGCCCGTGCCCAGCGCCAGCGTCAGGTTGCTCGGGTGGCGCGCCAGGTCGAAGCCGAAGCGTCCCAGGTGTTGGCGCGCATAGTCGACGTCGAGCGCGCGCAGCATGCGCACCGCGGGCACGTTGCGCGAATGCGTGAGCGCATGGCGGATCGTCACCGGGCCTTCGAACAGGCCGTCGTCGTTGCGCGGCGACCAGCTGGCGTAGGCTTTCTCATCCGAAAAATCGAGCGGCTCGTCGAGGATGGCAGTGCCGGGGAAGAAACCGCGCTCCAGCGCCGCCGAATACACGAAAGGCTTGATGCTCGATCCCGGCTGGCGCCAGGCCTGCGTCACGTGGTTGAGCTTCTGCAGCCCGTAGTCGAAGCCGCCGACCAGCGCGCGCACCGTGCCGGTCTGGGCGTCGAGGGCGACGAAGGCGGAGGCCACCTGCGGCAGCTGGGTGATCGCCCAGGCGTTCTTGCCGGAAGGAGCGATGCGCACCACCGCGCCCGGCGCCAGCTTGAGACCGGCCTTGGCCGCGGGCGACAGGGCAGGGGCGGCGAAGGCCAGTCCGGCGCCCTGCACCTCGATCGTCTCGCCGTCGCGGGTGGCGACCCGAACGCGCCTGGGCGAGGCCGACAGCACCACGGCCGGGGTGAAGCCGGTGACCGCGGGACGCTTCTGCAGCGCATCGACGATCGCGTCCGCGCGTTCTTCCTGCGCCTTCGGCAGCGCGATGCGCGCCTCGGGGCCGCGGTAGCCGTGGCGGCGGTCGTAGGCGATCGCATTGCGGCGCACCGCCTCGTAGGCTGCCAGCTGCTCCGCCGCATTGACGCTGGTGGTGACCGTGTAGCCGTGCTCGTAGGCGGCCTGGCCGAAGCGGGCAAAGGCCGCCTGGCGCGCCAGCTCGGCGACGTATTCCGCCCCCGCACCGGGGCCGCCGCCATCGCGCCGCACGCGCAGGGGCTCGTCGAGCGCGCGCCGGTACTGCGCATCGCTGATTCTGCCCAGCGCGAGCATGCGCTTGAGGACGGCGCGCTGGCGCTCCTGCGCGCGCTCGGGGTTGGCGACCGGGTTGTGGCGCGAGGGATTCTGCGGCAGGCCGGCCAGCATCGCCGTCTCGGCCAGGCTCAGCTTGTCCAGCGGCTTGCCGAAATAGGTGCGCGCCGCGCTGGAAAAGCCGTACGAACGCTGCCCGAGGTAGATCTGGTTCATGTAGACCTCCAAAATCTGGTCCTTGGACAGGGCCTGTTCGATCTTGTAGGCCAGCGCCACTTCGGTCAGCTTGCGCGGCAGGGTCTTGTCGCGCGACAGGAAGAAGTTGCGCGCCACCTGCATGGTGATGGTCGAGGCGCCCTGGCGGAAATTGCCCAGCGCGGCCAGGTTGGCCTTGGCGGCGCCCAGCGCGCGGATCCAGTCGATGCCGCCATGCTCGTAGAAGCGCGCGTCCTCGATGGCCAGCACGGCGGCTTTCATCAGGGGCGGGATCTTCGCGATCGGCACGAAGTCGCGCCGCTCGGTCCCGAATTCGCCGATCAGTACCTTGTCGGCCGAATAGACCCGCAGCGGGATCTTCGGACGGTAGTCGGTGACGGCGCCGATGTCCGGGACCTCGTCCAGGATGCCGGCCGCGGCCGGCGCGGCGGCGAGCGCGGCCAGCAGCGCAGGAAGCGCAGCGAGGCGAAGGAGAAGGGGCGGGCGGGAGGGATGGAAAGGTGGCTGGAAGCTGGGCATGGTGGTGCGTCTGGTTGAAGGCTGCGGCAAGGACTGGATAGGCATGGGCGGCATCATACTGCCGGCCCGGCGCGCGTGCACCCGGCGCCGCCAAGGTAGCGTCGGATGCCTTCGCCGGGCTCAGTCGGCGCTACCCTGGCGCGCCGCATCCCCGCGCGCAGGGCCAGGCCGCTGCCGTGCGCATGGTCGACCAGGATGTCGCGCTACAGCAGGTATTCCCTCGTGCAGGCGGCCAGCTGCGCCGCGAGACGCTCGGTGATGCGTTGCGTGGCTCCGGCGAACGCGCCCGGCTCGGCGAAGAACGAGTAGCCGAGCCTACCAGCGCCGATACAGGCCGAGGCCGAGGCCGCGCTCGCGGGCTCCGTTGCCGCCGCTGCGGGCGAAACTCGCGCCGACCCTGCCGCCCCAGTCGCGCGACAGGTAGTGGACCCAGGTCAGGCTGCCGCCGCCGGAACGCGCCCGTCCCCCGGTGAGGGAGAGCGGATCGTCGCTGCGGCCGCGGTTGGCCGTTGCCTCGAGGTAGCTGTCGCCGCTGCCCGTGTAATACCAGCGCGCCAGCAGGCGGTCGCCCGAGCTGCGCGTGCCCGCGGACACGATATTCTGGCGGCGCAGCTGGACATAGAAGTTGCCGGTGTAGCGGGCCAGGCCCAGCCCGTAGATGTTGACCCGCTCGTCGAAACGTAGCACGTCGTCGCTGAGCGACACTTCCCATCCATTGCCGAGCGACTGGTAGAGCTCAATGCGGCCGGAACGCGATGGGAATAGGCGCCCGGCCGGTGCGCGCTGGTAGCGCAGGTTGGCATAGGCTCCCTGCCACAGGGGCGCATAGGCATCGATCGCCCAGGCGCCGTCGCTGCGGTCGAAGCGGTGCGCGCGCAGCGCCTCGAAGCCGATCGAACCGCCTTCCAGGTAGCGGCGCACGCTCAGTGTCTGGTCGTTCCAGCGCGCGCCCGCGCCTGCACCCGCGTCCTGCCAGTTGCCGGTGACGCCCGCGGCCCAGGCCTGGCCGGGGAGGATGGCGGCATCGAAGCTGGCGCCCGGCTGGCGCTGCGGCTGCATCGCGCGTAACAGGGCGTCGGCCTCGCCCGCATCGGCGCCGGCAGCGCGCGCCTCTTCCAGGGCGGCCCGCGCGGCGCCGGTGTCGCCGGCTGCGCGCAAGGAGCGCGCCCGCGCCATCAGGATGGCGGAGTCGCCGGGACGCAGGGCGGCGGCGCGCCCATAGGCCTCGGCGGCCCTGGCCGGCCGGGCTTGCCATGCATGGAGGTTGCCGAGGGCGAACCAGACGTCGGCATAGTCCGGCGCCGTCCTGGCTGCCGCCGTCAGGTCGGCTTCGGCCTCGGGCCAGCGCTCCAGGCGGCTGAGTACGATGCCGCGCCCGAGCAGCACATCGGCATTGCCCGGCGCGCGCACCAGCAGGGCGTCGTAGGCCGCCAGCGCCAGTTCGGGCTGGCCGGCGTTGGCGAGCGCGCGGGCGCGCGCATAGTGTTCATCGAAGGAAGCGGTGGCGGGCGCCTGTGCCTGGACGGTCTCGGCGGGAGGCTGCTGGTAATCGAAAGGCATGGACTCGGCAATGGAAGAAACGGAGGCGGCCGGGCCGCCGGACAGGCAAGACTGTGCCCGAGCGCTGGACGAGCGTCAATCCGACCGCCCGTTCGCGTCAGGCAGTATCGCGCAAAATCGTCAATTATGGCAAATCTGCCGGGATTGCCCGGAAACGCTCGCGGCCCTGCGCGGCCTAGTTGCCGCGCCCCGCCTCGCCCTCGAGCAGGCGCCTGCTGCGCAGGTAGCCGTCCGGGTGGCTGGCCGCATACGACATGGCCTGGCGGAAAAACTTCGGCACCTTCTCCTGCTTTTCGTCGAGCCGGTCGAACAGGGCCGCCAGCGGCGCCGCCGGGATGCCGTGCGCGCGCAAGGCGCGCGCCGCATAGTCGTCGGCCGCCAGTTCCATCTCGCGCGAATATTCCATGTTGCTCAGTACGGCCGGCAGGCCGGCGGCGACGGCGCTGAAGTCGCCGAACAGGGTGGCCGACAGCGCCGCCGTCAGCGAGGAACGCGTGATGGTGCGCACGCTGTGGCGCATCTCGATATGGCCGACCTCGTGGGCCAGCACGCCGGCCAGGGCCGCCGCCGCGCGCGCGTCCAGGTCGTTGTTCTTGCCCATCACCATGCGCACCATGTCGTCGGTGAGGACGATGGTGCCGTCGGGGAAGGCCAGCGCGTTCGGACCCAGGTGCGGCGCCGCATGGACCCGCAGCCGCAGCGGAATGCGCGGCGCGGCGGGCTGGACCCGTTGCAGGATGCCGGCCAGCGCGGCGATCCGGTCCTCGCTCAGCTGCGAAGGCTGCAGGATGCCCTGGCGCTGCAGCAGGGCGAGGGCGTTGCGGCCGAGCGACAGGTCGGCCGACGGCGGCACCGCGCGAGACAGGCGCTCGGCGGCAGCCGGGATGCCCCAGTGCCAGGCAGAGGCGATCAGGGCCACCAGCAGGATCACGGCAGCCAGGGCGGCCACGGTGTGCTCCTGCCAGCGCACTACCCAGGACTTGCGGTAGCCGAGCGTGGCGGCCAGCAGTGGACGCATGGCGGGGTCGAGGACTTCGGCATGGGCGCCGTCCTCGAAATACAGGACCGCGGGGGCGTGCTCGAAGGGTTCGGCAAGGCGCGTGGCCGCGGCGCTGTAGCTGCGCGTGATTGCGTCGCCGCGCAGGTGGATGGCGCCGTCGCCGGCGAGAAGCTCGACGACGTGCAGGCGTGCGCTGCGGCCATCGAAGTAGTGTGCTGCGCTCATTGGATTCATGTCCTTGCCGGATGCCTTACCAGGAGAGGTCGATGCCGAAGCCGTCCGCGACACTGTCGCCGGCCGCGCCCGAGCGGGTGACCACGTGGGCCGCGGCCGCCTCGATGTCGCCGTCGACCTCGATGTGCAGGTGCGCCAGCCGGAAGCGGTACACGCTGACCACGGCGAAAGGGCGGTACAGGCCGAGGGTGAGCAGGGTCAGCAGGGTGTTCTTCGTCTGCAGGCTCATGAAGTCGTAGGCCGGCAGGGTGGAGCGGAAGCGGATGCCGGGGAAGCCCGTATGCGACCAGGCCAGGTTGGATGCCCTCACCAGGATGTAAGGCCCCATCAGCAGGTAGACCACATAGGTCGCCACGGCCATGGCCGCCAGGCCGAACAGCATGACCGCCACGCCCCCACCGCGGGCGATGGCGCCGACGATGCCGGCCGCGAACACCGCGCCGAGCATGGACAGCAGCACCAGGCCGCCGGCCACCAGGTAGAAACGGTAGAAGCGGCGCGCCTTGACATCGTAGTGCGCATGCTGGTCGCCGAACAGCAGGTGGGCATGCTGGAAGCGGCGGATCCGCGCATGCATCAGCGGCCACAGCAGGTAAAGCGGCAGCGGCAGCGCGGCCAGCCAGGGCTGCCCCGGATTCAGGGCCAGCAGCACGCCCGGCGCCAGGAAGGTGAAGGCGGGCGGCAGCCAGGTGAGGTAGGCCTGCGCCACGCTGCCGTCGAAGCCCAGCCGCAGGCCGCGGTAGCTGGTGTTCCCCAGGCGGAAGCGCAGCGCGCCGCGCATCAGGAAGGGGAAGGCGAGCAGCAGGCCGGCGATGGTCGCCAGTCCGAAGGTGGTCGAGAAGCCGAAAGCATAGTGGTAGGCGACCAGCAGCAGCACCGCCAGGATCCGGCCTCTCAGGACGGCGCGCGGGTCGCCGTGAAAGTCGAAGCTGGCGCCCGCCAAGTGCGTGTTGCGGTCGAAATACTGCAGCCGGCGCACCTTGGCCCAGGCCGAATAAATGCCGAGCGTGGCCAGCGTCAGCAGCAGGTTCACGATCCAGATGCGGAAATATTCCTTGCCGTCGCCGGTGAAAGCGAGCGCCAGGGTGCGCGGCTGGGCGGCGGGGGGAAGGACGTCGGCGGCGGGCGGGTCGGAAAGGGTATGCATGGCTGGCCAGTAAAAAACACAGTATAGGCAGGCACCCGGCCGGTCGGTCAATTGCTGGGGCATATTCTGCGCGCCATCGTGCGCCGGCCTGTCATGGCGATGTCGACTTTTCCCTTGGCAATTGGCTGTAGATGGACCCGCGTTGGCATGGTGACCAGAAGTATTTGCGCGGTTTAAGGTATAATTTCTATTTCCCGCGCGTGCCATTCGGCACCTCAGTACACATGACCAAATTCGTATTCGTCACTGGCGGCGTCGTGTCTTCCCTCGGCAAGGGGATCGCGGCCGCTTCCCTCGCTGCGATCCTCGAATCGCGCGGTCTCAAAGTCACCATGCTCAAGCTCGACCCGTACATCAACGTGGACCCGGGCACCATGAGCCCGACCCAGCACGGTGAAGTGTTCGTCACCGACGACGGCGCCGAGACCGACCTCGACCTGGGCCACTACGAGCGCTTCATCAGCACCCGCATGAAGAAGGTGAACAATTTCACCACGGGCCAGATCTACGAATCGGTGATTCGCAAGGAGCGCCGCGGCGAGTACCTCGGCAAGACCGTGCAGGTGATCCCGCACATCACGAACGAGATCCAGGACTACATCCGCCGCGGCGCCGAAGGCGTCGACGTGGCGCTGGTGGAAATCGGCGGCACCGTCGGCGACATCGAGTCGCTGCCCTTCCTCGAAGCCGCGCGCCAGCTGTCGCTGCGTTCGGGCCGCAAGGGCGCGGCTTTCGTGCACCTGACCCTGGTGCCCTGGATCGCCTCGGCCGGCGAACTGAAAACCAAGCCGACCCAGCACTCGGTGCAGAAGCTGCGCGAGATCGGCATCTCGCCGAACGCGCTCCTGTGCCGCGCCGACCGCCGCATCCCGGACGACGAGCGCGCCAAGATCTCGCTGTTCGCCAATGTGGAAGAGCAGGCCGTGATCTCGGTGTGGGACGTGGACACCATCTACAAGGTGCCGCAGGTGCTGTGCGACCAGGGCCTGGACGACATCATCCTGGAAGCGCTCGGCCTGGAAGCGCCGAAAGCCGACCTGTCGATGTGGACGAAACTCATCCACACCCTGGAAAACCCGAAGCACGAGATCACCATCGGCATGGTGGGCAAGTACGTCGACCTGATCGAATCGTACAAGTCCCTCACCGAGGCGCTGCGCCACGCCGGCATCCACACCGAGAGCCGCGTCAACATCGAATACCTCGACTCCGAAGAAATCGAAGAGCGCGGCTGCGAGCACCTGGCGAAGTACGACGCCATCCTGGTGCCGGGCGGCTTCGGCAAGCGCGGCGTGGAAGGCAAGATCATGGCGGCGCGCTACGCCCGCGAGAACAAGATCCCCTACCTCGGCATCTGCCTGGGCATGCAGGTCGCGCTGATCGAATACGCGCGCCACGTGGCCGGCCTGCCGAACGCCAACTCGACCGAGTTCGACCCGGACACCGACCAGCCGGTGGTCGCCCTGATCACCGAATGGCAGAACCATGACGGCCGGGTCGAGCGCCGCGATACGAATTCCGACCTGGGCGGCACCATGCGCCTGGGCGCCCAGACCTGCGCCGTGAACCCGGGCACCCTGGCCGCCGAGATCTACGGCAACGTCGTGACCGAGCGCCACCGCCACCGCTACGAAGGCAACAACTTCTACCTGCCGCGCATCGAGGCGGCCGGTCTGGTGATCTCGGCGCGCACGCCGAATGAAGACCTGCTCGAGATCATGGAACTGCCGCGCAGCGGAGCCGATGCGCACCCGTTCTACATCGGCGTACAGTTCCACCCGGAGTTCAAGTCGACCCCGCGCAACGGCCACCCGCTGTTTACCGCGTTCATCCAGGCAGCCCTGACGCACCAGGCGGCCAACACCAAGGTGGCGGCGAACAATGCTTCGTCGCTGCAAGGAGATGCAGCATGAAACTCGCCGGTTTCGACGTCGGCCTCGACCACCCGATCTTCCTGATCGCGGGCACCTGTGTGATCGAATCGCGCCAGATGGCGCTCGACACCGCGGGCACGCTGAAGGAGATCACCAGCAGCCTGGGCATCCCCTTCATCTACAAGTCCTCGTTCGACAAGGCCAACCGCTCGTCCGGCAAGTCTTTCCGCGGACCGGGCCGCGACAAGGGCCTGGAGATCCTGGCCGACGTGCGCCGCGAGATCGGCGTGCCGGTCCTGACCGACGTGCACGACGAAGAAATGATCCCGGAAGTGGCGAGCGTGGTCGACGTGCTGCAGACCCCGGCATTCCTGTGCCGCCAGACCGACTTCATCAACGCCTGCGCGCGTTCGGGCAAGCCGGTCAACATCAAGAAGGGCCAGTTCCTGGCGCCCGGCGACATGAAGAACGTGATCGACAAGGCGCGCGCCGCCGCACGCGAAGCGGGCCTGCCGGAAGATAATTTCATGGCCTGCGAACGCGGCGCCTCGTTCGGCTACAACAACCTGGTGTCGGACATGCGCTCGCTCGCCATCATGCGCGAGTCGAACTGCCCGGTGGTGTTCGACGCGACCCACTCGGTGCAGCTGCCGGGCGGCCAGGGCACCTCGTCCGGCGGCCAGCGCGAGCACGTGCCGGTGCTGTCGCGCGCCGCAGTGGCGGCCGGCATTGCCGGCCTGTTCATGGAAACCCACCCGGACCCGGCCAATGCAATGTCCGACGGTCCGAACGCGGTGCCGCTCGGCCGCATGAAGGAACTGTTGACGACCCTGGTCGAGCTCGACCGCATCGTCAAGAAGACAGGTTTCCTGGAAACCGACTTCAAGTAAGAACAGCGACATTGCGATGCGCTGGTGCGCCACTGCGCCGTGCGCCCGGCCGCCCGGTCCACGGCGCAGTGGCGCACCAGCGCATTTGCTACAATGCTATCGGTTTGCCTGCGACGCCTTCACCCGGGACGCAGCCGCTACAGATTTTTTCCCCCTTCGGAGACTGAAAAACATGAGTGCTATCGTTGATATCATCGGCCGCGAAATCATTGACTCGCGCGGCAACCCGACCGTGGAATGCGACGTCCTGCTGGAATCGGGCGTGATGGGCCGCGCCGCCGTGCCCTCGGGCGCCTCCACCGGTTCGCGCGAAGCGATCGAGCTGCGCGACGGCGACCCGAAGCGTTACTTCGGCAAGGGCGTGCTGCAGGCCTGCGAGAACATCAACACCGAGATCTCCGAAGCGATCATGGGCCTGGACGCCAATGAGCAGGCCTTCCTGGACCGCACCCTGATCGACCTCGACGGCACCGAAAACAAGAGCCGCCTGGGCGCCAACGCCATGCTGGCCGTGTCGATGGCCGTGGCCAAGGCCGCTGCCGAAGAAGCCGGCCTGCCGCTGTACCGCTACTTCGGCGGTTCGGGCGCGATGCAGATGCCGGTACCGATGATGAACGTCATCAACGGCGGCGCGCACGCGGACAACAACCTGGACATCCAGGAATTCATGATCATCCCGGTCGGCGCACCGTCGTTCAAGGAAGCGCTGCGCTACGGCGCCGAGGTGTTCCACACCCTGAAAAAGATCCTGCACTCCAAGGGCCTGAACACGGCAGTGGGCGACGAAGGCGGTTTCGCCCCGTCGGTGGCCAACCACGAGGAAGCGATCAAGCTGATCATGCAGGCGATCGAGCAGGCAGGCTACGTGGCCGGCCAGGACATCGCCATCGGCCTCGATTGCGCCGCCAGCGAATTCTACAAGGACGGCCGCTACGTGCTGGAAGGCGAAGGCCTGAGCCTCTCCGCCGCCGACTTCACCAACATGCTTGCCACCTGGTGCGACCGCTACCCGATCATCTCGATCGAGGATGCCATGCACGAAGGCGACTGGGAAGGCTGGGCCACGCTTACCGCTGCCCTGGGCAAGCGCGTTCAGCTGGTGGGCGACGACCTGTTCGTCACCAACACCAAGATTTTGAAAGAAGGCATCCAGAAGGGCATCGCCAACTCGATCCTCATCAAGATCAACCAGATCGGCACCCTGACCGAGACCTTCGCCGCCATCGAGATGGCCAAGCGCGCCGGCTACACCGCCGTGATCTCGCACCGTTCGGGCGAGACCGAAGATTCGACCATCGCCGACATCGCCGTGGGCCTGAACGCCCTGCAGATCAAGACCGGCTCGATGTCGCGCTCGGACCGCATGGCCAAGTACAACCAGCTGCTGCGCATCGAGGAAGACCTGGGCGACGTCGCCACCTACCCGGGCCGCGACGCGTTCTATAATCTGAAGTAATCCCTGAGCAATCCGTAAGCACTGAAACGGGCCGGACTGCCTTCACGGGCGTCCGGCCCGCCATTTGGCACACCGTACGATCATGCGACTCATTACCATCGCGCTTGCCGTCCTGCTGCTCCTGATCCAGTACCCCCTGTGGCTGGGGAAGGGCGGCTGGCTGAACGTCGCCGACATGCGCGACCAGGTCGAGAAGACCCGTTCCCGCACCGAAGTGCTGGAGGCGCGCAACGCCAAGCTCGACTCGGAAGTGCGCGACCTGCGTGAAGGCCTGGGGGCCATCGAGGAGCGCGCCCGCTACGAGCTGGGCATGATCAAGCAAAATGAAATCTTCGTGCAGGTCTTGCGCAAGGACGAGCAGCCCGCGGTCTCGATGACCGTGCCGCCGCCCCCGCCGGCCCCGAAGGAAAAGAAACGTTGAGCGCGCCTGACGCTCCCACACCGGCCTCGAACAGCATGTCCCAAGCACACCCATCTCTCGATTCACTCGATGCGATCGCCGACTTCCTGGCCGAGGCCTTCGAGGACGGCGACGGCGCGACGATCGGCGCCGCGATGCAGGCGGTTGCGCAGGCGCCCGGCCTGGCGGCGCTGGCCGCCGCCGTCGGCATGCCGCGCGAGGACCTGCAGGCCGCCCTGCTGGCGGACGAGTTCAACCTCGACCTCACCCTCGAAATCATGAAGGTCGTTGACCTGCACCAGTCGGGTGGACGGGGCTGATCCGCCCGGTCCCCGAACATCAAAAACGCGCCTTCCGGCGCCATGCCGTTCAATCAAGCTTTTCTAGGGTGGACGGCTTCGCCGTCCGCGTGTTCAACGTCCATCAGAATGGATGCAGCACATGCGTTTCACGCACTGTCTGAACGCGTGCACGGCGAAGCCGTGCACCCTACGATCGTCTCACTGAACACCATGACGCCTTCCGGCGCGTTTGTCGATGTGGAGCCGCTATGCGTTCATCAGTCAGACGACGCTTCGCCCTGCGTCGAGCCTGCGCCCTGTTCCAGGAAGGAGCGCAGCATCCAGGCGTTCTTTTCATGCACTTCCATGCGGGTGGTCAGCATGTCGGCGGTGGGGAAGTCGTCCAGGTCGTCGGCCACCTTCACGCCTTCGCGCATGGTGCGCACCAGGATCTCGTTGCCTTCGACCAGCTGGCGGATCATTTCCTTGGCCGACAGGACGTCCGGCTCTTCCTTGATGCTCGACAGTTGCACGTAGCGCTGCGAGGTCGCAGGCGCGAAGTGGCCGAGGGCGCGGATGCGCTCGGCGATCTCGTCCAGCGCGTTCCACTGCTCGGTGTACTGCTCTTCGAACATCACGTGCAGGGTCGAGAACATCGGCCCCGTCACGTTCCAGTGGAAATTGTGGGTCTTCAGGTAAAGCATGAAAGCATCGCCCAAGACGGTCGACAAGGACTCGACGATCTTGGCGCGGTCTTCGGTGCTGATTCCAGTATCCATGTGCATCGTTTTTCTCCTGAGGTTAATGCAGTGTTCGTAAGGAAATGACAACACTGTCAAACATGCATCAGCTTAGCACCCCTGAAAAAAATGCGCGTTTTGAGTGTTCCGGTTCAAACACGGGGCGGTGAGCATGTGTGCACCTTGCCGTGCTGCCCGTCTTTACGATGCCGGGAGCACTTGCCAGGGAAGCGCTGCGACGACGAAAGCGCTGGCGATCTACGCATTCGCGGAGCCGAAGCCCTGGCTCAGGGAGCCAGCAGCGCTTCGAGAACGGCGCGCGTCGCCGGGGGAACC
This sequence comes from Telluria sp. ZB4P34, assembly GCF_059686055.1. Classification (NCBI taxonomy): domain Bacteria; kingdom Pseudomonadati; phylum Pseudomonadota; class Betaproteobacteria; order Burkholderiales; family Oxalobacteraceae; genus Telluria; species Telluria sp. ZB4P34. The sequence goes on along the minus strand of NZ_JCASIF010000001.1, from coordinate 893,043 downwards.
GGGGTCGGGCGCTTGGTCGTGCGGTCCACATAGACGTGCACGAAGTGCCCGGCGGCCGAGGGCAGGGCCTCGTCGTTGCGGTACAGCGCGATCTCGTAGCGCACGCTGGAATTGCCCAGCTTCGCCACCCGTACGCCGGCATGCACCGTGTCCGGGAAGGAGATCGGACTGAAGTAGGAGCAGCCCGTCTCCACCACCAGGCCGACCGTCGTGTCCTGGTGGATGTCCAGCACGCCCCTGGCGATCAGGTAGCGGTTGACCGCGGTGTCGAAGAAGCTGTAGTAGTTGACGTTGTTGACGTGCCCGTAGCTGTCGTTGTCCATCCAGCGCGTGGGAATCACGAGGAAATGGGGGAACGCGCTACGGGGCAGGTTTTTCATTGCCGACCTTAGTTGATCGACCCGCTGGCCGGCATCATTGTCTCCACTGGGGTGTCGACGGCGAACAGCTGGGCGCAGTCCACCTTGTCGAAGGCGTAGTGCTTGCCGCAGAAGTCGCAGTTGATGCCCAGCTCGCCCAGGTCGGCCAGGGCCGATTCGACCTCCTGCTGGCCCAGCATCTTGAGCATGTTGCCGACCTTCTCGCGCGTGCAGCTGCAATGGAACTGCGGGTGCTGCGGATCGAACACGCGGATCGTCTCTTCCCAGAACAGGCGCTTGAGCAGGGTCTCGATGCCCGTCGCCAGGAGCTCCTCGCGCTTGAGGGTCTGGCCCAGCATCACGGCGCGGTTCCAGGTTTCCAGGTCTTCCGCTTCCGAGGCCTGCTTCTGCTGGTCGTCCTTGCCGCTGTGGCGCGGCAGCTTCTGCAGCAGCAGGCCGCGCGAGACCTGGTCGTCGGCGGCCAGCCACAGGCGGGTGTCCATCTGCTCGGAACGCAGCATGTAGTTCTCGATGACGGTCGCCATGTCCTCGCCCGTCAAGGGAACCACGCCCTGGTAGGGCTGCTGGCCCGGCAGCTTGTCGGCCGGGTCGAGCGTGATCACGAAGCGTCCCTTGCCCCCGACGTTGAACATCTGGGTCAGCGTCGCGTCGTCGGCCAGCTCGGCGTCCGGCGCCAGTTTCGCGGTCGCGCGGATGCGCAGCTGGGCGTCGCATTCGACCACCAGCAGGCGCACCGGTCCGTCGCCGAAGATCTGCATCACGATGGCGCCGTTGAACTTCAGGTTGGCCGAGAGCAGGGCGCTGGCCGCCACCATCTCGCCGAGCGCGGCGCGGACCGCCTTCGGGTAGGCGTGCCGGGCCTGGATCTCGCGCCAGGTGTCGGAAATCTCGATCAGCTCGCCGCGCACGGCCGCGTTGTCGAAGATGAATTTTTGCAGGGTATCGCGGGTTGCGCTCATCGCTTCAGTCGTCATTCTTTATCCAATTTTCTTGAGCTGCGCCTTGAACAGCTGGCCGCGCGCCACGTAGCTCGCGGCGCTGGCCTGGAGGCGCAGCAGGTCGTCTTCCGTCAGGGTGCGTACGAGCTTGGCAGGCGAACCGAGAATCAGCGAACCGTCCGGGAACTCCTTGCCTTCAGTCACCAGCGCGCCGGCGCCCACCAGGCAACCCTTGCCAATCCGGGCGCCGTTCAGGATCACCGCCTGGATGCCGATCAGCGAACCGTCGCCCACCGTACAGCCATGCAGCATGGCCTGGTGGCCGACGGTCACGTTCTTGCCCAGCGTAAGGGGGAAGCCCATGTCGGTATGCATCACCGTGCCTTCCTGCACATTGCTGTTCTCGCCGATGGTGATGCGTTCGTTGTCGCCGCGCAGCGTCGCGCCGTACCACACCGAGGCGTTGGCTTCGAGCGTGACCTTGCCGATCAGGGTTGCCGAATCGGCCACGAAAGCCGACGCGTCGATGTCGGGCGCAATCTCGCCCAGCTGGTAAATCGCCATGGATGTGCTCGCAGAAGCCGAGGTTGATTGAAATGCCGCTATTGTAAACCCTGCGGCGAGCAGCGTCCGGTCGCTAGAAAATGGGGCCGCCCTGCGGAATATCAAGCATACGGCTATAATGCGAACGGTCGTACTTTTTTGACCGATTCTTGATTGAGCCAGCATGCATCCATCCCGTTCCGAATTCCTCACCGTGCGCGGCCTGCGCACCCACGTCCGCCATTGGGGCCGCGAAGGCGCGCCGAAAATCTTCATGCAGCACGGCTGGATGGACGTGTCGGCCTCGTTCCAGTTCGTGGTCGACGCGCTAAGGGGCGACTGGCACGTGATCGCCTTCGACTGGCGCGGTTTCGGGTTGAGCGAGCGCTCGCATTCGGACACCTACTGGTTCCCGGACTACCTGGCCGACCTGGAAGCCGTGCTCGACCATTACGCGCCGGGCGAAGCGGCTGGCGCGCCCCGCGTCAACCTGCTGGGCCACAGCATGGGCGGCAACATCGCCAGCCTGTATGCGGGTGTCCGGCCGCAGCGCATTGCAAAGTTGATTAATCTGGAAGGTTTCGGCCTGCCGGCAAGCCGGCCCTCGCAGGCGCCGGGCCGCTTCGCCAAATGGCTGGATGAACTGCGCGCCAAGCCCGGGATGCGTGGCTACGCGAGCCTCGGCGAGGTGGCGGCGCGCCTGCAGAAGACCAACCCGCGCCTCCCTGGCGAGCGCGCCGCCTTCCTGGCGGAGCACTGGTCGGCGCAGGATCCGGATGGCCAGTGGCGCATTTTGGGCGATCCGGCGCACAAGATGACCGGTCCGCTGCTGTACCACGCGGACGAAGTGCTGGCCTGCTGGACGCAGGTCACGGCGCCGGTGCTGTGGGTCGAGGCCGAGGAGACGGATATGTGGCGCTGGATGGGACCGAAAGAGCAGGCGCGGGCGGAGATCGACCGCCGGCGCGCGCACCTGGCGGATGTGACGGCGCGCATGATGCCGGGGGCGGGGCATATGCTGCACCATGACCAGCCGGCCTTGTTGGCGGGGATGATCGAGGCCTTCCTGACGGGCGGTGAGGTACCGGGCTAAGCGTGGGAAATTGGGCGCAGGCCCTGGCCCAGGTTCATAGCGCCGCGCTACCGTTGCAGGCGGTCCTCACCCGGCATCCCACTAATTGCCGTCAAGAAACGCCTGTGCTACAGTCCCATTCCGAACCGCGCCATCGGGCGCGATCGATGAACTGACAGGACACCCATGCGATTTCGAGCCGCCCTCGCGCTCTGCGGCGCCCTCCTGGCGGCAGGCTGCACCGTTCCCTACAGCCCGGCCCCGCTAGCCACCAACTTCCCGAGCACCCAGCAGGCCAAGCTGCAGGCTGCCGCCCACTGGGGCGTCATCGCGCGCCATATGGCGGGCCAGCTCGGCCCCTCGCTGAAGGTCAACGCGCGCCGCCCGCTGTACGTGAGCGCGCAGCAGTCGAGCGCCTTTGCCAAGGGTGTCAGTGCGCACCTGGTCACGGCCCTCGTCCACGACGGCTACACCGTCGTGAAAGTGCCGGACGCGAACACGCTGCGCATCGAGCTCGACACCCAGGTGCTCGCCTTTTCGCCCAATCGGCCCCAGTACAAATTCGCCGGCGAGCGCACGACGCTGGTCGCAGGCGCCTGGGCGCTGACCGGCATCGACCGCAGCATCGAATTCCTGGCCAGCGCCGCCATCGTCGGCCAGGACGCCTATGCCTGGTTCCGTTCCCAGTTCGCCACCGGCGCCACGCCGAAGACGGAAATCATCGTCAACCTGTCGCTGGCCGACGACAGCCGCTACTACGCGCGCTCGACCGCCGTGTACTACACGCTCGACAGCGACCGCGCCCTGTACGACGCCGCCCACCAGCCGACCAAGACCTTCGCGGTCCGCAACCATTGAATCCCGCCATGCGATTCCCAACCCTTCCTGTCGTCCTGTCTGCCCTGCTGGCCCTGCCGCCGCTGCTCGCCGGCTGCTCCACGCAGCCGCAGGAAGACACCAACTACACCTCGGTGTCGGCCAATGCGTTCGTTGCCGCCAACTACCGCGCCGCGGACGCGCTGGCGCTGCAGCTGCGCGGCAAGCTGGATGGCGAGAAGCCGCTCATCATGGCGACCATCGTCAACATCGATGCGCTGGAACACACGTCGATGCTGGGCCGCCTGGTCTCCGAGCAGCTCTCGACCCGCCTGGCCCAGGGCGGCATGAAAATGCTGGAAATGAAGCTGCGTAACAGCGTCTACCTCAAGCGCGGGCAGGGCGAACTCATGCTCACGCGCGAGATCGGCGACGTCGCCCACACGCACAACGCCCAGGCCGTCGTGGTGGGCTCGTATGCCGAAACCCGAGACGCCGTGTTCATCAACGTCAAGGTGATCCAGCCGACCACCAACCTGGTGCTTGCCGGCCACGACTACGTGCTGGCAAAAGAGGGCACCGTGCGTTCGATGCTGCAGTCCCACTGATCTCTCCAGCCCAGGCGGAGCGTGCCGGCGGCACGGCAGGCGATTGACGCGTACAATGTTCCGCTCCATCGCCATTGTGTCTGCCGTACCATGAAAGTCGATCTCCACTGCCATTCCAACGTCTCCGACGGCGTGCTCGCACCCGGCGCCGTCGCCGCCTATGCGAGAGCGGGCGGTGTCGACGTGTGGGCGCTGACCGACCATGACGAGATCGGCGGCATCAAGGGCGCGCGCCAGGCGGCCGGCGAACTCGGCATGCGCTTCGTGGCCGGCGTCGAGATTTCCGTCACCTGGGCCAATGAAACCGTGCACATCGTCGGCCTGCAGGTCGACGAGGACAACCAAGCCCTGATCGCAGGACTGGCGGCCACCCGCAACGGCCGCGAGGCGCGTGCCCGCGACATCGCCGCCCAGCTGGCAAGCGCCGGCATCCCGGACGCCTACGACGGCGCGCTGCGTTATGTCGGCAACCCGGACCTGATGTCGCGCACCCACTTCGCACGCTACCTGGTCGAGCTCGGCATCTGCGGCACGCCGGCCGAGGTGTTCCGCAAATACCTGACCGAAGGCAAGCCCGGCTATGTCCCGCACCGCTGGGCGACGCTCGAGCAGGCGGTCGGCTGGATCCGCGGCGCGGGCGGCATTCCCGTGATCGCGCATCCGGGACGCTACCCCTTCAGCGACACGGCCGAAGGCGCGCTGTTCGACGAGTTTCGCCAGCTCGGCGGCAACGCCATCGAGGTCGTGACGGGCAGCCATACGCCGGACCAGTACCTGGGCTATGCCGAAGTGGCGCGGCGCTACGGTTTCCTCGCGTCGCGCGGCACCGATTTCCACGCGCCGGGCGAGGCGCGCGTCGAGTTCGCCGAGCTGCCGCCGCTCCCTGGCGGGCTCAAGCCGGTCTGGCACGACTGGTTCTGAGGGCAACCGCGAAGCCCCGGAAACGGGGCTTCGCGGGCTCCCGTCCTATGGCCGAGCCCTTGAATTTCCCGTTTTGCAGCCCAATCTTGGCAGCCTGACATCATCCTGCTGCCCGGAGGCTCCGTCCATGAAACGCATCGTCCTGTTCCTTGCCACTAACCTTGCCGTCGTGCTGGTGGTGTCGCTGGTGCTCAACCTGCTCGGCGTGGGACGCGCCGTCTCGGGACAGGGGATCGACATCCAGGCGCTGGCCGTGTTCTCGCTGGTGGTCGGCTTCACCGGTTCCTTCATCTCGCTCCTGATGAGCAAGCCGATGGCCAAGTGGTCGACTGGCGCGCGCGTGATCGAGACACCCGCCAACGGCACCGAGCGCTGGCTGGTCGACACCGTGCGCAAGCTCTCCGAGCGCGCCGGCATCGGCATGCCGGAAGTGGCGGTCTACGAGGGCGAGCCGAACGCCTTCGCCACCGGCGCCTTCAAGAATTCGGCCCTGGTGGCCGTGTCCACGGGCCTGCTGGCCAACATGGACCAGGACGAGGTCGAGGCCGTGCTCGGCCACGAGGTCGCCCACATCGCCAATGGCGACATGGTCACGCTCACCCTGATCCAGGGCGTGGTGAATACCTTCGTCGTGTTCCTGGCGCGCGTGGTCGGCTTTTTCGTCGACAAGATGCTGTTTCGCAGCGAAGGCCGCGGGCCCGGCATCGGCTACATGATCACGGTGTTCGTGTGCGAGATCGCGTTCGGCATCCTGGCCTCGATCATCGTGGCCTGGTTCTCGCGCAAGCGCGAATTCCGCGCCGACGCCGGCGCCGCCAGGCTGATGGGCACCCCGGTACCGATGCAGCATGCGCTGGCCCGCCTCGGCGGCCTGGCGCCCGGCGCGCTGCCTTCGTCGATGGCCGCATCCGGCATCTCGGGCAGCGGCGGCGGCTGGGGCGCGCTGTTCTCGACCCACCCGCCGATGGAGCAGCGCATCGCCGCGCTGCAGGCGCTGCGCTAACCACCACATAAGGAAATGGCACCCCGATGGCCCAATACTTCCAGATCCATCCCGACAACCCGCAGCCGCGGCTGCTCAAGCAGGCTGCCCAGATCATCCGCTCGGGCGGGATCGTGGCCGCGCCGACCGATTCGGCCTACGCGCTGGTGTGCCGGCTAGACGACAAGGGCGCGGTCGAGAAGCTGCGCCGGATCCGCGGCGTCGACGACAAACACCACCTGACCCTGCTGGTGCGCGACCTGTCCGAAATCGCCCACTTCGCCCGCGTCGACAACACGCAGTACCGGCTGCTCAAGGCGACCACGCCGGGGCCCTACACCGTGATCCTCGAGGCCACCCGCGAAGTGCCGCGCCGCCTGTCGCACCCGTCGCGCAAGACCATCGGCCTGAGGGTTCCCGAAAACCACATCCTGCTGGCCCTGATCGAGGAGCTGGGCGAACCGCTGATCGGCACCACGCTGCAGCTGCCGGGGGACGAGCACATGCTGTCCGATCCCGACGAAGTGCTGGAGCGCCTCGGCAAGCAGATCGAACTGGTGATCGACGGCGGCGCCGGCACGCTCGAGCCGACCACGGTGATCGACCTGACCGGTCCGGCGCCGGAACTGGTGCGCGAAGGCAGGGGGGATCCGGCCGCATTCGGCCTGTGATCGATGTTGTTCGCGTAGGGTGGTCGGCTCCGCCGACCGCGCGTTCAGACAGAGGGAGAATGGCTGATGAGCGTGTATTCATCGTCTGCTTGAACGCGCGTTCGGCATAGCCGAACACCCTACGTCTTCAGGCCTGCTTAACTGCCGGCTACCCCGGACCTGATAGAATCCCCCCATGGATCCAGAACTCATACGCAACATCGCCGTCTACGCGCTCCCCGTTCTTTTTGCGATCACCCTGCACGAAGCCGCCCACGCCTACGTCGCCCGCTATTTCGGCGACAACACCGCCTATGCCGCCGGGCGCATGACGCTCAATCCGCTGGTGCACGTCGACATCCTCGGCACCATCGTGATCCCGATCGTGCTGTACCTGACCAGCGGCTTCGTGTTCGGCTACGCCAAGCCGGTTCCCGTGGACTTCAGCCGCCTGCGCAATCCCAAGCGCGACATGGCCTGGGTGGCGCTGGCCGGCCCGGGCGCCAACTTCATCATGGCCTTCATGTGGCTGGTCTTTGCCGTGTTGCTGGTCTCGTTCGGCGTGAACGAGGAATTCCCGCACAAGGTGGCGCAGGCCGGCCTGTTCGCCAACCTCCTGATGTTCGCCTTTAACCTGCTGCCGATCCCGCCGCTCGATGGCGGCCGCGTGGTCACGAGCATGCTGCCGACCCGACTGGCCTACCAGTTCTCGCGCATCGAGCCGTACGGCTTCTTCATCGTGCTGGCGCTGATTTTCCTGAACGTGCTGGCGTTCTGGGTGATGCCCGTCATGCAGCTGGGCCGCGTGCTGCTGCAGCTGATTGCCTCGCCGCTGACGATTCTGCTCACCTGATCTGCCGACATGAACATGCCGAACCTGCCGGTCTCGCCCTGGGTCGCGCGCTTCGCGCCCCTGGCCGCCTCCGGCGAAGCGCTCGACCTGGCCTGCGGCAGCGGCCGCCACACCCGCCTGCTGGCGGCGCGCGGCATGCCGGTAGTGGCGCTGGACCGCAACCCGGAACTCCTGGCGCCGCTGGCAGGTCCGAACGTGCTCACGCTGCAGCACGACCTCGAAGCCGCGGATGCCGCCTGGCCTTTCGCGCCCGGGCGCTTTGCGCTGATCGTCGTCACCAACTACCTGCACCGCCCGCTGTTCCCGCAGCTGGCCGCCAGCCTGCGCCCGGACGGGCTCCTGATCTACGAAACCTTCGCGCAGGGAAACCAGATCTACGGCAAACCATCCAATCCCGACTTCCTGCTAGGGCCCGAAGAATTGCTCGGCCTGGCGCGCGCGGGCGGGCTACAGGTGCTGGCCTACGAGGACGGCCACGTCGACCGGCCGCATCCGGCACAGGTGCAGCGCCTGTGCGCGGCTGGCCCGGGCTTTGCCAAAACCGAGGCAAAGCTCGACCATTATGTGGACGCGAATGAACCATAGAGGCGGGCGATCCGCTACAATCAGACTTTTATTTACTTTCCGGCACCGTCAACGCATATGATTAAGGGCAGCATCGTAGCAATCGTCACCCCGATGTTCGAGGACGGCAGTCTTGACCGCGATTCCCTGCGCAAGCTGCTCGACTGGCACATCGCGGAGGGCACCGACGGCATCGTCATCGTCGGCACCACGGGCGAATCGGCCACCGTCTCTCCCGAGGAGCACGCCGAACTGATCAAGATTGCGGTGGACCATGTGGCCGGCCGCATCCCGGTGATCGCCGGCGCGGGCGCGAACTCGACCGCGGAAGCCATCGCGCTCACGGTTCACGCCAAGCAGGTCGGCGCCGACGCTACCCTGCAAGTCGTGCCGTACTACAATCGCCCGACCCAGGAAGGCATGTTCCGCCACTTCAAGGCGATCGCGGAAGCGGTCGATCTGCCAGTGATCCTGTATAACGTGCCGGGCCGCACCGTGGCCGACATGAGCAACGAGACCGTCGCGCGCCTGGCGCAGGTCGATAACATCGTCGGCATCAAGGACGCCACCGGCAATGTCGGCCGCGGCATCGAGCTGCTGCGCATGGTCGACCAGTCCTTCGCCGTGTATTCGGGCGACGATCCCACGGCGATGGCCCTGATGTTCTGCGGCGCTGCCGGCAACATCTCGGTGACCGCCAACGTGGCGCCGCGCGCGATGCACGAGCTGTGCGCGGCCGCGATGGCGCGCGACGTGGCGCGCGCGGTCGAGATCAACAACCGCGTGCTCGACCTGCACGCGAAATTGTTCGTCGAGCCGAATCCGGTGCCGGTCAAGTGGGCGCTGGCCGAGATGGGCAAGATCCCGTCCGGCCTGCGCCTGCCGCTGGCGCCGCTGGGCTCGTCCTTCCACGATACCGTGCGTGACGCACTGGCCCAGGCGGGCCTCCTTTCTGCCTGAACCCGCAAGGTTCCGGTTCCCAGTACCTGATAGCGAAAGCCATGACTAACCGCACCAACAAGACTCCTGCCGCCGCCGCGCGCGTGCTGACGCTGAGCGCGATCGCGCTGAGCGTCTCGGCCTGCACCACCATCTTCGAATCGGACAAGGTTGACTACCGCGGCGCCAAGCGCGCGGCCAACCTGGAAGTCCCGCCCGACCTGACCGCACTGCAGCGCGACAACCGCTACGCCATCCCCGAGGGCAAGGGCGTGGCCACGGCATCCGGCTTCCAGCAGCAGCGCGCCGGCCAGCCGGGCGTGGCGCCAATGACGGGCTCGGGCTCGATGGAAACGATCGGCCCGGTCTCGACCGAGGCCGTGAGCATCCAGCGCAACGGCGACCAGCGCTGGCTGGTGGTCAAGCAGACTCCGGAGCAGCTGTGGCCGCAACTGCGCCAGTTCTGGGAAAACCAGGGCTTCGCGATCGAGACCGAATCGGTCACGACCGGCACCATGGAAACCAACTGGGTCGAGAACCGCTCGAAGATCCCGCAGGACTTCATCCGCCGCTCGATCGGCCGGGTGTTCGACAGCGCCTACTCCACCGGCGAGCGCGACAAGTTCCGCACCCGCCTGGAACGCCTGCCGGACGGCTCGACCGAAGTCTTCATCAGCCACCGCGGCGCCGAAGAGGTGCTGCAGGGCGCGCAGAAGGAAACCACGATCTGGACCGTGCGTCCGAACGATCCGGGCCTGGAATCGCAGTTCCTGGGCCGCCTGGTGGCGCAGCTTACCGGCAGCAAGGAAACCAAGCAGGCCGAGACCATGGTCGCGAGCGCGCCGGTGGCGCCGCAGCAGGCCAAGCTGGTCGGCAACGTGGTGGAGCTGAACGAAGGCTACGATCGCGCATGGCGCCGCGTCGGCCTGGCGCTGGACCGCGTCGGCTTCACCGTGGAAGACCGCGACCGCGTGCAGGGCGTGTACTTCGTCCGTTACGTCGACCCGGATGCGGCCAACAAGGAAGGCTTCCTGAAGAAGCTGCTCACCTTCGGCAGCGCCGAAGACAAGGCCAAGGAAGCACAGCGCTACCGCGTGATCGTCAAGGCGGAGCAGGGCGCCTCGACCAGCCAGGTGAGCGTGCAGACCAACGACGGCAAGACGGATACGGGTGAAACCGGGGCGAAGATCCTCAAGCTGCTGACCGACGAACTGAAGTAATCGGCATCGCGGTTCCATACTGGACGGCCCGCTCGGTATCCGAGTGGGCCGTTTTGCTTTTGGCGCCCATTGGCAGCCATGCCTGAAGCGCAGCGTGAATCCGTCTGGTTCCAGCGACTCCTACGGCTTCTTTGGAAACAGCGTGCTGGGCACGATCGACCTCAGCATGAACAACTACGCGGGGAATGCGCAGTCTGACTTTGCCTTGCCGACGGCATCGCTGGGATCTGAGCGCCTATAGTTACCGCCAGGTCGGGCTCAACTGGCAAAATAGGCGAGCTGAGGGCGTTTTCTACATCTTCGGCAGCGGGCGACGTGCCGGAGCCGGCTTCGCTGGGATTGATGGCGCTTGGGCTGGCGGCAGACGGAATCGCACGCCGCCGCATGCCGCTTGCATGACGAGCTAGACGGGCGTCATTCCCGCAGCGGGATCGTCCGTGGCGCATGAATCGCGGACGAAAAAAAACCGGCCCGCAGGCCGGTTCTGGATCAGCAGAAGCTGATTACTTCTTAGCAGCTTCGGTAGCAGCGCCAGCAGCCTGGTTGGCGTTGGCAGCAGCGTCGGTAGCGGTAGCAGCAGCGTCGGTAGCAGCGGCAGCAGCGTCAGCAGGAGCGGCCGGGGTAGCGGCTGCGTCGGTAGCGACTGGGGTGGTTGCAGCAGCGTCGGTGGTTGCAGCAGCAGGTGCTTCAACAGCAGCAGGAGCGGCCGGAGCAGCTTCTTCTTTCTTGCAAGCAGCCAGAGCGACAGCCATCAGGGAAACGATCAGCAGGGATTTTTTCATGATTTTCCTTAATATTTCAAAAGTAAGTACTGCTTGTTTGAATAATAATTACCGGTAATTATTGCTCAGAGGAATTCTCGTGCTTTCAGTGAAAGCAATACTGCCAGTTAGGCAACGGAACCTTCCTGACCCGATATTATAGCCAAATTTACTGAATCGCAATAGCGAACTCATGCTCTAGCGAAAGTAATTTGCGGTTTAATAAGCTTCATCTTGTTACAAGATGCAACGACGAGCACGCCGGATGCCGGTAACCCCCGTATAACGCTCAGCAAGCTGTCCCGGTTGACTGAAAAACAGGAAAAGTTTCTTCCCATATCGCTTCGAAGCGTCGGCGCGGCAGGTCCGCAGCTCCCTCGACGGAAAAGCTGGCCTCGCCCCGCATGTGCGCACTGTGAAAGCGCCGCACGACATGCAGCTCATCGGCAATACAGAACGAATCCGTCAGGTGGCGCAAGCCTTTTGGCGTGTTGCGGCAGCTGAGCAGATGCTTGTAGTCCCGCAGCAAACGCAGGAAGCGCGGGGCGTGGCGTTCGATGTGGGCCGGCGAGTGCATCGCCAGGCGCAGCTCGCCGCCGCGCTGGAAGAACGCGCGCAACATCGTCTCGACATCGACGGCGCCGAGCGGAAAGCTTGCAAAGTCCGGATCGAACAGGTCGAGGCGGGTACGGGCCGCGCCCAGGCAGGCGCGCAGCTGGGCGTCGAATTCGGTCCGGGTATCGAAACGTATCGTCGTCGGCTCCTGCATGGCCCCTCCCGCCGGTCTGCTCAGGCCAGTTCGACCCAGCCGTCCTGGTACCAGGTATACAGCGCTTCCAGCACGTCGTCGGTAGCGCCGGCCAGCAGCGCTCCCTTGAGGCGGCGCTCATTGGCCAGCACGTCCAGCACGGCCTTGTCGGCGCGTCCCACGGCGAAGGACTCGCCATTGATGAACACGTTCTTGCCGCGGTAGAGCATCAGGGTCTTGCTCGACAGCTTCAGCCCTTTCCTGGCGGCCGTCTCCATGAAGCGGCCCATCGTCAGCGGCTTGGCCGGTCCGGTAAAGAACACGTTGTGCTTCGGCTCGGACAGGTGTTCGCCCAGGAAGATGGTGACGTCTTCCTCGTCCCAGCGCACCTTGTTGAGCTCTTCCGTGATGGTCGACAGCATCTCGCGCGGGATCTCGGCCGGGTTCTTCGCCAGCTCCAGGTGCGGGTCGGCATAGCGCCCGGGCAGGTCGATCGAGTCGGCCATGAACTGCAGGAAGGCTTCGCCCAGCTCCTGGAACGAAGGCGAGCGGAAACCGACCGAATAGGTCATGCATTCGCCTTCGGCGACGCCGTCGTGGGCGTAGTGGGGCGGCAGGTAGAGCATGTCGCCCGGCTCCAGCACGAATTCTTCCTCGGCTGCGAAGTTGGCGAGGATCTTGAGCGGCAGGCCGTCGACCAGGTCCAGGTCCTGCTGGGCGCTGATGCGCCAGCGGCGCTTGCCCTGCGCCTGCAGCAGGAACACGTCGTAGGAATCGAAGTGCGGACCGACGCCGCCGCCGTCGCTGGCGTAGCTCACCATCAGGTCGTCCAGGCGTGCATCCGGCACGAAGCGGAACTGGCGCAGCAGCTCGTCGGCCCGCTCGTCGACCAGGTTGACGCCCTGGACCAGCATGGTCCATTCGCGTTCGCTGCGCGCCGGCAGTTCGGCGAGCGGGCCAATCTGCATGTCCCACTGGCCGTCGCGCAGGGTGACGAGGCGCGATTCGACGTAGTTCTGGCGGGCCAGCTCAGCCAGTTTCTCGAACTTCAGGAGCGGCTTGAAACCGGGGATGGCCTGGCGGATCAGCAGGGGTTTCTTGTGCCAGTAATCGCGCAGGAACTGGGCGGGAGTAATATTCCCGAGAAGCTGTAATTTTTTCATGCGCCATTATAACCAGCCTACCAGGTAAGCTAAGCGGGTGGGTTTATAATCCGGGGCTTACTACGAAAGGATCTGTGATGAAGATTGCCAAGAATACGGTCGTGTCGGTCAACTACAAACTGTCGGACGCCCAGAACAACCTGATCGAAGAGGGTTCCCAGCCGATGGTGTACCTTCACGGCGGCTACGAGAACACTCTGCCGAAGATCGAAGAAGAGCTCGATGGCAAGGAAGCCGGCTATTCTTCGACGATCCAGGTGGAACCGGAAGACGCCTTCGGCGACTACGATCCGGAGCTGGTAAAGGTCGAAGACCGCAAGCGCCTGCCCGAGCCGCTCGAAGTCGGCATGCAGTTCGAAGGCGTGGCCGAAGGCGTGGACGACGAGCCGACCATCTTCACCGTCACCGACATCGCGGACGACAAGGTGGTCCTGGACGGCAACCACCCGCTGGCCGGCATGGCCCTGCGTTTCGACCTGTCGGTGATCGACGTGCGCGAAGCTTCGCCCGAAGAAATCGCCCATGGCCACGTGCATGGCGCGCATGGTCACCACCATGAAGAGATTGACGACAGCGACGAAGGTGATCATTTCCGTAGCAAGCCGCTGTAATGTCGATTGCACGGCCCCGCGGTCATTCGGCGCCGCGGGTAGGGTGGTCGGCTACGCCGACCGCGCGTTCAGCTATCTCGTGAGCCGCCACGGCGCATCCGCGAGTTGAGCGCGGGGTCGGCGCAGCGTGGTCCATTCCACTAGACCACCCTGCAACGCAGCCCGACTATGGGGTGCAGCTGCTAGCGCAAGGCCTCACCCAAGCTGAACACGTTCTCCCCCTTGCCCGCCACCCGCAGCTCCACCGCGTGCGCCCCGACGGACAAGTGCCCCAGGTTGCCGCGCCACGTGATCGCCGGCCGCGCATCCTTGGGCAGCCCCGCGCTGTCCACCACCAGCACCTGCCCCTTGAAGCGGGCCGCGCGCTGCTGTACCTGGCGCCGCGTGTCGGCGAAGCCGTCGTGACCCGTAGGCGTGCGCTGCAGCAGGGCGCGCAGGCCGTTGGCCGGCTGCAGCAGCGGCTGCATATTCCCTTCCGCGAAAAGCACCACCGCATCCACCTTGTCCTGCCTGGCGATCGCGAACAGGCGGTTCAGCCAGAAGCGGTTGGCCACCGCCCGGTCTTCGTACTCGCTGTTGCGTCCCGCCGCCGGCAGGTAGTGGTTGTTGGCTGCGGGCAGGTTGATGGTGGCGTACAGCACCTTGCCGACCTGCCAGTGGGCGTTCTCCGCATAGCTGCGAAAGCGCGGACTGCTCGACAGGCGCGTGAGCGGCAGCTTGTTCCTGCCGAGCGACTCCGGCTCGCCATAGAACAGTTCGCGCAGCCGGTTCAGGCGTTCGATCGCATTCGTCCGGCCCGCCGAGTTGCGGCAGCCGGTCCAGTCGGCTCCCGCGAGCGACAGGATCACCGGCGTCTTCGCCTTGTCGAACAGGGCGCGCCGCTTCTGGTAGACGCGGTCGCCGCAGGCTTCCTCGAGCCCCTTGACGCCGGTGACGACCAGGAAGGCGAGTTCCTCGTCCTTCGCTTCCTGCAGCAGCTCCTTCAGGGCGTCCTCGCCGCCTTCGGCTGCACGGTGCCCCACGATAGCGACATGGTGGGTATCTGGATCCTTGACGACTTCCGTTGCCTTCTTCCTGTCGCGCGCGACACCAGGCGCCGCGATGACGGCGGCCGCAAGCAGCGCAACAAGTAGGAAGGAACGGCGCGCCGGCATCAGGCAGTGAGCCGTTTCAGCTCGTAGAGCCGCTCCAGCGCTTCGCGCGGGCTCAGGGCGTCCGGATCGATCGCAGCCAGCGCTTGCTGCAGCACGTCGGACGGGACAGTGCCGGTCGCCGCCGGCGCCTGCTCGATGTCCTCAGCCTCTTCGCAGGGCGCGGCGAACAGGTCGAGCTGCGGCGTGGTATCCAGGGCCTGCGACTCGAGGCGCGTCAGGTGCTTGCGCGCGGCGCGGATCACGGCCGGGGGCACGCCCGCAAGCTGGGCCACCTGCAGGCCATAGCTCTGCGAAGCCGGGCCGTCCTGCACGGCGTGCAGGAACACGATGCTGTCCTTGTGCTCGACCGCCGACAGGTGCACATTGACCGCGCTCGGGTGGTTCTCGGGCAGCTGGGTCAGTTCGAAATAGTGGGTCGCGAACAGCGTGAAGCTGCGGCTGCTCTCGATCAGGTGGCGCGCAATGGCCCAGGCCAGCGCCAGGCCATCGAACGTCGAGGTGCCGCGGCCCACTTCGTCCATCAGCACCAGCGACTGTTCGGTGGCGCCGTTGAGGATGGCGGCTGATTCGGTCATCTCGACCATGAAGGTCGAGCGCCCGTTGGCCAGGTCGTCGCTGGCGCCGATGCGGGTGAAGATGCGGTCGATCGGCCCGATGACTGCTTGGGTGGCGGGCACATAGCTGCCCACATAGGCCAGCAGGGTGATCAAGGCCACCTGGCGCATGAAGGTCGACTTGCCGCCCATGTTGGGGCCGGTGATCAGGAGCATGCGGCGATCGTTCGACAGGGCGCAATCGTTGGCGATGAAGCGCTCGATCTGGTTCTCCACCACCGGGTGGCGGCCTTCGACGATGGCGAGGCAGGGCTCGTCCACCAGCTGCGGCGCGCACCAGTTGTTGCGCACCGCGTGGCTGGTGAGGGCCACCAGCGTGTCGAGCTGCGCCAGGCCGCCGGCGACCGACTGCAGGCAGCCGATGAAGGGCGCCAGGTCGCCCAGCAGCTGGTCGTACAGCATCTTCTCGCGCGCCAGCGCGCGGTCCTGGGCCGACAGCGCCTTGTCTTCGAAGGCCTTCAATTCCGGCGTGATGTAGCGCTCGCAGTTCTTGAGGGTCTGGCGGCGGCGGTAGTCTTCCGGCACCTTGTCGGCCTGGCCGTTGGTGACTTCGATGTAGAAGCCGTGCACGCGGTTGTACTCGACGCGCAGGTTGGCGATGCCGGTGCGGGCGCGCTCGCGCGTCTCCAGGTCGACCAGGAACTGGCCGGCGTTCTCGGACAGCGCGCGCAACTCGTCCAGCTCGGCATCGAAACCGCGCGCGAACACGCCGCCGTCACGCACCATCACGCTCGGCTCGTCCATGATCGCGCGGCTGAGCAGGTCGAGGCAGGCTGCGGGCGGCGCCAGCAGGTCGTGGATTTCGCGCAGCAGGCAGGTGTCGCCCGGGATGAAGCAGCGCGCCACCTGTTCACGCAAGGCAGGGAGTTGCTTGAGGCCGTCGCGCAGGCAGGACAGGTCGCGCGGGCGCGCCGACAGCAGGGCAATGCGCGTGGTGATGCGTTCGATGTCCGGCACCTTGGCCAGGGTGCTCGACAATCCTCCCGTGGCGTCGGCCTGGGCCAGCGCTTCGATCGCCTCATGGCGCGAGCGGGCCACGCGCTGGTTGCGGCGCGCATGGTGCAGCCAGTGGCGCAGCATGCGCGATCCCATCGCGGTGCGGCAGCCGTCCAGCAGCGAGAACAGGGTAGGCGATTCCTGGCCGCGGATGGTCTCGGTGAGCTCGAGGTTGCGGCGCGTGGCGGCGTCCAGGCCGATGTATTCGTTTTCCGTTTCGCAGGCCAGGCTCTTCACGTGTCCCAGCGAGCGTCCCTGGGTCGACTGGGCGTAGCGCAGCAGCGCGCCGGCGGCGCCGAAGGCGGCGCCCATGCCGTCGGCGCCGAAGCCGGTGAGGGTGGTCACGCCCAGCTGTTCCAGCAGCGCGCCGTGGCCCTTGAGGACGTCGAAGTGCCACTCGGGCACGCGATTGGTGTGCGCCACCGGCTCGGACTCGAACAGGTCGGCGCAGTCTGCGCGCAGGATCTCGGCCGGCGCGATGCGTTCGAGTTCATGCGCCAGGCGCGATTCGACGGCGCGCCCGTCTCCCGAGAATTCCATCAGGCGCAGCACGCCGCTGGCCAGCGACAGCCAGGCCAGGCCGACGGTGACGGTCTTGCGCTGGCTCAGCATGCACATGGCGAGCAGCGGGCGGTCGGCCTTTTCAGGCAGCAGGTCGCTGTCGGTGAGCGTGCCCGGCGTGACCACGCGCACCACCTTGCGTTCGACCGGGCCCTTGGACAGGGCCGGGTCGCCGATCTGCTCGCAGATGGCGCAGGATTCGCCGATCCTCACCAGCTTGGCCAGGTAGCCGTCCAGGGAGTGAAAGGGCACGCCGCACATCTTGATCGGCTGGCCGTTCGAGCTGCCGCGCGCGGTCAAGGTGATGCCGAGCAGGCGCGCCGCCTTTTCCGCGTCGTCGTGGAACAGCTCGTAGAAATCGCCCATGCGGTAGAACACCAGCATGGTGGGGTAATCGGCCTTGATGCGCAGGTATTGCTGCATCATGGGAGTGACTTTTTCCGTCGCGCCGGTCTTGAGGGCGGCGGCGTTGATTTCGTTGGGAGCGTTCATTTCTCGTGATTCGGTACGGCAAGGCGGGTGCTGGCCTGGACCGTCATTCTACCGCGATCGCTTGCTGAGGCGAGGCAAAAAGGACAATCCAAGCGCAGCGCGTTGCATTGTCTCCAAAGCAGAGAGGGAAGGAAGAGTCGCGCTCGCCCGGCGAAGCTGCGAGGCGCCTGGCCGGCGCCAGGCTGCAGGGGCGGCAGGCCGGGTCCCGGCCTGCCTCAGATATTCAAGGTGGATTCGGCATGCATTCGGCGTTATTGCGCTGGCGGCGATGCCTGTGCAGGCTGCGCCATGCTGCGGCTTGCGCTGGTGAGCATGAAGTCGACCAGATCCATCTGTCGGTTGGCCAGATAGGCTGGCCAATCGCGCTCGAGGCCGACGAGGATCCGGTATTTCGGCTTGCCGTCGTTTCGCATCTCCGCTGCCAGGCTGTAGTCCGCGGCGGTCGTGCCACAGGCTTGCGCCAGTTTCACCTGCATCAGCAGCGACAGCGCCTCTTCGATGTCGGCAGCCTGTCCGCCGGCGCCGACGACTTGTGCGATCACCCCGTTGGCGCGTGGACGCTCTTTCCAGCGGGCCCCGGCATATTCGTCCACCAGCAGATGTGTTCCTTCATGCCCGATCGTCCAAGGCAGGTTGGGTTTCTTCCAGACGCCCGAAGTAATGCTGGCGGGATCGGTATTCGCACTGCCCGACAGGTGCAGCGCCACGGAGCCGATCGTCAATGACGCGTGCGGAAAGCGAATGCGCGCCAGTTGCTGCAGTTTTTCGACGGGCTTGCAGTCGGCATCCTGCTGCTTCCAGACGCCGATCTGCGCGTCCTCGCGGGGAGCGATCTCTTTCTTCCATACCCGCTCGAATGCCGGAAAGCCCGCCTCGCCCGCGCGGACGAGCCGGTCCAGCTCGCTAAAACGGGGAAGCTCGTCGGCATGTGACAGGATGCGGTAATGGGGCCGCTCCTCGCCCGGGGCCGCCGGCATGCGCTCGACACGACGCTGGGCCGTTCGATAGGGTTCCATCAGGGCGATGACATCGGCATAGCTGCGCGCTTCGACCGCCAGGTGGGGCAGCGCGATCAGGACGGGAAGCCCGCTCCCTTCGAGTGGCACAGCCGCTTCCAGGCTGGCCTTATGGTCGTCGCCATGCCGGTACAGCAGATAGAACATGTAATCGGCGTAAGGGGATTTGGCGAAGCGCACCTCGACCGGACGGATGTCGGCTGCGGGTTCGGCGCCGGCCTGAAGGCTGGTACAGGCCAGCAGGGCGGCGACGGCAATCAAATGCATGCTTTTCATTGGTATTCTCCTAAGAAAATTTTAGCATCGCAATCTTCCTGGGAGAATGCTACCGAGGTAAGAGCCGGGTGCTCCAGCCGTCCTGGTGAACCGGATTCCGATCGCCCGGCAGCCGCGCATAGCGGCGACCGGCTGCAGCCTTGAGTGGAAGGCGCAGGCAGCTTCAGCGACCAGGGCGTTCCTATTTGCAGGTGACCTTCACCTCGCTATAGACGCCGCGGCGCTCCTCCTTCGTCGTCAGCTCGCACCTCGTTGCGGCGTCACCCATCCGCTTCGCGATGGGCGTTGCGAGTGTCCCGCACTCGCACCAGCCCCATTTCTCCTCGCCCGCCCGGAATTCGAACGTGGTCACGGACCTGCCTTTGATCTTCTTCGCTGGATGGCACCAGGTAGCCCGTCGCGCTCGGCGGCCCGCTCATCACGCCAGCACCGGTCAGGTACACCTGCGACTTCGGGCCCTGGACCGATGCAGCGGGCGGACGTGCTACCTCGATGGCCCCCTCTGGCAGAACAAGAGGGCACGCTTCTTGTTGAGCGCGCGCCAGCATTGGGGCGAGCACCAGGTCGGTACTGTTGAAGGATTCATCATTCTGCCGTGTCGTTTCCGTTCAAGACACGGATTGATATCTCGCGGACAATCCAGGCATGTATCAGGACCACATGAATACCTATTTCGCCGCCGCGGCGTCGCTCCTGTTCCTCATTGGCCTGGTGCACTCCCTGCTGGGAGAGCGGCTGATCTTCCGGCGGATGCGCAAGGGCGGCATCGTCCCGGTCAATGGCGGCCACGTCCTGCACGAATCCCACGTACGCATCGTGTGGGCGAGCTGGCACATCGTGACCGTCCTCGGGTGGTACGTTGCGACGGCGCTCTGGTGGTTGGCGGATGCCGCCCATGCAGGCCTCGCGCGATCCGTGCTCACCAAAGGGATCGCCGCCGGGCTGATGATAAGCGCGGCGCTGGTGCTCGTCGGGACGCGCGGCAGGCATCCTGGATGGGCGGGCTTGTCGGCGGTAGCGCTGCTCACCCTGGCCGGCATGGGCCGCTAGCCCTGTCCCGCCGCCGGATTGCCTGTGGCGCGCAATACCTAGGCCAGCCTGCAGTGCCCCGTCACCGCCGCCTTGCCTTGCGCTTCCACGACGAATTTCCCCGCCTGCGCTTCGCGGAGCGTCGCCGTGATGCCTAGCGTCACCGGTGCGCGGAAGCGGCATGCGATCTGCACGGCACGGCCGCCGCTGCCGTTTTCCAGCGCCGCGCAGCTGCTTGCCAGCGTGTGCATGCCGTGGATGATCGGCCGGCGCATGCCCATCAGCCGGGCGGTCCAGACGGTCAGGTGGATGGGGTTCCAATCACCCGACAGTCGGGCGTAGTGGCGGCCCTCCGCGGTATCGGGCGTCCATTGCGCCAGCGGTGCGCCGGACAATTCAAGGCGCGCGTCGGCCGGTTTCGCACCGCCGCCTGCGCCGCGCCGGATGAGATACGTGCTGATGCAGGTGAATATTGGCGTCCCGTCGGCGCTCCCGGTGGTGTCCAGCACACAGCGCAGTGCGCCACTGGACGAGGGCGGGAGCAGGCGTAGCACGGTGCGCACCAGCAGCGGCTGCCCAGGCGTCGGCTTGCCATGCGCCTCGAGCGCATTTTCCATATGGACCAGTCCGACGATCCTGAACGGAAAGCGCGGATCGAGCATCGTCGCCAGGTGCGCACGTTGCGCTAGCAGGTACCACCAGGTCAGCGGAATGTGATCCCCCGCGAAACCGAACGCGGTACGGTAACGGGCAATGTCGTCCAGCGGGAGGCTGTCGAGGCGGTACCCGGTAACGAGTTCCGGCAGCGTGGCAGGAAGGGGATGCCGCGGACGCTTGAACAATGCCCGCAGCAGCGTGACGACACCCATGCCCGGCAGCGCCGGTAAACGGGTAGGTGAAGAAGAAGGCATCAGCCCTCGGCGACGCGCTGCTTGATGTGCGCCAGCGCCTCGTCCACCTGGTCGATCAGGATCAGGCACAGGTCGCCGGCTTCCAGGCGCGACAGGGCGCGGTCGATCGCGACGAACTCGCCGTTGATCTCCTCGACGTGACTGGTGCGGGTGGCGCCTGCCAGGCCTTTGCGCAGGAGCGCCACCACTTCACCGTCGGCCCGGCCGCGCTGGCACTGGTCCTGGTAGAGCAGCACGTCGTCGAAGGCCTTGCCGAGGATTTCGGTTTGCTGGGAGATGTCCTGGTCGCGGCGGTCGCCGGCGCCGCTGATCACCACCGAACGGCGTTTGCCCGGCATCGCGTCCACGGCGTTGACCAGTGCGGCGATCGCGTCCGGGTTGTGGCCGTAGTCGGCAATCACGGTGGCGCCGCGGTAGTCGAACACGTTGAAGCGGCCCGGCGCATTGTCGCTCTCGCCGACGAAGGTCTTCAGGCCAAGGCGGATCTTGTCCCAGTCGATGCCCACGGCCCAGGCGGCGGCCACCGAGGCCATGACGTTCTCGACCTGGAAGCCGACCGCGCCGCCCCTGGTGATCGGCACCTCCGCCAGCGGCACGCGGTGCTCCAGCTTGCCCTGGGCGGCCACCAGGTGGCCGTCTTCGACGAAGACGACGCGGCGGCCCTGGGCGCGGTGCATGCTCATGACGGCGTTGCCGACGTCGAGCGCGAAGAAGGTCACGTCGCCGCGGGTTACGTCGGCCATCGCGGCCACCACCGGGTCGGCCGCGTTCAGCACGGCCATGCCGCCGACCGCCACGTTCTGCACGATCACGCGCTTCAGGACCGCGAGGTCTTCGAGCGTGGTGATGTAGTTCAGGCCGAGGTGGTCGCCCGCGCCGATGTTGGTCACGACCGCTACCTGGCAGCGATCGAAGGCCAGGCCTTCGCGCAGCAGGCCGCCGCGCGCGGTCTCGAACACGGCGGCGTCGACGTCCGGGTGCAGCAGCACGTTGCGCGCGCTGCGCGGGCCCGAGCAGTCGCCGCTGTCGATGCGGCGGCCTTCGATGTAGACGCCGTCGGTGTTGGTCATGCCGGTGCGCAGGCCGGAGCTTGTCATCAGGTGGGCGATCAGGCGCACGGTGGTGGTCTTGCCGTTGGTGCCGGTAACGGCGACCACGGGAATGCGGCCGTCGTCGCCCGGCGCGAACAGGGTGTCCATGATGGCTTCACCGATCGGACGGCTCCTGCCGAAGGACGGCGACAGGTGCATGCGCAGGCCCGGGGCGGCGTTGACTTCGACGATGCCGCCATTTTGCTCTTCGATGGGTTTCAATACGCTGTCGCACACCAGGTCGACGCCGCAGATGTCCAAACCCACCATGTGGGCGGCGGCGATGCAGCGCTCCGCGACTTCCGGATGGACGTCGTCGGTGACGTCGGTGGCGGAGCCGCCGGTGGACAGGTTGGCGTTATTGCGCAGCACAACGCGCTGGCCCTTGCCAGGGACCGAATCCGCATTCAGGCCGTGATTGGCCAGCGTGGCCAGGGCAATGTCGTCGAAGCGGATCTTGGTCAGCGACGTGGCGTGGCCGTCGCCGCGGCGCGGGTCCTTGTTGACCTGCTCGACCAGCTCGCGCACGCTGTGCACGCCGTCGCCCACCACCTGGGGCGGATCGCGGCGGGCGCAAGCCACCAGCTTGTCGCCGATGACGAGCACGCGGTAGTCGTGGCCCGGCAGGTAGCGCTCTACCAGGATGTCGTCGCGGAATTCCGAGGCCGCGTGGAAGCCCGCCGTGAGTTGTTCCCGGGTCGTGACGTTGACCGTCACGCCCTTGCCCTGGTTGCCGTCCTTCGGCTTGATTACGACCGGCAGGCCGGTCTCGAGCGCGGCGGCCCAGGCGTCTTCCGGGTCGCTCACGCTGCGGCCCATCGGCACCGGCACGCCGGCGGCGTCGAGCAGCTTCTTGGTCAGTTCCTTGTCCTGGGCGATGGTCTCGGCGATCGCGCCGGTGGCGTCGATTTCGGCAGCCTGGATGCGGCGCTGGCGGCTGCCCCAGCCGAACTGCACCAGGCTGCCCTCGGTCAGGCGGCGGAAGGGAATGTTACGGGCGACAGCCGCCTGCACGATGGCGCCGGTGGACGGGCCGAGGCGCACGTCTTCGTCCAGCTCGCGCAGGCGGGCCAGGGCGCCGGCCAGGTCGAACGGGCTGTCGTTGCGGGCGGCCTCGATCAGTTCCTGGGCCAGGGACAAGGCCAGGCGGCCGACGTCTTCCTCGCTGTACTCGACCACCACCTGATAGATGCCGCGCTCGATGGTGGCGGTGGTGCGGCTGAAGGTGACCGGGCAGCCGGCTTCGGCCTGCAGCGCCAGCGCCGCGTGCTCGAGCACCTGGGCCATCGGCACGGTGTCGTCGTGGCCGTAGGGCTGCAGTTCGCCCACCTGCGGGAAGCGTGCGCGCAGGCGCGTCTCGAAGCCGGCCAGTTCACGGACCGATTCTTCCTCCGGTGAGCAGGAGACGATCGCCTCCACCGACGTGTGATGGCTCCAGAGGTTGGGGCCACGCAGGGCCCGTACGCGAGATACTTCCATAAACCTTCAGTCCTTTCGGGGCGCGGCGCCGGCGTGGGGCCGGTGCGGTGCGCAGGGCCCGGCGGCATGGCCGGGCCGTTCTTATTCAATGAGTCGTCTTCTTCGGGGTGGCGTCGAACGCCCGCAGGCCGCCGCAGATCAGGTCGGAGGGCACGCCCAGCGCCCAAGCCGCGGCCACGGCCGCCAGCACGCTGTCCGGATGCTTCACGGTCGCCGGCGGGATCTTTGCCAGGTCGAGCAGCACGTGTTCCAGGTCGAAGCCTTCGGCCAGCACGATGCGATTGTCGCGCACGAACACCACGCGCTCGCCCTGGGCGCGGTGGTTGGCCACCACCGGGTTGTTCTCGTCGAGCGCGTAGAAGATCACGCGGCCGTCGCACAGTTCCGCCAGCGCAGCCACCCGTTCGTTGGCCGCGTTCAGGACGGCCGCGCCTTCCGGCAGGATCACGTCGACCTGGCTGCGGATCACGTTGCGCAGGCCGTCCTCGTCCAGGACGTGGAATTCGGCCACATCGTCCAGGCCTTCCATGTCGGTGACGATGCCGACCGTGCAGCGGTCGTACGGCAGGCCCTCGGCCAGGATCGAGCGCGCGTTCGATTCGAACACGGCGGTCTGCACGGTGCGGTTGATCAGGAGGCGCTGCCCGGCGTCGAAACCGGTGGAATCCTTGGCGCTCACCTGGCGCGCGTCGAGGTACAGGCCTTCGCCGTTGGCCACGCCGACGTGCTTGCCGGTGATGTGGACCAGGCAGCCCACCAGGCGCGCGATCAGGCTGGTGCCGAGGGTGCCGGTGACGCCTACCACCGGGATGCGTCCGATATTTTCGCCCTGTCCTTCTGCGAACAGGTGGTTCACGATGGCCTTGCCGACATTGCGCGGCTTGCCGCTGGCCGGCTTGATGTGGGCCAGCAGGCCCGGGCTCGAATTGACTTCGATGATCGCGCCGCGCTGTTCCTCCAGCGGACGCGAGATGTCTTCGCATACCAGGTCGATGCCGGCCACGTCCAGGCCGACGATGCGCGCCGCCAGCGCCGCCACGTGCGCGACCGACGGGTGCACCAGGTCGGTGACGTCGTCGGCGACGTTGCCGTTCACCTGGATCAGCACCTTCTGCCCAGGCTGGGGAACCGACTCGGGCGTGAGGCCCTGGCGTTTCAGGTCCAGCATGATCTCGCTGTCGTGCGGCTTCACCAGGCCGAGCGGGTGCTCTTCGCTCTCGCCGCGGCGCGGGTCGGTATTGATCTGGCGGTTGCACAGTTCGATCACGTTCGCGCTGCCGTCGCCCGTCACCCATAGCGATTCACCCCTGGCGGCGGCCACCACTTCGCGGCCGACCACCAGCAGGCGGTGTTCGTTGCCCGGAATGAAGCGCTCGACCAGCACGGCGCTGCTGCCGCCGGCTTCCGCGGCGATCGCATAGGCGGCCAGCACGTCGGCCTCGCTCATCAGGTTCAGGGTCACGCCGCGCCCGTGGTTGCCGTCGACCGGCTTGACCACCACCGGCAGGCCGATGTCCTGCGCTTCTTCCCACGCTTGCCCGGCGCTGCGCACCAGGGCGCCTTCCGGCACCGGCACGCCGCAGGAGGCGAGCAGGGTCTTGGTCAGGTCCTTGTCGCTGGCGATGCCTTCGCCGATGGCGCTGGTGCGGTCGGTCTCGGCGGTCCAGATGCGGCGCTGCGCGGCGCCGTGGCCGAGCTGCACCAGGTTGCCTTCGGTGAGGCGGATCGACGGAATGCGGCGCTCGGTGGCGGCGTCGACGATGTGCGCGGTGGACGGGCCCAGGCACCAGCGGTCCACCAGCCCGGTGAGCTGCTGCACCGTGGCCGGCATGTCGAAGGGGGTGTCGTTAATGGCCGCCATCATCAAGCGGTGGCCGGCCTCGAGGGCCGCGCGGCCAACGATCTCGTCGCGGGTGCGGAAGGCCATCTTGTAGATGCCGTGCTGGCCGGTGGAGCGGGTCTTGCCGAAGCCGGTCTTCATGCCGGCCATGTTCTGCAGCTCGAGCACGACGTGTTCGAGGATATGGCCGGCCCAGGTGCCGTCGCGCAGGCGTTCCAGGAAGCCGCCGCGGTGCCCGACGCCGCAATGGTGTTCGACCAGGCCCGGCAGCCAGGCGGTGAGGCGCCCGGCAAAGCCGGGCAGGGTGTTCGAGGGGAAGTCTTCGAGCTCCCCGATGTCGAGCCAGGCCTCGATCACCGGTCGGTAGGTCCAGATGTTCGGGCCGCGCAGGTGGGTCACGCGGAGGAACTTGATATCGTTCTTCTTGTTCATGAAAAAATGTCTTTGTCGGTTGCGACCATCCCGCGCACAACCGGCGTTACCTTTGGTTGCCTGCCTGCCGCTACAGTACCGAAAGCCGGTGTTCCCTAGCGCACATCATATATACTTGCCGGCCGGAAGCTTACCGTGCCGAAACGTTTTCTGCCAGTTGGGGATTTCCTGTCATCCAAAGGATGCATAGAAACGTTACACCCGTTTGTGGAGCGCTTTTGTTGAGCGCCTAACGCAAAACGGGTATCCGGCAATCCCATGCCCTGCCGAGCCGCGATCTTGCACCCTCCACCAGAACCAATGCCTGAAGTCGGGCGCAAACCATGACAACTCAACAACTTGCTATTCCGTCGGCGCCGGCGGTCTCCGCCGCAGCATCGGCTGGCGGAGCTTTGCCTGAACACTGGCAAAATGACGTTGCGAAACAGCTTGCACCAGGGGAAAACGTTTTAACCGGCGTCGAGGTTGACCTCGACGCGAAATTACGTTTCAGGAAGGGCATGGTGGTGGTTACCGATCGCCGCCTGCTGGCCAAGGCGCCGGGCGAGGACAGCTGGCGCGATTGGGGCTACCGCCCCGGCCTGTCCCTGCGCCACCACGACCATGCCGGCGTCGGCCACCTGGAACTGGTCGATACGCACGCCTTGCTGGGCGCCTGGCGCTTCACGCTCGGCCAGAACCTGGGCGCCATCCGCGTGGTCGACCATTTCAACGAGCAGGCGAAAAGCTTCGTGTCCGGCGTGCCCGTGACGCCGCCGGAGCAGCATACCTGCCCGAGCTGCAAGGCACCGCTCGAGGCCGACGACGCCGAGTGCGCCGTATGCGCCAAGGTGCTGCACACGCCGCCTTCCACCTGGACCCTGTTCCGCCTGTGGCGCTTCGCCCGGCCCTACAAGGGCCAGCTGCTGCTCGGCTTCCTGTTGATGGTCGGCTCGACCGGGGCGCACATGATTCCGCCCTATCTGACCAAGCCCTTGATGGACAATGTCCTGATTCCGTACCAGAACGGCCAGGTCATCGACACGTCGCTCGTCTATCTCTATATGGGCGGCCTGTTAGGGGCCGCGCTGTTGGCCTGGGCGCTCGGATGGGGCAAGACCTACGTGCTGGCCCTGGCGTCCGAGCGGATCAGCGCCGACCTGCGCTCGACCACCTACGAACACCTGCTGCGCCTGTCGCTCGAATACTTCGGGGGGAAACGCACCGGCGACCTGATGTCGCGCATCGGCAGCGGCTCGGACCGGATCAGCGTGTTCCTGTCGCTGCACCTGCTCGACTTCCTGTCGGATGTCCTCCTGATCATCATGACGGGCGTGATCCTGTTCAGCATGAATCCCTGGCTGGCGCTGGTGACGCTGGTGCCGCTGCCCTTCATCGCCTGGATGATCCACGTGGTGCGCGACAAGCTGCGCACCGGTTTCGAGAAAATCGACCGGGTCTGGGGCGAGGTCACCAACGTACTGGCCGACACCATTCCCGGCATTCGCGTGGTGAAGGCCTTCGCCCAGGAAAAGCGCGAAGCAGCGCGCTTCCGCGAAGCGAACAGGCACAACCTGGCCGTCAACGACAAGCTGAACAAGGTCTGGTCGCTGTTCTCGCCGACCGTGTCGCTGCTGACCGAGATCGGCCTGCTGGTGATCTGGTGCTTCGGCATCTGGCAGGTCTCGCGCGGCGACATCACGGTGGGCACGCTGACGGCCTTCATCGCCTACAGCGGCCGCTTCTACGTGAAGCTCGATTCCATGAGCCGCATCGTGTCGGTGACCCAGAAGTCGGCCTCGGCGGCCAAGCGCATCTTCGACATCCTCGACCACGTGTCGAGCGTGCCGGACCCGGCCAATCCGGTGAAGGTCGACAAGGTGGCGGGTAACATCGAGCTGCGCGAAGTCGGTTTCCGTTACGGCAACCGAGCCGTCAACCGCGGCATTTCGCTCAACATCCGCGCCGGCGAGATGGTCGGCCTGGTCGGCCACTCGGGCTCGGGCAAGAGCACGCTGGTCAACCTGATCTGCCGCTTCTACGACGTGGCCGAAGGCGCCATCCTGCTCGACGGCCGGGACATCCGCACCTTCGCGGTCAGCGACTACCGCCGCCATATCGGCCTGGTGCTGCAGGAGCCTTTCCTGTTCTTCGGCACGATCGCGGAGAACATCGCCTACGGCAAGCCGGGCGCCACGCGCGAAGAGATCATCGCGGCGGCGCGCGCGGCCCATGCCCACGAGTTCATCCTGCGCCTGCCGCAGGGCTACGACTCGATGGTGGGCGAGCGCGGCCAGGGCCTGTCGGGCGGCGAGCGCCAGCGCATCTCGATCGCGCGCGCACTGCTGATCGACCCGCCGATCCTGATCCTGGACGAAGCGACGTCCTCGGTGGACTCGGAGACGGAAAAAGAGATCCAGAAGGCGCTCGACAACCTGGTGAAGGGCCGCACCACCATCGCCATCGCGCACCGCCTGTCCACCTTGCACAAGGCCGACCGCCTTGTAGTGCTGGACCGCGGCGTGGTGGTGGAAGAGGGCAGCCACGATGCGCTGATGGCGCGCGAGGGCGCCTACCGGCGCCTCTACGAAGCGCAGGCCCGCAACGTGGACCAGGATCCCGACGATGTCGAATAAATTCAGGACGATCAAATGACCGGTACTTTTCAACTGCGCCGCGACAGCTTCGGCAGGCTGGTCCTGACCACCGCCGAAGGTGAGGAACACGTCGGCGTCATCCCCGTGCGCGCGTTTCCGATCCAGGCGCCGGACAAGGGCATTTCCATGGTGCGCGAGGGCGGCAAGGAAGTGGCCTGGATCGACGACCTGGCCGAGCTGCCCACGGAGATCCGCGACATGATCCAGGCCGAGATCGAGGGCCGCGAATTCATTCCCGAGATCCTGCACATCAGGGAGGTGTCGAGCTTCGCCACGCCCTGCACCTGGTACGTGAAAACGGACCGCGGCGATACCGAGTTCGTGCTCAAGGTGGACGAGGACATCCGCCGCGTCGGCGAAGCCTCGCTCCTGATCGCGGACAACCACGCCATCAACTTCCTGGTGCGCGATATGTTCCATATCGACAAGCACAGCCGCAGGATCCTCGACCGCTTCCTGTAAGGCGCGGCGCGCCGGGCATCCGTGCTACCGTCTTCCTTCTACTTGAAGAGGAGACGGCCATGCAACGCACAGCACTGGTAGTAGGCGTCAGCGGGATCGGCGGCAGTTACACGGCGCGCGCGCTGGTGGCGGACGGCTGGCAGGTCCATGGACTGGCGCGCCGTCCCGGCAATGACATTCCTGGGGTAGGGCCGGTCGCGGCCGACCTGCTCGACGAGGCCGGCCTGGCCGCCGCGCTGGCGGACGTCGCGCCCACCCATGTCTTCATCACCACCTGGATGCGCCAGGCCACCGAGGCCGAGAACATCCGCGTCAACGCGGCCATGGTGCGCAACCTGCTCTCGGCCTTGTCGGGCAAGAAGACGCTGCGCCACGTGGCCCTGGTCACGGGCCTGAAGCACTACCTCGGCCCCTTCGAGGCCTACGCCGCCTCCGGCACCTTGCCGGACACGCCGCTGCGTGAGAGCCAGCCGCGCCTGCCCGTCGAGAATTTCTACTATGCCCAGGAAGACGAGGTCTATGCGGCCGCCGAGCGCGACCGCTTCACCTGGACCGTGCACCGTCCGCACTCGATCGTCGGCATGGCGGTCGGCAATGCGATGAACCTGGGCACCACCCTGGCCGTGTACGCCAGCATCTGCAAGGAAACCGGCCGCCCGTTCCGGTTTCCCGGCTCCGGCGCGCAGTGGAACGGCCTGTCCGACGTCACCGATGCGCGGATGCTGGCCAGGCAGCTGGTCTGGGCGGCCGATACCGACGCCGCACGCAACGAAGCCTTCAACATCGTCAATGGCGACCTGTTCCGCTGGAGCTGGCTGTGGGGCCGCATCGCCGACTGGTTCGGCGTGGAAGCCGCCGGCTTCGACGGCAAGATCCGGCCGCTGGAGGCGGAAATGGCGAACGACGGCGAGCTTTGGCGCGACATCACGGCGCGCCATGGACTGGTGGAGCCCGGGCTCGACCGCCTGGCCTCGCCCTGGCACACCGACCTCGACCTCGGCCGGCCGATCGAAGTCATGACCGACATGGCGCGCAGCCGCAAGCTGGGTTTCAGCGCCTACCAGGCCACCGACGAGTCCTTTTTCGATCTGTTCGCGCAGCTGCGCGCGGCGCGCCTGATCCCCTGATGCCGCCCGGGCCGCTTGCACGGCCGGCGAGCCCGTGCTAGATTCGTTAACACGTTAACGATATGGGCGCCGCCCAGCTACGCCATGAAGCCCGAACACCTGTCGATTCCGGTCGGCCCGGCCAGCCTGGAGGCCAGCTGCTGGACAGTCCACAATGCCGTCGCCACCGTCGTGCTGCACCCGGCCACGGCCGTCACCCAGGCCTATTACGAGGCCTTCGCCGCCTGGCTGGCTGGCCGCGGATTCAACGTCCTCACCTACGACTACCGCGGCACCGGCCGCTCGCGCCCGCCCAGCCTGCGCGGATTTGACGTCACGATGGCCGAATGGATGAGCAAGGACGTCGGCGCCGTTACGCGCTGGGCCGTGGCCCGGTTTCCCGGCCTGCCGCTGCTGGCCGTCGGGCACAGCGTGGGCGGCCATGCGATCGGCCTGTCGCCGGAGACGGCGCACCTGCGCGCGGCCGTGCTGGTGGCGTCGCACGCGGGCGCCAGCCGCACGGTGCGCGGATTCCTGGAGCGCCTGCGGGTGCGCTTCGTGCTGCGGGTACTGGCTCCGCTGCTGTGCGCCCTGTGCGGCTACATGCCGGGCAGCCGGCTGGGGCTGGGCGAAGACCTGCCGCGCGGCGTGATGCTGCAATGGGTGCGCTGGACCGCGCTGCCGCGCTACTTCTTCGACGACCCGGCCATGGACGCCGCGCGCCGCATGGCGCGGGTCGACATTCCCTTGCTGGTGCTGGGCTTCGACGACGACCCCTGGGCCAACCCGCTGGCGATGGACATGCTCGTGTCGCACTTCGTCAACGCGCAAGTGGAACGGCGCCAGGTCGACCCGCGCACGGCCGGCGTGCCTGCCATCGGGCACATGGGCTTTTTCCGGCGTCGCTGCGAGACGGTGCTGTGGACGCAGGTGGCCCTCTGGCTGCACGCCCACGCCCTGCCGGAGGGAAGGGGGCGCCATGCCGCCGTCTAGACCGCGCTTCGTGCACCTCCTGAACCGTGCACAACGCGCCCTGCAGCGCTGGATCGAGCTGCGCCCGGAAGCCTGGGAGGGCATCAGCGCGGCCCAGGTCGGCCTGCTGTTCGTGCTGCGCGCGCGCCCGGGCCAGCCGGCCGCCGTCGGCGAGATCGCCGCCGAGCTGGGCGTGGCGCCGGCGGCCGTGACCAACCTGTCCAAGCGCATGCAGGCCGCCGGCATGGTCGAGCGCGTCGCCGATGCCGCGGACGCCCGCCTGACGCGCCTGCAGATGACGGCCGCAGGCGAGGCTGCCAGTACGCGGGCCGGCGAGGTGCTGGTGGAACTCAATGCGCGCCTGAGCGAAGGTTTCACGCAGCAGGAACTGCGGACGGTGGCACGCTGGCTGGAGCAGGCGGCGTCGCTGGAGCGCGGCCTGCCGCAGGATTGACCCGGTCCCGAACCGCAGTCGCGCCGGATCGGCGGCCTGTGTACGCGCGCCCACATACCGGCAATCCCATCGCAGGTAGAGTCGCCCCATCCGCCACTGCACACGGGAGAAGCCATGGATTCGATCAACCGCAACCAGCCCGAGCGCAACCGGCTCGACCTGGACGGCCAGGACGCCATCAAGCGCCTGAAGGACATGGCCGGGGACGCCGACAGCTGCTTTTTCGTCACCCAGGGCAGCATGGCCCCGAGCCGGGGCGGTCGCCCGATGAGCGTGCGCGAAGTGGACGCCGCCGGCCGGCTGTGGTTCCTGAGCGCGAACGACAGCCACAAGAACCATGAGATCGCGGCGAATCCCGCCGTGACACTGTATTTCCAGCAGGGCGCGCATTCCGGTTTCCTCGAACTCGAGGGACATGCCGAGATCGTCACCGACCGCCAGCGCATCCATGAACTGTGGAACTTCATGCTCAAGACCTGGTTCACCGAAGGCGAGGACGACCCGCGCGTGACCGCGATTTGCGTAGTCCCGCGCCTGGGCTATTATTGGGACAACAAGCACGGCGACGCCGTGGCCGGCGCCAAGGTGATGGTCGGGGCAGTGCTCGGCAAGACCCTCGACGACTCCATCGAGGGCACGCTCACTTTTTGAATAGGGCCGCGCCCTGCCATGGATGGAATCCACTTTGTTGTCGTCACCATCGGCTCGGCCGGCGACCTGTTTCCCTTCATGCGGGTGGCCCTGGCGCTGCGCGAATGGGGGCAACTGAGCGGCCACCGGGTCACGATGCTCGGGCCCGTGCAGCACGAAGCCTTCGTCGCCCAGGCCGGCCTGCCTTTCCACGGCCTGCCGGCGGACGACGCGGTGCTCGACCATCCCGACCTGTGGCACCCGACGCGCGGCCTGGCCGTGGTCTGGAAGGCGACCCGTCCGGCCATGGCGCAGGTGCCGGACTTCGTGGCTGCGCTGCCGCCAGGTGAGCGCATCGTGCTGCTGGTACACCCGCTGGCCCTGCCGGAAGCGGACCTGTGCCGGGCGCGCCGGCCCGGCCTGAAGGTAGCGGCCGCCTACCTGGCGCCGTCCAACCTGCCGACCGTGCACGATCCGCTGCTGCTGGGTCCCTACCCGGTGCCGCGCTGGCTGCCCATGGACGCGCGCCGCTGGCTATGGCGGCGCCTGGCGGACGCCCTGATCAACCCGGTGGCCTTGCCCGACGTGAACGCCGCGCGTGCCGCGCAGGGCCTGGCGCCAGTAAGCGACCTGGTCGATTACATCGTGAACCTGCCGGACCTGTCGGTCACGCTGTTCCCCGAATGGTTCGCGCCCACCCAGCCGGACTGGCCGCAGCCGCTGCTGCGGGTCGGCTTTCCGCTGTACGACCCCACGCCGCAGGCCGAGCTGTCGCCCGAGGTCGCCCGCTTCATCGAAGGCGGAGCGAAGCCGGTCGTGTTCACGCCCGGCACCGGCAACCGCCAGGCGGCTACCTATTTCCGCTGTGCGCTCGATGCCTGCGCGCGGCGCGGCCTGCGGGCGATCCTGTTGACCCCGCACCGCGAGCAGCTACCTGGCCAGCTGCCGTCGCCGGTGCTGTGGCAGGACTACGTGCCGCTGCGCGTGCTGCTGCCGCACGTGGCCGCACTGGTGCACCACGGTGGCATCGGCACCACGGCCGAAGCCTTGCGTGCGGGCGCGCCCCAGCTGGTGGTGCCGCTGGCGCACGACCAGTTCGACAACGCGGCGCGGGTGCGCGCGCTGGGCGTGGGAAGCAGCCTGCGTGCCGCCCGCTTGACGCCGCGGCGGCTGGCGCAGCGCCTGGCCGCGGTGGTCGACGACCCGGACGTGGCCGCCGCCTGCCGCAAGGCGGCGGCCCTGGCCGGCCCGGCCGACCTGGACCCGCTGTGCACGCGGCTCGCCCTGCTTGTCGCTTGCACTGTTGGGGAGCGCACCGACAATGTCCCGCCGCCAGGGTGAAATGCGGCATCCAGCCGACGATGCCGAGGACCTCATGCGCGACAAGCACCGTGACCACAAGCAGCATGCCGCGCCCCATGCGGGCGAGGGGCGGGAAGGCTACGTCCGGGTGCGCGGCGCCCGCGAACACAACCTGAAGGACGTCGACGTCGACATTCCGCGCGGCGCCCTGGTCGTGTTCACCGGCGTGTCCGGTTCGGGCAAGTCCTCGCTGGCCTTCGGCACCCTGTACGCGGAGGCGCAGCGGCGCTACCTGGAGTCGGTGTCGCCCTATGCGCGCCGCCTGTTCCACCAGATGCCGGTGCCCGAGGTGGGCGAAATCGACGGGCTGCCGCCGGCCGTCGCCCTGCAGCAGCAGCGCGGCTCGCCCACCGCGCGTTCCTCGGTGGGCAGCGTCAGCACGCTGTCGAATTCCCTGCGCATGCTGTATTCGCGCGCCGGCGATTATCCGCCCGGCCAGGAGCTGCTGTACGCCGAGTCGTTCTCGCCGAATACGCCGGAAGGCGCCTGCCCGCAATGCTCGGGCCTGGGGCGGGTGTACGAAGTGACGGAGCAGTCGCTGGTGCCGGACGACTCGCTCACCATTCGCGAGCGCGCCGTGGCCGCCTGGCCGCCGGCCTGGCACGGCCAGAACCTGCGCGACATCCTGGTCACCCTGGGCATTGATGTCGACACGCCGTGGCGCGAACTGCCGAAGAAGGACCGCGACTGGATCCTGTTCACCGACGAGACCCCGACCGTCCCGGTCTATGCCGGCCTCACGCCGAAGGAAACCCGCGCGGCCCTGAAGCGCAAGGACACGCCCAGCTACCAGGGCACGTTCACCGGCGCGCGCCGCTACGTGCTGCAGACCTTCGCCAACACCGAGAGCGCCTCGATGAAGAAGCGGGTGGCGCGCTACATGGTGTCCACCGAATGCCCGATGTGCCGCGGCAAGCGCCTGCGCCGGGAAGCCTTGTCGGTGACCTTCGCCGGCATCGACATCATGGAACTGTCGCGCCTGCCGCTGGCGCGTCTGGCCGAACTGCTCACGCCGTTTGCGGCGGGGAAGGCGGCGGGGGACAGGACGCGCGCGAAGGAACATCCGGAACAGATGATCGTCACCCAGCGCATCGCCCAGGACCTGTGCGCGCGCCTGGGCGTGCTGCTCGACCTGGGCTTGGGCTACCTGGCGCTGGAGCGCAGCACGCCGACCTTGTCGCCGGGCGAGCTGCAGCGCCTGCGCCTGGCGACCCAGGTGCGCTCGAACCTGTTCGGTGTGGTGTATGTGCTGGACGAGCCTTCGGCCGGCCTGCACCCGGCCGACACCGAAGCGCTGCTCGATGCGCTGGCCCAGTTGAAAGCAGCGGGCAACTCGCTATTCGTGGTCGAGCACGCGCTCGACGTGATCCGGCGCGCCGACTGGATCGTCGACGTCGGCCCGGCAGCCGGCGAGAAGGGCGGGCAGGTGCTGTACAGCGGGGTGCCCGAGGGCTTGAAAAAGGTAGCGAATTCGCAGACGCGGCGCTACCTGTTCAACGAAGCGCCTCCGGCGCAACGCAGCCCGCGCGCACCTGGCGGCTGGCTGCGCCTGGAGGGCGTGCGCCGCAACAACCTGGACGGGATCGGCGCCGCCTTCCCGCTGGGCGTGCTCAGCGCCGTCACCGGCGTGTCCGGTTCGGGCAAGTCGAGCCTGGTGAGCCAGGTGCTGGTGGAGCTGGTCGGCGCCGCGCTCGGCCAGGCCGCGCCTGACGCCGACACGCCCGACACGGACGATCCGGGCCTGGAGCAGGATGCCGCGCTGCCGCTCGAAGGCCGGATCGTCGACGGCATGGAAGGGATCCGGCGCATGGTGCGGGTCGACCAGAAGCCGATCGGCCGCACCCCGCGCTCGAACCTGGCCACCTATACCGGCCTGTTCGACGGGGTGCGCAAGCTGTTCGCCGCCACGCCGGACGCGAAGAAGCGCCGCTTTGACGCCGGCCGCTTTTCCTTCAACGTGGCCAAGGGACGCTGCGAGCACTGCGCCGGCGAAGGCTTCGTCATGGTCGAGCTGCTGTTCCTGCCCAGCGTGTATGCACCGTGTCCTACCTGCGAGGGTGCACGCTACAACGCCAAGACCCTCGAGGTCTGCTATCGCGGCAAGAACATCGCCGAGGTACTGGGCATGACGGTGGGCGAGGCGATCGCCTTCTTCGAGGGCGAGCCGCTGGTCGAGCGCGCACTGGCGGTTCTGGCCGAGGTCGGGCTGGACTACCTGCGCCTGGGCCAGCCGGCCACCGAACTGTCGGGCGGCGAGGCGCAGCGCATCAAGCTGGCGACCGAGCTGCAGCGCGCCGGGCGCGGTAACACCCTGTACGTGCTGGACGAACCGACCACCGGGCTGCACCCGGTCGATGCCGACCGCCTGGTGGTGCAGCTGAACCGCCTGGTCGATGCCGGCAATACGGTGATCGTGGTCGAGCACACGATGCGGGTGGTGGCTGGTTGCGACTGGGTGATCGACGTCGGTCCCGGCGCCGGCAACGAGGGCGGCAGGATCATCTGCGCCGGTCCGCCGGCCGAGGTGGCGGCCTGCAAGGCCAGCCGGACCGCGCCCTACCTGGCGGCCCACCTCGGCTAGCCGAACTTCACGAGGTTCAGGGCGGCGAGCGCGCCGCCCGGGAACTGGGTCAGGCGCCCGCCCGCGGCGAGCCCGCCCAGGTCGAGGGACAGGAAGCCCAGCTGCCGCGCCAGGCCCGTCACCTGCGCCTTGGCCGAGGCATCGTCGCCCGCGAGGAACAGCACCCGCTGTCCGCCTTCGGCGGCCGGATCGGCCGCCAGCAGGGCCGCCTGCAGGTGGTTGAAGCCCTTGACCACGCGCGCGCCCGGCGCCAGGCCGGCGACGACCTCGCTCGAGCTGCGTGCGCCGAGCTCGACCGGGCGGAAGTCCGGCGCTTCGATCGGGTTGTTGGCGTCGACGACGATCCGGCCGTTCCAGGGACCGAGTCCCTCCAGTGCCGCGGGCAGCTTCGACCAGTTCACGGCCACGAAGACCAGGTCCGCCCGCGCCGCTTCCTTCACGTCGACGGCGCGGATGTGCGGGCCGAGCTCCTGCTCGAGGGCGGCCAGCGACTGCGGTCCGCGGCTGTTGGCGATGAGGGCGTCGATGCCGGCCCGGGCAAGTGCGCGTGCGATGGCGCTACCGATGGCGCCGGCGCCGATGATTCCGATCTTCATATTGTTCTCCGTTCGTTTGGCAAGGGTGGGCATGCTCAGGCGGTAAAGCCGCCGTCGACCAGCAGCTCGGCGCCGGTCACGAAGGCGGCGTCGTTCGAGGCGAGGAAGGCGACGGCGCCGGCGATGTCGCTGCCCTGGCCGTAGCGGCCGAGGGCGATGCCGGGCTTGACGAAGTCCGCCACCGCGCCGTCCGCCGGGTTCATGTCGCTGTCGGTCGGGCCGGGATGGACCGTGTTGACGGTGATCCCTTGCGGGCCGAGGTCGCGCACCAGGCCGCGGGTAAAGCCGGCAACGGCGCCCTTGGTGAGCGTATAGGCCGACGCGGTCGGGAAAGCGGCGTACTGGACCATGGAGCTGCCGATGTTGATGATGCGGCCGCCCGCGCCCATGTGGCGCAATGCCTCTTGGGTGGCGACGAAGACGCCGGTTACGTTGACCGCGAGGATGCGCTCGAAATCGCCGAGGGCGATCTCGGTCGGGGCGCCCAGCACGCTGATACCGGCGTTGTTGACGAGGATGTCGATCCGGCCGAAGCGGGCGGCGACGCTGGCGACGGCATCGCGCACGGCGGCCGGGTTGCCGGCATCGGCCTGCAGCGCGAGGGCGAGCCCGCCGGCCGCTTCGATGGCGGCGACCACTTCCTCCGCCTTTTCCGGCGACGCGTTGTAGGTGATGGCGACGGTGGCACCGTCGCGGGCAAGGCGCTTGGCGATGGCGGCGCCGATCGAGCGGCTGGCGCCGGTGACGATGGCGATCTTGCCTTCCAGGGGGTGCTTGTTCATGGTGCTTCCTTTCGTGGTGGGTGGTTGATGGAAGCCAGTATGGTCGTCGCAGCTTTATATGCGTAGTAGAAAACGGCTACAATCAGTTTCAACCAATGCTTGAAGGTAATAATGTGGAAACCCTGTCGAACCTGGAATCCTTCGTGCGCAGTGCCGAATCGGCCAGCTTTTCCGCCGCCGCGCGCCGCCTGGGGCTGACCCCGGCCGCCGTCAGCCGCAACGTGGCCCAGCTCGAGCGCAACCTGGGGGTGCGCCTGTTCCAGCGCAGCACCCGCGGCCTCACCCTGACCGAGGCGGGAGAGCGCTTCCTGCAAGCGATTGCCGGCGGACTCGACAGCATCCAGTCGGCCATTGCGCAAGTCACGACCCATGCCGGGCAAGCGGCGGGGGTGCTGAAGATCAGCGCCGGCCCCGGCTTCGGCCGCGACTACCTGCTGCCGCTGATGCCGGCCTTCCTGGCGCGCTATCCGGCGGTGCAGCCCGACTGGTACTTCGACAACCGCCAGGTCGACCTGGTCCGCGACGGCATCGACGTCGCCGTGGGCGGCGGCTTCGAACTGACACCGGGCGTGGTCGCGCGCGCGCTGGGGCGGGTGCACATCGTCGCCGTCGCCACGCCGCAGTTCCTCCGGGGTATTCCCGCGCCGGCCACGCCGGCCGACCTGGCCGGCCTCGATGGCGTCGTGATGCGCTCGGCAGTGACAGGACGCGTACGCCAGCGCATACTGCGCAACCGGGCTGGCGACGAATTCCCGGTCGAGCAGCGCGTCCGCATGACGGTCGACGACCCGGATGCTCTGGTGGAAGGCGTCCTGATGCACATGGGGATCGGCCTGATGGCGCTGCCGAACGTCCTGCGCCAGCTCGACAAGGGGGAGCTGGTGCGGGTGCTGCCGGACTGGCACCAGGACGCCGGCCAGATTTCCCTCTACTTCAGCAGCCAGAAGCTGCTACCGTCGAAAACCCGCGCGTTCGTCGATCATGTACTCGACGGGTTTCGGGAGCAGCGGCTGGCCGAACGCTTCAGGGCCGCCTGAGCCGGTCGAGCATATTGATTCAATGACAATTGTCGTGCTAAGCCGGCAATCCAATTGTGTGCCGGAAAAACAGGTCATGCGTTACACTTGGGATATTTTTTTCCCAACATTTCCCTCGCATGCCCGGCACCTCGATCGATAATTCACAATTCCGCCGCATCCTGAGCCGCAATGTGGCGCTGCCGCTGGCAATGAGCGTCGTCACGGCGATCGTCTTCGTCGGCATCATCGCCTACCTGATCAATGTGCTCACCTGGGTCGAGCATTCCGAGCGCGTGATCGGCAATGCGCAGGAGGTCAGCAAGCTGTCGGCCGAGATGGAAGCGGGCATGCGCGGCTACCTGATCGCCGGCGACGAGGCTTTCCTGGCGCCCTACGGTGCGGCGAAGCAGCGCATGCAGACCGGTCTGCAGAGCCTGGATGCCGTCGTCAAGGACAATCCGGTACAGGCCGAGCGCGTCATGCGCATCCAGGCCGCACAGTCCCAGTGGGAGCAGTTTGCCGACAACATGGTCGAGCTGCGCCGCGGCGGCTTCGACGTGGTCGAGCCCGTGCGCGCCGGCCGCGGCAAGAACCTGACCGACGAGATCCGGCGCAATTTCGAGCTCTTCCTCGATGCCGAACGTCGCCTGCTGCAGGAGCGCAACGATTCGGCGCGCAGCGTTACCACCTGGTCGGTCGCCTGCTTCCTGCTGCTGAGCCTTTCGATCGGCGGCGGCCTGGCCATGTTCGGCCGTCGCCAGCTGGTGAGCCTGTCGACGTCCTACCAGGAAACGCTCGAGCACGAGGCCGAGCACAACGAGCAGCTGCGCCACCAGGCCTGGCTGCGTACCGGCCAGACCGAGCTGGCCACGCGCAGCGCCGGCATCCATGCGCTCGAGCCGCTGGCCGACGCGGTGCTGGCCCACGTGACGCGCTATCTCGACGGCGTGGTGTCGGCCATGTACGTGCGCAGCGAGGAGGGCGTGCTGCGCCGCATCGGCGCCTACGGCTTCGCCCACGATACCGCCGAGCATGCGCAGCTGATCCAGGCGAGCGAGTCGCTGGCCAGCCAGGCCGCCAACGAAAGCCGCATCCTGCACCTGCGCGAATTGCCGGACGGCTATATCAAAGTGGGCTCGGCACTGGGCGAAGCCTCGCCGCGCGAGATCCTGATTGCCCCGGTGGTCAACTATGGCAAGGTCAAGGGCGTGATCGAGATCGGTTTCCTGCATCCGGTCAAGGAGCGCGACCGCGAGTTCATGGAGACCATCGCGCCGGCCGTCGGCGCCTCAATGGCGGCGGTGCTGTACCGCCAGCGCCTGCAGCACGCGCTGGAAGAAACCCAGACCCTGAACGAGGAACTGCAGGTGCAGCAGGAAGAATTGCGCACCGCCAACGAAGAGCTGGAAGAGCAGTCGCGCGCGCTGGAAGAATCGCAGACCGCCCTGGAAAACCAGCAGTCCGAGCTGCGCGCCACCAACGACCAGCTGGCCGAGCAGGCCCTGAACCTCGACATGAAGAATGCGGCGCTCACCGCCGCCCAGGACCAGCTGCGCCAGCGCGCGCTGGAACTGGAACGCGCCAGCCGCTACAAGTCCGAATTCCTGGCGAATATGTCGCACGAGCTGCGCACGCCGCTCAACAGTTCGCTGATCCTGGCCAAGCTGCTGGCCGATAACGCGGCCGGTAACCTGAACGACGAGCAGGTGCGCTTCGCCCAGACCATCTACTCGGCCGGCAACGACCTGCTGCACCTGATCAATGACATCCTCGACATCTCGAAGGTCGAGGCGGGCAAGCTGGAACTGGTGCCGGAAGAAGTGCCGCTGCGCCGCATGGTCGAGGGCCTGGCGCGCACCTTCGAACCGCTGGCGCGCCAGAAAGCGCTCGATTTCAGCGTCGCGGTCGAGTCGAACGTGCCGGCGGCGATCACCACCGACCGCCAGCGCGTGGAGCAGATCCTCAAGAACCTGCTGTCCAACGCCGTGAAGTTCACCGACCGCGGCAGGGTCGCGATGACGGTGTCCGTGACGCCGGAAGGCTGGGTGCAGTTCGGCGTGGCCGATTCCGGCATCGGCATCGCCCCGGACCAGCAGGAACGCATCTTCGACGCATTCCACCAGGCCGACGGCACCACCAGCCGCCGTTTCGGCGGCACCGGCCTCGGCCTGTCGATCTCGCGCGACCTCACCGGTCTGCTGGGCGGCAGCCTGAACGTGGCCAGCACGCCGGGCGAGGGCAGCCTGTTCACATTGAGCCTGCCGCGCAGCGCCTCGGTGGCCGCCAGCCCACCGCCTGCTCCGGTGATGCCGGCCGCCCAGCCCATGCGCGAGCCCGCCCCCACGCCGGCGCCGGGCGCCGCTCCGGCGCCGGTCGAGCCGGCGGCTTCCTTCCCCGATGATCGCGACCAGCCTGCCATCGGTAGCCGAACCGTGCTGGTGATCGAGGACGAGGCCGAGTTCGCGCGCATCCTGTTCGACCTGGCGCACGAGCTCGATTACCGCTGCCTGGTGGCGATGAGCGCCGGCGAAGGACTGGCGCTGGCGGCCACCCAGAAGCCCGACGCGGTGCTGCTCGACATCCGCCTGCCGGACGGCTCGGGCCTGTCGGTGCTGCAGCAACTGAAGGACAACCCGGCCACCCGCCACATTCCGGTGCACGTCGTGTCGAGCATCGAGAACGGCGGCGAAGCGCTGCACCTGGGCGCGATCGGCTATGCACTCAAGCCGACCTCGCGCGAACAGCTGGAGGAGGTGTTCCGCAAGCTGCAGGAAAAGTCGAGCCAGAAGATCAAGCGCGTACTGCTGGTCGAGGACGACGAGCGCCAGCGCGACAGCGTGGTGCAGCTGATCGCCGACGCCGACGTCGAGATCGCGGCGGTCGGCACCGGCGGCGACGCCCTCGACCTGCTGCACAAGCAGATCTTCGACTGCATGATCATCGACCTCAAGCTGCCCGACATGCAGGGCAGGGAACTGCTGGAGCGCATGTCGCACGAAGAGCTGTGTTCCTTCCCGCCGGTGATCGTGTACACCGGCCGCAACCTGACGCGCGACGAGGAAGCCGAACTGCGCAAGTATTCGCGCTCGATCATCATCAAGGGCGCGCGCTCGCCCGAGCGCCTGCTGGATGAAGTGACGCTGTTCCTGCACAAGGTCGAAAGCGAGCTGTCCTCGGAACGCCAGACGATGCTGAAGGCCGTGCGCGGACGCGACCGCGTGTTCGAAGGACGCACCATCCTGCTGGTGGACGACGACGTACGCAACGTGTTCGCCCTGACCAGCGCGCTGGAGTCGCGCGGCGCCAGGGTCGAGGTGGGCCGCAATGGCTTCGAGGCGATAGACAAGCTCGACCAGGTTCCAGGTGTCGACCTGGTGCTGATGGACGTGATGATGCCGGGCATGGACGGCCTGGAAGCGACGCGCCGCATCCGGGCTGACGGGCGCTTCGACCGCCTGCCGATCATCGCGATCACGGCCAAGGCCATGAAGGACGACCAGGAACAGTGCCTGGCCGCCGGCGCCAACGACTACCTTGCCAAACCGATCGACCTGAGCCGCCTGTACTCGCTGCTGCGCGTGTGGATGCCGGCACTGGAGCGCATTTGAACACCGGGAACCAGCAGCCGCCGGAGGACTTCGACATCGAGCTGAAGATGCTCGTGGAAGCCGTCTACCTGAAGTACAACTACGACTTCCGCGACTACACCGGGGCCTCGCAGAAGCGCCGCGTGCTGGTGGCCATGCGCGAAATGGATTGCGATACCGTCTCCGCGCTGCAGGCCAAGGTGATGCATGCCCCGGACGGCTTCGCCCAGCTGCTGCAATACCTGACGATTCCGGTCACCGAGATGTTCCGCGACCCGGAATACTGGATCGCGCTGCGCGAGCAGGTCCTGCCTTTCCTGAAGACCTATCCGTCGCTGAAGATCTGGGTGGCTGGCTGCAGCACCGGCGAAGAGGTGTATTCGCTGGCCATTCTGCTGCACGAAGAAGGGCTGCTCGACCGCACCATCATCTACGCCACCGACATCAACCCGGTGTCGCTGGAAGCGGCGCGCAAGGGCGTGTTCAAGGTCGAGGCGATGCGCCTGTACACCGAGAACTACCAGAAGGCGGGCGGCAAGCGCGCGTTTTCCGACTATTACACGGCGGCCTACGAAGGCGCGCTGTTCGACCGCGCCCTGATCGAGAACGTGACCTTCGCCGACCACAGCCTGGCCACCGACAGCGTGTTTTCGGAGACCCATTTCGTCAGCTGCCGCAACGTGCTGATCTACTTCAACCGCAAGCTGCAGGACCGCGTGCTGGGCCTGTTCCACGAGTCGCTGTGCTACCGCGGCTTCCTCGGGCTGGGCAGCAAGGAGAGCATCGAGTTCTCCAGCCATGCCGGCCGCTTCGACGTGCTGGCGCGGCGCGAGCGCCTGTATCGCAAGGGCGCCGCGTGAGCACCGGAGGCAAGCCGCTGGCGGGCGCGCTGGAGCAGGTCGGCGAGCTGCTGCGCGGACGCCATACCGAGCTGGTCGTGATCGGCGGTTCGGCCGGCGGCGTCGATGCGCTGGTTGGCCTGCTGCCTGCCGTGCCGCTGGACTACCGCGCGGCCGTCGTGTGCATCCTGCACGTGCCTGCCGACCGCGAGAGCCGGCTGGCCGAAGTGTTCGACCTGCGCGCCGCCTTGCCGGTGCGCGAGGCCCGTGACAAGGAGCCCATCCAGCCCGGCACGATCTATTTCGCCGGTTCGGGCTATCATCTGTCGATCGAGCGCGATCGCCGCTTCTCGCTCAGCTGCGAGCCGCCCGTGCATTTCGCGCGTCCGGCGATCGACGTGCTGATGGAGTCCGCCGCCGACGCCTATGGGCCGCGGCTGGCCGGCATCCTGCTGACCGGCGCCAACCACGACGGCGCCGGGGGCATGTGCCGCATCCGCGAACGGGGCGGCCTGACCGTCGTGCAGGACCCGCGTGAAGCCCAGGCCAGTGCAATGCCGGAAGAAGCCATCCGCCGCTGCGCACCGGACCTCGTGTTGCCGCTGTCCGGCATCCGGACACTGCTCCCCATGCTGAGGAACCAATGAGCATTCAAGACCCAAGCAAACTCCTGATCGTCGACGACCTGCCGGAAAACCTGCGCGCCCTCGACGCCCTGATCCGCGGCGAAGGCCGCCTCGTATTCCAGGCATCCTCGGGCGAAGCGGCGCTGGCGCTGATGCTCGAACACGAGTTCGCGCTCGCCATCCTGGACGTCCAGATGCCGGGCATGGACGGCTTCGAGCTGGCCGAACTGATGCGCGGCACGGAACGCACCCGCAACATCCCGATCGTGTTCGTGTCCGCCGCCGGGCGCGAGCTGAACTACGCCTTCAAGGGCTACGAATCGGGCGCCGTCGACTTCCTCTACAAGCCCCTCGATTCGGATGCGGTGCGCAGCAAGGTGCACGTGTTCGTCACGCTCGACCAGCAGCGCCGCGAGATGCAGCGCCAGATGGCGGCGCTGGAGCGCAGCCGCCAGGAGCAGGAGACCCTGCTGCGCGAACTGAACCAGACCCAGGACGAGCTGCAGCGCTCGCTGCGCATGCGCGACGAATTCATGTCGCTGGTGGCGCACGAGCTGCGCACGCCGCTCAACACCCTGTTCCTGGAAACGCAGATGCGCAGCCTGCAGCTCAAGCGCGGCACCCTGGCTGCCATCAAGCCCGACCAGTTCGAGACCATGATCCGGCGCGACGAACGCCAGATCAAGGCCATGATCCGCCTGATCGACGACATGCTCGACGTCTCGCGCATGCGCAGCGGCCAGCTGTCGATCCGCCCGGCCCAGGTCCAGCTGATGGACCTGCTCGAGCGCATCGTCAGCGACCTGTCGCTGCAGGCGGCGGCCACCGGCTGCACGCTGTCGCTCGAGCCGCATCCGGCGGTGGAGGGCTGCTGGGACGAGTTCCGCATCGAGCAGGTGGTGGTGAACCTGCTCACCAATGCCTTGCGCTATGGCGGCGGACAGCCGGTCGAGGTCAGCGTCCAGCGCAGCGGCGACAGCGTGCGCAT
Source organism: Telluria sp. ZB4P34 (assembly GCF_059686055.1). Lineage (NCBI taxonomy): Bacteria > Pseudomonadati > Pseudomonadota > Betaproteobacteria > Burkholderiales > Oxalobacteraceae > Telluria > Telluria sp. ZB4P34. The sequence goes on along the minus strand of NZ_JCASIF010000001.1, from coordinate 848,743 downwards.
CGACGTGCGCGACGAGGGCAAGGGCATCGCCCCGGCCGACCTGGAACGCATCTTCGAGCCCTACGAACGCGGCGCGCGCAACGGCGAGCCGAAGGGGCTGGGACTGGGGCTGTACATCTCGCGCCAGCTGGCGATGTCGCATGGTGGCGAGTTGCGGGTGAGCAGCAGGCCGGGGGAGGGCTCGACGTTCTCGCTGATCCTGCCGACCTGTGAGCAGACCGCTGAAGCGAGCACAGTCGCGTAGGGTGGTCGGCTGTGCCGACCGCGCGTTCAAATCACGCTTGAATACACGGCGCGACTGGTTATCCGCTGCCTGAACGCGCGGTCGGCAGTGCGTGGTCCAGTCCACTGGACTGGACCACCCCTACGACACCCTCCAATAACACAAAGCCCGTATCCTCCCCAATCGAAGCACGGGTTGCGCAATACTGTCGTTTCGGCCACACTCCCCGGATCGCGCCGGCGCGCCCGGCGCGGTAGACCCAATAGACTAAAACAATACTTGCTCGATAGTTAAAATCAATCGACAATATCGTATCAATCAATTTCACAAAAGACGACCGCGGCACTACACTGGCGTCTATCAACTCTCTCAACAACCCGAAAACAGGAGAATACATGTCCCTCATCAACACCCAGATCAAGCCGTTCAAAGCCACCGCTTACCACAACGGCAAGTTCATCGATCTGACGGAAGAGAACTTCAAGGGCACCTGGTCGGTTCTGATGTTCTACCCGGCTGACTTTACCTTCGTCTGCCCGACCGAACTGGAAGACCTGGCTGCTTTCCAGCCTGAATTCGAGAAGATGGGCGTGAACGTCTACGGCGTGTCGACCGACAGCCACTTCGCGCACAAGGCATGGCACGACACCTCGGACGCCATCAAGAAAGTGAACTACCCGCTGATCGGCGACCCGACCGGCGCCCTGTCGCGCAACTTCGAAGTCATGATCGAAGAAGAAGGCATGGCGCTGCGCGGCACCTTCGTGATCAATCCGGAAGGCCAGATCAAGCTGATGGAAGTGCACGACAACGGCATCGGCCGCGACGCATCGGAACTGATGCGCAAGGTGAAGGCTGCCCAGTACGTCGCTTCGCACCCGGGCGAAGTGTGCCCGGCCAAGTGGACCGAAGGCGCTGAAACCCTGACCCCGTCGCTCGACCTGGTCGGCAAGATCTAAACAGCAGTCCGGTAGGTCTGTCCCGGGCCGCCGTGGCGGCCCGGTTCATTTCAGGGATCCGATTCGGGTCCAGGCCCTGTCATACCCCATCACGTCATCGTCAAGGAAACCATCATGCTGGACGCAACCCTCAAGAAGCAGTTGCAAGCCTATCTGGAAAAAGTGGTGCAGCCGATTGAGCTCGTTGCATCGCTGGATCATTCGCCAAAGGCGCGCGACATGGACGAACTGCTCCGCGAAATCGCCGCGTTGAGCAACAAGATCACCGTGCGCAACGATGGCGCCAACGCCCGCAAGCCATCCTTCTCGATCCGGCGCGTGGGCACCGATGTCGCCGTCGATTTCGCCGGCATCCCGCTCGGCCACGAATTCAGCTCGCTGGTGCTGGCGCTCCTCCAAGTGGGCGGCCACCCGATCAAGCTCGACCAGGCCGTCATCGACCAGATCAGGAACCTGGACGGCGACTACGTATTCGAAACCTTCATTTCGCTGAGCTGCCATAACTGCCCGGAAGTGGTGCAGGCACTCAACGCGATGTCGGTCATCAACCCGCGCATCAAGGTCGTCGCCATCGACGGCGGCGTGTTCAAGAGCGAAGTCGAAGCGCGCCAGATCATGGCGGTACCGATGATGTTCCTGAACGGCCAGCACTTCGGCCAGGGCCGCACCAGCGTGGAAGAGATCCTGTCGAAGATCGACACCGGCGCCGGCGCCCGCAAGGCCAAGGAACTGAACCAGAAAGAACCGTTCGACGTGCTGATCGTCGGCGGCGGCCCTGCCGGCGCGGCCGCGGCGATCTACGCGGCCCGCAAGGGCATCCGCACCGGCGTGCTGGCCGACCGCTTCGGCGGCCAGGTGCTGGACACGCTCGCCATCGAGAACTTCGTCTCGATGAAGGAAACCGACGGTCCGAAGTTCGCCGTTGCCCTGGAAGAGCACGTCAAGCACTACGAAGTCGACATCATGAACACCCAGCGCGCGAACAAGCTGGTCGAAGGCAAGCTGATCGAAGTGCATACCGAGACCGGCGCCGTCCTGAAATCGAAGTCGGTCATCCTGGCCACCGGCGCCCGCTGGCGCGAGATCAACGTGCCGGGCGAGCGCGAGTACCGCAACAAGGGCGTTGCCTATTGCCCGCACTGCGACGGCCCGCTGTTCAAGGGCAAGCGCGTGGCCGTGATCGGCGGCGGCAACTCGGGCGTCGAGGCGGCGATCGACCTGGCGGGCATCGTCAAGGAAGTGACCCTGGTCGAGTTCGGCGCGGAACTGCGTGCCGATGCGGTCCTGCAGCGCAAGCTCTACTCGCTGAAGAACGTCACCGTGATCAAGTCGGCCCAGACCACCGAGATCCACGGCGACGGCAAGATCGTCAACGGCCTGTCCTACAAGGAACGTCAAAGCGGTGAACTGAAGCGCGTTGACCTGGAAGGCGTGTTCGTGCAGATCGGCCTGGTGCCGAACGCCGAATGGCTGAAGGGGACGCTGGACCTGTCGGCGCACGGCGAAATCGAAGTCGATGCCAAGGGCCAGACCTCGCTCCCGGGCGTGTTCGCGGCCGGCGACGTCACCACGGTGCCGTTCAAGCAGATCGTGATCGCGGTGGGCGAGGGCGCCAAGGCCTCGCTGGCAGCCTTCGACTACCTGATGCGCCTGCCGGTGGAAGAAGAGAGCATCGTCGAGGAAGCCGAGGCGGCGTAACAGACGGATCGGCTCAACAGAGCGCCATTCTTGTCATGAGGATGGCGTTCTTTTTTGTCCACCGTATCCAGTTTACCGGATAAAAGATTCCGGTATAATGGATGCATGGAGATCAATGAACGCATTTCCCGCCGTGTGCGGGCCCTGCGCGAGGAACGCGGCTTCTCGCTCGCGACCCTTGCCGAGCTGAGCGGTGTCGGCCGCTCGACCATTTCCCTGATCGAGCGCGGCGAGAGCAGCGCCACCGCCACGGTGCTCGACAAGCTGGCCACTGCCCTGGGCGTCACGCTGGCCGCGCTGTTCGAGCAGTCGGGCGGCGAGACCGAAGCCTCGCCCGTTTCTCGCGCCGCCGAGCAGCCGGTGTGGACCGACCCCGTCAGCGGCTACGTGCGCCGTCACTTGTCTCCTGCGTCGCCTTCGCCGGTCCAGCTGGTCGAGGTTGTCTTCCCGCCCGGCCAGCGGGTCGCCTTCGACACCTCCGCGCGCGACGTCGACATCCGGCAGCAGGTCTGGATGATCGAAGGAGAAATGGACATCACGGTCGGCGACGCGCACTGGCGCCTGGCAAGGGGCGACTGCCTGGCCATGCGCGTGGACCGCCCGGTCAGCTTCCATAATCCCGGCGCCAAAGCGGCGCGCTACCTGGTGGCGCTGGTGACGCAGGCGAACATGCCCAACAGGAGGAACCCATGAGGGAGACCGTGACCGTGCGCCGCCTGGGCGAACCGGACGCCGCCGCCATCGAGGCGCTGGCCGATGTCGTGCTCGACTGTGTCGAAGGGGGCGCCTCCGTGAGTTTCATGTGGCCGCTGGCGCGCGAGCGTGCGCTGGCCTTCTGGCGTGGGGTGGCCGAGGGCGTCGCACGCGGCGAGCGCGCCCTGCTGGTGGCCGAAGATGGCGCTGGCCGGATCGTCGGCACCGTGCAGCTCGTCACGGCGATGCCGGACAACCAGCCGCACCGGGCCGATGTCGCCAAGATGCTCGTCCATCGCTGCGCGCGCCGTGCCGGCGTCGGACAGCGGCTGCTGGCGGCGCTCGACGCGGTGGCGAAACAGGAGGGAAAGTCCGTGCTGGTGCTCGACACGGTGACGGGTGGCGACGCCGAACGCCTCTACGAACGGGCCGGGTGGCAGCGCGCCGGCGTGGTGCCGAAGTTCGCGCTGATGCCCGACGGCGAATTCTGCGCGACCACCTTCTTTTACAAGCATCTCTAGCATTGCTGTGTGCCTTGCCGGATTGGCCCGAGTGACAGCTCAACCGGGCTAATCCTGATTGCTCGCTTGCGTTGCCGGCAATAATACAGATAGAAAATGATTTTGCTTGAATAAGCACACCGTTACGAAATGCGAAAAAATGCGCTGGATTTGAGCTGGAAATTTCGGGGGGATATTGTACAGGTGTTTCCGGTATAAACAGAACCGTTTTTCTGGTATTCCTGGATTGTCTGATAAAGGAAATGAATTACCGAATAGCTGTTAATATGGATTTCCGCTCCAGGTAAATCCCGTTGAATCGGCAATATAAAGGTTTTGAAAATAATGATCCAATATGGGTTAAGCCGTTTCATCGAAAATAACATGGAGCCCATCATGCAGGCGTGGGAGGATTTTGCGCGAACGATCGAGCCGCCGGCGCTGACGATGGACGATGTCGAACTGCGTGACCACGCGAAGCAGATGCTGCATGCCTTCGCTGCCGACCTGGCAACGCCGCAATCCGAGCACGAACAGGTCGCCAAGTCGCGAGGGCTCGGGAAACGCGGGCCCGAGGATACGGCAGCCGAGACGCATGCCGAAGCGCGTCTCCTGTCGGGTTATACCGTTGTCCAGCTCGTCTCTGAATACCGCGCATTGCGTTCCAGCGTGCTGATGCTGTGGGCTGCGGACACGGATGGGCACGGGCGCAATGACCTTGCCGAGATTACCCGTTTCAATGAGGCGGTTGACCAGGCGCTGGCCGAATCGATCGCCCGCTACGAATTCATGGTGAAGCAATCACAGAACATGTTTCTTGCGATACTAGGGCACGACCTGCGCAACCCGCTCGGCACCGTCGTATCCGGGTCGAGTTTCCTGATGCAAGCGATGGACCTGCCACCAAAATATATTTTGGTCGCAACAAGGATGTTTAACAGCGGCAAGCGCATGAGCAAACTGATCAATGACCTGATCGATTTCACGCGCACCCACCTCGGCCCCGGCATCCCTATTCGCGTCAAGCAAAACAGCCTTGTTGCCCTGTGTGAAGAGGTCGTCAACGAATCACGCACTTTCCATCCGGAGCGCTCGATCGAGCTCCAGGTGCCAGCGAAACTGGACGCCATTTTCGATGAAGCGCGCCTTGCGCAAGCGCTGTCGAACCTGATCGGCAACGCCATCCAGTACAGCGGCCCGGATTTGCCTGTGAGCATACGGCTTGCCGGTGATGGCGACCGGGTGAGTATTTCGGTGAATAACCGGGGAGAAGCCATCCCGCCGGAAAAGATGGCGAGTATTTTCGATCCCATGGTGCGCATCGCGTCGCACGCAAGCCATCGGGAGCACGACTATACGGAACGCACCAGCCTGGGGATTGGCCTCTACATCGCCCGTGAAATCATCCATGCGCATGACGGGCAGATTCAGCTGACTTCCACTGTGGAAGAGGGCACGACGTTTACCGTGACCATGCCGCGCTTGCCGCAGGGGTTTCGCCTTCCGGACGGCGCCGCAGATGTCAAGATACGCTGAGGCCGCAGCCATGATCGAACAGTGCAGTGGTGTCGAAGAGGACGGGAAGCTTGCAGGACCTCGCTTGACCACCCTGGTGGTCGACGACGAACCGGATCTGGCGGATATAGCGGGAGAGTTGCTGACCTACCATGACATCGACGTAGTGGTGGTGAACTCGGCCCGCGCAGCCCTCGCACTTCTGAAAGTGCGCGGAGACATCAACGCGGTCTTTTCCGACGTAATGATGCCCGGCATGAATGGGCTTGATCTGGCAGACACGGTCGCCGACGCTTACCCGACCATCAAAATCGTATTGACCTCGGGATTTACCGCGCGTGCTGACTGGGAACGGCACACTCGCCGTTTTCCCTTCGTCGAAAAACCCTATTCGATCGACACGGTCGTCCGTCTGTTGACTTCCTGAGCCCGTCGCGCGAGCGGGACAGTGACATACAGTGGTCTTTGCCCGGCAAAGCAGGCGACAGTGGACAGCGATTTAGTGGAATGCCACCAGCAAGGCGCCTGTCAGCGCTTCGGTCTCGAGCAGCAGCCAGGTGGCCGCACTGGCCAATGCCAGGTGGACTGCGGTCCAGGTCATAGGATGACGGCGTGCCATGGTGAGACTCCTGTTCGGTGGAATGTGTAGTGAGGATGGTGTCATCTTAGTCACTCCGCTCGACCGTAACCATCGGCAAAAACTCCGTACAGTTGTAGGATTAGAGCTTGTGAGATTGTCACGATGAATATCAGTGACGGGAAACGCTGAGCTCCTACGGGCGAGCTAGGCTGTGTCCTATACGGTGCGCGGGGCGGCGGGCATAGAGTAGCCTCCATCATGACCCGACACGAACCCAAACTCCTGCACCGCGGCCTGCTCGCCGTGCGCCGCAATACCATCCGCCGCCTGCTGCGTTCCACCTTTGGAATCGAACAGCTGCGCGACGGCCAGCAACGCATCATCGACAGCGTCCTCGACGGCAAGGACACGCTGGCGATCATGCCCACCGGCGGCGGCAAGTCGCTGTGCTACCAGATCCCCGCCAAGATGCTCGAGGGGATCACCATCGTCGTCTCACCCCTGATTTCCCTGATGAAGGACCAGCTCGAGAAGCTGGAAGAGCTGGGCATCCGTTCGGTCCAGGTCAACAGCAGCCTGAACGCGGAGGAAGAAGCGGCGGCCATCGAGGCGATCGCCAGTGAAGCCTGCGAGATCGTGTTCTGCACGCCGGAACGCCTGGTCTCGCCCGAATTCATCGCCGTCCTCAAGGGGGTGACGCTGGACATCGTCGTCATCGACGAAGCCCACTGCATCTCGCAATGGGGACACGATTTCCGCCCCGCCTACATCGGCCTGTCCGCTGCCCTCGACGCCCTCGGCAAGCCGCCGGTGCTGGCGCTGACCGCCACCGCGACCGACGAGGTCATCGCCGACATCGGCAAGCAGCTGGGCCGCAAGCTGAACGTCATCAATACCGGCATCTACCGGCCCAACCTGCACTACAGCGTGGTGCAGGTGACCAATCCCCAGGAAAAGCTGACGCAGGCATTGAAGCTGGTGCAGGACACCGAGGGCGTCGGCATCGTGTATGCCGCCACCGTCAAGCTGGCCGAGGAAATGCTGGCGGTGCTGGAAGAAGCGGGCGAGTCGGTCACGATCTACCACGGCAAGCTGGCAGCCAGCGAGCGCAAGCAGAACCAGGACATGTTCATGGACGGCGAACGCCGCGTCATGGTCGCCACCAACGCCTTCGGGATGGGCATCGACAAGAGCGATACCCGCTTCGTGATCCACCTGCAGATTCCCGCCAACCTGGAGTCCTACTACCAGGAGTCCGGCCGCGCCGGGCGAGACGGACTGGACGCGCAGTGCACGCTGCTGTTCCTGCAGGACGACAAGCGCATCCAGCAGTTCTTCCTGGTCAAGCACTATCCGGCCGAGGCCGAGCTGCAGACCGTGTATACCGTCGTGCGTGAACTGGCGGAAGACGGGCCGGTCACCACCGAGCGCCTGGAAACGGCCCTGGAAGAGGCGGGCGAAGCCAAGCTCAAGGTGTGCATCAAGCTGCTCAAGGATGGCAAGCTGCTGCGCCAGAACCGCAAGCTCGACTACCTGCCTGCCGCCAGGGAACCTGAACCGGGAGTGTTCGGGAAACTGGCCGAGGTCTATGTTCACAAGGCTGAACGGGAACGCGAAGCGCTCGACCAGATGGTAGGCTATGCGGTAAGCGGTTTTTGCCGCTGGAAGCTGTTGCTGGACTATTTCGGCGACGCGGTCGAGGGCTTCGAAACCTGCTGCAAGTGCGACAACTGCCTGAATCCGCCGGCGCTGGCGCTCGAGGACATCGAGATCCGCGACGACGAATTCGACCGCGAGCCGCATCCGGAGCCGAGTGGGCCGCAGTTCGAGGTCGGCAGCCGGGCCCGGGCGCCGAAGTATGGCAAGGGCACGGTGGTTGCCGTCGCCGGCGACCAGGTGACACTGGCATTTCCCGGCCAGGAAGAGCCGCGCACCTTCCTGGCTGAATTTCTCGCGCCGGCGTAACGCCGCGCTTTTTCGTGAAGGGACCGCATGGGAGACATGGTCGTCGTTCGCAAGGAAGGCTTGTATTGCGTACCCGGAGGGTTCTACATCGACCCCTGGCGCCCGGTGGACCGGGCCGTCATCACGCATGCCCACGGCGACCATGCGCGCTACGGCCACGGCCATTACCTGGCGGCGGCTCCCGGCGTGGGCGTCCTGAGGTCGCGCCTGGGCGACATCCATGTGCAGGGCCTGGCGTACGGGGAGAGCATCGTTCACAACGGCGTCACGGTCTCGCTGCATCCGGCCGGCCACGTGCTGGGTTCGGCGCAGGTCCGCATGGAGTGCGGCGGCGAAGTCTGGGTCGCATCCGGCGACTACAAGGTGGAGCCGGACAAGACCTGCGCCCCCTTCGAGCCGGTGCGCTGCGACACCTTCATCACCGAATCCACCTTCGGGCTGCCGATCTACCGCTGGGAGCCGGAGCAGCAGGTCATCGACGAGATCAACGCCTGGTGGCGCCGCAATGCCGACGAAGGCCGCTGCAGCGTGGTGTTCGCCTACGCCTTCGGCAAGGCCCAGCGCATCCTGTCGCGCCTGGATCCTTCCATCGGACCGATCGTCTGCCACGGCGCGGTGGAGCCGCTCAACCGCGTCTACCGCGCGGGCGGCGTCGACTTGCCCGAGACGGTCATGGTGAGCGAGATCGACAAGGCGGCCCTGCGCCGGGCGATCGTGATCGCGCCGCCATCAAGCAGCGGCTCGCCCTGGATGAAGCGCTTCGGTGACTACAGCGATTCCTTCGCCAGCGGCTGGATGCTGCTGCGCGGTGCACGGCGCCGGCGCGGTGTCGATCGCGGCTTCGTGCTGTCCGATCATGCCGACTGGCCGGGCCTGATGAGCGCCATCAAGGCCACCGGGGCGCAGCAGGTCATCGTCACCCACGGCTCGATTCCCACCATGGTGCGCTGGCTGTGCCAGAACGGGCTGGATGCCAAGGGCTTCGATACCGAGTACGGCGACGAGGAAGAGGACAAGGCTGGCCCAGCGGCCGGGGCGGCCGCAGCGAAAGAAGCGGCGAAGGATCCTGCCGAGGAGGCGTCGCCGGGAGATGCCGATGCGTGAATTCGCCCGCCTGTACGCCGAACTCGACGAAACCACCTCCACCACCCGCAAGCTCGACGCCCTGCAGTCCTATTTTTCGCACGCCGCCCCGGAAAACGCGGCCTGGGCCGTGTACTTCCTGGCCGGAGGAAAGCCCCGGCAAGCCGTACCAACGAAATTGCTGCGCCAGTACGCCATCGACTACGCGGGCCTCGACGAGTGGCTGTTCGACGAGTCCTACCATGCGGTGGGCGACATGGCCGAAACCATCGCCCACATCCTGCCGCCGCCGACACGCCGCAGCAACATCGGGCTGGCCGAGTGGATGGAGACCCGGATCGGGCCCCTGCGCGGCGCCGACCCGGGCGCCATCCGCGAGGCCCTGTTCGCGGCCTGGGATGAACTCGACTGGCGCGAGCGCTTCCTGTTCGTCAAACTCATCGGCGGCGGCTTCCGGGTGGGCGTGTCGCGCCTGCTCGTGACGCGTGCGCTGGCGGCGATCGCGGCCGTGGACAGCAAGCTGATCGCCCAACGCCTGATGGGATGGACCGACAATTCGGTCAGACCCACCGCCACCAGCTTCCTGCTGCTGATCGCCGCCCAGTCCGACGAGGAACACACGCTGCGCGGCGGCCAGCCCTATCCCTTCTTCCTGGCCCACCAGCTGCAGGGGGAACCAGCCGCTTTGGGCGAGGTCGACGACTGGCAGGTGGAATGGAAATACGACGGCATCCGCGCCCAGCTGGTGCGACGCGGCGGCCAGAACTTCCTGTGGTCGCGCGGCGAAGACCTGATTACCGAACGCTTTCCCGAGCTGGCCAGTATACGCATCCCCGAAGGGACGGTATTGGACGGCGAAGTGCTGATCTGGCAGCCCGGTGTTGATGCGCCCGCGCCGTTCGCCGACCTGCAGAAGCGCATCGGCCGCAAGACCTTGAGCGCCAAGCTGCTGGCCGAGCTGCCGGCCGTGCTGTGCTGCTACGACCTGCTGGAGTTCGGCGGCGTCGACCTGCGCGCGCTGCCCCAGCACGAGCGGCGCGCCCTGATGGAAACCGAGGTGGCGGCGATCGATACGCCGCAACTGCGCCTGTCGCCGCTGGTCGAAGCGGACGGCTGGGACGCACTGGCGGCGCTGCGCGCCGAGTCGCGCCGGCGCGGCGTGGAGGGAATGATGCTCAAGGCGAGGAGCAGCGAGTACGGCGTGGGCCGCACCAAGGACGTTGGCACCTGGTGGAAGTGGAAGATCGACCCCTACACGGTGGACGCGGTGCTGATCTACGCCCAGGCCGGCAGCGGGCGCCGCGCCTCGCTGTATACCGACTACACCTTCGCCGTGTGGGACGGGGAGGGCGAAGAGCGCAGGCTCGTCCCCTTCGCCAAGGCCTATTCCGGCCTGACCGACGCCGAGATCGCCCAGGTGGACAATGCGGTGCGCAAGACCACCATCGAGAAATTCGGCCCGGTGCGCTCGGTGAAGCCCACCATGGTGTTCGAGCTGGGCTTCGAGGGGATCGCCCTGTCGACCCGCCACAAGGCCGGCATTGCGGTGCGCTTCCCGCGCATCCTGCGGCGGCGCTTCGACAAGCCGGTGGAGGAGGCCGATACCCTCGATACCCTGAAAGGCCTGCTGGCCGCCGCAGGCGCATGAGCAAGAACCTTGTTACCGAACGCATCGACGCCTGGTTCGCCGCGCGCGGCTGGAAAGTCTTCCCGTTCCAGCGCAATGTCTGGAAGGCGGCGCTCAAGGGCCAGTCCGGCCTGCTGCACGCGAATACCGGCGCCGGCAAGACCTTCGCGGTATGGTTCGCCGCCCTGCAGCGCGCTGGACTGAAGAGCGGAAGGCACACTGCCGGCCTGCGGGTGCTGTGGATCACGCCGATGCGCGCCCTGGCTGCCGACACCATGCGCGCGCTGCAGGAATCGACCGCCCAGCTGTTACCGGAGTGGGAAGTCGGGGCCCGCACCGGCGACACCGGTTCCGCCGAGCGCGCGCGCCAGACCCGCAAGATGCCTGCCGCGCTGGTGACCACGCCCGAGAGCCTGTCGCTGATGCTCAGCCATGCGGCAGCGGCCGAGCAGTTCAGGCACCTGGACATGATCGTCATCGACGAATGGCACGAACTGATGGGCAGCAAGCGCGGGGTGCAGGTGCAGCTGGCGCTGGCGCGCCTGCGCCACTGGCGCCCGGAACTCTTGATCTGGGGCGTGTCGGCCACCATGGGCAACCTGGACCTGGCGCGCCAGGTGCTGCTGGGCGGCGACGAGGGTGTGCTGGTCGAGGGCGACCTGCGCAAGCAGATCCTGGTGGATTGCCTGATCCCCGAGAACGTGGCGCGCTTCCCCTGGGGTGGGCACATGGGGCTGCAGATGCTCGCCCCCGTGATCCGCGAGATCGAGCAGCACGCCGCCACGCTGGTGTTCACCAACACCCGGGCCCAGTCCGAGATCTGGTACCAGAACATCATCGACGAGCGTCCCGACTGGGCCGGCCTGATCGCGCTGCACCACGGCTCGCTCGACCGCGACGTGCGCGAATGGGTCGAGATGGGACTAAAGAAGGGCGAGCTGAAGGCGGTGGTCTGCACCGCCAGCCTGGACCTGGGCGTGGACTTCCTGCCGGTCGAGCGCGTGCTGCAGGTGGGCAGCGCCAAGGGCATCGCGCGCCTGCTGCAGCGCGCCGGGCGCAGCGGCCACGCGCCGGGCAGGGTGTCGCGCGTGACCCTGGTGCCGACCAACAGCCTGGAGCTGCTGGAAGCGGCCGGCGCCAGGAAGGCGGTGGCGGCGCGCCGCATCGAAGGGCGCTACGTGCCGAACAAGCCCTTCGACGTGCTGGTGCAGCACCTGGTGACGGTGGCGCTGGGTGGCGGTTTTCGCTCCGGCGAGCTGTATGAGGAAGTGAAGCGCGCCTGGTCCTACCGTAACCTGGGCGAGGAAGAGTGGCAGTGGGCGCTCGACTTCGTCGCGCGCGGCGGCCAGAGCCTGCTGGCCTACCCGGAATACCGGCGCGTGCTGCCGGACGAAGAGGGCGTGTACCGGGTGCCGGATACGGCCATCGGACGCCGTCACCGCATGGGCATCGGCACCATCGTGTCCGATTCGACCATCTCCGTGAAATACATGAGCGGCGGGCGGATCGGCAGCGTCGAGGAATCCTTCATCTCGCGCATGAAGCCGGGCGACCACTTCCTGTTCGGCGGGCGCATCCTCGAGCTCGTGCGGGTGCACGAGATGACGGCCTTCGTGAAGCGCGCCACCAGCAACCGCGGCGCGATCGCACGCTGGGGCGGCGCCAAGATGCCGATGTCGTCCGAGCTGGCCCATGCGGCGCTGGAAGAACTGCGCCTGGCCTCGCAAGGCATCTACGACAGTCCGGAAATGGAGTCGATTCGCCCGCTGATCGAGATCCAGTGCCGCTGGTCGGCGCTCCCGACCAGCGAGACCCTGGTCCTGGAGAGCATGAAAAGCCGCGAAGGCTGGCACCTGTTCGTCTATCCCTTCGCGGGGCGATCGGTGCACATGGGACTGGCCTCGCTGTTCGCCTACCGGATCGGCCGCATGCAGCCGTCGACCTTCTCGATCGCCATCAACGACTATGGCTTCGAGCTGCTCGCGCCGGAACCGGTGGACTGGTCGCGCATCTTCGATGGCGAAACGGGCGCCGCGGTGGACCTGTTCAGTACCGACTGTCTTCTGGAAGACGTGCTGGGCAGCCTGAATGCGACCCAGCTGTCGCAACAGCGTTTCCGCGAAGTGGCGCGCATCGCTGGCCTGGTGTTCCAGGGCTATCCCGGCCAGCCCAAGTCGAACCGCCAGCTGCAGGCCTCGTCCTCGCTGTTCTTCGAGGTCTTCCGCAAGCACGATGCGGGCAACCTGCTGCTGACCCAGGCCCAGCGCGAAGTGCTGGAGCAGGAGCTGGAACTGACGCGCCTGCGCGAGACCCTGGTCGAGCTGCACGGGCGGCGCGTCGCCTACCGCGAAGTCAAGCGCGCCACGCCCTTCGGCTTTGCGCTGATGGTCGAGCGCTTCCGCGAAAAGGTCAGCACCGAGAAGCTGTCCGACCGGGTCGCGCGCATGGTGCGCGAACTCGAGAAGGCGGCTGCGGTATGAACGGGAAGCCAGGTACGGGCACGGGCGGCGTCGCGGTGCGGGTCGCGGGTGAAACGCTCGTGCTGCTGCCCGAGAAGGCGCTGTATTGGCCGCATGAGAAGATGCTGATCATCGCCGACATCCACTTCGGCAAGGCTGCTGCCTTCCGCGCCCTCGGCGTGCCGGTGCCGCGCGGGACCACCACCGAGAACCTGCTCGGCCTCGATGCCTTGGTCGAGGCGCACGGGGCGCGTCACATCGTATTCCTCGGCGACTTCCTGCATGCGCGCGCAGCGCATGCCAGCGCTACCCAGCTGGCGATGCTGGCCTGGCGCCAGCGCCGCCGCGACCTGGCGCTGACCCTGGTGCGCGGCAACCACGACCGCCATGCGGGCGACCCGGCGGCCGCGCTCGACATCCTGCTCGTCGACGAGCCGCATGCGGTCGGCCCGTTTGCCTTCTGCCACCATCCCGATCTCGAAACGCCACATTACGCGCTGGCCGGCCACATCCACCCGGTCTATGTGCTGGCGACCCGCTTCGACTCCTTGCGGCTGCCCTGCTTCGTGGTGGGGGAGGACCGCATGATCCTCCCATCCTTCGGCGCCTTTACCGGCGGCCACGCGATCCGTCCGGAGCCGGGCGACAGTATCTACGTGACCTCGGGCGAGGCCGTTCACTGCGTACGATAGCGTACGGACCCCTGTCGTGCTGGAGCGTAAATTCCTCTTAGACAGAGGTGATCCTGTACCGCCATCGACAAGGGAGGAGTAGCCATGTATTTCCGCAAGTTCTTACAAGCTGCGTTCGTCGCGCTGGTCGCGTTGGGCCCAGTCACCCTGGGCGGCGCTGCGGCCCAGGCCCAGCAATACCAGAGCAACCGTGCCTACGCACCGGTCATCAACGGATTCAACGTGGAAGAAGTGCGCCGCCTGACCCCGGGCGTCGAGCTGCAGTTCGACATGTATGGCACCCCTGGCGGCGCCGCCACCCTGCGCATCGACGGCGCCAGGCGTAACCTCAACCTGACCGAAGTCGAACCCGGCCAGTACACCGGTACCTACATCATCGGCACCCATGACCGCATTCGTCCGGAAAGCGGCGTCACCGCCAACCTGCGCCTGGGCAACCAGGTAGCGACCAGCCTGCTGAGCGAATCGCTGCTGCAGCCGAACGCGCCGCGCAGCCGCAGCGGCCAGCTGGCGTCGACTGTACCGCGCAGCCGCAGCGGCGAGCTGGCCTCGGCCCCGGCGATCGAGCGCTTCGAGGTGCAGGGCAGCCCCGACCTGGGGCCGGGCAACGAACTGCGCTTCACCGTGTTCGGCACGCCCGGCGGACGCGTCGAGTTGTCGCTGGCCGGTGCGCGCGGCGTGTTCTTCCTGCCGGAAGTACGCCCGGGCGAGTACGACGCCATCTATACCATCCGCAACGCCGACCGGATCACACCAAGCAGCCGCGTGACCGCGACCATCCGCGCCAACGGCCGCTATACCAGTTCGGTGCTGGGCCGGCCGCTGCTGGCAAACGGACCGGCAAACGGACTGGCAAACGGACGCGTCAGCGAACCGCGCCAGGCGCGCTACTGCACCAATTGCGCCGTCGTGGAAGCGGTCAACGTGATCGAAGTGTCGGGCAACGGCAACTACCTGGGCACCGCCGGCGGCGCCGTCGTGGGCGGCCTGCTCGGCAGCCAGGTCGGCAGCGGCAGCGGCCGTACCGCAGCCACGGTCGCCGGCGCGGTGGCCGGTGGCCTGGCTGGACGCAACATCCAGCGCAACATGAACCGCGACCAGCGTTATGAAGTGGTGGTGCGCTATGCGAACAGCGGTGCTACCCAGACTTTGCAGTACGAGAATGATCCGGGCTTCCGCCAGGGGGACCGGGTGCGGGTTAACAATGGTGTGCTGTCGCGCGACCAGTAAGGCTAGCGTTCTTTTGAATGTAGGGTGGTCGGCAGAGCCGACCACCCTACAAAAAAGGCCGGCTCCTTCGCAGGGGCCGGCCTTTCCTTCTTTTCTAACGAGCGGTTCAAGCCGTCGCCAGCACCTGATCGTCACCCGGCTGCTCCAGCTCTGCCTTCTGCCTGGCCGCGTTCTTGGTGCGCGAGCGCGAGGGCGGCAGGCGGCGCAGGGTCTTGAGGGCCTCGGCATCCTTGATGCCGATGGTGCGCTGGTCGACCGTGATCAGGCCGATTTCGTTGAAGGCAGACAGCGTGCGGCTGACGGTTTCGAGGGTCAGGCCGAGGTAGCTGCCGATCTCGTGGCGCGTCATGCGCAGGTTGAACAGCTTGCTGGAATATCCCATGGCGGCGAAGCGGTCGGCCAGCGAGACCAGGAAGCGGGCCACGCGCGCCTCGGCCGAGAGGGCGCCGAGCATGCCGATCATGGTTTGCTCGCGCACCAGTTCGCGGCTCATCACGCCGTACATCATGTTCTCGAGCTCGGCATGGACGCGGCCGAGGGCGGTCAGTTTCTTGAAGGGCAGCAGGATCAGGTCGCAGTCGGACAGGGCCACGGCTTCGGAAGCGTAGTGGCGGGTATGGATGCCGTCCACGCCCAGCATGTCGCCCTTCATCGGGAAGCTCAGCACCTGCTCGTTGCCGAACTCGTCGATGAGCACGGTCTTCAGGAAGCCGGAGTTGACGATGTACAGGGTGTCGAAGGCCTGGCCGATGGTGTGGACGCGCTGGCCGGTCTTGAACTGGACGTGCTGGAACAGCAGTTCTTCGGAGGTGACGGAGACGCTGGCCGGGATGCGGAGCAGGTCGCAGACTTCCTTGAGATTGGACCAGAGGCGGCCCTGGCGCTGGCGGCCGGCTTCCATGGGGGTATGCAGGGTCGGCTGGGTGACGCTACGTTGTTCTGACGTTGGCTGGGACTGCATGCTCATCTCCAGGTGAAAGACTCAGGGTTTCAGGCGGCGACCACGGGGCAGAGCCCATGAGTGAAGCTGTGGCGGCACTGGGGAGTCAACTCCGCCGAACACCGGCTCACGCTGGGACTTGGATCGCAAGCAAGTCGAAACGCTGAATTCAGTATGCCAACACGAGTCCGGCACGGATATCAGCGACTGCTGAATATGTAGGTAGGAGAGATCATCGGTCTGTAGGAATGCTCTTACCCCTACATGGCGGCCCCCAGAGGAAAGGGCCGCTCGAGATGGAAATACGGGGAAACATTGGAAGGCAGCAGGCGCTGCCGGAAGAAGGCGCTACGGGCACAAAGCGAGCAGCGCCGTGTCTAAACGGGTTGCGCTTCAGGCCTGCATCGGCGAGAGCAGCCGGTGCGCCACGGCATACTGCACCATCTCGGAGAGCGAGTTCATGCCCATCTTCTGCATGATGCGGGTCTTGTGGGTACTCACCGTCTTGACCGACAGGTGCAGGCTGTTGGCGATTTCGGTAATCGATTTGCCACCGACGAGGTGCGAAAATACCTCGAATTCGCGGTCTGACAGCTGCTTGTGCAACAACTGTTCGTTTGGCGCCATGATGTTCAGGGCCAGCTGCTCGGCCACTTCGGTACTGATATAAGGGCGTCCCGAGGCCACCTTGCGGATCGCGCCCACCAGCTGGGTGCCTGCGCTTTCCTTGGTCAGGTAGCCCTGGGCCCCGGCGCGGATCGCGCGCACCGCGTACTGCTCTTCTTCATGCATGGTCAGGATCAGGATGGCCAGCTTCGGCGCTTCGCTGCGTACCTGGCGTATCAGGTCGACGCCGCTGCGGCCCGGCATCGACAGGTCGAGCAGCAGCAGGTCGAATCCGCCCTGGCGCACTTGGGCCAGCACCTCGAAGCCATTGGTCGCTTCGCCGGCGATGTCGATATCCGGCGCGCCGTCGAGGATGCGCTTGAGGCCTTCCCGCATGATCGTGTGGTCGTCGGCAATTACGATGCGAATCATAAATCCATCCTTCCCGGGAGGCGACAAGACCGAATCAGGCTAACACAGGATCGCCGCGCCAATTGTCTTCCTTTGGTCAGGTCCGGCTTTCCGGGGTGCGGCCTTCCGGGGGGCGGCTTTCCTGCGCCGCCGGTTCGCTGATCAGGCGGTGCACCAGGACCGGCCTGGTGGTGTGCGACAGCACCTTGTTGGTCACGCTGCCCAGCAGCAGCTGGCCCCAGCCGCTGCGGCCGTGCGAGCCCATGAAGATCAGGTCGCAGCCTTCCTGCTCGGCGACCTCGACGATCTTCAGGGCTGCAGCGTCGGAAAACGCCGTCATGCAGGCGTGGGGCAGGCCGGCGCCGGCGCAGGAGCGCATGATCTTCCCCATGTATTCCTCCCCCATGCGGCGCATCTGGGCGGTGTATTCTTCTTCGCTGGGGTAGGAGGGCGGGATGATTTCCACGTACACCGGATACTGGTACTCGGGCGCGACGAACAGCGCCAGCACCTCGGCGCCCATCTGTTGGGCGAATTTGACGCCGGCGCAGGCCGTATGCTGCGACACGGCCGAGCCGTCGGTGGTGATCAGGATTTTGCGGTACATGATGACTCCTCCAAAGGCCACGCCATTCTGGGCGTTTCGCGGCGTGGCGGCGATTGCAAGAACGCAAACTGTTGAGCTCGATCAAATTTGTAGCTTATTTTCCAGTGCGCAACAACACGCGCACCGAGGCCGTTGCGTTACGAAAAACAACACCTCCATTGTGTAAACAATCAGGAACCCTGCGATTTGATTGTCGCGGAATTAAGTTTCCATGTCCATTTTGTTGCGTCCCTATCTCCGACATTTACCTGCGGCAACCACACTGCTACACTCGCATGCAGATTCGAACCATCCCGCATGTTGCACCTGAGCGGCCGGATGGTCGCAGCAAACACACCTACGCAGAGCGCTTTGCGAACTAAATACACCATGGAGAAGCAGGGATCATGACCGACGCCGCTGACGATTTCGACGCACTATTCGAGGAAGTGGCAGCGCAGCGCGCCAGCACTCCCGCTGCCGCCCCGGCGCCTGCGCCCGAGCCGGCCGCCGCCCCAGCCGACGAGGACGACCTCGAATCGCTGTTCGACCAGGTGGCTGCCTCGAGCGCACCCGCCGCCGCAGCCGCTGCGCCGGCCGCTCCTGCAGCAGCTGCCCCGGCCGCCGCTCCGGCGGCCGTGAACGAAGGCGAGCATATGATGTTCGAACGCCTCGGCGGCATCGTGCGCCTGCTGCACGATTCGCTGCGCGAACTCGGCTACGACAAGGCGCTGACGGAAGCCTCGTCGGCCATCAACGATGCCCAGGACCGCCTGGAATATGTCGCCACCCTCACCGAACAGGCCGCCAACAAGGTCCTGAACACGCTGGACGAAGGCATGCCGGCCCAGGACCTGCTGTCGAAGCAGGCCAAGGACATGGAAACCCGCTGGGCCGACCTGTTCTCGGGCAAGCTCAGCCTGGACGAATTCAAGGCCCTGGCCGGCGACGCGCGCCAGTTCGCCGCCAGCGTCAACGAAGCGACCGAAGCCGAGAAGGCGCGCCTGCTCGAGATCATGATGGCCCAGGACTTCCAGGACATCACCGGCCAGTTGATCAAGAAAGTGGTCAAGATCACCCAGACGGTGGAGTCGGAACTGGCGCAGCTGCTGCGCGACAGCGCCCCGGCCGACCTGAAGGAAAAGCTGGCGAAGAAAGAGGCGCCGGCCGCGCCTGCGCCGCTGATGCAGGGCCCGTCGGTGCCGGATACGGCGCTGAACCAGGATAACGTTGACGATCTTCTCGCCGATCTGGGGTTCTAATGGACGATATGCTCAAGGACTTCGTCGTCGAGGCGATGGACCTTGCGGTAAATGTTGAAGAACATTTGCTGCGTCTCGAACGCGATCCGGACAACAAGGAAACGCTCAATGCCGTGTTCCGCTCCTTCCACACGATCAAGGGCGGCGCCGGCTTCATGGGCCTGCCCGCGCTGGTCGCGGCCTGCCACCTGACCGAGAACCTGTTCGACGCGCTGCGCACCGGCGCCGCGCCGGTGACCCCGCTCGCCATCGAAGCGGCGCTCGAGGCCTCCGGCTTCGTGGCCGACCAGCTCAATGACCTGAACAACGGCACCCCGCCGGAAGGCCTGGCGTCGATGCCGCAAGCCCTCGAGCGCATCCTGATGGACGCGATCGAAGGCAAGGACGCGCCGGCTGCGGCCGCCGCGCCTGCCGCTGCAGCACCGGCCGCAGCCGCTCCCTCCGCAACTGCGGTAGCGCTGGCAGCGCCGGCGGTCGGCGCCGATGGCCTGGACTGGGTCGGCATGTACAACGCCGTGGTCCCGGCCGGCGCCGCGATCGCCTCCGCGCCGGCAGTTGCAGCCGCTGCACCGGCTGCGGCGTCGGCCGCAGCGCCGGCCGACGCCGCGCCGGCCGCCAGGCCGAACGGCTGGGACGGCATCGACCGCCGCCAGCAGGACAAGGTCGCCGAGGCGCGCGCCGCCGCGGCGCCGGCCAAGGACGAAAGCATCCGTATCGATGCGGTCAAGCTGGACGCGCTGCTGGAAGTGGCGGGCGAATCGGTGCAGGCCGCCAACCAGGCTGCCGTGCTGCTCGAGCGCCTGCAGCAGTTCAAGTTCGAAGGTCCTGCCGCCGCCCTGATGGCGACGCTCACCGAGACCCTGGAACGCGCCTCGCGCTACTCGGCCGAACTGCAGCGCGCCACGCTGGCGACCCGCATGCAGCCGGTGGGCCGCCTGTTCCAGAAGTTCCCGCGCCTGGTGCGCGAGCTGGCCAAGGACCTGGGCAAGGATGTCGAGCTGACCATCGAGGGCGCCGAGACCGAAGTCGACCGCGTCGTGGTGGACAGCCTGTACGATCCGCTGGTGCACATGCTCCGGAATGCGCTCGACCATGGCGTCGAGTCGCCGGAAGAACGCGTGGCCGCCGGCAAGCCGGCCAAGGCCTTCATCCTGCTGAAAGCCTGGCAGGAAGCCAACAGCGTCATGATCGTGCTGCAGGATGACGGCAAGGGGATGGACCCGGTCAGGCTGCGCCGCAAGGCGATCGACAAGGGCCTGATTGGCGAGAACGGCGCCCCCAACGACGACGACGCCTACCAGCTGGTGTTCCTGCCGGGCTTCTCGACCAAGGAAGTCGCTTCCTCGGTCTCGGGCCGCGGCGTGGGCATGGACGTGGTCAAGACAGCGGTGGAAAAGAACCGCGGCGCGATCCGCATCGAGTCGCAGCTGGGCGCCGGCACGCGCTTCGCGATCCGCCTGCCGATCGAACTGTCGATCGTGCCGACCATGCTGGTCTCGACCTCCAGCGCCTCGCTGGCGCTGCCGATGGCCGTCGTCGAGCGCGTGGTCGAGCTGCCGGAAGAGTTCCAGTGCGTGGGCGGCGCCCCGGTACTGAAGGACCAGGGCCGCCCGCTGCCGGTGCGTTCGCTGGCGCTGGCGCTGGGCTACGAAGCCTGCTCGGAACGGGTCGGCATCGTCATCAACGCCCCGCAGCCCTATATCCTGGCGGTGGAAGCGGTGGACGGCACGGCCGACCTGGTGATCAAGCCGATGACGGCGCTGTCGGTCGAAGGCATTACCGGTACGGCGCGTTCCGCCGAGGGCGAGCTGGTGCTGGTGGTCGGCCTGTCCTTCCTGATGGATGGGTGCCGTAGCAACGTGCGCCTCGCCGCGTAGGGTGGTCGGCTTCGCCGACCGCGCGTCCAAGCGGCTTGCGAATGGCCGCGACGCTATTCCATTAAGATTTGAACGCGCGGTCGGGGGACCCGACCACCCTACCGCAGTGCGCAAAGCGGACACCGCGCCACTCTGTGACAAAAGCGCATACAAAAGCCTGAGCCACCCCGCTCAGGCTTTTTTTATTTGCATTGGAAGTTTTCTATGCAAATTAAATTTGCATGAATCTATCTTGATTGGCAGAAAAATGCGTTGCCCCGGCTTGGTGCGGCAGTGCACAATTATGGCATAATCAAAAACCGTCCCCGCCCAAGGGGTAGCGCCTTCACCGGATAGATCATGCAAAAAACGCTCTACGACAAACTCTGGGATTCCCATGTCGTGCGTGCCGACGCCGATGGCACCACCGTCCTCTACATCGACCGCCACCTGGTGCACGAAGTCACCAGCCCGCAAGCCTTCGAGGGCCTGCGCGAAGCCGGCCGCGGACTATGGCGTACGGCAGCGAACCTGGCCGTGGCCGACCACAACGTGCCGACCACCGACCGCGCCCATGGCATCCTCGACGCCACCTCGCGCCTGCAGGTCGAAACCCTGGACGCCAACGCGAAGAGCTTCGGCCTGACCTACTTCGACATGAACGACAGGCGCCAGGGCATCGTGCACGTGATCGGCCCGGAGCAGGGCGCCACGCTGCCCGGCATGACGGTGGTGTGCGGCGACTCGCACACCAGCACCCACGGCGCCTTCGGGTGCCTGGCGCACGGCATCGGCACCTCGGAAGTGGAGCACGTGCTGGCCACCCAGACGCTGCTGGCGAAGAAGTCGAAGTCGATGCTGGTGCGGGTCGAGGGCGCGCTGCCGCCGGGCGTGACGGCGAAGGACATCGTCTTGGGGGTAATCGGAAAGATCGGCACCGCCGGCGGCACCGGCTACGCCATCGAATTCGGTGGCTCGACCATCCGCGCGCTGTCGATGGAAGGCCGCATGACGGTTTGTAACATGGCGATCGAAGCGGGCGCGCGCGCGGGCATGATCGGTGTCGACGACACCACCATCGGGTATGTGCAGGGTCGCCCGTTCTCGCCCAAGGGCGAGCAGTGGGAACGGGCTGTCGCCTACTGGCGCACCCTGCATTCGGACGAAGGCGCGAGCTTCGACACGGTCGTGGAGCTCGACGCCCGCGAGATCCGCCCGCAGGTCACCTGGGGCACCTCGCCCGAGATGGTCACCGCGATCGACGGCCGCGTGCCGGACCCGCGCGAGGAATCCGACGCCGTACGCCGCGGCGCGCTGGAAAAGGCGCTGGCCTACATGGACCTGGCGCCCAACACGCCGATCGAGAACATCCGCATCGACAAGGTCTTCATCGGTTCCTGCACCAACTCGCGCATCGAAGACCTGCGCGCCGCCGCCGAAGTGGTGCGCGGCCGCCGGCGCGCGGCCAACGTCAAGCTGGCGATGGTCGTGCCGGGCTCGGGCCTGGTGAAGGAACAGGCCGAGCGCGAAGGCCTCGACCGCATTTTCCTCGATGCCGGTTTCGAGTGGCGCGAGCCGGGCTGCTCGATGTGCCTGGCCATGAACGCCGACCGCCTCGAGCCGGGCGAGCGCTGCGCCTCGACCTCGAACCGCAACTTCGAGGGGCGGCAAGGGCAGGGCGGGCGCACCCACCTGGTCTCGCCCGCGATGGCCGCCGCAGCGGGCATCGCCGGCCACTTTGTCGACGTACGCGCCTTGTAGCGCGTTAATACCGTTTTAACCGTCACACCGACCACAGGAACATCATGAAAAAAGCAATCGCCCTCTCCGTCATCGCCATCGTCCTGGCAGGCTGCAACACCATTTCCGGCATCGGCAAGGATGTGCAAAAGGTCGGCCAGGTCGTCACCAGCGCCGGCGGCAAGTAATCAACCAGCGGCCGCCAGGGCCGCGCACAAGGGGGCACGAATTGGACAAATTCACCGTACACGAAGGACTGGTGGCGCCGCTCGACCGCGCCAATGTCGACACTGACGCCATCATCCCGAAGCAGTTCCTGAAATCGATCCGCCGTACCGGCTTCGGCCCCAACCTGTTCGACGAATGGCGCTACCTGGACCACGGCGAGCCGGGCCAGGACTGCAGCACCCGTCCGCTGAACCCGGACTTCGTGCTGAACCAGCCGCGCCATGCGGGCGCCTCGATCCTGCTGACCCGCAAGAACTTCGGCTGCGGCTCATCGCGCGAACATGCACCCTGGGCCCTGCAGCAGTTCGGGTTCCGGGCGATCGTCGCGCCGAGCTTCGCCGATATCTTCTTCAACAACTGCTACAAGAGCGGTCTGCTGCCGGTCGTCCTGTCGGAAGAAGCGGTGGACGGCCTGTTCAGGGCGGTTGACGCGCAACCGGGCTTCAAGCTGGTCGTCGACCTGGCAAACCAGCGCATCGGCACGCAGGACGGCAGCCTCTCGTATGGCTTCGCCATCGACGAGTTCCGCAAATACTGCCTGCTGAACGGCCTCGACGACATCGGCCTGACCCTGCGCCACGCCGACGAGATCCGCGCCTTCGAGGCGCGCCACCTGGCCGCCCAGCCCTGGCTCGCGAACACCATCTGAACCACTGAAAGAGAGCGCATGAAAATCGCAATCCTGCCGGGCGACGGCATCGGCCCGGAGATCATGGACCAGGCGGTCAAGGTCCTGGACGCGCTGGGCGAGCCCTTCGAGATGGAAACGGCCCACGTCGGCGGCGCCGGCTATGCCGCGCATGGCCATCCGCTGCCCGACAGCACGCTGGAGCTGGCCATGCAAGCCGATGCCGTGCTGTTCGGCGCGGTGGGCGACTACAAGTACGACACGCTCGAACGCGCACTGCGCCCGGAGCAGGCCATTCTCGGTCTTCGAAAAGAACTCGGCCTGTTCGCCAACCTGCGCCCGGCGATCCTGTATCCGGAACTGGCCGGCGCCTCGACCCTCAAGCCCGAGGTCGTGTCGGGGCTGGACATCCTGATCATCCGCGAACTGACGGGCGACATCTACTTCGGCAAGCCGCGCGGCGTGCGCGAATGCCCCGACGGGCCGTTCGCCGGCCAGCGCGAAGGCTTCGACACGATGCGCTATGCCGAAGGCGAGATCCGCCGCATCGCCCACGTCGCCTTCCAGGCCGCGCGCAAGCGCGACCGCCGCGTGACCAGCGTCGACAAGGCGAACGTGCTGGAAACCTTCCAGTTCTGGCGCGACATCGTCACCGATGTGCACAAGGAGTACCAGGACGTCGAACTCGAGCACATGTACGTCGATAACGCGGCCATGCAGCTGGTCCGGGCCCCGAAGAAGTTCGATGTCCTCGTTACTGGTAACATGTTCGGCGACATCCTGTCGGACGCTGCCGCCATGCTGACCGGTTCGATCGGCATGCTGCCCTCGGCCTCGCTCGACGCGAACAACAAGGGCCTGTACGAGCCCTCGCACGGCTCGGCGCCGGATATCGCGGGGCAGGGCGTGGCCAATCCGCTGGCGACCATCTTATCAAGCGCGATGATGCTGCGCTTTACCTTCGGACGCACGGAGCAGGCCGACCGCATCGAGAACGCGGTCAAGCGTGTGCTGGCCCAGGGCCTGCGCACGCCCGACATTTACGAAGCGGGTACCACGAAGGTAGGTACCGAAGAGATGGGCAAGGCGGTGGTGGCTGCGCTTGCATAACATCCAAACATTTTGATAGCCAAGGGAAAATCATGAAACTTGTAGGCCTGGTAGGTTGGCGCGGCATGGTGGGTTCGGTCCTCATGCAGCGCATGCAGGAAGAGGGCGATTTCGACCACATCGAGCCGGTGTTCTTCACCACCTCGAATCCGGGCGGCGCCGCGCCGAAGATGGCGAAGAACGAAACTACCCTGAAAAGCGCGCTCGACGTCGCCGAACTGTCGAAGTGCGAGATCATCATTTCCTGCCAGGGCGGCGACTACACCACCGAGGTCTATCCACAGCTGCGCGCAGCCGGCTGGAACGGCTACTGGATCGACGCCGCGTCGACCCTGCGCATGCAGGACGACGCCGTCATCGTGCTGGACCCGGTCAACAAGGAAGTCATCAAGAACGCCATGTCGCGCGGCGTCAAGAATTTCATCGGCGGTAACTGCACTGTGTCGTGCATGCTGATCGGACTGGGCGGCCTGTTCGAGCAGGGCCTGGTCGAATGGATGAGCTCCATGACCTACCAGGCGGCATCGGGCGGCGGCGCGCAGCACATGCGCGAGCTGCTGACCCAGTTCGGCACCATCAACGGCGCCGTCAAGCCGCTGCTGGACGATCCGGCTTCGGCTATCCTCGAGATCGACCGCCAGGTGCTGGCCACCCAGCATGGCCTGTCCCTTGAGGAGACCAGGCAGTTCGGCGTGCCGCTGGCCGGCAACCTGATCCCCTGGATCGACAAGGACCTGGGCAATGGCCAGTCGAAGGAAGAGTGGAAGGCCGGCGCCGAGACCAACAAGATCCTCGGCCGGGGCGAAGGCTTCGGCAAGGGTGACGGGAACAAGGCGATCCCGGTGGACGGCCTGTGCGTGCGCATCGGCGCGATGCGCTGCCATTCGCAGGCGCTGACCATCAAGCTGACCAGGGACGTGCCGCTCGACGAGATCAGCGATATCATCGCCTCGCACAACCAGTGGGTGAAGGTGGTGCCGAATACCCGCGAAGCCTCGATGCGCGACCTGACGCCGGCGGCCGTCACCGGCAGCCTGACCATCCCGGTGGGCCGCCTGCGCAAGCTGGCGATGGGCGGCGACTACCTGTCGGCCTTCACCGTCGGCGACCAGCTGCTGTGGGGCGCCGCCGAACCGCTGCGCCGCATGCTGCGCATCGTGCTGGACAAGTAGCCTCTGTAGGGTGGTCGGCTTTGCCGACCGCGCGTTCAGCATCAGTTCGCTTCGTGGTAGCACATGCCGGAGTTGGACGCGCGGCCGGCGGAGCCGGCCACCCTAGGTGGGTACGATTTGCCATTGCCAACTGCATTGGCAGCATTGAAACACCTCCTGTAATATTGCCAAGCGCTGGTAGTCAAACGCTATCAAACGCCGTTCGCAGCGCTCATTCTGGCCACACATCCCCCACTGCTGCGCCTATCATGTGCGCAGGGAGCTTGCATGCTCCAGAGCATGGTGATATGTTGAGACTCGCAGGAAACGTCTTTCCTACGGTCAACTTCTTTCTCGTCTTTTCTCGCGCCTAACTATGCATTTTCCTCACCGTCCTCCGCTCATGGCGTTTGCGCTGAAAACAGTGTCCGCGGCCGTGGCCAGCGCCGTGCTTCTGGCGCCCGCCGTCCAGGCAGCCGGCCTCGGCAAGCTGACGGTGCTGTCGGCACTCGGCCAGCCGCTGCGCGCCGAGATCGAACTGACAACGACCGCCGGTGAAGATGCATCCAGCCTGGCCGTCAAGCTGGCGTCGCCGGAAGCCTTCCGCACCGCCAACATCGAATTCAACCCGGCCCTGCTGTCGCTGCGCTTCAACGTCGAGCAGCGAGCGGGCCGCCAGTTCATCCGCGTGAGCTCGACCCAGCCGCTCAACGAGCCCTTCGTGGACATGCTGCTCGAGCTGACCTGGAACAATGGCCGCCTGGTGCGCGAGTACACCTTCCTGCTCGACCCGGCCGAACTGCGCACGACCCAGTCGGCCCAGGCCACGGCCGAGGCTCGTCCCGCCACGCCCGCGGCCCAGCCGCGCGCCGCCGCGCCGCAGCCGGCCGCATCGCAGCCGCAGCCCCAGCCGCCAGCGGAACAGCGCCGCGATACCGCCACCAGCGCTCCCGCGCCGGCCCCGCGCGCCACAGCTCCGGCTGCGGCAGCAGAGGCTCCGTCGCGCTACCGCGTGCGCCAGGGCGACACCCTGGGCAAGATCGCATCCCGGCTCAAGCCGGCCGACATCTCGCTCGACATGATGCTGGTAGCCCTGTACCGCGCCAATCCGGACGCCTTCATCGGCAACAACATGAACCGCCTGAAGTCAGGCCAGATCCTGTCGGTGCCGGATGCCGGCGCCCTGCAGGGTACGGGCGAAGGCGAGGCGCGCGGCATCGTGGTCGCGCACGCGGCCGACTTCAACGCCTACCGCAACAAGCTGGCAGGCCAGGTCGCCAACGCCGCGCCCCAGCGCACGCCGCAGGCCGGCCAGAGCGCGGCCGGCAGGATCACCGCCAAGGTCGAGGAACGCCCGACCGCGGCCAAGGAATCGGCCGACCAGTTGCGCCTGTCGAAAGCCACCGGGGTGGCCCCGGGTGCGGGCGGCGCCACCGCCAGCGCCGAGGACAGCATCGCGCGCGAGCGCGAACTGGCGCAGGCCCAGGAGCGCGTCAGGGAACTCGAGCGCAACGTGAACGAGCTGGAACAGCTGATGACGGTGAAGAGCCGTTCCGGCAGCGAGGTGCAGAATGCCGCGGCCGCCGGCGCCGCCGGCGCCACCGTCGTCGCCGCAGCCCGGGACGCCGCCACGCCTGCGGCGCCGGCCGCCAGGCCGGCCGAGAAAGCCAGCCCGAAGACGGTGAAGCCGAAGGAGGCCAAGGCCGCCAAAGCGCAGGAAAAGAGCTTTGCCGACAGCGTGATGGACAACATCAACTACGTCGCCGGCGGCGCCGCCATCCTGCTGCTGGCCGCGCTCGGCATCTCGCGGCGCCGCAGGAAGAACAAGGACGACGCCGAGGCCGTGGTCGCCGAACCGTCGGTGCTGGGCGTGCCGACCCCGGCCGCGCACGCGCTGTTCGCGGAAGCGGGCGGACAGAGCGTCGACACCAGCAACAGCGTGTTCAACTCGAGTTTCGCGCCGTCCGCCTCGCAGCTCGACACGAATGAAGTCGATCCGGTTGCGGAAGCCGACGTCTATATCGCCTACGGCCGTGACGCCCAGGCCGAGGAAATCCTGAAGGAAGCCCTGCGCACCCATCCGGAGCGCCATCCGGTTCGCCTGAAGCTGCTCGAGATCTACGCCGCCCGCAAGGACCTGCGCGCGTTCGAGATCCAGGCCCGCGAGCTGCACGCCATGACGCGCGGCGCCGGTGACGAATGGGTCCAGGCCGCGGCGCTCGGCCTCAACATCGACCCGGCCAATCCCCTGTATGCCGGCGCCGGCGGCGCTGCCCCTAGCGCACCGGCCAAGAGCCCGCAGGAACGCGACCAGCAGTCGCTGCTGTCGCAGCAGCTCGAGGATGCCTTCCGCATCGGCGCTCCGGCGGCGGCCCTCGGCGCAGGAGCGGCCGCAGGCGCCTACGCTGCCCTCGACGACGATCGCGACGCGACCGCCGTGCCGGCCGCTGCCGCGCCCCTTGCGGCGGCGGGCGACGAGCGCCAGGACGACAACGCACTCGACTTCGACCTGGGCGGCCTCACCTTCGAACCGGTCAGCAGCGGCGAACCGATCGCCATGGCTGGCCCCGGCGCCGATGCGGCGCAAGACCAGACCGCGGTGCCGGACCTCGACTTTGCACTGGATCCGATTGGTGACGCCATCACCGAGCCAGCCGATCGCAGCGCGGCGCCGGCACGCGAGGATGCCTTCGATCTCGCTTTCGACATGAACTTCGGCGAGCCGGAAGCCGACGCGCGCAGCCCGGCACAGGCCGCGGCAGCTGGCGCAGGCGCGGGCGTCGACATGGCCGGCCTGGCCGCCGAGTTCGACCTGCCGCCGCTGCCCGCCGCCAGCGAGGAGGAAGCGCCGGCCCTGGCTACCCCCGCAAGCCTGGAAGACGACCCGCTGTTCGACCTCAATGCCATGGACTTTGGCCAGCCGGCCACCCCGGCAGCGCCGGCCGCCGTGGCCGAGGCGACCCCGTTCCACGACGACGTGCCGGCCATCATCGCCACGCCGGCGCCGCAGGACGGCATGGACGATCCGCTGTTCGACCTCGACACCATGGACTTCGGCAGCCCGGCCGAGCCGGCAGCGGCGCCTGCGCCGGCCCTGGCCCAGCCGCAGGTCGAGCCCTTCGCGTTCGACGCGCCGCCAGCCGCTACGGTGCCTGCTACTGCTACTGCTACTGCGCCTGCCGCCGACGCGTCCGGCATGGACTTCACGCCGGACGCTGTCGACGATACTTTCGCGCTCCCTGAAATTCCGGCGATCGCAGCGTCCGGCGACGCGGCTCCGGCCGCGGCCCATGGCGCACCGGGCGAGCCCGCGTTCGACCTGAGCGACATCGACCTCGACCTGCCGCCACTGGCCGAGTCCGCGCCGCAGCCGGCGCCGGAGATGGCGCCCGCGCTGGCGGCCGAACCGGCGTTCGGACTTGCCGCTGAGCCGGTGGCCGAACCCGCGGCCGAGCAGGCCATGTCGCCGGAACACATGGAGATGGAGACCAAGCTCGATCTCGCGATCGCC
Source organism: Telluria sp. ZB4P34 (assembly GCF_059686055.1). NCBI lineage: Bacteria > Pseudomonadati > Pseudomonadota > Betaproteobacteria > Burkholderiales > Oxalobacteraceae > Telluria > Telluria sp. ZB4P34. The sequence goes on along the minus strand of NZ_JCASIF010000001.1, from coordinate 819,490 downwards.
TACCAGGAAATCGGTGACAAGGAAGGCGCGCGTGAGCTGCTCGACGAGGTCATGAAGGGTGGCAGCAGCGACCAGGTGAGCCGTGCCGGCGCAATGCGCAACCTGCTCGCGTGAGGCGCATCGCACTGGGTGTCCAGTACGTCGGCACTGCCTGGAGCGGCTACCAGAAGCAACCGGCGCGTAACACCGTCCAGGACCAGCTCGAGATCGCCCTCGAGAAGTTCGCCTGCACGATTCTTGCTACCACCTGCGCCGGCCGCACCGACGCCGGCGTGCACGGCATCGAGCAGGTCGTCCACTTCGACACGGAACTCGACCGCAGCATGCAGAGCTGGGTGCGTGGCGTGAACGCCTTCCTGCCCGAGTCGATCGTGGTGCGCTGGGCCCACGAGGTCGCCCCCGACCTCGATGGCAATGAATTCCACGCGCGCTTCTCGGCGCGCTCGCGCACCTACCACTACGTGCTCTACAACCACCCGAACCCGTCGGCGCTGCTGGCGGGACGGGCAGGGTGGACCTTCCGTCCGCTCGACGTCGCGCGCATGGTCGAAGCCGGACAGTACCTGATCGGCGAGCATGATTTCTCGGCCTTCCGCGCCTCCGGCTGCCAGGCCAGGTCGCCGGTCAAGCAGATGCACGAGGTGAGCATCCGGCGCTACGGCGACGTGATCGTGTTCACGGTGCGCGCCAGTGCTTTTCTCCACCACATGGTGCGCAACATCGTCGGTTCGCTCGTCTATGTCGGCACGGGACGCAACGAACCGGGCTGGATGAAGGAGGTGCTGGAAAGCCGCTCGCGCGACGTGGCCGCGCCCACCTTCATGCCGGACGGCCTGTACCTGGCCAAAATCGATTACGATCCCAGATGGGGACTCCCCCAGGAGCCGGCGTCCCCGCTCCCCTGGTTGTAAGGATCGCTATGCAACGCACCCGTATCAAGATTTGCGGCATCACGCGCGAGGAGGACCTGCGCGCGGCCGTGTCAAGCGGCGCCGACGCGCTGGGCTTCGTCTTTTATCCGGCCAGCCCGCGCTATGTCACGCCGGAGCAGGCGGGACAGCTGTGCGCCGCGCTGCCTCCCTATGTGAGCGCCGTCGCCCTGTTCGTCAACGCGAGCGTGGACGAGGTGAGGGCGGTGGCGGCCCTCGCGCCGCTGTCCCTGATCCAGTTCCACGGCGACGAAACGGCCGGGCAGTGCGCGGAGCTGGCTGCAGCCGTGCAGCGCCCGTTCGTGCGGGCCTTCCGCGTGAGGCCGGACACGAGCCCGGATGAACTGCTAGAATACGAGCGTATATACCGCGCCGCCAGTCCCTGGTTCTCCGGCCTGTTGCTGGACACCTGGGTGGACGCCTACGGCGGCGCAGGAAAGGTCTTCGATTGGTCTCTCGTCCCAAAAGAGCTCGCGCCTCGGCTCGTTTTGAGTGGTGGCTTGAACGTACAAAACGCGACTGACGCGATCGTACGTGTTCGCCCTTTCGCGGTCGACGTCAGCAGTGGCGTCGAAGCGCAGAAGGGCATCAAGGATGCCCGCAAGATTGCCGACTTCATCCAGGCCGTGCGGGCCGCCGATGCCATCCTATCAAGCGAGAACCATCATGAAAGATCGTCCTAGCGGACATACTCCGCTGTTCCAGACCCCGGATTACCAACTGCCCGACCAGAGCGGGCACTTCGGCCCCTATGGCGGCAGCTTCGTTGCCGAAACCCTGACGCATGCGCTGGCCGAGCTGAACGAAGCCTACGCGCGCTATTCGAACGACCCCGAGTTCCTCGAGGAATTCCGCTACGAGCTGGCCCACTTCGTCGGCCGTCCTTCGCCGGTCTACCATGCCAAGCGCTGGTCAGAGCAGGCTGGGGGCGCCCAGATCTTCTTCAAGCGCGAAGACCTGAACCATACGGGCGCGCACAAGATCAATAACGTGATCGGCCAGGCCCTGCTGGCGCGCCGCATGGGCAAGAAGCGCATCATCGCCGAAACCGGCGCCGGCCAGCACGGCGTGGCCACGGCCACCATCTGCGCCCGCTTCGGCATGGAATGCGTGGTGTACATGGGCAGCGAAGACGTCAAGCGCCAGGCCCAGAACGTCTACCGCATGAAACTGCTGGGCGCGACCGTCGTGCCCGTCGAATCGGGCAGCAAAACCCTGAAGGACGCGCTCAACGAAGCGATGCGCGACTGGGTCACCAACATCGAGAACACCTTCTACATCATCGGCACCGTGGCCGGTCCGCACCCGTACCCGATGATGGTGCGCGACTTCCAGTCGGTGATCGGCGAGGAATGCCGCGTGCAGATGCCGGCCATGACCGGCCGCCAGCCGGACTACGTGCTGGCCTGCGTCGGCGGCGGTTCCAACGCGATGGGCATCTTCTATCCGTATATCGACGAGCCGGGCGTGAAGCTGGTCGGCGTCGAGCCGGCGGGCGAGGGGCTGGAGACGGGCAAGCACGCGGCATCGCTGAGCGCCGGCATCCCGGGTGTGTTGCACGGCAACCGCACCTACCTGCTGCAGGATGCGAACGGGCAGATCATCGAGACGCATTCGGTGTCGGCCGGCCTGGATTATCCCGGCGTGGGGCCGGAGCACGCGTGGTTGAAGGACATCAAGCGCGCCGAGTACGTGTCGATCACGGATGACGAAGCGCTGGCCGCCTTCCATGACTGCTGCCGCATCGAAGGCATCATCCCGGCGCTGGAGTCCTCGCACGCGATCGCCCATGCGTTGAAGCTGGCCGCCACGCTGCCGAAGGACCAGCTCATCCTGGTCAACCTGTCGGGCCGCGGCGACAAGGACATGCACACGGTGGCGCAGAGGATGGGACTCGACTTCGGCTGACCGGCCGCGCGTCTTCCATCTTCTCGTCATCCTTTCAAAGAAAGAACAGCATGTCCCGCATTGCATCGACTTTTGCCGCGCTCAAGGCGCAGAACAAGACCGGCCTCGTTACCTTCATCACCGCCGGCGACCCCGGGCCTGAACTGACCGTGCCGCTCATGCACGCGCTGGTGGAGGGCGGCGCCGACGTCCTGGAACTGGGCGTCCCGTTTTCCGACCCGATGGCCGAAGGGCCGGTGATCCAGCGCGCCTGCGAACGCGCGCTCAAGTTCAACATCGGCCTGCAGGACGTTTTCGGCTTCGTGCGCGAATTCCGCAAGACCAACACCAGTACGCCCGTGGTCCTGATGGGCTACGCCAACCCGATCGAGCGCATCGGCCCTGATCAGTTCATCCGCTGCGCCAAGGAGGCGGGCGCCGACGGCGCGATCGTGGTCGACTACCCGCCGGAAGAATGCGCGGCTTTTGCCGAGGCCATGCGCGCTAACGAGCTCGACCTGATCTTCCTGCTGGCGCCGACCTCGACCACGAAACGCGTGCAGCAGGTGGCGCAGTACGGCAGCGGCTTCAGCTATTACGTCTCGCTCAAGGGCGTGACTGGCGCCGGTAGCATCGACACGCTTGACGTCGCGCGGCGCGTGGCGGCCATCCGCGAGCACGTCAAACTGCCGATCGGCGTGGGCTTCGGCATCCGTGACGGCGCTACCGCGCGTGCGGTGGCGGAGGTGGCGGATGCGGTGGTGATCGGCAGCCGCATCATCCAGGAACTGGAGTCGGTGCCGAAGGAAGAGGCGGTCGATGCCGTGCGCAGCTTCACCGCGGGCATCCGTAGCGCGCTGGATGCCTGAGTGGCGCACGAGGGCAGATCAGCAGGGACGCCTCCAGGCGTCCTTATTTTGGACAGTTGCATCGTACTCACGCATCGCCGCTGAACCGAATGAGCTTGCCTTGCGGCAAGGAAACTATTGCGGTAGCGCGCAACAAGCGCCAGTGCGCACCAGTATATTGACATCGTATTTCCCATGAACAATCTACTGGGACCTAACAATGAAAAAACAGATCGTCAACGTGTCGGTAACGCAATCTGCGAAGGTACTGGCCTTGCTGTACATGGTGATGTCGATTCCCATCATCGTGGTTATGGGAGCGATTGGCTTGCTCGGCGGCGGCAGTGCAGCACTGTTCGCCGTCATTCTGGCGCCAGTCATTTACGGTCTCATTGCTTTCCTCGGCACTGGCCTGGCTGCCTGGCTGTATAACGTCGTCGCCGGCTGGGTCGGCGGCCTGGAATACAGCACCAAGGAAGTCTCGGAAGCGCAGGCCAACACCTGAGCTGACCGAGGGTCGGGGGGATTGCCTGGAATCCCCACGTCGTCAAACAATTCGACCCTGACCCAATCGCTACTGTGCCAGGACCTTTGCGGTGGCGGAAATGGCGGATGCGATGGTAAGCGGCGGCCGCATCATCCCGGAGGTGGGGTCGGTACCGAGAGAACTGGCAGTGCAAGAGGTGCGGAACTTTACTGCGGGCGTCGCACTATGATGGACCAATAGGGGATGACCGCTCTCCCAGTCCAGCAGTCCGGGAGTCGGTCGGTGCGGCTCAGCCCTTGCGCTTCTGCTGATGGTCGTGGGGTGCAGAGGCGTCCTTGTCGCCTTTCTCGTGGTAATGCTGAGGTACACGTTGGGCGTTGCCAAGCGCGGGGGTCTCGCCGGTTTGTCCGGCTTCCGCCACGCTCTGACGATTGCCTTCGTCACGCAGCGGAGGCTGGCCGACGCCGCCATCCCTACCTTTGTCGTTCAGGTTGCCGGTCGTACCGGTAATGCCGGCATTACTGGTGCCAACGCCGCTCAGCTCGTCATATGGGCGCCCTTTGACGCCTTTTCCCTTGTTCTCGGCCATTGCTTTCCTCCTTCGTGGTTCGAGTGGGTCCATGGTAGACGGCCGGGGTGACACGTGTATCGGCATACGTGAGTGCGGCTTGTAGGACTTTCCTCACTCAATCACTTAAGGGTCAGCACTTAAGGGTCAGAGTTGAATTTCCAGGAAATTCTTAAAAGTTGTCAAAGAATTCGACTCTGACCCCGATTGCTGGGCCGCACCCTTACATTTCGGCAATTAGGGTCGGAGTCGAATTGGCAGGAAATTCTGGAGAATTGCCCAACAATTTGACTCTGACCCCAATGATGTCGGAATGATAATTGGCCGGGTGACAGGATTCGACAAGCCGGACGCTTGCGGCTACACTACCGCCACCTCGAAGAACTGCCGCAAGGAGAAAAGATGAGTTGGCTAGAAAAACTGCTGCCCCCACGGATCCAGCGCTCCGATGCCGCCAACCGCAAAACCATGCCCGAAGGGCTGTGGGTCAAGTGCCCGTCGTGCGAATCGGTCCTGTACCGCGCCGACCTGGAGTCGAACCTGCACGTCTGCCCGAAGTGCGACCATCACATGCGCATCCGCGCCCGCGAGCGCCTGGATAGCCTGCTCGACGAAGGCGGCCGCTATGACATCGGCCAGGAAGCCCTGCCGGTCGATACCCTGAAGTTCAAGGACAGCAAGAAGTACCCGGACCGCCTCAAGCAGGCCATGGACGCCACCGGCGAAACCGATGCCCTGATCGTGCAGGGCGGTTCGATCATGAGCCTGCCGGTCGTCGTCGCCTGCTTCGAATTCGAGTTCATGGGCGGCTCGATGGGATCGGTCGTCGGCGAGCGCTTCGTGCGCGGCGCCCAGGTGGCCCTGGAGCAGAAGGTGCCCTTCATCTGCATCACTGCCACCGGCGGCGCCCGCATGCAGGAAGGCCTGCTGTCGCTGATGCAGATGGCCAAGACCACCGCGATGCTGACCAAGCTGTCCGAGAAAAAGCTGCCGTTCATTTCCGTGCTGACCGACCCGACCATGGGCGGCGTCTCGGCCTCGTTCGCCTTCATGGGCGACGTCGTCATCGCCGAACCGAAAGCCCTGATCGGCTTCGCCGGCCCGCGCGTGATCGAGAACACCGTGCGCGAAAAGCTGCCGGAAGGCTTCCAGCGCGCCGAGTTCCTGGTGCAGAAGGGCGCCGTCGACATGATCGTCGACCGCCGCAAGATGCGCGAAGAAATCGCCCGCCTGCTGGCGCTGCTGCAAAACCAGGCCGCCGACGCGCTGGCTTGATTCTACCCACGGAGCTTGTGAAAAAACCTCCAGGGCAAGGCGCATCGTCGAAGACAGTACGCCAGTACGGCGAGACGATGCAACGCTGCCATGGAGGAATTTTTCACAAGCTCAAGGTGCGGGCGCCCACGCGTCCGCACCAGCGCCCTCCGCGCTCTCACCGAAGTCCAATCAATGTCCACTCTCCCGACCACCTTGCCTGACTGGCTGGCCCTGCTCGAGTCGCGCCATGCCGAAACCCATATCGACATGGGCCTCGATCGCGTGCGCGCCGTCAAGGAACGCATGGGGCTTGCCTTTGGCTGCCCGGTGATCATGGTGGCCGGCACCAATGGCAAGGGCTCGACCTGCGCCATGCTGGAATCCGTGCTGCTGCAATCCGGCTATCGCGTGGGCCTGTACATCAAGCCGCACTTCCTCGACTTCAACGAGCGCGCCCGCATCAACGGCGAAATGGCGTCCGACGAAGCGCTGGTAGCGGCCTTCGATGCGGTGGAAAGCGTGCGCGGCGATGTCTCGCTGACCTACTTCGAATTCACCACGCTGGCGATCATGCACCTGATCTCGCACAGCGGTGTGGACGTGGCGATCCTCGAGGTTGGCCTGGGCGGGCGCCTCGATGCCGTCAACGTGGTCGACGCCGACGTGGCGATCGTCACCAGCGTCGACATCGACCATACCGACTACCTCGGCGACACGCGCGAGAAGATCGGCTTCGAAAAAGCCGGCATCTTTCGCGCCGGGAAGGCCGCGATCTGCAGCGATCCCGTGCCGCCGCAATCGCTGGTCCAGCATGCGGAAAGCATCGGCGCCGACCTGTGGCTGCTGGGCCGCGACTTCAACTACCAGGGCGACCAGCAGCAGTGGAGCTATGGCGGGCGCGGACAGCGCCGCAACTCGCTGGCCTATCCGGCCCTGCGCGGCGCCAACCAGCTGCTCAACGCCTCGGCCGCGCTGGCCGCGCTGGAAGTGCTGCGCATGCAGCTGCCCTGCGGCGCCCAGGAAGTGCGCGCGGGCCTGGCCATGGTCGAGCTGCCGGGACGCTTCCAGGTGCTGCCGGGCCGACCGACCCAGGTGCTGGACGTGGCCCACAACCCGCACGCGGCAAGCGCGCTGGCGCACAATCTAGGCAACATGGGCTTCCACCGCTACACCTATGCGGTGTTCGGCATCATGGAAGACAAGGACATCGAGGCCGTGGTCGCCCCCCTGCGCGAAATCGTCGACCACTGGTGCGTCACCGCGCTGCCTTCGCCGCGTTCGGCGCAGCCGCAGCAGCTGGCGCAACAGCTCGAGGCCTTGCGGCCCGCGGGGGCGAAAGAAGGCGATTTTTCGGTCGTGCCGTTCGCCACTCCCCTCGATGCCTATGCAAACGCCGTGAGCAGGGCAGGGGAGAATGATAGAATTGTGGTCTTCGGCTCGTTCTACACGGTCGCCGGCGTCATGGCGGCACGTAAAAACTCTCTACACTGATTCTAGATACGCATGGGCTTGTTCTCGTTCGGTAGCAAAAACAAGCAAGACACTGTCCGGGACAGTGGCCACTTCGTCAAGGACGACGATGCCGCCTACGGGCAGCAGGCCCGGTCCAAGCGCGCAACCCACGCCGGCGATGGCGCCACCCGCGGCCGCGGTCCCGGCCGTTCTGGCGCCGATCCGATCCTGCCCGAGAAGAAGCGCGCACGCCGCCGCCTGGTGGGCGCCATCGCGCTGGCCCTCGCGGCGGCGGTAGGCCTGCCGATGCTGCTCGACTCCGAGCCCAAGCCGCTCGGCGCAGACATCGCCATCCATATTCCGGCCAAGGACAAGACGGCCCCGCTGCCGGTGCCCGCCGCCGCCACCGTCGACAGCGGCGAGGAGATCGTCGAGCCGGAAGACGCGGCGCCTCCAACGCCTGCGCCGGACGCCCGGCCGGCGACGCCGCCGTCCGACCCGCCGCCGCTGCGCACCATCGACACCGCCCGTGCCGCGCCGCAGGAGCCGGAAGCGCCCGGGACGGACAAGCCGGCCGTGGAGAACAAGCCGGTCAAGCTGGCCGAAGCCGAACCGAAGAAGATCGACAGGCCGCTCGAGAAACCGGTCGACAAGCCGGCCGTGAAGCCGCTGCCGGCGGCGGAAAAACCGCGCACCCAGGACGACGCGGCCCGCGCCATCGCCATCCTGGAAGGCAAGCCGGCCGTCAAGGCCGTCGGCCCGTCGCAGAAATACGTGGTGCAGGTGGCCGCGCTGGCGACCCAGGAAAAGGTCAACGAGCTGCAGGGGCGCCTGCGCGCGGCCGGCGTGTCCTCGTTCACCGAGAAGTCCGGCGAGCTGATCCGCGTGCGCGTGGGGCCGTATACCAGGGAAGAGGGCGAAAAGATCCGCTCGAAACTGATCGGCATGGGCCTGTCGGGCACCATGGTGCCGCTCTGATGCAAGGTTGAGCGGGCGTGACGATTTTCGATTACCTGGTCCTGTTCGTGCTGGGTTCGTCGGTCATCATTTCCACCCTGCGCGGGCTGGTCAAGGAGATCCTGTCGCTGCTGGGCTGGATCGTGGCTTTCGTGGTGGCCAATGCCTACGGCGCGACACTGGCGCCGATGTTGCCCGATGTGCTGCCCGGCGAAGCCACGCGCCTGATCATGGCCTTCGTGCTGCTGTTCCTCGGTGCGCGGATACTGATGGGCTTGCTGTCGCTGGCGATCGGGGCCCTGATCACGGCGTCCGGCCTGAGCCTGGCGGACCGGGGGCTCGGCGGATTGTTCGGATTAGCGAGGGGCATTGTAATCGTGCTTGCCGCCGTCATATTGTGTGGGATGACTTCCATCCCGCAAGCGGATTTCTGGAAGAATGCGCTGCTGTCGCCCATGGCGGAAACCGGCGCGCGCACTGTGAAACCTTTCCTCCCTGCTGCCCTGGCGCAGCATGTGAAGTTTTAATTTTTGTAATCAAGCTGTCCAGTTTTAGGAGCGCACCATGTGTGGCATCGTCGGCGTCGTCTCGAACAATCCCGTCAACCAGCTTCTCTATGACGCACTGCTGCTCCTGCAGCACCGCGGCCAGGACGCGGCCGGGATTGCAACCAATCACAGCAGCATGTTCTCGATGTACAAGGCCAATGGCCTGGTCCGTGACGTGTTCCGCACCCGCAACATGCGTTCGCTGCAGGGCAATACCGGTATCGGCCACTGCCGCTACCCCACTGCAGGCTCGTCGAGCGAGGAGGAAGCGCAGCCGTTCTACGTGAACGCGCCCTTCGGCATCACCCTGGCCCACAACGGCAACCTGACCAACCAGGCCCAGCTCAAGGAAGAGCTGTTCAAGAACGACCGCCGCCACATCAACACCGATTCCGATTCGGAAGTGCTGCTCAACGTGCTGGCGCACGAAATCCAGGAAGCGGCCGACGGCTATAACCTGGACACCGACGCGGTTTTCAAGGCGGTGGCGGCGGTGCACCGCCGCGTGCGCGGCGCCTATGCCGTCGTGGCCCAGATCGCCGGCCACGGCATGCTGGCTTTCCGCGACCCCTTCGGCATCCGTCCGATCTGCCTTGGCGTGAACGAGGGGGAACACGGCACCGAATACGTGGTGGCCAGCGAATCGGTGGCGCTGGAAGGCCTGGGCTTCCGCTTCGTGCGTGACATCGCGCCGGGCGAGGCCATCTTCATCGACAACGACGGCAAGCTGTATGAGCGCCAGTGCGCCGAAAATCCGTCGCTGAACCCCTGCGCCTTCGAATACGTGTACCTGGCGCGTCCGGACTCGGTGATCGACGGCGCCTCGGTGTACGCGACCCGCCTGCGCATGGGCGAATACCTGGCCGACAAGATCCGCAACGAGATCCCGGTCGAGGAAATCGACGTGGTCATGCCGATCCCCGATTCCTCGCGTCCGGCCGCGATCCAGCTGGCCCTGAAGCTCGGCGTGGAATACCGCGAAGGCTTCATCAAGAACCGCTACATCGGCCGCACCTTCATCATGCCTGGTCAAGGGATGCGCAAGAAGTCCGTGCGCCAGAAGCTCAACGCGATCGCCTCGGAATTCAAGGACAAGAACGTGCTGCTGGTGGACGATTCCATCGTGCGCGGCACCACCAGCCGCGAGATCGTGCAGATGGCGCGCGACGCCGGCGCCAGGAAAGTGTTCTTCGCCTCGGCCGCGCCGCCGGTGCTGTACCCCAACGTGTACGGCATCGACATGCCGACCCGCGACGAGCTGATCGCGCACGGCCGCACCGTCGACGAAGTGTGCAAGGAAATCACGGCCGACCGCCTGGTCTACCAGGACGTGGATGCGCTGAAGAAGGCGATCTCGGACGTGAATCCGGCGCTGAAGAACTTCGAGGCGTCCTGCTTCGACGGCGTGTACGTGACGGGCGACGTGACCCCGGAATACCTGGACCGCCAGGAAACCGCGCGCCACAACCCGAAGAAGAACCAGGTCGAGGATCCGGTGCGCACCCAGCTCAACCTGAACACGCCGGCGACTGCGGAATAAGGGCGAGAGCATGAGCGAAGCGCATCGCAAGCCGGCCTCCTACGGTTTCACGACCACGATCCTGCACAACGACCGCAGGAAGAGCATCGAGCAGGGCTCGCTGCACAAGCCGGTGCACACCTCGGTGGCCTTCGGCTACGGCGACGCGCGCCAGCTGGCCAGCGTGTTCCAGGGCAAGGAGCCGGGCTTCCGCTACGGCCGCCAGGGCAACCCGACCGTCGCTGCGCTGGAAGACAAGATCACCAGGATGGAAGACGGCGTCGGCACGATCTGTTTCGCGACCGGCATGGGCGCCATCGGCGCGCTGTTCCAGGCCCTGCTGCGCGCGGGCGACCACATCGTCTCGTCCTCCTTCCTGTTCGGGAACACCAACAGCCTGTGGCAGACCGTGGCGGGGCAGGGCGTGGCCGTCGATTTCGTCGACGCGACGGATGTCCGGAACGTCGAGGCGGCCTTGAAACCGGACACGCGCATGGTGTTCGTCGAAACCATCGCCAACCCGCGCACCCAGGTCGCCGACCTGGCCCGCATCGGACAGCTGTGCCGCGAGCGCGGCATCCTCTACGTGGTCGACAACACCATGACCACGCCCTGGCTGTTCCGCCCGAAGTCGGTCGGGGCGGGCCTGGTAGTGAATTCGCTGACCAAATCGATCGGCGGTCACGGCATCGCCCTGGGCGGCGCCCTGACCGATACCGGCCTGTTCGACTGGAGCGCCTACCCGCATATCGCGCCCAACTTCCGCAAGCAGGCCCCAAGCGCCCAGGGCCTGGCCCAGCTGCGCGCCAAGGCCCTGCGCGACTTCGGCGCGGCCCTCGGGCCGGAAGCGGCGCACCACATCGCCGTGGGCGCGGAGACGCTGGCGCTGCGCATGGAGCGCACCAGCGCCAACGCGCTGGCGCTGGCGCAGATGCTGGAAGCCGACGACAGGGTGGCGGCGGTCCACTATCCGGGCCTGGCTTCGCATCCGCAACACGGCATCGTGAAGGAACTGTTCCGCAGCGCCGGTTCCCTGATGAGCTTCGAGCTGGTCGATTCCATCGACCCCTTCGACTACCTCAACCGACTGCAGCTCGGCATCCCGGCCAGCAACCTGGGCGACACCCGCACCCTGGTGATCCCGGTGGCGCACACGATCTTCTTCGAGATGGGGGCGGAGCGGCGCGCCAGCATGGGTATCGCCGAGTCGCTGATCCGGGTGTCGGTGGGCATCGAGGATACCGAGGACCTGCTGGCGGACTTCCGCCAGGCGCTCGACGCCTGACGATACGCACTGCGGACAAGGGCAGATCCGGGTTGCCGTTTTCATGGCGGCTACCGCGGGCTTGCTGTTTCGTAGGGTGGGCGGCTCCACCCGTGCGCTGGATCAGCGCTGGCGTCACCGCCGCCAGCGCGTTCAGACAGTGTTTGAGCTGCGCCTCAGCTCGAATGTGAGTTGAACGCGCGGGCGGCGTTCACGCCGCGGGTGTACCGGCCTCCGGGGTGTAGCCGCCCGCCCTACGAGAAGCGTGCCACGCTTTTTGTTTCAGCGGTTGAGCCGGGCCCCGGATTGCCGCTATCATGGGATTTCTTTTTCACCTCCTCGATCCGCCCATGAAGACCAAGCTGTTCCTTGCATCCCTGCTGCTGTGCGGCGCCGCCTATGCCGGCGAGCTGGAAGATGCCAACGCCCTGTTCCAGAAAAAGGACTACCCGGCGGCGCTGAAGATCTATACCAAGCTGGCCAATGCCGGTAATCCCGAGGCGCAACAGGCGCTGGGCCAGATGTACTGGTACGGCGAAGCAGGGCAGGTCGACGAAGCCAAGGCCGAGGCGCTGTTCAGGAAGGCGGCTGCGAAGGGCAACAAGGTAGCCGCCGCTTCGCTGGAACTGATGGACCAGCGCCTCAAGCGCAGGAAAGAGATCGACTACTGGATCAGCGGCTACGACGGCGAAGACCTGAAGTCGGGCGAATTCCGTTGCGTGGCGCCGCGGATCCCCGCGATGTCGAAGGTCAACGCGGACATCGACCGCATCGGTGCGGCGGTGGGCGTGTGGCAGCAGTGCTACAACAAGTTCGTCACCAACCTGAACGAGGCAATGCCCCTGACCAAGCGCATCCCTGCCGACATCCAGAAGCTGATGAACAAGGAAGAGGTCGAGAAGTCAACGGCCTACCTCGCGCAACTGCAGGAAAACCTGAGCGAGGAAGCGAAGGTGAGCTCGAAGCTGGTGCTGGCCGACTTCGCGGCGTGGCGCTCGGCGACCGAGGCCTACGTGGAAGAGCACAACAAGATGGTAAAGTCCGCCAAGAAAGACTCCTACTGGGCGGACAAGAAGATCCAATAAGCCGCCTGGCGGCGCGGCGCGGGTAAGCCCGCACCGGCCGCAGTCCAGCCTGAGTGCGAGCCTTAGTGCCAGCTGCGCATCAGGCCGACGGCCAGGCCTTCCAGTGCGAACTCGTCTTCCGGGCTCACCTGGATCACCTTGAAATCGGGATTTTCCGGCAGCAGCTCGACCAGGTTGCCGGTCTTGCGGTAGCGCTTGACCGTCACTTCCTCGCCCAGCCGTGCCACCACGATCTGGCCGTTCTTGGCGCTGTCGATCTTCTTCACCGCCAGGAAGTCGCCGTCGCAAATGCCGGCGTCGCGCATCGACCAGCCCTTGACCTTCAGCAGGAAGTCCGGCCGCGCCGAGAACATGGCCGCATCGACGGAATAGGTGGCTTCCACGTGTTCCTGGGCCAGGATCGGTGAACCGGCGGCGACGCGGCCGACCAGCGGCAGCGACATCATCAGGTTCGGCGGCGGCATCGGGACCTGTTCGACCGAGGCGCCGACGAGGCGGATGCCGCGCGAGGTGCCGGGCGAGATCTCGATCGCGCCCTTGCGCGCCAGCGCCTGCAGGTGCTCCTCGGCCGCATTGGCCGACTTGAAGCCCAGCTCGGCCGCGATTTCGGCGCGGGTCGGCGGGAAACCGGTGTTCTCGATCGCTTCCTTGATCAGGTTAAGGATCTGTTCTTGCCTTGGGGTGAGCTTGAGCATGGATGTTTTACGGCAAATGGTTGTAAGAGCAGACTGTATTTTTGTACAGTATTCTGATATACGCAAGGGCAAACACGGGAAAAGTGTGAAAAATTTGTGCAATGCGGTTCCGATGGACGTAACTGTGGCGGGATGCACGCATCATTCCTTGCTTCATGCCGGCTCATCTGGCTTCGCAAACACGCTCCACCTTCCCAACTGCACATTTTTCCGGCTATAATGTTCGGCTTACCCCTTCCCACACTCGTCTTGACGCCGAGGTGGGCATTTGTTTAAACGTCCTTAAGGAGTGTTGCATGCGTCATTATGAAATCGTTTTTATCGTCCACCCGGACCAGAGCGAGCAAGTCCCGGCGATGATTGAGCGTTACAAGGCCACGGTGAGCAGCCGCGGCGGTAACATCCATCGCGTGGAAGACTGGGGCCGTCGCCAGATGGCTTACCAGATCCAGAAGCTGCCGAAAGCCCACTACATCTGCATGAACATCGAGTGCGACAACGAGACCCTGGTCGAGCTGGAAACCGCATTCAAGTTCAACGATGCCGTCCTGCGTCACCTGACCGTCAAGATGAAGAAGGCCGAAACCGCACCGTCGCCGATGATGAAGTCGGTCCAGCGCGAAGACGCAGCCAAGAGCCACCGCGCAGAAGCAGCAGCCCCTGCCCCGGCCGCCGCCGCTGCCTAAGGTTTTCCTGAGGAATTCAGCAAGAAGCGACACAGCGCAGTGAACCGGTTCCAGCTCATCGCGACCATCGCGGAGCGAGACGTACTGCGTTTTACCCCGGCCGGCGTTCCCATCGTGGGCGCAATGCTGCAGCACAGTTCGCAGCAGCAGGAAGCAGGGGTGGCAAGGCTGGTCGAGTTTGAGCTTCCCGCGCTGGCCGCGGGCGAGATTTCAGGCAAGGTCGCCAGCGCCGAACTCGGCGCCGCTTACCGCTTCGAAGGATTCCTTGCAAGGAAAGGCCGCAACAGCAAAGCCTTGGTGTTTCACATCGTTGATTTCAGTGCCGCATAGTCGCCCAGCGACACGGCCAATTTAGATTACAGATACAGGAGCCTCAAAAATGGCATTCGGTAAAAAGTTCGACAAAAACAAAGCTAAAGAAAAACTCAAGCGCAAGCAGCAGAATCCGCTGTTCAAGCGCAAGAAGTTCTGCCGCTTCACCGCTGCAAACGTGGAACAGGTCGATTACAAAGACGTCGACACCCTGAAGGACTTCGTCCAGGAAAACGGCAAGATCATGCCGGCACGTCTGACCGGTACCAAGGCGCACTACCAGCGCCAGGTCGACACCGCCATCAAGCGCGCACGCTACCTCGCGCTGCTGCCGTACACCGACCTGCACCACGGTTAATCCGCGGCGAACAGATCAGAACTTCTGGAGAAAAAAATGCAAATTATCCTTTTGGAAAAAGTTGTTAACGTCGGCAACCTGGGCGACGTGGTCAAGGTCAAGGACGGTTACGCACGTAACTTCCTGATCCCGCAAAAGATGGCGCGCCGCGCCACCCAGGCTGCCGTGGCCGAGTTCGAAGTCAAGCGCGCCGAACTGGAAAAAGCAGCAGCTGCAAAGCTGTCGGCTGCCCAGGCGCAAGGCGAGAAGCTGAGCGGCATGACCGTCACCATCGCCCAGAAGGCGGGCGTGGACGGCCGTCTGTTCGGTTCGGTCACCAACTTCGACATCGCCGAAGCCCTGAGCAAGCAAGGCTTCCCGGTCGAAAAGGCGCAGGTTCGCATGCCGACCGGCCCGCTGAAGACCACCGGCGAATTCCCGGTCGCCGTCGCGCTGCACACCGACGTCGTCTCGGAAATCACCATCGCCGTCGTCGGCGAAGCTGCTTGATGAATGCACCAGGGGAGCTGCACTAAGCTTCTGTTGTAAAAACGAAAAGCCGGGCTTGCCCGGCTTTTTTTACGTCCTGAAAAACCGGTCATTTATGACAGCCGTATGACAGGAGAAGGTATAATGCCCGCCATGAATTCCCCAGCCGATCCGCAAGTCGACTCCCTGCGCATCCCGCCGCATTCCATCGAAGCAGAACAGTCCGTCATCGGCGGCCTGCTGCGCGATAATGCCGCGTGGGACCGCATCGCCGACTTCATGAACGCGGACGATTTCTACCGCTACGACCACCGCATCATCTTCGAACAGATGGTCCGCCTGATCAATGCCGGCAAGCCGGCCGACGTGATCACGGTCTACGAGGCTTGCAACAACCTCGGCAAGGCCGAGGAAGTGGGCGGCCTGCAATACCTGAACGCGATGGCGCAGAACACCCCGTCGGCGGCGAATATCCGCCGTTACGCCGAAATCGTCCGCGACCGCGGCATCCTGCGCAAACTCATCACCGTCGCCGACGAAATCTCGGGCAATGCATTCAACCCGCAGGGCAAGGAAGTCAAGCAGATGCTCGACGAAGCCGAGTCCAAGATCTTCGCGATTGCCGAAACGGGCTCGCGCGGCCAGCAGGGCTGGAACCCGATCCAGCCGCTGCTGACGCAGGTCGTCGAGCGCATCGACGAGCTGTACTCGCGCGAGAACCAGGGCGAAATCACCGGCGTGCCGACCGGCTTCATCGACCTCGACCGCATGACCTCCGGCCTGCAGCCGGGTGACCTGGTCATCGTGGCCGGCCGTCCGTCGATGGGAAAGACCGCGTTTTCGGTCAACATCGGCGAGAACGTGGCGATCGAAGCCGGCCTGCCGGTGGCCGTGTTCTCGATGGAGATGGGCGGCGCCCAGCTGGCCATGCGTATGCTCGGCTCGGTGGGCCAGCTCGACCAGCACCGCCTGCGTACCGGCCGCCTGAACGACGAAGACTGGCCGCGCCTGACGCACGCGATCCAGAAGATGAACGACGCCCAGCTCTATATCGACGAGACCCCGGCGCTGAACCCGATCGAGATGCGCGCACGGGCACGACGCCTGGCGCGCCAGTGCGGCAAGCTGGGACTGATCATCGTCGATTACCTGCAGCTGATGCAGGGCAGCCAGCCGGGCGACAACCGCGCGGCCGAGATCTCGGAGATCTCGCGAAGCCTGAAGGGCCTGGCGAAAGAGCTGCATTGCCCCGTCATCGCACTGTCCCAGCTGAACCGTTCGCTGGAACAGCGTCCCAACAAACGCCCTGTCATGTCCGACCTGCGCGAATCGGGCGCTATCGAGCAGGATGCGGACGTGATCATCTTCCTGTATCGCGACGAGGTCTATAACCCCGATTCGCCCGATAAGGGAACCGCCGAGATCATCATCGGCAAACAGCGTAACGGCCCGATCGGGGCGATCCGCCTTACCTGGATCGGCTCCTATACCAAGTTCGGCAACTACAGCGGCAACCTGAGCGTCTACCAGGGCGATTAATCAGCGACAAGCCGCGGATTCACCACCTCGCCGCCGCCAGCCGTGGCAGCGGTTTCGAAGTCCCAAGAGATTCACAACGGAGAACACAATGTTTGGACGCCTGATGCCCCAGGAGGGCAAATTTTTCGACCTGTTCAACCAGCACGCCGCCCTGTGCGTGAAGGGTGCGCAGGAAATGCTCGGCCTGATGACCAACTTCGACGACCTGGAAAACCGCACCCACGCCGTGGAGAGCATCGAAAAACAGGCGGACAAGATTACCTACGAATGCGTCGACCTGCTGCACAAGACCTTCATCACCCCGCTCGATCGCGACGACATCCACAAGCTGATCACCAGCATGGATGACATCCTCGACATGATGGAAGACGCGGCCCAGACCGTCTCGCTGTACGACCTGCACGCCGTGACCCCGGAAGCGGCGCGCCTGGCGGAATTGTGCCTGTCGGCTTGCAAGAAGGTGCAGGAAGCCGTCTCGCTGCTGCACGACATGGGCAACGCCGCCAAGATCGTCGCCATCTGCGAAGAAATCGACCGCTTCGAGTCGGACGCCGACCACGTGATGCGCGCCGCCATGTCCAAGCTGTTCCGCGACGAGCCGGACGTGCGCAACCTGATCAAGATGAAGGCGATCTACGAGATCCTCGAGACCGTTACCGACCGCTGCGAAGACGTGGCGAACATCGTCGAAGGCATCATCGTCGAGAACGCATAAGCTGCGCGCACAACAAGAAGAAACATGGAAACTATAAATATCAGCATTTACGTGCTGGGCTTCCTGGTGCTGCTGGCACTGGTGTTCGACTTCATGAACGGCTTCCACGACTCGGCGAACTCGATCGCCACCGTGGTGTCGACCGGCGTGCTCAAGCCCCACCATGCGGTGGCGATGGCGGCCTTCTTCAACTTCATCGCGATCTTCGTGGTCAGCATGAAGGTTGCCCAGACCATCGGCAAGGGCACCATCGAGGCCGACGTCGTCGACCATTACGTGATCTTCGGGGCCCTGGTCGGGGCCATTACCTGGAACGTCATCACCTGGTACTACGGCATCCCGTCGTCCTCCTCGCATGCGCTGATCGGCGGTCTGGTGGGCGCCGCGGTGGCCAAGTCGGGCACCGGCGCGCTGATCTCCGCGGGCCTGCTCAAGACGGTGATGTTCATCGTGCTGGCCCCGATGCTCGGCTTCATCCTGGGCTCGACCATCATGCTGATGGTGTCCTGGATCTTCGTGAAGTCCACGCCGCGCAAGGTCGACGTCTGGTTCCGCCGCCTGCAACTGGCGTCGGCGGCCGGCTACTCGCTCGGCCACGGCGGCAACGATGCGCAGAAGACCATGGGTATTATCTGGATGCTGCTGATCGCGGCCGGCGTGACCAGCCCGGACGACCCACTGCCGCCGGCCTGGGTCATCATCTCGTGCTACGCGGCGATCGCCTTCGGCACGCTGTTCGGCGGCTGGCGCATCGTCAAGACCATGGGCCAGAAGATCACCAAGCTCAAGCCCGTCGGCGGCTTCTGCGCGGAGACCGGCGGCGCCATGACCCTCCTGATGGCCAGCTTCTTCGGCATCCCGGTCTCGACCACCCACACCATCACCGGCGCGATCGTCGGCGTGGGCGCCTCGCAGAAGATGTCGGCGGTGCGCTGGGGCGTGGCGGGCAACATCGTCTGGGCCTGGGTGTTCACCATCCCGGCATCGGCCTTCATGGCCGCCATCGCCTGGTGGATCGGCACCCACATCATGTAATACCGCTTGCGAGGCAGGCAGCAGAGCAGGGCGCAAGCCCTGCTTTTTTTTCGCGTGTTCCTTTACAAATTTTTTAACGATGGTAGTAATATTACATGGCGGTGCTACGCCGCCAGCGCCGCTGAGGTGAGTGCACCGGCGGCACTACCTGTAAAAATAATGATATAGGGGACATTATGCGCATTAGAAGTAGTTTGACTTCACGCCTGCGGCTCAGCCTGGTCACTTGCAGCATCCTCGCCACGGTGGCCGGCGCCGGCCTGGCGCCAGCCACCGCCCACGCCCAGCAGCCAGCCGCCACTGCCTCCGCGCCGGTGGCCGCCAATACCATCCGCGTCCACTTCCGCCGCGTGCAGAACGATACGGCGCAATGGGGCGTGTACTCCTGGGACGGCCCCGCCAACCCGAGCTCGGCCTGGATCACCGACCGCTTCATGTTCACCCAGAGCGATGACTTCGGCGGCTACGTCGACATCCCGCTGGCCGCCGGCAAGACCTCCATGTGGTTCCTCGTCACCGACGGCAATGGCACCAAGAACTGCGGGGCCGACCAGGGCGCGCCGCTGCCGGCGGACGTGGCCACCCGAGGACATGAAATCTGGCTGCTGGAAGGCGACTGCACCGTCCATACGGCGCCCCCGAGCCTCAGCTTCGGCAACCTGGCCAATGCCAGCGCCCACTGGCTGGCGGCGAACGTGCTGGCCTGGCCGGGCGTGCCCTCGAACGGCAGCTACCGGCTGTACTACGCGGCGGGCGGCGGCCTGGGTTCCGGAGCCGCGGGCGTCACCGGCGCCGACGGCAGCATGGACCTGCGCCTGGCGCCGCTGCCGGACGCCATGCGCGCCAGGCATCCGCACCTGGCCGGCGCCACCGGCCTGGCGCTGTCCGACGCCGACGCCGCGAAACTCGGCGGCCTGGCCAGCGCCCAGTTCGCGATCGCCCAGTTCGACGCCGCCGGCAAGCTGGTGCAGGTCACCTCGCTGCAGAACGCCGGCATGCTCGACGACCTGTTCGGCGCAAAGGCGCTCAATGCCAAGCTGGGCGTCACCTTCAACGGCGACGGCGTGCCGACCTTCCGCCTCTGGGCGCCGACCGCCAAGTCGGTCATGCTCGACATCTATCCGGACGCGAATGCGCCGGCCGCCAGCCAGGCGCCGATGCGCTTCGATGCCGACTCCGGCGTGTGGAGCTATACCGCACCTAGCGCCTCCTGGACCAACCGCGCCTATTACACCTATACCGTGAAGGTGCTGTCGCGCTGGGCCAACAACACGATCGTGACCAACACCGTCACCGATCCGTACTCGCTCAGCCTGAACGCCAACAGCGCACGCTCCTTCGTGGCCAACCTCGACAGCCCGGCCCTCAAGCCGCGCGGCTGGGACGACCACCGCCTGCCGAAGCTCGCCCACCCGGCCGACATCGCGCTGTACGAGCTGCACGTGCGCGACTTCAGCGTGAGCGACGAGACGGTGCCCGCCGCCCGCCGCGGCAAGTACCTGGCCTTCACAGAGCGCGACTCGAACGGCATGCGGCACCTGAAGTCGCTGCAGAAGGCCGGCCTGACCCATGTGCACCTGCTGCCTGTCTTCGACCTGGCCAGCATCAACGAAGCCGGCTGCATCACCCCGGCGATTCCCGAGGCGGGGCCGGATTGGACCGATCAGCAGGCTGCGGTGGAGGCGGTGCGCGATGCCGACTGCTTCAACTGGGGCTACGATCCGGTGCATTACAACGCGCCGGAGGGCAGCTACGCGTCGAACACCGACGACGGCGCCGTGCGCGTGCGCGAGTTCCGTGCGATGGTGCAGAGCCTGCACGAGACCGGACTGCGCGTGGCCATGGACGTGGTGTACAACCACACCAGCTCCTCGCAGCAGGGACCGCTGTCGGTGCTCGACAAGATCGTGCCGACCTACTACTACCGCCTGAACGACAAGGGCGCCAACCTGAACGACAGCTGCTGCGCCGACACCGCCGCCGAACACGCGATGATGGGCAAGCTGATGATCGATTCGGTGTCGCTGTGGGCCAGCGCGTACAAGATCGACAGCTTCCGCTTCGACATCATGACCTTCGCCCCGCTCGAGGTCATGAAGCAGCTGCAGGCACGCGTCAACAAGGCGGCCGGCCGCGAGATCTACCTGTACGGCGAAGGCTGGAACTTCGGCGCCGTGGCCGACGACCAGCGCTTCGTGACGGCGCGCCAGGCCAACCTGTTCGGCACCGGCATCGGCTCCTTCAACGACCGCCTGCGCGATACGGTGCGGGGCGGCGGCTGCTGCGACGGCGGCGAGAACCTGATCACCCAGCAGGGCTTCATCAACGGCGTATGGTACGACCCGAACCACCTGGCGAACCAGTCGCGCGACGATGCGCTGCGCCTGGCCGACCTGGTGCGCGTGGGCCTGTCCGGGACGCTGCGCGACTACCGCTTCGTTGACCGCTTCGGTTCGCTGCGCACGAATGCCGACATCGACTACTTCGGCCAGCGCGCAGGGTACACGGCCAGCCCGGCCGAAACCATCAACTACGTCGAGAAGCACGACAACCAGACCCTGTTCGACATCAACGCCTTCCGCCTGCCGCAATCGACCAGCATGGCCGACCGGGTGCGGGTGCAGAACCTGGGTGCGGCCGTGGTGCTGCTGGCGCAGGGCATTCCCTTCATTCATGCGGGCCAGGAACTGTTGCGCTCCAAGTCGCTCGACCGCGACAGCTATAACGCGGGCGACTGGTTCAACCGCCTGGATTACAGCTACGCGTCGAACAACTTCGCCGTCGGCCTGCCATCGAGCGACAAGAACCGCGACAACTGGGGCCTGATGGCGCCGATCCTGCGCAACGAGCTGATCAAGCCAAGCACCGAAGCGATCCTGTCGGCCAGGGAGGCCTTCGAAGACCTGCTGCAGATTCGCATGGACACCAGCCTGTTCCGCCTGCGCACGGCGAAGGACGTGAGCGAGCGCCTGAAGTTCCACAACACCGGGCCGGACCAGTTGCCGGGCCTGGTCGTGATGCGGATCGACGGCGAGCAGCCGAGCCGCTACCCGGGCGCGCAATACCGCAGCGTGGTGGTGCTGTTCAACGTGGACAAGGAAGCGAAGACGATCGCCATTCCGGAACTGAAGGGCCTGAAGCTGAAGCTGCACAAGGTGCAGCGCAAGTCGGATGATCCGGTGGTGAAGACCTCCAGCTACAGCCAGGGCAGCGGCAGCTTCACCATCCCGGCGCGCACCACGGCGGTGTTCGTCGAGCAGGGCGAGGGCCGCGACGACTGAGCGGGCGACCGGACCTCGACACGGAACGGCCAGGAATTCCTGGCCGTTTTTCGTTCCGCGGCTCCGGCCCGGCGCCGTGCCCAGCCGGCGGACACCGCGGGCATCTTCATGCCCGTTCCTGGTGTCGTGTGCTGTTTACCTGATGCAGACAGCCCGGACCATCTTGATGTCGGTAAGGCCGGCCAGCACTTTTTCGATACCGTCCATCTTGAGGGTCAGCATGCCGTCGTCGAGCGCCGCCGCGAGCAGGTTTGAAACCCGGCTGTGCTCGACCAGCAGGCGCTTGACCGCGTCGGTGCCGAGCATCAGCTCATGCAGGCCGATGCGGCCGCGGTAGCCCTTGTTGCAGTCGTTGCAGCCGACCGCGCGGTACAGGGTAAGGCGGCCTTCGGGGTCGCCATGGCGCTCCTTCCACCCCGCAAGGATGCCGGCGCGCGCCTGGTCGGGATCGTCGCGGAAGCGCGCAGTCCCGCGCAGGTCTTCGCAGTACTCCGCCAGCAGCGCCTCCACTTCGGCATCCTCCGGGTGGTAGGCTGTGCGGCAAGCCGTACACACGCGGCGCGCCAGGCGCTGCGCCAGGATGCCCAGCAGGGCATCGGCGAAATTGAAGGGGTCCATGCCCATGTCGAGCAGGCGCACCACCGATTCCGGCGCGCTGTTGGTGTGCAGCGTGGCGAACACCATGTGGCCGGTGAGCGAGGCTTCGATGCCGGTGCTGACGGTCTCCTTGTCGCGCATCTCGCCGACCATGATCACGTCCGGGTCGGCGCGCAGGAAGGCGCGCATCACGCTGGCGAAGTCGAGGCCTGCCTTGCGGTTGACCTGCACCTGGCGCAGCCCCTTCTGGGTGATCTCCACCGGGTCTTCCGCGGTCCAGATCTTGGTTTCGGGCGTGTTCAGGTGGTGCAGGATCGAGTGCAGGGTGGTGGTCTTGCCCGAGCCGGTCGGGCCGCACACGAAGAACAGGCCGTAGGGCTTTTGGATGGCCGGCAGCAGGCGCCCCAGGTTGTAGTCGGTGAGGCCGAGCTTTGCCAGCGGAATCGGTTCGCCGGCCTGCAAGATGCGCATCACCACGTCCTCGACGCCGCCGCTCGATGGAATGGTCGCCACGCGCAACTCGATGTCGAGCGGGCCATACTTCCTGAAGCGGATCTTGCCGTCCTGGGGCTTGCGGCGCTCCGAGATGTCGAGGTCGCACATGATCTTGATGCGCGCCACCAGCGCGCTGCGGTAGCTCGCCGGGATCTCGACGTAGGGCACCAGCACGCCATCCTTGCGGAAGCGGATGCCGGTCTTGCCCTTGCCGGGTTGCGGTTCGATGTGGATGTCCGACACGCCCTGGCGGTAGGCGTCGATGATCACCTTGTTCAGCAGGCGCACCAGTTCGTTCTCGACCGCTTCCGTGATGTCGGCGGAGGTCTCGTAGTCCTCATCTTCCTCGAGGCCGGACAGCAGTTCGCCCACGCTCTCGCCGGCGGCAGCGCCGGTGCCGAAGAACTGCTCGATGGTGAGGCGCAGGTCGGCGCGCGTGGTCACGCGCCAGCTCACCCTGGACTTCGGGAACAGCTGGGCGACGATGCGGCTGGCCGCGGTGCGCTCGGGGTCGACCGCGACCACCACCAGGCCGCCGGCGCCGTCCTCGAGCGGCAGCCAGCCGTTCTCCTCGACGTACTGCGCCTTCAGGTTGCGCAGCAGGTCCACCGGCTTGACCCGGTCTGCGCGGAAGGGCTCGTAGGGCAGCTTGAAGAAGTCCGCCAGGGCGGCGCCGATGGCGGCGCGACGCACCTGCAGTTCGCCTTCCAGTACCTCTTCGAGCTCAAGGTCGAGTTCGCGCGCGCGCCGGCTCGCTCCTTCCAGCTCGGAGGGGGTAAGCACTGCTTCCTGCACCAGCGCATCGTACTTGCCGCGCATGCGCGCGCGCACGCCGTGGCCGAGGCGCTGGCCGAGCGCCACCGACAGCGTTTCGCACAGCTGGCGCACCGCATCCATCGCGCGCGGCGGGAAGGGGCCGCCGCCGCGGTTGTTGATGAACTGGACCACGCCGAGCAGTTCGCCGGCTCCGCTCTGCAGTGGCGCGACCAGCATCTCGCGGGTGCGGTAGCCGGTGCGCTGGTCGACGCCGCGCTGGAACCGCAGCTCTGGCGATAACCGGTGCAGCTCGGCCTCGTCGTACACGTCGGCGATCGCGACCAGCTGCCGCGCCTGCGCCACGAAGCCGGCGATCGACGTGGGGCCGATCGGCAGCCGCAGGTCGCGGAAGGTGGACAGGCCGGTCTTGACCTTGGAGACGATGTGCTCCTGGTCCGGCGCGACGGCGTACAGGGTGAAACGGTCGCAGCCGAGCAGGTCGCAGAAATCCAGCCCCAGGTCGAGCATGATCTCCTCGACGTTGGCAGTGGCGTGGATGCGGTTGGTAACACGCTGCAGCTTCTGCAAGAAGGCCAGCTGGCCGGCGGCGTCGTCGGCCAGGCCGTTGCCTGCCTCCTCGCGCTTCACGGCCTGCCCTTCACAGCGTCACCTCGAGCCCCTCGAAGGCCAGCTGCACGCTCAGCGCGCCCAGGCGCTCGCGGTGGCGCGCCAGCACGGCGGCGAACACGCTTTCCAGCTCGTCGTCGCTGCGGGTCGGCTCGTGGTGGGTGCAGTACAGGGCCCGGGCGCCGACGCGCAGGGCCATCTCGATGGCGGCGTCGAAGGTGCCGTGGCCCCAGCCGGCCTTGGACGGGTATTCCTCGCGCGTGTACGAGCAGTCGACGATCAGGGCGTCCACGCCCTGCATGGCGGCGTCGATCTCGCGCTGGCGCTCACCCAGGTGTGCTTCGAAGGCGTCGAAGGCCGAGTCGCCCGGCCGGTAGGGGTTGTGCCAGTGCTCGTGGTCGCCGGTGAAGAACACCGAGCGTCCACGGCAACTGATGCGGTAGCCGAGATTGGTGACCGGATGGTTCATCAGGACGTTGCCCACCACCGCGTCGCCCACCTGGACCGGCACGCCGATGTCGAGGGTGCGGTACTCGATGGTGGCGCCCATCTGGGTCTCGCTCACCGGGAAGTAGCTGTTCTGCAGCTGCACGCCCATCACGTGCTCGATGCCGCGTCCCGTCACTTCGTCATGCGCGCCATGCAGGCGTACGCGGCTGCCCTTGATGAACAGCGGCGTGAAGAAGGGCAAGCCGTGGATGTGGTCCCAATGGCTGTGGGTGATGAAGATGTTCGCCTGGATCGGCGGCGTTTGCGGCGTGCGCGGCTGCGCCAGCATGTGCTGGGCCAGCGGGAACAGGCCGGTGCCGCCGTCGAGGATGATCAGGGCGCCGTCGTCGCTGCGTACTTCGATGCAGGTGGTATTGCCGCCGTAGCGCGCGGTACGCGGGCCTGGGGACGGTATCGAACCACGCACCCCCCAGAAACGGAATTTCATTGGGTTTCTCCGCCAAACTGTCGTTATTGTTCTAGAACATCAATCATGATAGCGGCTTTGTTCTCCAGTGCATCCACAATTTGTGAGTTTTTGGTGGGAATTCCACAGTAAACACGCTTCGGGATATACAGCCGGTCTTAACAAAGCTACACTTTCGGGCAATTACCATCTGGCAAAAAAGTTGCCGCATGCATATGCATCCCGCATCTGCATTTGCTTCTTCCCAGGCCGTTTACCATGCAAGAGCTGAGCCCCACACAAATCGCGCAACGCCTGCACCAGCTCACGGAAGTCAGCGTGGCGCTCGGCGACACCCACGACACCGCGGCGCTGCTCGACCGCATCCTGCGCGTCGCCAAGCTCATGACCGATGCCGACGGCGGCACCCTGTACCGCCCCAGCGAGGACCGGAAGAGCCTGTGCTTCCACATCTCGATCAACGACAGCCTCGGGATCTACCAGGGCGGCGTGAGCGGCAAGCCGATCGACATCGCGCCGGTACCGCTCTACGACAGCTACGGCAACAAGAACCTGGCCTCGGTCGCCGCCTACGCGGCCAACTTCAACCAGTCGGTGAACATCGAGGATGTCTACAAGGCGGACGTGTTCAACTTCTCGGGCATGCGCAGTTTCGATGCGGCCTTCGGCTACCACTCGCAATCCTTCCTGACGGTGCCGATGACCGACCACGAGGGCGAACTGGTGGGCGTGCTCCAGCTGGTCAATGCGAAAGACCCGGAAACCGGCGCCATCCGCGCTTTCAGCCAGACCGACCAGCGCTTCATCGAGGCGCTGTCGGCGCAGGCGGCGGTGGCGCTGACCAACCAGCTCCTGATCCTGCAGCTGGAAAACCTGCTGGAATCGCTGGTCAACCTGATCAACATCGGCATCGACGAGAAGTCGCCCTATACCGGCCGCCACTGCCAGTTCGTGCCCGAGCTGACCATGATGCTGGCCGAGGCGGTGCACGCCACCACCCAGGGGCCGATGGCGGATTTCCGCATGAGCGACGCCGACCGCAAGGAGCTGTGGTTCGCGGGCCTGCTGCACGACTGCGGCAAGATCACCACGCCGGTGCACGTGGTCGACAAGTCGACCAAGCTGGAAACCATCTTCGATCGCATCCATATGGTGGATACCCGCTTCGAGGTGCTGCTGCGCGACGCCGAGATCCGCGCGCTGCGCGCGCGCCTCGAGCCGGGCGCGAACGCCGCGGCCATCGAAGACTGCCTGCTGTCGGAGCAATCGCGCATTCGCGCCGACCGCGAATTCCTGCGCCGCGCCAACGTCGGCGGCGAGGGCATGTCGCCGGAGGACCAGGAGCGCGTGCAGCGCATCGCCCAGTACCGCTGGACCGCGCCAGGCGGCCAGGAGGAGAACTTCCTGAGCGAGAACGAGCTGCAGAACCTGACCGTACGCTTCGGCACCCTGACCGATGCCGAGCGCAAGATCATCAACAACCACATCGACGTCACCGTGCGCATGCTGGAATCGCTGCCGTGGCCGAAGCACCTGAAGAACGTGCCGGAATACGCGGGCGGCCACCACGAGCGCATGGACGGCAAGGGCTATCCGAAGGGACTGACGCGCGAGCAGATGTCGGTGCAGGCGCGCTGCATGGCGATCGCCGACATTTTTGAAGCGCTCACTGCCTGCGACCGCCCCTACAAGAAGGGCAAGACCTTGTCGGAGTCGCTGCAGATCCTCGGCAAGTTCGCGCAGAATGGCCACATCGACCCGGACCTGTTCGACATCTTCATCCGCAACCGCGTGTACCTGCAGTTCGCGCACAAGAACATGGATGCGCACCAGATCGACGAGGTCGACGAGTCGCAGATTCCGGGCTACCAGCCTTAAGTGGCGGGGCAGGGCATGAAACGGATTCGCCAGGCTTTTTCCCGGTATGGGGCGCGCTGGGCGCTCGGGCTGCTGCTGACGCTCGTCGCGGCGCTGTATGTCTATGGCGCCTGGTCGAGCCACGCGATCGAGCGCCAGGACACGATTCTGTCCGACATGCGCATGCGCCTCGAGCCGGTCGAGCTCGACCCACGCATCGTCATCGTCGATATCGACACCAGGAGCCTGACCGAGGTCGGGCGTTTCCCGTGGAGCCGCAACGTGCTGGCCCGCCTTGTGACCCAGCTGACCGACCACTACGGCGTCGGCGCAGTCGGCTTCGACATCTCCTTCCCGGAGCCCGACACCAGCTCGGGTTACGACGTGCTGGCCCGGCTCGCACGGAACGAACTCAAGGGCGTCCCTGCTCTCGAGCGCCAGCTCGGGGCGCTCAAGGGGCAGCTCGACTACGACGGCCAGTTTGCCGCTGCACTCGCAGGCAAGCCCGTGGTACTGGGATTTAACGTGTCCGACGACCAGGCCAAGGGCGTGTTGCCGCCACCGTCGTTCACGACCGAGATCCTGAACGGACGCGCGGTCCAGGTGTACTCCGTCAAGGGCTACGAGGCGAACATCGCCCGTCTCCAGAAGGCGGCCCGCGGCGCCGGCATCTTCACCGCAGTGCCCGATGCCGATGGCGTGGTCAGGTCCTCGCCCCTGATGATGCGCATCGGCGACGGCTTCTATCCGGCCCTGTCGCTGGCGACGCTGGCGGCCTTCGTGGAAGCACGCGCCATCACGCCCCTGATGCTGGAAACCAGGGACGAGATGTCCAGCGCCGCGCTGGCAGCTGGCGAGTTGAACTACGTGTCGCTCTGGATCGGGCGCCAGCGTTTCGACGTACCGGTGGGTGAAGGCATGGCGAATCTGGTCCAGTTCCGCGGTACCGGCGGGCCCCAGGGCGGCGCTTTCCGCTACGTGTCGGCAGCCGACGTGCTGCAGGGACGCGCGCCCAAGGACGTGTTGGAAGGGACGCTGGTGCTGGTCGGCACCTCCGCGCCAGGCTTGCAAGACTTGCGGGCCACCCCGGTCAACGCCCAGTATCCCGGAGTGGAGATCCATGCCAACCTGATCAAGTCGATGATGGACGAACGCTTCAAGCTGCGTCCCTACGACGTCTTCGGCATCGAATTCCTGCAAGTGCTCGTTGTCGGAGTGGTGCTGAGCCTCGGGCTGGCGATCCTGTCGCCCGCCTGGTCGGTGCTGCTGGCCGCATCTGCCTTCGTGGCCGTCGGCGCCTTCAATTACTGGTTGTATGCCGAAATGGACATCGTCTCGAACGTCTTCATCTGCCTGCTCCTGATCGCCACCCTGTTCGTCCTGAACCTCGCCTGGGGCTACTTCTTCGAATTCCGCAAGGGCAGGGCGCTGGTCACCCGCTTCGGCGAGTACGTCGCCCCCGAGCTGGTGGAAAAGATGGCCGAAGATCCGGAAGCCTACAACATGGACGGCGAGAGCCGCGAACTCACGGTCATGTTCGTCGACGTGCGCGGCTTCACCACCATCTCCGAGGGCCTGAGCCCGAAGGAGCTGCGCGAGTACATCAACCTGTATCTCACCGCGATGTCCGAGGACATCCGCTCCAGCCACCAGGGCACGCTCGACAAGTACATCGGCGACGCCGTGATGGCCTTCTGGGGCGCGCCGGTGTCCTTCCCCGACCACGCCAGCCGTGCGGTCGCGACCTCGCTCCTGATGCAGGCCAGCGCGGCGCGCCTGAACCGCGACTTCCTGGCGCGCGGCTGGCCGGAACTGAAGATTGGCATCGGCCTGAATACGGGACCCATGCACGTGGGCGACATGGGGTCGAAAATCCGCCGCGCCTATACCGTGATGGGCGACGCCGTGAACCTGGGCTCGCGCCTGGAAGGCATCACCAAGGTGTATGGCGTGGGCATCGCGGTTGGCCTCGCGACCCGCCTGGCGGCCCCGGAATTCGCCTACCGCGAACTCGACCTGGTGCGGGTCAAGGGCAAGAACGAACCGGTCGCTATCTTCGAGCCGCTCGGCAAGCCGGCGGAGCTGGCGCGGGAAGTCGTCGACGAGCTGGCACAGTGGGAGGCGGCCCTGGCCCTGGTGCGCAGCCAGGCCTGGAGCGACGCGCAACAGGCGGTCGAGGCGCTGGCGCGCGCCCATCCGGAACGCGGCCTGTATCGGCTCTACCTGGAGCGGATCGCCCATTACTGCGCGCATCCGCCGGGACAGGACTGGGATGGCGTGACCACCTTCGACACCAAGTAGGTTTGCGGCGCAGACTGGTTGTATCAACGGAGCAACGGAATGTCCCCCTTTCTATGGGGGAAGTTCCCGAGCCTCTCCTATTTTTTCTCCTTTGCAACTAAAAGCTCGCTAAACTTGCCAGCGAGCATGGTGTTTATCTGGCCACCGCATGCCCGATTCATAAGAATATCTTATAAAAACAACAATTCATAAAGCACATCCGATGAAACAACGCTTTGCGCGCCTGCTTGCAGGCTCAATGCTTGCGATGGCCGTGAGCGCGGCCTGGGCGCAGGAAGCTCCACCAGCCGGCGCGGACGACATCGTGCGCTTCGAGGTCAAGCGCTTCGAAGTGAGCGGAAATACCCTCTTGTCCGCACAGGACATCGAGGCCGCGGTGGGGCCCTTCACCGGCAAGGGCCGTGACTTCGGCGACGTGCAGCGCGCGCTCGAAGCGGTCGAAGCGCTGTACCACGCGCGCGGCTACAAGGTGGTGACGGTACAGCTGCCCGAGCAGGAGCTCGATGGCGGCGTGGTGCGCCTGAACGTGCTGCAGACAAGAATCGGCAAGGTGAAAGTCGACGGCAACCGCGCCTTCGGCGAAGCGAACATCCGCCGCAGCCTGCCGGCGCTGCGCGAGGGCGAGACGCCCAACCTCGACCGCGTCTCGGCCAACCTCAAGCTGGCCAACGAACACCCGGCCAAGAAAATCAAGATGAGCCTCGGCAGCGGCGAATCGGACGATACGGTGGATGCGCGCATCGAGGTGGCCGACGAGCGCCCATGGAACCTGATGGCCAACTTCGACAACACCGGCAGTGCCGAAACCGGCAAGACCCACGCCGGCGTGGTGCTGCAGCATACCAACCTGTGGGGACGCGACCACCTCGCCAGCCTGCAGTACACCACCACGGTCGAGGAGCCCTCGCAGGTGGCGGTCTGGGGCCTGGGCTACCACGTGCCGCTATATGGGCAGAACGCGGCGCTGGACCTGTACGCGAGCTATTCCGACGTCGATTCGGGCGTGGTGAGCGCCGGCGTGTTCGACCTGGCCGTCAGCGGCCGCGGCGCGGTCTACGGAGCCCGCTACACGCAGCTGCTGCCCAAGCGCAGCCTGGGCGCAAGCGATCTCGAAGGCCGCCTGGTGTTCGGCATGGAAGTGAAGGCCTACAAGAACAGCGTCCTGTTCTTCGACCAGGATTTCGGCAACAACGTCACCGTGCGTCCGCTCAGCATCGGCTACCAGGGCCGCGTGGCGCTGGACAAGGGCGAAGCGAACTTCGCCGCGACCCTGCTGCGCAACATCCCGGGCGGCTCGCGCGGCAAGCAGGAAGACTTTACGGCGGCACGCGCCGGCGCCAGGGACAGCTACACGGCGCTGCGCCTGTACGGCGCCTGGACCCGCGCCCTCGGCAGCGGCGACTGGATGACGCGCGTGCTGGCCAGCGGCCAGTATTCGCCGGACGCATTGGTGCCGGGCGAGCAGTTCGGCGCCGGCGGCAGCACCAGCGTGCGCGGCTTTCGCGAACGCGAGCTGGCGGCCGACTCGGGCCTGGGCCTGAACCTCGAACTGTACACGCCGAACCTGTGCAGCCGCAGCGGCTGGCAGTGCCGCCTGCTGGGCTTCTACGACACCGCCTACGGCAAGCGCAACAAGGCGCTGCCGGGCGAACTGCGCAGCACCACGATCGCCGGCGCCGGCGTCGGCCTGCGCTTCTCGGTGGGCAGCGCGGTCAGCGTGCAGGCCGACTACGGCCATGTGGCGAAAGAGGGCGCGCTGGACAGCGCCGACAAGGACAGGCTGCACGTGCGCGTCGGCCTGGCCTACTAGGAGAGATGGATGAGGAACGGATTGATTCGTTTAAGTAAGGCGGCCCTGTGCGTCGCCGCCTGCTTCGGCGCAGGGTACAGCGCCGTGCAGGCCGCCCCCACGCTGCCGAAGGTGGTGGCGGGCCAGGCGAGCTTCAACCAGGACGGCAACGTGTTCTCGATCACGAACACGCCCGGCACCATCATCAACTGGCAGAGCTTCTCGGTGAATGCCGGCGAGATCACCCGCTTCATCCAGCAAAGCAGCGACAGCGCGGTGCTCAACCGCATCGTCGGCCAGGACCCGACCCGCATCCTGGGCGCCCTGCAATCGAACGGCAAGGTCTTCCTGATCAACCCGAACGGCGTGGTGTTCGGACGCGACGCCCGCGTGGACGTGAACGGCCTGGTGGCCTCGACCCTGAACATCAGCGATCGCGACTTTTTGGCGGGGAACAAGCACTTCAGCGCCGGCCCCGAGGGGACCAGGGCGGGAAGCGTGCGCAACGAAGGATTGATCACGACACCGAACGGCGGCAAGGTTTTCCTGGTTGGCCAGAACGTCGAGAACAGCGGCATCATCACCGCGCCGAACGGCGAGGTGGTGCTGGCGGCGGGCCGCAGCGTGCAGCTGGTCGATGCCGGCAATCCCGACCTGAACGTCGTGGTGTCGGCCCCGAGCGACCAGGCCGTCAACCTCGGCCAGGTGGTCTCGAACGGCGGCCGCATCGGCATCTACGGCGCCCTGGTGAACCAGCGCGGCGTGCTCAATGCCGACAGCGCCGTGATCGGCCGGGACGGCCGGATCGTGCTGAAGGCCAGCCGTGACACCGTGCTCGAACAGGGCAGCGTCACGAGCGCCCTCGGTGCGGTGGCTGGAACCAAGGGCGGCGAGATCCAGCTGCTCGGCGAGCGCGTCGGCCTGGCCGGCAACGCCCGCGTCGACGCCAGCGGCGCCCTGGGCGGCGGCACGGTGCTGGTGGGCGGCGACTACCAGGGCAAGAACGCGAAGCTGCCGAACGCGCAGCAGACCTGGTTCGGCAAGGATGCTAGCATCCGCGCCGACGCCACCGGCGCGGGCAAGGGCGGTACGGTGGTGCTGTGGTCGGATGGCGCCACGGCGGCCTACGGCAGCATTTCGGCGCGCGGCGCGGGCGGCGGCAAGGGCGGGCTGGTCGAGACCTCGGGCCGCCAGCTCGACATCGACGGCATCCGCGTCGACGCCGGCGCGGGCCTCGGCGGCAAGAGCGGCACCTGGCTGCTGGACCCGTGGGACATCGTGGTGGCGGCCAACGGCACCGCGGCCGCTTCGAGCGTCGACATGTTCAGCAAGCCGCCCGCCACGGGCGAGACGCGCATCTCGGCGGCGACCCTGAAGGCGACCAATGCCGACATCGTGCTGCAGGCGCAGAACGACCTGCGCATCGAGGACAAGCTGGAGACGCAGCACAGCGTGCGCGCCGAGGCCGGCCGCAACCTCACCGTCAGCGCGGCGGTGAGCTCGACCGGCGGCGACCTGGACTTCCGTGCGGGGCGCAGCTTCATTCTCCAGGCCGGCGGCTCGCTCGCCAGCCCGAACTACATCGACCTGAAGGCCGAGCGCATGCTGCTCGCCGGCGGCATCGGCGGCGTCGGCGACGTCCTGCCGGTGCTGTCCTTCAATACCTTCGAGCACACCACCGCCATCATCGTCAGCGGCGCCGACGCAGACCAGGACGCCGGACTGGCGCTGGACCCGACGCGCCTGGCCGCTTTCAAGACCTACGAGATCAACCTCGGCAACAGCGGGCACAAGGGCAGGGTCGCCATCAAGCAGGCGCTGAACATCGCCGGCAACCTGGCCATCGACACGGCCGGCGGCATCGACATCTCGGCGCCGGTGGCGCTGGGCGGCGCCGGCAGCCAGTTCGTCGGCACGGTGCATGCGCCGTCCGGCACCTCGGTCGTGGTCGGCACTGGCGGCTCGATCGAGGCCGCGAAGAAAATCAGCATCAAGGGCGCCGCCAGCGCTTCCATCCAGGGCGAGCTCAGTTCCAACGAGATCGATCTGGCTACTTCCGGCGGCAACATCGAGCTGGGCGGCAAGCTCACGGCCAACAGCAGCGTGACGCTGCGCAGTGGTGGCGGTGCGTACCAATCCGGCGGGTCGGTCGTGAAGACGCCGCGCCTGCTGGTGGAAGCAGACAGCATCCAGATGCAGGGCGCCAACGAGGTCGGCATGCTGGCTGGCCGGATCACCGGCACGGGCGTCGGCGCGAGCCTGAGCTTCCGCTGGACCGGCGACCTGGTGGTCGGCGCCGTCGGCGGCGTGGCCGGCCTGTTCTCGCCGAACGAACTGTCCCTGATCGGCACCGGCGCCTTGCGCGCCGACGCCGGGATCGACGGCCACGCCATCCTGGTCGATGCCGCATCGATCGGCGGAACAGGGACCTTCATGGCCAATGTGCTGGCCTTGACCTCCCGTGGCGGCATCGGCGCTGGCGACGCCCCGCTGCGCACCAGCGCCTCCTACCTCAGCGCCTGGAACACTGCCAGCGGAAATGCGCCAGTCAGCATCGTGAACGACCGCGCCCTGACCGTCGGCAACGTGGTCCAGGAAGGCAGCGGCAACGGCGGCGCCATCTCGATCGAGAGCACCGGCGGCCTGACCGTCGGCCCGAGCGCGGGCCTTGAGCCCGGCGTCAAGACCGGCAGCGGCGACATCAGGCTGGTCACCCACAGCCCGCTGACCATCGAAGGCAAGGTCACTACCGAGAGCGGCAACGTCGCGCTGGTCGCGGACAACGACGGCATGCTCACAATCAACGGCCAGGTGGCATCGAAGACTGGCAGCGTCAGCGTCAAGGCCGGCGACACCGCGATCAAACCTGGCAGCATCGAGGTGGATCCAGCCAAGCTGACCGTCACCAGGACCAAGGTGCCGGACCTGCCGCCTCCCGACCCGGTGCCGCCGCTCGACACCTGCCTGTCCAAGCCGACCACGGCAGGCTGCGGCGGCGTGATGGAGAAGGCCACGCAGGCCTGTATCGCGAATCCGGAAGGGCCGAACTGCGCCCAGGTGCTGCCCCCGGCGGACACCTGCCGCGACAACCCGGGCAAGCTCGGCTGCGCCGTGGTCCAGGTCCGTGAATGCATGGCAACGCCGAAGGCGCCTTCCTGCGTCGGCGTGCTGCCGAGCTACGAGGTGTGCAAGAAGACGCCGCTGACCTATGGCTGCGCAGTCGTGGTGGGCGAGTACGACCGGATCGAGGCCTGTATCGCGACGCCGAAGGCGCCGGCTTGCATCGGCGTGCTGCCTGATTACGCCGTCTGCAAGAACGCACCGAACACCCATGGTTGCGGCCCGGTGGTCGACGAGTACAACAAGGTCGAGGCCTGCATCTTGAGCCCGAAGGCGCCGTCCTGCCTGGGCGTCCTGCCAAGCTACGCTGTCTGCAAGACCGCGCCGAACACCCACGGCTGCGGTCCGGTGGTGGACGAGTACAACAAGGTCGAGGCCTGCATCCTGACGCCAAAAGCACCAAGCTGCATCGGCGTGCTGCCCGACTACGCGGTCTGCAAGACCGCACCGGGCACCCACGGCTGCGGCCCGGTGGTGGACGAGTACAACAAGGTCGAGGCCTGCATCCTGAGTCCGAAAGCGCCGAGCTGCATCGGCGTGCTGCCGACCTACGCCGTCTGCAAGACAGCACCGAACACCCACGGCTGCGGCCCGGTGGTGGACGAGTACAACAAGGTCGAGGCCTGCATGCTGACGCCAAAAGCACCAAGCTGCATCGGCGTGCTGCCCGACTACGCAGTCTGCAAGACCGCACCGGGCACCCATGGCTGCGGCCCGGTGGTGGACGAGTACAACAAGGTCGAGGCCTGCATCTTGAGCCCGAAGGCGCCGTCCTGCATCGGCGTGTTGCCGACCTATGCCGTCTGCAAGACCGCACCGAATACCCACGGTTGCGGCCCGGTGGTCGACGAGTACAACAAGGTCGAGGCCTGCATCCTGACCCCGAAGGCGCCGTCCTGCATCGGCGTGCTGCCCGACTACGCAGTCTGCAAGACGGCGCCGAGCACCCACGGTTGCGGCCCGGTGGTCGACGAGTACAACAAGGTCGAGGCCTGCATCCTGACCCCGAAGGCGCCGTCCTGCATCGGCGTGCTACCGACCTACGCCGTCTGCAGGACCGCACCTGGCACCCACGGCTGCGGTCCGGTGGTAGACGAGTACAACAAGGTCGAGGCCTGCATCCTCACGCCCAAGGCGCCGTCCTGCATCGGCGTCCTGCCCGACTACGCCGTCTGCAAGACCGCACCGAACACCCACGGCTGCGGCCCGGTGGTGGACGAGTACAACAAGGTCGAGGCCTGCATCTTGAGCCCGAAAGCGCCGTCCTGCATCGGCGTGTTGCCGACCTACGCCGTCTGCACGACCGCACCGAACACCCACGGCTGCGGCCCGGTGGTGGACGAGTACAACAAGGTCGAGGCCTGCATCCTGAGCCCGAAAGCGCCGTCCTGCATCGGCGTGTTGCCGACCTACGCCGTCTGCAAGACCGCACCGACCACTCACGGCTGCGGCCCGGCGGTGGACGAATACAACAAGGTCGAGGCCTGCATGCTGACGCCAAAAGCACCAAGCTGCATCGGCGTGCTGCCCGTGTACGCAACCTGCGAGCAGGCGCCGTCGACCCACGGCTGCACCCCGGTGATCGCCGAGCGCAATGCCATCACGGCCTGCATCGCCACGCCGAAGGCTTCGGGCTGCGGCGACATCCTGCCGAAGCTGGAGACCTGCCGCCTCGACGCCGGCGTGTACGGCTGCGCGCCGGTGCTGGATCGCGCCGAGTTCCTGGCCTGCGTGGCCAACCCGCTCGGCGCCGGCTGCGGCCAGCGCCTGCCGGCCCTGGCGACCTGCAAGGCCACGCCGGGCACGGAAGGCTGCGACCAGCGCATCAAGCTGACCTTCGACGCCTGCCTGGTCAACAAGAACGACCCGTCCTGCGCCGGCATCCTGCCGACCGTGACGCAGTGCGTCATCGACCAGTCCGCACCAGGTTGCGGAGTCGTGCTGCCGACCATCACGGCCTGTATCGCCAACCCCGCGCAGGACGGCTGCTCGGTGCGCCTGCCGAAACTGGAGCAGTGCGCGGTAAACCCGAACCTGCAGGGCTGCGAAGCCGTGCTGCCCAAGCCGGATTTCTGCGTCACGCATCCGACCGATCCAAAGTGCGTGGTGTTCAATCCGGCCCCGACCCAGGGCGGCGGCGAATCGAAGCAGCCGGTGGCCGAGGTACAGCAGGCCACCGTCAACCTGATCAATACGAGCACGCCTGCTTCGCAAACGAAGCCGCCTGCGGCCCCGGTGACCGGCGCCTCCGCCGGCGCTGGTTCGGGAGCAGCTACGGCGGGCGGCACGAGCGCCGGCTCGGGCGAGGACGGCGCGACGGCGGAAAAGTCGGAGAAGTCGGAGAACCAGGCCGGCCCGGCGCAGAGTACGAATTCTGGAGCAAAGAATGAAAAACCAGCCACAAAAATGTACTGCAACTGAGGCGCCGGGGCTGACCCGCCGGGCGCTGGGCGCGCTGCTGTTCGCAGCGCTGCTCGGCGTCGGCAATGCCGCCTGGGCGGCCCAGGTGGCCGGCGTCGTGGCGCGCCTGAGCGGTCCGCTGATGGCCAAGAAGGCGGACGGCAGCGTCAAGGTGCTGGGGGTGAAGTCCGAGATCGAAAGCGGCGATACGCTGGTGTCCGAGAAGAACACCTACGCGCAGATCAGGTTCATCGACAACAGCGAGATCACGCTGCGCCCGGGCACGACCTTCAAGGTCGAGAACTTCGCGTTCGACGAAGGCAAGCCGGAGAACGACAGCGCGCGCTACAGCCTGGTCAAGGGCGGGCTGCGCTCGATCACCGGCCTGATGGGCAAGCGCAACAAGGAAAAGTTCTCGCTGAAGACGCCGAGCGCCACCATCGGCATCCGCGGCACCACCTTCATTGCGCACTATATGCCGGCGGGAGCGACCGGCCCCGATACCGAGGGCATGGGACGAAGCCGGGCCACCGCGCCGACCTCACCGGGCGCGCCGCCTCCACTCGCGCCGGGTCTGCACCTGAACGTGATCGACGGCGCCATCATCGTGACTAACAATGGGGGAGCGCTGGGCTTCCAGGCCGGCCAGTTCGGCTACGTGCGGAGCCAGAGCCTGCCGCCGGTGCTGGTGCCGCAGAACCCGGGCATCCAGTTCGCTCCGCCGCCAAGCTTCAATGTCAACCAGGCTGCAGCCGGTCCTGGGGGCGGCGAGGCCATCGCGCAAAAAGACGCGGTGGATTGCGTGGTGCGCTGAGCACAGGCGATTCTGCCCCCATCCATCGCCAAGCCCCGTGCGCCGCAGGCCCACGGGGCTTGTCGTTTCAGGAGCCTTGCGCGCGGGCGCGTTCGAGCAGCAGCTCGCGCTCGCGGCTGTTGGCCGTCATGCCGGCGGCCCGTTCAAATTCGTGCCGGGCTTCCTCGACCCGGCCCAGCTTGGCCAGCAGGTCGGCGCGCACGCTCGGCAGCCAGTGGTAGCCCTGCAGCTTGCCGTCCTGCGCCAACGCGTCGGCCAGCGCCAGGCCGGCGGCGGGACCATCGGCCATGCCGACCGCCACGGCGCGGTTGAGTTCGACCACCGGCGAGGGTTGCACCTGCGCCAGTTCGGCGTACAGCGCGGCGATCGCCTGCCAGTCGGTGTCCAGCGCGACGTGGGCGCGGGCGTGGCAGGCGGCGATCTCCGCCTGCAGCAGGTAGGGCCCGCGCGGCAGGCCGAGGCGCGCGGCGCGCTCCAGCGCGGCCAGGCCGCGGCGCAGCAGCACGCCGTCCCAGCGCGAGCGGTCCTGGTCGAGCAGCAGCACCGGCCGGCCTTCGGCGTCCAGGCGCGCCGCCATGCGCGAGGCCTGAAGTTCCATCAGGGCCACCAGCCCGTGCGCTTCCGGCTCGCCCGGCGCCAGTTCGGCCAGCATGCGCCCGAGCCGCAGCGCTTCCTCGAGCAGGGCGGGGCGCATCCAGTCTGCGCCGGCGGTGGCGGTATAGCCTTCGTTGAAGATCAGGTAGACGGCTTCCAGCACGGCGCCCAGGCGCTCGCCCAGCTCAGCGGGCGGAGGCAGCTCGAAGGGCACGCGCGCCTCGGATAGCGTGCGCTTGGCGCGCACGATGCGCTGGGCCATGGTCGCTTCCGGCACCAGGAAGGCGCGCGCGATCTCCTGGGTCGACAGGCCTCCCAGAAGCTTCAGGGTGAGCGCCAGGCGCGCATCCAGCGACAGCACCGGGTGGCAGGCGGTGAACATCAGGCGCAGCAGGTCGTCGCCGATCACGTCGTTGCGCGCCGCGTCGAGGCCATCGACGAAATCGGGCACGACCAGCGCCTCCTGGGCTTCGAGGTCGAGGCCGATCTGCTCGAGCTTCTGCTGCAGCAGGCGGTCGCGCCGCAAGCGGTCGAGTGCGGCGTGCCTGGCCGTGGTCATGAGCCAGGCGCCCGGCTTGTCCGGGATGCCTTGCCGCGGCCAATGCTCGAGCGCCGACACCAGCGCGTCCTGGGCGAGCTCCTCGGCCAGGCCGACGTCGCGCACGATGCGCGCGATGCTGGCCACGATCTTGGCCGACTCGATGCGCCAGACGGCGGTGATGCTGCGCTCGACCTGGGCGTCCATCAGATGGCGGGGTCCGCGCTCGCGACTGCCGCGTCCGCTCCATCGGGCATGGCCTCCATGTAAGCCAGCTCCCACATGTGGCCGTCCAGGTCTTCGAAGCCGTGCTGGTACATGAACCCGTGGTCCTTGGGCGGATTCGGCAGGCTGCCGCCGGCCGCCTGCGCCCTGGCCGCCATGTCGTCGACGGCGGCGCGGCTGTCGCAGGACAGGCAGAGCAGTACTTCGGTGCTCTTTTTCGCGTCCGCCACCGGCTTGTTGGTGAAGCCCTGGAAGAAGGGCTCGGTCAGCAGCATCACGTAGATGTCGTCGCTGACGATCATGCAGGCGGCGTCCTGGTTGGTGAACTGCGGGTTGAAGCCGAAACCGAGCGCGCCGAAGAAGGCCTTGCTGCGTTCGAGGTCGCGGACCGGGAGGTTGATGTAGATCTGTTTGTTCATGGCGTGTCCTTTCGCGGGAAATAAATTTCAGGTAGCCGCGTGTTCGGCGGGCGAGGAATGCTGCTCCGGCATGCTTGCGACATAGGTCAGCGCCCACATGTGGCCGTCGAGGTCCTCGAAGCCGTGCTGGACCATGAAGCCGTGGTCCTCTCTCGGCTCCGGCAGCGTGCCGCCCAGCGCCAGCGCCTTGCTCGCCATCGCATCGACTTCCTCGGGGCTGTCGCAGAACAGGCACAGCAGCGCAATCCGGCTGCTGCGCGGGTCGGCCAGCGGCTTGGCGCACAGGGTCCGGGCAATGTCCTCGGAAGCGAGCATCACGGTAATGTCCCCGGAAACGATCATTGCGGCGCCGTGCTCGCTGCCGAAACGGGCGTCGAAGCCGAAGCCAAGGCCGGCGAAGAAGGCCTTGCTGCGTTCCAGGTCCTTGACCGGGAGCGTGATGGCGATTTGCTGTTTCATGGTCTTGTCCTTTTTCTCGATGGCTCAGAAAGGCAGGTCGGCCGGCTCGTAGAGCTGGCGCACCTCGATCTCGGCCTTGGCGAATTCGCCGTGCGGATTGGGAAAGCGGCGCGACCACTCCATGGCTTCCTCGCGCGAGCGCACCTGCACCAGCGTGTAGCCGGCGAGCAGTTCCTTGGTCTCGGCGAAGGGGCCGTCCACCACGCTGCGGCGGCCTTCGTCGTAGCGGATGCGCCAGCCGTCGCTGCTCGGACGCAGGCCGTTGGCGTCGAGCAGGACGCCGGCCCGGGCCAGCTCCTGGTGATAGGCGGTCATGGCGGCGAACAGCGGTTCGCCGGGCATGATGCCGGCCTCCGTGTCGCCCGTCGCCTTGACGATGATCATGAAACGCATGGTGCTCTCCTTGTCGTGAGGTCGAAGCGTGAATAAACGCTTTCACCAGGTACGACGAACGGAGGAGCGGCGCTTCGACATGCGGCCGAAACTAATTATGCGGCTAGCGGTCGAAGCAGGGCGCCAGGCCCCGCACCTCGACCGTCGCCCACTCTGCAGCCGGACACTGCTGGGCCAGTGCGATTGCCTCTTCGCGGGTGTCGACGTCCACCAGGAAGAAGCCGCCCACCATCTCCTTGGCCTCGGCGAACGGCCCGTCGACGATGCGCGCCTTGCCCGCCGGGCCGGTCACGCGCGCCGCCTTGTCTGTGGACGCCAGCGACTCCATTGCCAGCAGCAGGCCGCGGCTGCGCAGGTCTTCGCCCCAGCGCAGCATGCGTTCGTAGACGGCGCGGCCCTCGGGCTCGCTGCGGGTGTCGCGCTGGCCGGCGGGTTCATGGATCAAGAGCATGTGCGGCATTGGAATTTCTCCTCGTTGGGAAACCCGGCTATTCTAAGCTGCGTTGCGCGTCGGGGCACGCTGCAGCGCGCAAAGACGCTGCCCGTTGCGGCCGGCCCACGATCCACTTCATCGCCAGCTGCACGGCCAGCGCTGCGCTTGTGGCGGCCAGGAATGCCGGGCCCGTACCCTGGGAACGCAGCAGCACCGACAGCACCAGGCAGAACACGGCGAAGGCGTAGTAGCCATTGACCATGCCACGCAGCAGCGCCACCGCGAAGCCCGGCCCGCTGGCCCGGTGCGAAAACCCGACCAGCACCGTGCTCATCACGGGGAACATCGCGAACAGTCCGGACAGGCGTGGACCGAGCGAGGCGGCCGCATAGGTCACGCCAAGGGACAGCAGGGCGCCGGCCAGCATGCGCCAGGGCAGGTCGTTCGCCGGCTTGCCCGCGGGCGCCTGGCCGGCTGGCCGCGGGAGCAGCCGCGGCGCCGCCAGCAGCGCCAGCAGCACGGCGCCAACGCCCGCCCATAGCGGCAGGGAAACCGACTTCAGCAGGGCCACGGCGAGCGCCCATGCGAGCAGGGCGGCGGCCATGGCCGTCGCCAGGCCGCGCCGGGCGAAGCGGGCGTAGGCGACCGTGAAGGCCAGGATCGCCAGCACCGCCAGCAGGGTGCCGGCGGCCGCACCGGCGGCGAAGTCCGCGCCCTGTTCGAGCGTGATGACCAGCAGGATCGGCCCGGAGACGATGGGGAAGGCGGACAGCCAGCCGGCGATGCCGGGACCCCAGCGCCGGCCGGCGAGGGTGACGAGGGCGATCAGGATCGGTACCAGCAGGAGCTTGAGCAGCAGGATGGGAAGGTCGGTCATGCGTGGCGGATAGAGGGTGGAAATGAAAAACGCCCGCCCTGGCGGGCGAGCGTTCTTGTCAAACACCTGTCCGGACGGCGACAGGCGGGAAGGCGGCTGGCTTACAGCACGTCGCTGGCGTGGTCCGCCAGGCGCGAGCGTTCGCCGCGCGCCAGGGTGACGTGGCCGCTGTGGCTCCAGCCCTTGAAGCGGTCGACCACGTAGGTCAGGCCGCTCGAACCCTCGGTGAGGTAAGGCGTGTCGATCTGGGCGATGTTACCGAGGCACAGGATCTTGGTGCCGGGACCGGCGCGCGTGACCAGGGTCTTCATCTGCTTCGGCGTCAGGTTCTGCGCCTCGTCGATGATGAGGAACTTGTTCACAAAAGTGCGGCCGCGCATGAAGTTGAGCGACTTGATCTTGATGCGCGAGCGGATCAGGTCCTGGGTCGCGGCGCGGCCCCAGTCGCCGCCGTCGCTGTCGGACTTCATCAAGACTTCGAGGTTGTCGTCGAACGCGCCCATCCACGGCGACATCTTCTCTTCCTCGGTGCCCGGCAGGAAGCCGATGTCCTCGCCCACCGGCACCGTGACGCGGGTGACGATGATCTCGTTGTACTGCTTCGTTTCCAGCACCTGGGCCAGGCCCGCCGCCAGCGCGAGCAGGGTTTTACCCGTACCGGCCTGGCCCAGCAGGGTGACGAAGTCGCACTCCGGGTTCATCAGGAGGTTCAGGGCAAAGTTCTGCTCGCGGTTGCGCGCCGTGATGCCCCACACGTTGTTCTTGTTGTGGCTGTAGTCGCGCAGGGTCTGGAACACGGCGGTCTTGCCGTTGATCTGCTTCACCTGGCCGTAGAAGGGCGCTTCGCCGTTCTGCGGTTCGATGAAGATGAACTGGTTCACCAGCAGGGTCGGGATCAGCGGCCCGGTCACGCGGTAGTAGGTCGCGGAATTGCCGTTCTTGTTTTCCTGCCAGGACTCCATGTCCTTGCCGTGCTTGTTCCAGAAATCGTCCGGCAGCTGGACGATGCCCGAGTACAGCAGGTCGGTATCTTCCAGCACATGGTCGTTGAAATAGTCCTCGGCGGGCAGGCCCAGCGCGCGCGCCTTGATGCGCATGTTGATGTCTTTCGACACCAGCACGATGGCGCGGCCGTCCATCGTGTCCTCGAGCGCGCGCACCACGCCCAGGATCTGGTTGTCGGCCTTGCCGGAGGGCAGGCCTTCCGGCAGCGGCGCGGAATCGAGCTTGGTCTGGAAGAACAGACGCCCGCGCGCGTCCTTGTTGCCGAGCTTGGCCAGCGGGATGCCGGCCTCGATGGCGTCGTCGTCGACGTTGGCGATCAGGGCGTCGAGGGTGCGGGCCACCTGGCGGGCATTGCGCGCGACTTCCGACATGCCTTTCTTGTGGTTGTCGAGCTCCTCGAGCGTCATCATCGGCAGGTAGACGTCGTGCTCCTCGAAGCGGAACAGCGAGGTCGGGTCGTGCATCAGGACGTTGGTGTCGAGCACGAAGACCTTGGTGGCGCCCAGCTTGTCGGCCTTGCGGCTGGCGGACGACTTGACGTTGACCTCGACCGGCTTGTGCTTGGCCGGATGCGGCTGGCCGGCATCAGGCTCGCGAAGGCGCGCGCCGGCGCCGTCCTTCGACTTGCGGGACGGGCCCTTGGCCTGCGGCGCCTCGCCCGTGGGGGCGTCGGCGTTCGGCGCGCCCACGACATTCACGGGCGCAGTGCCGGTCGTGCCGGCTGCGACCGCATCGTTCGCGGCCGGCGCCGCAGCGGCCTTGGCCTTGCGTGCCTTGGCCGCCTTCGGCGTGGCGACGGCCTGGCCGCTGATCAGTTCTTCGAGGTCGGTGTCGGCGGTGGCCGATGCGGGGCGCACGGACGACTTGCCCGGTTCGGCCTTGGGGTAATCTTTTGCCAGCAGCATGGTCGCTGGCTTGCTTGGCATTTTTGGCAGTGGCATCAGGTTCTCAATGTAAAAAAGGTCGGGAAGGACGCGTGGGCGCAGCTCGGAGCGCGCCGCTGCACGGAAATGATGCTACTTGGGAGAGTGCTGCTGCTGGCAATGTCGCCAGCTTAAGGGCTGCGGCCGGAGGATGCCGGTCCGGCAGCAGCGGGGAGGAGTAATACTGATGAGATATTCGGTGACTCAAAATAGGTGGCAATGTCCAGCAAAGTTAAGAAACCGGGAGCTGGAGCCATCCATTTTTCAGGGCTGGCTCTTCACAAATTCCAGCACTTCGGCCACGTGGTCGTTGACTTTCACGCCACGCCATTCTTTCACCAATCGGCCTTGAGCGTCAATGATAAACGTACTGCGCTCAACGCCGCGCACTTGTTTGCCGTACATGTTTTTCATCTTCATGACACCGAACTGATTGCACACCGTTTCCTCCGGGTCGGAGATCAGTTCGAAGGGCAGGCCCAGCTTGCCCTTGAACCCCTCGTGCGAGCGCAGGCTGTCGCGGCTGATGCCGTAGATTTCGGTCTGGGCAGCCTGGAATTCCGGATAGGCTTCGCGGAAGGCAATGCTTTCCGTGGTACAGCCCGGGGTATTGTCCTTTGGATAAAAATACAGCACGGTGTACTTGGCAGGACGGCCTGCCAGCGCGAAGGTCCGGCCTCCCGTCATGGGGGCGGAAAAATTGTCGACGGTTGCGGCGGTGGGGCTCTCGGCCACGGGGTTCTCCTGGTGTCATGGCGGCAGCGCCGCCGGGTCCCTGCAAAGCAGGGGAACGGATACCAGAATGATAATCGGCGCCGCCTCCCCTTGCTAGCCCCGTATCGACGTGCCGGACGCCGGCGCGGCCTGCAGGGGCAGGGTGTCAGCCGGAAATATGGTGCATCTTTTCATTAGTTCAAGATGCAAAAAGGAAATATTTACCGATTAGCTGCGCGCCAGCAGCACCACGCCCAGCACGATGACGCCGAGCGCCAGCATGCGTTGTGGCGAAATCACTTCGCCCAGGAACATCC
This sequence comes from Telluria sp. ZB4P34, assembly GCF_059686055.1. NCBI lineage: Bacteria > Pseudomonadati > Pseudomonadota > Betaproteobacteria > Burkholderiales > Oxalobacteraceae > Telluria > Telluria sp. ZB4P34. The sequence goes on along the minus strand of NZ_JCASIF010000001.1, from coordinate 775,031 downwards.
AGGCGCCGATGGCCCCGATGACATAGCCGAGCGAGAGCATCGGGTAGGCCACCGTGACGTCGGTGCGCGACAAGCCCAGGATCCAGACGACCAGGGAGATGCCGTAGCACAGCATACCGACCACGATCGGCCACTGGCTGGCCACCTTCAGGCCGGTCAGGAACCAGTTGTCGCGGGTCAGGTGGATGGCGCCGCCGAGGGCATTGGTGCCGGCCTTGAGCAGGAGCTGGGCGGCGGCGTTCAGGATGACGCCGGTGATGATGAAGGCAAATGCCGATGGATTCATGTTGTCGTTCGAATAGTCTGGCTGCACCGGTCATGCGCCCTGCATGAGCTGCTGCACTGAAACGTGCATTGTAACCGGACAGGCGAACGAATTTGTGTCGGGCTGCCGGAACGTGGACGTGACGATCCCCCATCCTTGGGGGTAGTCGCGAGATACATACCCATGGGTAAATGCGGGCTGAAGGCGATGGGCGGCTTCCTCGGCCATCGCCGCTTCGTTCACTTATTTTTCGCAACCTGACCGGGAAACTCGCATGGCTCTCTATACCACCGCAATCCAGCAACTCTATGTCGCCTATTTCAGCCGCCCCGCCGATGCCGGTGGCCTGGAGTGGTGGGAAGGGGTCGTCGCCGGCGCCCAGGGCGACACCTCGATGATCTCGGCGGAGTTCGCCAAATCGAACGAGTACAGGCAGACCTTCGCCGGCAAGAACAACTTTGAGGTCGTCCGCACCGTCTACATCAACCTGTTCGGCCGCGAGCCCGAGAAGGCGGGCGTCGATTACTGGTCCGGCGCCCTGGACAAGGGCCTGATGACGATCGACGTGGTCGTGACCGAGATCGCCAAGGGCGCGCAGAACGATGACCTGAAGGCCTTCAACAACAAGGTGACGGCGGCGACCGCCTTCACTGCCGCCCTGGATACCCATCCGGAGCGCACCGCCTACAATGGTGACGAGGCGCAGAACGCGGCCAAGGCCTTCATCCGCACCGTCACGAACGACGCCTCGCTGGCCGAGGCCATCGCGCCGGCCAAGCTGGCCGCCTCGGTGGCGGCGTTTGTGGAAGCCAGCCTGCAGACGATCGAATTCAGCCTGACTCCCAATGCCGACGCCGGCGTGGCGTTTACCGGCGGCGGCGGCAGGGACTTCTTCAATGCCACGACAGCGACGCTGGGCGCGGGCGACGCGCTCAAGGGCGGCGGCAATATCGATACCCTGATCGTGGACGACGTCAATGCGGGCGGCCTCGCAGCACTGCCGGCAGGGGTGTCCACCACATCGATCGAGAACGTCACGCTCCGTTCGGGCGCCGGCATCGGCACCGCCACGTCGGCCTACGACCTGAGCGGCCAGGCCGACGTGCGCCTGCTGGCTGCACACGCCAAGGGCGCGGTGAACGTCAAGATCCAGGACGCCACGGAGGCATACATTGCGACCACGGCGGGCGCCGTTACGGTGACGGGCGGGCATAGCATCCGCGTGGGCGGCAATACCGGCGTGGCGACCCTCACCGGCAATGCAATCACCGCAGTGACGCTGGAAAACAGCAACCAGAATGCCGTCATTGCGAACGCCACCGCCGGCCACACGCTGAACCTGACGCTGGACCGGATCAAGGGCGGCGCCACCGTCACCGACGCGGCCGCCACGACCGTCAACCTGCACGCCACGCTCACGCCGATCGCCAAGCCAGCCGACGGCATCGTCATCGATCCTTCCACGGCCGGCGTCAACGTCAACCTCGACATCGCCAAGGCGACCGCGCTGAACATCACTAACGAAGGCCCGCTCACGCTGGTGACGACGGCGCTCGCGGCCGCCGACACCCTGCAGTCGATCACGCTGAAGGGCTCGGGCGGCGGCTTGCCGCCCCTGCCGGACTTCCTGAAAGGCGTCACCCCGACGATGCAGGCAGACCTGTCCGGCATCCTGCCGCTCAAGAATTTCGACGCCAGCCTCTACACCGGCAACACTTCGGTGAAGATCGCCAGCGCCACCGACCTGGTGGTCAAGGGCGGCAGCGGCGCCGACCACGTCGTCATGACCGGCCGCCTGGCCGGCACCGCCAAGGTCCAGCTGGGCGCGGGCAACGACATCTATGACTTCAGCCAGGCCGCCCAGGCGGGCGCCAAGGTCGACGGCGGCGAAGCCGGCAACGATATCCTGGTCGTCAACGATGCGGCCCTGCTGAATACCGAAGGGCAGGTATTTACCAACTTCGAAACCCTGAACTTCTCGAGCGGCAAGGGCACCTATGATCTCGACAAGGCCGGCAGCGTCACCATGCTGAACGCCAGCAAGGTGCTGCGCGAGGACGTCGATTTCATCAATGGCCGCGCCAATTCCAGTATCAATCTGATCGCCGAAACCCTGAACTACAACCAGAATGGCGACCTGGATCTGGATTTCGTGCCGCATGGCAACATCTCGTTCCGCCTGAAGGATGCGTCCGGCAGCAACGATGCGCTCACCATCTCCCTGACGGGGCAGGATGCCAAGGCCGATGGCAGGGCCTACGGCGTCGTCCAGGCCGCGTCGATTAAAGCCCAGAACATCGAGACCATCAACCTGCATTCGGCCGTCAGCGTCGTGGAAGCGGACAATCCCGCTACCCCCGCCATCGATCCGGTCGGCGCGGCCAGCTACAACAACGCGATCTCCTACCTGTATATCGACGGTGCGAAGACGCTGACCTTGACCGGCAACGCCAGCCTTTCCCTGAGTAATATCTACGCTAGCACGCTGACCCTGTTCGACGCATCCGGCTCGACCGGCAACATCGACTTCGGCAGCGTCATCAATACCAGCGACACGACCATGACCCGCATGACCTACCTGGGCAGCAACGGCAAGGATGACCTGGACAGCTCCGACGTCGGTGTCGTGTTCCAGGGTAATGGCGGGGGCGACGAGCTGATCATGTGGCACTACGACAAAGTCGCCGACATCATCCGTTTCAACAAGGGGAGCGATTCCTTCATCACCCTCGGCGCCGAAGTGAGCACCGATAGCATGGATACCTACAGCGCTTTCCAGTCGGGCGTGGACAAGATCGACCTGTCGGGGCTGAAACTGGCTGCCGGCGCCAACCGCGACGGCATCACGCTTCACTCGATGTATTCGAACAATACCGCGGCATTGCGCGACGTGATCGGCAACGGCCAGGGCTTCTTCAACGACGGCGGCACCAATCGTTCGCTGGCCTTCGGCAATTTCGGCGGCAACGATGGTTTCCTCATGGTCGACGTCAATGGCGACGGCAACTTCTCGAGCGAAGTCGACCTGATCATCCTTATGTACAGCAATACTGCTGCGCTGACGGTGACCGACTTCATCTGGGGCTGATCGGGGCCCAGGGGCGCATATGCTGCCCCGTATCCCGCCGGTGCGAGCCGGCGGGATTTTTTTTTCGCGGCTGCCTCAGGCGCCGGCGCCGTCGATGATCAGGGCCAGCGTGACCTTGCGCCCTTCGCCCATCAGCACGTTGTAGGTGCGGCAGGCCGCCTGGCTGTCCATGCAGTCGACGCCGACGTGCAGGGCGGACAGGCTGGCAACCAGTTTCGGATGCACGAAGCGCTGGCGCTCGCCGGTGCCGAGCACGACCACGTCGGGGGCATCCTTCGCGATGTCCTCGAAATGGGCCGCAGTCAGGTCCTCGAAGCGCGCCACGTTCCAGGGGCGCGGCGGAACTTCCGGCATGACGGTCAGGCTGAAATTGAAGCGTTGGGCATTGATTTCGACGCCGCTGGCGTCGTAGCCGGTCACGGTCTGGTATTGCTGGGTGTTGTCGGAATGGAGCTTCATCGTGTCACAGGATGGTAGGCCGCGGGCGGCGGGTTGGCCGGACGGAGGGTCCGCATCGGAAGGTCCATTGTAACCGGCAGATAGGCACAAGCGGCAAGGTTGCTTAAATCCTGCGCTTTCGGCAGAATGGTATTTTTCGCAGTGCAACAAAGCACACCGGCGAGCGCTACCAACAGGGGATACCTTGCGACCGATCCTGAAATCGAACAAGCTGGACGACGTCTGCTACGAAATCCGCGGCCCGGCCCTGGAGAAGGCCCGGCAGATGGAAGAAGACGGCCAGAAGATCATCAAGCTCAACATCGGCAACCTGGCGGTGTTCGGCTTCGATCCGCCGGACGAGATCGTTCACGACATGATCCGCAACATGCATGGCGCGGCCGGCTATACGGATTCGAAAGGCATGTTCGCGCCGCGCAAGGCGGTCATGCACTATACGCAGAGCAAGAACATCGCCGGCGTCACGATCGACGACATCTACCTGGGTAATGGCGCGTCGGAACTGATTGTCATGGCGATGCAGGGCCTGCTCAACAACGGCGACGAAGTGCTGGTGCCGGCGCCCGATTATCCGCTCTGGACGGCGGCGGTGAGCCTGGCGGGCGGCAACCCGGTGCACTACGTGTGCGATGAACAAAGTGGTTGGCTGCCGGACATCGAGGACATGCGCAGGAAGATCACGCCGAACACGCGCGCGATCGTCGTCATCAACCCGAACAACCCGACCGGCGCCCTGTACCACCGCGAGGTGCTGCTCGAGATCGTCGAGCTGGCGCGCCAGCACGGCCTGATCATCTACGCCGACGAGATCTACGACAAGACCCTGTACGACGGCGAGGAGCACGTCTCGATCGCCTCGCTCGCCGACGACGTGCTGTTCCTGACCCTGAACGGCCTGTCGAAGAACTACCGTTCCTGCGGCTACCGCGCCGGCTGGATGGTGGTGTCCGGCGAGAAGCGCCACGCCAAAGGCTACATCGAAGGCCTGAACATGCTGGCCTCGATGCGCCTGTGCGCCAACGCGCCCGGCCAGTTCGCGATCCAGACCGCGCTCGGCGGCTACCAGAGTATTGCCGACCTGGTCGGCCCCGGCGGGCGCCTGCTGAAACAGCGCGACCTCGCGCACAAGTTGCTCACCGATATCCCAGGTGTGTCCTGCGTCAAGCCAAAAGCGGCGCTGTACATGTTCCCCCGCCTCGATCCGAAGATGTACCCGATCACGGACGACCAGCAGTTCATCTGCGAACTGCTGTCCGAGGAAAAAGTGCTGCTGGTGCAAGGCACCGGCTTCAACTGGATCGCCCCGGACCATTTCCGGCTGGTGTTCCTGCCCAATTCCGACGACCTGACGGATGCCTGCGGACGCATCGCGCGTTTCCTGGACGGCTACCGCCGGCGCCACGCACGCTAACCCAGGTCGACATATAACGAGATCGAGATCATGAAACCCATCAAAGTAGGCCTCCTGGGGATCGGCACCGTCGGCGCCGGCACCTTCAACGTTCTTCGACGCAACCAGGAGGACATCCGCCGCCGCGCCGGCCGCGGTATCGAGATTACGATGGTGGCGGCGCGTAACCTGGACAAGGCGCGTGGGATCGTCGGCGCCGATGTGGAAGTGGTGGGTGACCCTTTCGCGGTCGTGAACGACCCAAGCATCGACATCGTCGTGGAACTGATCGGGGGTTACGAACTGCCGCGCAGCCTGGTGCTGCAAGCAATCGCCAACGGCAAGCACGTGGTGACGGCCAACAAGGCGCTGCTGGCGCTGCACGGCAACGAGATCTTCGCCGCCGCCCAGGAAAAGGGCGTGACGGTGGCATTCGAGGCGGCCGTGGCCGGCGGCGTGCCGATCATCAAGGCGCTGCGCGAGGGCCTGACCGCGAACCGCATCGACTCGGTGGCCGGCATCATCAATGGCACCACCAATTTCATCCTGTCGGAAATGCGAGAAAAGGGCCTGGACTTCGGCACCGTGCTGAAGCAAGCGCAAGAGCTCGGCTATGCCGAGGCCGACCCGACTTTCGACATCGAAGGCGTGGATGCGGCGCACAAGCTCACCATCATGTCGGCGATCGCCTTCGGCATCCCGGTGCAGTTCGACAAGGCCTATATCGAAGGCATCAGCCAGCTGCAGGCGCGCGACATCCGCTATGCCGAACAGCTCGGCTACCGCATCAAGCTGCTGGGCATTACGCGCCGTACCCGGACCGACGGCAAGGAAGGCATCGAGCTGCGCGTCCACCCGACGCTGATTCCAGCGGCGCGCCTGATCGCCAACGTGGAGGGCGCCATGAACGCGGTGCTGGTGCAGGCCGACGCGGTCGGCGCCTCGCTGTACTACGGCAGGGGCGCGGGTTCGGAACCGACTGCCTCGGCCGTCATTGCCGACCTGGTCGACGTGACCCGGCTGGCCACCGTCGACCCGTATTGCCGCGTGCCGCACCTGGCCTTCCAGCCGAACGAGATGACGGACGTGGCCATCGTGCCGATGGACGAGATCACCACCAGCTACTACCTGCGCGTCTACGTGAAGGACCAGCTGGGCGTGATGGCCGACCTGACCCGCATCCTGGCCGACGCCGGCATCTCGATCGACGCGGTGCTGCAGAAGGAACCCGGTGACCAGGTCAACCTGGACATCATCCTGCTCACTCACCAGACCCGCGAGAAGAACATCAATGCGGCGATCGGGAAGATCGAAACACTGCCGGCGGTGATCGGCAAGGTGACGCGCATCCGTCTCGAAACCCTGGCTTGACCCGGCTGCCCGCCGACGCACACGACATGATTCGAATCTTGCGGCATGTCCCGCATATTCGAATCATTTTTTTCGTGCGCCTGCGGCAGCAAGCCGGACGGCTCAGCTCAGTGGCGTGTCAAGCGGCTGCAAGGCAGGAGGCGGCAGCGCATCCTGCCAGCCTGGTGAGGAAGCGTCGTCATCGTCGATGAAGGCGGAAGACAGGACCAGCATGTCGTGTTCGATGTGGTCGAACAGCGCGGTTGTCACGCTGGCGTAGCGGAGGAGGAAGTCGGAAGAAGTCATCCGCGGATTCTACCTGCGCTGCGCTGCGCAATTCTTCCCCTTGCAGGCTCGCTTGAGACGTTTCAATCAAGTTTATCAATGCGGGGGCTTGACGCCGCACGCCGCTTGAACCGATTCGCGGTCTATGCTTTTTACCCATCCGGTATCGCCAGCCGAGACTTTCCGGTTTAGTATCAGCGACGCAATGATGTGAGAGGGCAAGAACCTTGGTGGGGGCCCAGCCATTGTTGTAGATTACGATTTTCCGTGACGTCAGTCCAACCTGATCCAACCCGAGCCTCCCGCATGAGCCAACCGAGCCAGTTTTCCCTGCTGACACAGCGCCGTTTCGGCCCGTTTTTCTGGACCCAGTTCTTCGGGGCCTTCAACGACAACCTGTTCAAGACCGCACTGCTGGTCGCCCTCACCTTCGATACGGCCAACTGGACCGATGCCGACCCGGGACTGATGAACAACCTGGTCGCCGGCCTGTTCATCCTGCCCTTCGTGCTGTTCTCGGCCACCGCCGGCCAGATCGCCGACAAGTTCGACAAGGGACGCATGGCCAGGTTCGTCAAGCTGCTGGAAATCGCCATCATGCTGGTGGCCGGCATCGGCTGGCTGACCCACACGCTGTGGGTCTTGATTGCGGCCGTGGTCGGCATGGGCCTGCACTCGACCCTGTTCGGCCCGGTCAAGTACGCCTACCTGCCGCAGCACCTGAAGTCCGAAGAACTCGTGGGCGGCAATGGCGTCATCGAGATGGGCACCTTCGTCGGCATCCTGCTGGGCGAGGTGGCGGGCACGCTGCTGGTCGGCGTCAAGCCCTGGGGCATCGAGCTGGTCGCCGGCGGCACGCTGCTGTTCGCATTGCTGGGCCTGGCGGCGAGCTGGCGCATTCCGCCGTCGCCGGCGCCGGTGCCGGACCTGAGAATCAGCCGCAACCCGTTTGCCGAATCGATCCGCAACCTGAATTTCTCGCGCCAGAACCGCACCGTGTTCCTGTCAATGCTGGGCAACTCCTGGTTCTGGTTCTATGGCGCCCTGGTGCTGTCGCAGTTCCCCCTGTATGCAAAGGATTACCTGCACGGCGACCACAGCGTGATCATGCTGCTCCTGACCGTGTTCTCGCTCGGGATCGGCGCCGGTTCGCTGCTGTGCGAAAAGCTCTCCGGCCACAAGGTCGAGATCGGCCTGGTACCCTTCGGCGCGATCGGGCTGTCGGTGTTCGGCATCGACCTGTATTTCGCGAGCGTGGCCTATGCAGGGGCCAACGGCGCGGCCATGGTGGACGCGGTCACGCTGCTCGGCCAGCCGGGCGCATCGCGCATCATGCTCGACCTGGTCCTGATCGGCGTGTTCGGCGGCCTGTTCATCGTGCCGCTGTTCGCCCTGATCCAGACCCGCTGCGACCCCCGGCACGTCTCGCGCACCATTGCCGGCATGAACATCCTGAACGCGCTGTTCATGGTAGCGGCGGCCGGCCTGGCAATCGTGCTGCTGGGGCAGGGCTTCACGATTCCCGAACTGTTCCTGATAACGGCCCTGCTGAACGCCTGCGTGGCCGTGTATATCTTTTCGCTGGTGCCGGAATTCCTGATGCGTTTCCTGGCCTGGATGCTGATCCACACCGGCTACCGCGTGCGCACCATCGATGCCGACCGTATTCCGGCGGAGGGCCCGGCGGTACTGGTCTGCAACCACGTGAGCTATGTCGACGCCCTCGTGATCGGCGCCGCCAGCCCGCGCCCGATCCGCTTCGTGATGGATCACCGCATCTTCCGCACGCCATTCCTGCGCTGGATCTTCCGCGCGGCCAAGGCGATCCCGATCGCGCCGGCCAAGGACGATCCTTTCATGATGGAGCGCGCCTTCGTCGACATCGCGGAGGCGCTGCACCAGGGCGAGCTGGTCTGCATCTTCCCGGAGGGTAAGCTGACCCACACCGGCGAGATCAACGAGTTCCGCAGCGGCATCGCCAAGATCGTCGAGCGCAGCAAGGTGCCGGTGATCCCGATGGCGCTGCGCGGCCTGTGGGGCAGCGTGTTCACGCGCGACCCGTCGAACCTGTTCGGGCGCTCGTTCGCGCGCGGGATCCGCTCGAAGCTGGCGCTGGCCGTGGGCCAGCCGGTGGCGCCGGAGGCGGCCTCGCCGGAGTATCTGCAGGAGCAGGTGCTGGCCTTGCGGGGCGACTGGAAATAAGGAGACGGCGCAAGTGTGCGCACCAGGTCGCTCCCAAGGTGCTTGCGATGACCTTTATCGACCGGGAGCGGGTGTTATTGTCCTGACGGACGTACCAGCGCCAGCACATGCGCATCAAGCTGGCGTTCACCCACTTTCAGCCTGTTCCGCACGACACCTTCGTCGATCGCACCCGCTTTTCGTGCGACGCCCAGGCTGGCGTCATTGCCGACGCCTACGACGATTTCAATACGGCCGAGCTTTAACCCGTCGAACCCGAAATGCGAGAGCGCCTGTACCGCCTGCGTCGCCGCACCACGCCGTTGGCAGGATTGGCGTACCCAATACCCGAGATTGCAGTAGTTATCCAAGCGGTTGAACTGGTTGAGACCACAGGCGCCGACGAGTGCACTGGTTTCCCGGTCGAAGATACCAAACTCAAAGCTATCGCGGGTTATCCAATCATGCTGGCAATGATCGATCCACCCGTCCGCATCGGCCGCGGAATATTGCTCGTGAGCCCATGGCATCCATGTCGCCAAGGTCGGCATCGTTTCGCGCACGGCATCGAAAAGGGCCGCTCCATCGCCGGGCACCAGCGGGCGGAACAGGAAGTCGTCGGAACACAGCATGGCGTCAGTCCTTTACGGTGAGGATCGATGCTTACCCGTTCAACTCCAGTTGGCGACGACCACCTCGGGGTTAAATGCAGGCGTCGACGCGCAGGAACGGTAGGAATGGGGACCGCAAAACGAAAAGGCCAACCGATGGTTGGCCTCGTTCGTTGATTTGTTGGTCGGGGCGAGAGGATTCGAACCTCCGACCCCCTGCACCCCATGCAGGTACGCTACCAGGCTGCGCTACGCCCCGACGAACTCCGAAATTATATCAGAGCTCGCCGAAATACTTGAGTTTTTGTAATACGTTCGTGCCTGCATCTTTTGCTTCCGCGCATAAGGCGCGCATCGGGATCTTGTGAATACGCGGATGCGCCGCAACGGCTGGCAGGAGAATGCCTGCTGCGCATTCACCGCGCGTCTCCATGCGCGGCGATCAGCACGGCCGCTGCATACAGGTCGGGCGCCATGCGGGTGGGCACGCGGCGCTGGCCGAGCCGCCATTCGGTTTCGTTGCCGTTGTCGATCAGGATGGTGCGGCAGCCGGCACGGTTGCCGGCCTCGATGTCGTGCAGGATGTCGCCGATCATCCAGGACTCGCGCAGGTTGATGTCGTGCTCGTGTGCCGCCTTGATCAGCATGCCCGGCGCGGGCTTGCGGCAGGCGCAGACCATGGCGTAGGCCCCGACTGTGCCCAGCGGATGGTGCGGGCAGTAGTAGAAGCCGTCCAGCGCCAGGTTCTCGCGGAACAGCAGGTCGGCCAGGCGGTCAGCCACCGGCCCCATCGCTTCCTCGCCGAAGCAGCCATGCGCGATGCCGGACTGGTTGCTGATGACGAAGAAGCGGTAGTCGAGCCGCGCCAGCAATCGCAGGGCGGCGCCGGCGCCGCTCACCAGGTGAATCCGGCGCGGCTCGACGTTGTAGGGGAGGTCATCCACCAGGGTGCCGTCCTTGTCGAAGAAGATCGCCTTCATGTCCTGCTCCCGACGGTATGCCCGGCAGCACCGTGCACGGACAAATCGTGCTCCACCGTCGTGCTCATGTGCTCTTGCGCCAGGCTGGGGGCGCTTCCTGGCCTTGCTCTGTCGCCAGGGGCGGCCGTGCCGAAGGCTGTCGCACCTGCCTTGCCGCATTCCAGCACCTGGGCGTAGGTGGCGCTCAGCTGGGCGGCGACCCGGCGCCAGGTGTGGTGCTCGCAGGCGCGGCGGCGTCCGGCTTCGCCCATTGCCTGCGCCAGTTCGGGATGACGGTGCAGGCGCGCCAGCCGGTCGGCCAGCGCCGCCGGGTCGCGCGAGGGAATCAGGAAGCCGGTCACCCTGTCGTTGACCGTGCTCCTGATGCCGCCCACCTCGGAACCGATGACCGGACGCGCGCACGCCATTGCTTCCACCGGTGTCATGCCGAAGGATTGGTACCACGGCATGCTGGCAAATACATTGGCGGCGCTGTAGTAGTCGCGCAGGATGGCGCGCGGCTGCGGGCCGGTGAAGCGGACGTGCGTACCCATGCCCAGGTCGGCCGCCACGCTGCGCAGGCGCCTTGTCTCGAGGCCGTCACCCGGCTTGCCTGCGCCGGCATACCCTTCGTCCGCATCGCCGCCCACCACCAGGAGTTGCGCATCGACCCCATGATGGTGGCGCAACATGGCGACACCCTGGATCACCGTATCCACGCCTTTACGCGGGGCCATCCGTCCGAGCTGGAGCACGATGAAGCGATCCGCATCGAGGCCCAGGCGGGCGCGCGCTTCGCGCATCGGCACGGGCCACAGCTCGTCTGGCGAGAAACCGCCCGGCGCCACCGCAATGTGCGAGGAGGGCATGCCAACCAGGCTTGCCAGGTCTTGCCGGTCTTGAGGGCATGTGGCGATGATGCGGTCAGCCGCGCGCAGCAATGTCGTTTCGATGTGCGTACGCACGGTGTCGAAGCTGTCGTCAGCGCGCTGCGCTGGCCGCCGGACCTTTCCCGGCGCAGGAAGAGCGATGACGAAGGGTAGCCCGAGGGCGGTCTTCAAGTGCCGGGCGACCATGCCCGACATGAATAAACTGGCGTGCACGATGTCGTAGGGGGCCGGCTGGCGCCGCGCGAAGCGGGTGACGAAACGCGCAAAGTCGTCGACGCAGGGCAGCATCTGCTCCATGGGAACGTCGCGCGGCGGGCCGGCCGGGACATGGATGACGCGGAGATGATGGGGCCAGTTCGTGACCAGCCGCCGGTCAGGCGCATCGCGGCGCGTGAATACGTCCACCAGGTGACCGGTGCGCGCCAGCTCACGCGCCAGGTTGGCCACATGGGCGCCCCGGCTCGGGCCGCCGTCGGTCGCCACCAATGGCGAGGCATGGATGCTGATGATCGCGATGCGGTAGCGGGCGCCTTGGCGCCACAGCGGCAGGGTCTGTTCGCGCATGGCGGCCTTAAGCGAAACGGACACGGTAGCGCACCGCGCCGGCCAGGCGCCAGAACACCGTCAGCGGCGGCAGCAAGGCCGAGGTGACGACGATCTCGGCCACGTGCCCGGGGGTGTGCGTGACGCCGCGCAGCCGGTGCGCACACAGGCGCCCGGTGAGCAGCAGCCAGGCCGCGAAGGCCAGGCCGGCCAGCACCGGCAGGCCGGCCAGCAGGCCCGCCACCGCCAGCAGCAGCACCCCGACGATGGCATGGTGGTTCCAACGCGGGCGCGGTTCGACCTTCTGGCGGTACAGGGCCGGGTGCTTCTTGTACAGCAGGGCGTCGTACACGGCGTGGCGGATCTGCAGCAGGCTAGCGCCCCAGGGCGCAGGGCGCAGCGGATGGACGACCAGGGCGCGCGGCGCGCGCACGATGGCGACGCCGTGTTCCAGCAGCCTGAAATACATGTCGGCGTCGCTGCCGCGCGGTACGCTGAAGCGTTCGTCGAAGCCTTCGAGCATGTCGAGCACGGATTTGCGGAAGAAGCAGCTGGCGCTGGTGAAGTCGGCTTCCGCGTGCCCGTGCGCGCTGCGCTGCTGCTCGGTGGGGCGGGCCGGCACCGGGGTCTGGACGCGGCCGCAGACGACCTCGGCGTCGGGGCGAAAGGCGGCCATGCCTTCGGCCAGCCAGCCAGGATCGGGCACGGCGTCGTCGGTAGTGAAGGCGACGATGGGCGCGCGCGCGGCGCGCCAGCCGCGGTTGCGGCTCGATGCCGGGCCCACCGGCCCCGGGTTGGCGACGTAGGACAGGCGCGGCCCGCGCTCGAGCGTGCGGGTGCGCCAGCCGGCGACCAGGTGCAGGGTATTATGGTTGGGCTCGTCGTCGACGACGATGATTTCGTAGTGCTGCGGGTCGAAGCCCTGGCGCATCAGGGCGTCCAGGCAGCGGTCGAGCAGGTCCATGCGGCCATAGGCCGGCACCACTACCGACACCGCGATTCTCACCTTATCCGTCGTTGCAGGCATGTCTCGTCTCCGCATCTGCTTCAGCCACGTTTATCGCTACCCATTGTCAACACCCGTCGCCGCCAGCATTGCCAGGGTCTGACGCGGACGACAAAGCGTGTCGCGTACGGTTGGAGTGGCACGGGAACGGACGGGTTCCGTCAGGCGCAGGCGGCTTGGACGGGGATCAATGATCGGCCCGGATGCAGTCCGGCAAGCAAAGAAAAAGGGCGGCCGCAGCCGCCCTCGGATCGCGATGTACCCGGCCTACTTGCGCGAGAAGCCCGTGTCGTCGTCCATCTTGCGGTCGCCGGCCAGGCGGTTCGCGCCAGCCGGACTCTTCGGCAGGCCGCCGGCCACGTCGTTCGACTGGTGCACCGGATTGGTGTCGGCCTGGACGCTCTGGCCCGGCTTCCAGCCCGCGTCATCGTTGCGTGGCCCGCTGTTGCCCGGGCTGCGCGGCAGGCCGCCGGCCAGGTCGTTCGACTGGTGCACGTCCTGGCTGCCGGCATCGCGCCCGCCCGGGCCCGTCTGCGAGCCGCTGCGGTCCGTGCTGCCCTGCTGGTTCCGGTTCGTCTGGTCGCTCATGATTCCCTCCTTTGCTGGTTCTTCGGGTGCGGGCCGACCGCCATGCCGGTGCCTTCGCCCTGGGCGGCCGCGCTCTGCTGGTTGCCGTGGCCCAACTGGGCGCTTGAGTCCTGCGGCTGGTAGGTTCCCGGCGACACCCCATGGTGGCGTCCCAGCGAGCCGCCCTGCAGTTCCGGTTGCGCCGGGTCGTGCGGGTTCATCGCGTGCGCGTCGCGGCTGTGGCCCTGCTGGTTGGCCGGGTGGGCGAGCAGGTCGGTGCCGGAAGCCTTGTCGCGGTGGCCGACCGGCTGTTCCAGCAGGCCCCAGGCGCCGGAGCGCTGTTCCATCTGGCGCTGGTGGCTGTCGGTGATGCCTTGCTGCGGTCCCGAACCGCCGGTCTGCTGGCTCTGCATCGAGCCGCCCGGCAAGTCCACCGGGATAGCGCCCGGCAGGGTCGTTTCATGGCCGGCGCGGCCGCCGTCCTCGGCGGCGGCTTCCTGCCGGCCCATGTGCGAAGGGTCTTGCCCGCCCTGCATCGCGTTTTCGCCGCGGATCACCTCGTCCTGCCCGGGCCCTTGCGGATAGGTATGGTCCAGCGGGCCCGATTTGGTATTGCCCTTGGAGCCGGGCGTCCATTTTTCATTGGCGCCGTTATTCGTCTGGTTGTTGAATTCACTGCGTTGGTTCGCGTCCATGTCGACTCCTTTCGATGTGTCGGCGGCGTCCCGCGCGGCCTCTGTTCCAGCCCGGGCGGGCGTCGCCTGATAGTGCCATCATGCGCGCCCATCCCTCTGCACAGTATAGGAAGACGTAGGGGGTTCGTGTAGGACGCTTACTGAAGGGTTTGTTGTCTACTGGAAGTACATTTTCACCAGCGCATTTTCTGTCGCGTGAAGTCCTACAAAGTCATCTGAAAGCGTCCTATACCGGCATTCATCAGTGCTACCTAAGATGATTTGCCACTCACTCATCGGCGTCGATAGCGAGGGTAACAGCCTGCCGCAGGACGCGGCGGTTCATAAGCGTACAAGGGAGAACATGATCATGGCCTCAGGAAATCAAGGTAGCAAGCAAGGCGGCAACCAGGGTGGCAGCAGCCAGAGCAGCGGTACCCGTAATCGCGGTTTCGCATCGATGGATCCCGCCCGCCAGCGTGAAATCGCCAGCCAGGGCGGCAAGGCCGCCCACGCCAAGGGCACTGCCCACGAGTTCACTTCGGAAGAAGCCCGCCGTGCAGGTAGCATGAGCCACGGCAACCGCCAGTCGGCCAGTGCCGGTTCGGGCGGCCCGTCGCGCGCCGCCTCGAGCAAGGGCGGCCGCAGCTCGCAGGGTGGCGGGCGCGGCTCGAAGCAGTAAGGCCGGACGCTGCGTTCCTGCCCGGCAGGAACGTGCAGGCACGACGAACACGGGGAGCGCAAGCTCCCCGTTTTGTCGATGCCGCCACGGATACCACACAAAGCGACGGTGGGATGCGGTAGAATCGCTGCGCCTTTTTCAACCTTTTCCCTAGGAATATCGTCGTGAAACCAGCGGTCATTCGTCAAGTCAAGAGCATGTCCATGTCCTGCGACCGGGTCGGCAACCTGTTGCTGGTCAAGTTCTCCAACCAGGGCGCCAGCGACGTGTGCATCCACGTACCGGCCAGCATCGTGTTCTGGCTGCTCAAGCACCTGCCGGTCAACCGTGACCCGCAACTGGCGCCGCCGCCGGCGCCTCCGGCGATCACGCAGCAGGACTGGGACAATCCCTATACCCCGCGCGCCGAGTACGTGCAATGCAAGGAGACGCGCGGCGCACTGCGCATGACCTTCGTCCTGAACAGCAGGGAAGACCTGACCGTCGTGCTGGATCGCAGCAACGTGGAACTGATGCGCCAGATCATGGTGATGTACACCAAGGACCTGATCGACCTCGACGCGCAGTAAGGTAGTGCAGCTGCGCCGCCGGCGCGACGACGCGCTGCCCGTGAACCGACCTAAGAGGATTCTCCATGCCCATCAAAATCAGCCAGGCCTTCGATTCCGGCGCCATCGAGGTCGTACGCGCCGACGGCCCGAAGGCGATCGACCTGAAGCTGCGCGCGGATTCGCACGCCGACATCCACCAATGGTTCCACTTCCGCCTGCAGGGCGCGCGCGGGCAAGCCTGCAGCATCCGCTTCCTGAACGCCGGCCAGGCCACCTACCCGAAGGGTTTCGAGGACTACCAGGTGGCGGCCAGCTACGACACCGAGAACTGGTTCCGCGTGCCTACCACTTTCGACGGGCAAGTGATGACGGTCAATCACACGCCCGAACTCGACAGCATCTACTACGCCTACTTCGAGCCCTATACCTGGGAGCGCCACCTGCGCCTGCTGGGCGAGGTGGCCGAGAACCCGATCGCGCGCGTGCACGACATCGGCACCACGGTGGACGGGCGCGACATGAACCTGGTCGTGATCGGCAATCCGCAGGCGGAAAAGAAGATCTGGGTGATCGCGCGCCAGCATCCGGGCGAGACCATGGCCGAGTGGTTCGTCGAAGGCATGATGGATGCACTGCTCGACAGCGCCAACCCGGTGGCCCGCAAGCTGCTTGCCCGCGCCGTGTTCTACATCGTGCCGAACATGAACCCGGACGGCTCGGTACGCGGCAACCTGCGCACCAATGCGGCCGGCGCCAACCTCAATCGCGAATGGATGACGCCGTCTCTTGAGCGCAGCCCCGAAGTGCTGTGCGTGAAGAACAAGATCACAGAAACCGGCGTCGACATGTTCTTCGACATCCATGGCGACGAAGTGCTGCCGTATAACTTTGTGGCCGGAAACGAGATGCTGGAAGACTTCACGCCCGAACGCCAGGCGCGCCAGAACGCCTTCGTGCAACAGTACATGGCGGCCAGCCCGGACTTCCAGAACGAACACGGCTACGCGGCCAGCAAGTACAACGAAGAACTGCTGACGCTGGCCTCGAAATACGTTGGTCACACCTTCAAGTGCCTGTCGCTGACGCTGGAAATGCCGTTCAAGGACAACGCCAACCTGCCCGACCAGCACACCGGCTGGAACGGCGCGCGCAGCGCCGGGCTCGGTGCGGCAATCCTGCAGCCGATCCTGCAGTCGCTCGATTAAGGAGTCCGGCATGGGCGTCGAAATCGAGCGCAAGTTCCTCCTCTCGGGCGACGGCTGGCGCCGGCTCGGCAAGCCGGTCCTGCTGCGCCAGGGCTACCTGTGCGCGGACCCGGTGCGCACCGTGCGCGTGCGCATCGAAGGCGACAAGGGTGTCCTTACCATCAAGAGCAAGAGCAGCGGCGCCACGCGCGGCGAGTGGGAATATGCGATTCCCCTGGCCGAGGCCGAGGAATTGCTCGACCGCCTGTGCGAGCGTCCCCTCGTCGAAAAATACCGGCGCCGCATCCCTTACGCCGGCTTCACCTGGGAAGTCGACGAATTCCTGGGCGAGAACACGGGCCTGGTGGTGGCCGAGATCGAGCTGCCATCGGAAGACACCGGGTTCGACCAGCCCGACTGGATCGGCAAGGAAGTTACCGGCGACAAGCGCTACTACAACTCCAGCCTGATCCGTTTGCCATTTTCGCAGTGGACCATTTAGTGGATAAATCGATGACGTATGTTTCACGCCGCAAGGCGCTGGCACTGTGCCTGGGCGCGCTCCTGCCGGCAGTTGCCGGCGCCGTTACACCCGCGGCAGCCACGCCAGGCGCCTACTTCCCGCCTGCCGGCGAATGGGCCCGCAAGTCCCCGGCCGAGCTCGGCATCAATGCCGCCGCCCTGGCCGCCGCGGTGCAGTTCGCGCAATCGCGCGAAACCACGCGCGCACTGGACTTCTCGGACCAGGAAGCGACGTTCGGGACGCGCCTGGGCTCGATGCCGACCGCGCGCGCGCGCACCAACGGGCTGGTGATCTACAAGGGCTTCGTGGTGGCCGAATTCGGCGACACGCAGTTCGTGGACCCGACCTATTCGGTAGCAAAAAGCATGCTGGCGACCGTGGCCGGTGTCGCCGTGCGCGACGGCCGCATCGCCGTGGACGAAGCCGTGGGCAAGCGTGTCGACGACGGCGGCTATGCGTCGCCGCGCAATGCCCAGGTGACCTGGAAGCAGCACCTGCAGCAGGAAACGGAGTGGGAAGGCAGCCTGTGGGGCAAGAACGCCGACTTCATCGGCAAGGCGGCCTTCGGAGCGGGCGAGCGCAAGCCACGCACCCTGCAGGCCCCGGGCAGCTTCTACGAATACAACGACGTGCGCATCAACCGCTTCGCGCTGTCGCTGCTGCGGGTGTTCGGCCAGCCGGTGCCGGACGTGTTCCAGCAGCAGGTGATGGATCCGATCGGGGCCTCGAACAGCTGGAAGTGGGTTCCCTACCATAACAGCTATGTGGAACTGAACGGCAAGCAGGCGCCGTCGGTCAGCGGGGGCACGCGCTGGGGCGGCGGCATGTGGATCAGTTCCTGGGACATGGCGCGCTTCGGCTACCTGTGGCTGCGCGGCGGCGAGTGGCGCGGCAAGCAGATTCTGCCGGCGTCATACGTCAGGGCGGCCCTGAGTCCGAGCGCGCACGGACCGGACTATGGCTACCTGTGGTGGCTCAATACCAAGGGCAAGAACCTGCCGGGCCTGCCCACCAACGCCTATGCGGCGCTGGGCGCCGGCAGCAATACCGTCCTCGTGTCGCCCGACCACGATCTCGTGATCGTGTGGCGCTGGCATGCCGGCAACGTGGCCGACTTCGCCATCAGGGTCATCGCCAGCCTGCCGCGCTGAGCGTAGATGCCAGAGACCCGTAGGGTGGTCGGCTCGGCCGACCGCGCGTTCAACAATCAGATGAACAGCCGACCATCAATTCATAGGCGATCTGGACGCGCGGTCGGCAAAGCCGACCACCCTACAACATCTACTGTTTGCGCTGCTGCGCGAACCAGTCGAACAGCCCGGCCTCGCCGTAGGCATGCACCCAGGCTTCGATGTGGCCTGCTTCCGGCAGCACCGTGTACTTCACGTTCCCACCCTCCGCCTTGAGCGCCTCGACCATGCGCGCCGATTCCGATTCCGGCACCGCGTCGTCCTTCAGGCCGTGGAAGGCCCACACCGGCACGTCCTTGAGCGCCCTGGTCAGGCGCGGGATGCCGCCGCCGCAGATCGGGGCCACCGCGGCGAAGTATTCCGGATAGCGCGAAGCGAAATCCCAGGCGCCGTAGCCGCCCATGCTGATGCCGGTGAGGTACACGCGTTTCGGGTCGACGTTGTAGCGTTTCAGAATGTCGTCGAGCATCGACTTGAGACGGTAGGAATCCCACCATTCGCCGTCCGCCACCTGGGGAGAAACCACCATGAAGGGGAAGTCCGGATCCTTGTCGACGATGGCGGGCGGGCCCCAGGCCTTGACCTTGTTCAGGTCGGCGCCGCGCTCGCCCGAGCCGTGCAGGAACACGATCAAGGGCACCTTGTCGCCCTTGCTCGAATACGTCTTCGGCAGGAACGTGAGGTAGTTGATCTTTCCTTTGATGGTGCTGCTGCCGGGCTGCTGCGGGGACTTCGCGGCCGGAGTGGCAGGGGCGGGAGCGGCAAGCGCGAGGCTGGCGCTGTAGAGGGCGACGGTAACGAGGGCGAGGCGCAGGGCAAGACGGGGCATCGGATACTACTCCAGGCGACGGTGGGGGCTGCTGAGCAGGACACACAACTGTAGCATGGGGCCGCAGGGTGGACGGAAAACCGGCCACCCTGCGAACCGGGCCAGCGGCCGGTCAGTGGAAGTGCTCGGTCCCGGCCGGCGCGTCGTCCGGCATCTCGGCATGCACCAGTTCGCCCGTCGGGTCGGCGAACAGCGGGCCGCCGCAGTCGTCGCAGTATTCGGCGGGGTAGCGCTCGTTGATGCGCTTGATATGGGCGATGCCGGCCTCGTTCAGGTGGGCGACGATCTCGTTGATCGGCGTCAGCGGGGCAGGGCCGGCCGCGAATGGACCTTCCATCGGCGTGCCGTTCTCGTCTTCCTGGCCGTACAGCGGCCAGACGATGCCGTACATGACGTCGCTGTCCTGGCGCATCGTGAACGAGACCCGGTATTCGTCGATCAGGATGTCGGCCGACTCTTCGCCGAAGCCGGCGATCACGGCGCGCAGGTCCGAGGGCTCCACGCCCAGCGTGTGGGTCAGGTAGTGGACGGCGGCGCGGATCGAGATCGGGCGGATCAGCTTGTCGGCTTCGCGGCAGGCTACGTAATACGCTTCCGGCAGCAGCAGTTCCACGCCGCAGCCCGGCAGCAGGCGTGCGATGTTGGCCGTGCCCTGGGCGCGCCACTGCTCCAGCGCGCGGTTGCGTTCTTCGGCGAAGCCGATGTGGTGCTGCGGCTCCTGCCAGCGGAACATCGGCGCGCCTTGCGGCGCGACGACCGCCACCAGCAGGTAGCGGGTGTCGGCCAGGAAGGGCGCGGTCTCGTCCACCCGCGCGGCCGGCTTGACCGTGCCGCCCTTGTGCGCGCTCGCGGCCAGCTTGTGCGTCAGCGCATAGGTCTCGGCATGGGAGCGCGGCAGCTGGTCGATCGAATACAGCGAGGGCGCCATGCAGATACGGGTGCCTTCGGCCAGCAGGTGGGCGGAGAAGTGGGCCTGGAGCGTGGACAGCATCTCTGGTGGAATATTGCCCGAAGCGATGGAGAAGCGGGTCCAGGCGAGCACCGGCGCGGCCACCAGCAGGGCTTGCCAGGTGACGTCGCCGCCATCTTGCTGCTCGACCATGGTGGCCGATTCGCTCACGGCCTCGACCGCGTCCATCAGCACGTCGTACGAAGCGAGATCGTCCTTGAACAGGGCGTTCAATGCGGCGTCGATGCTGTCCTGGTGGTTGGTCTTGAGCAGCTTCTGCAGTTGCGTGTCCAGTTGGTGCTCCCAGGTCCGTTCCTCGACACGGCTGGCGGCCTGCATGATGGCTTGCGCGATGCTGACGAGACGCTGGCTTTCGACGGAAAGTTTAGGGGTTGAATCTTTGGAAGGACGACGCATGGCGCTAGGGGTCTCTCTTTTTCAAATAGTGGTCAAGGTCATGATAAACCCAAACCCCGGTATTGTAGTTGATTCGGCCACATGCCACGAACACGAGGCCTGCTTCAGCGGGAAAGAACCGCTTGCCAAGAATGTAAATAGAAAGGATAATGCGAATCGTTCTCATTAACTTTCAACGGCTCCGGCCTTCTGACCAAGAATAAAATGACCACCATCCCTTCGCAGGCAAGCAGCAGCTTCATCAAGAGCAAGAAACACTCCCGTCCTTCCGCTCCCGTCATGTCGGCTCCCGCGCTGGCGGTGCTGGCGACGCTGGCCATGCCGCTGTCGGTGCACGCCGGCGGCGTCGAGGCCGCGCCGGAGCTGGCGGCAGACGCGCCGCTGCCGAAGGTGCTGGTCACGGGCGGCGCCGACCGCGCCGTGCAGGGGCCCGTCAAGGCGAGCTCCGACAAGTTCACGGCGCCGCTGCTGGACACCCCGAAATCGGTCACCGTGGTGACCTCGGAAACCATCTCGCAGACCGGCGCCGTGTCGCTGACCGACGCGCTGCGTACCGTGCCGGGCATTACCATCGGCGCCTCCGAAGGCGGCAACCCGGTGGGCGACAACCTGTTCATCCGCGGCTACAACGCCCAGACCGATACCTATATCGACGGCGTACGCGATTCCGGCTCGCAGTCGCGCGAGATCTTCGCGATCGAGCAGGTCGAAGTGGTCAAGGGCCCGAACTCGGCGCTGGGCGGCCGTTCCTCGGCCGGCGGCGGCATCAACATCGTCACCAAGACCGCGCGCGACACTAACTTCAGCAACGCCACTGTCGGCCTGGGTACCGACAAGTATTCGCGCGTCACCGCCGACATCAACCGCGTCGTCGGCGAGAACACCGCCTTCCGCCTGAACACGATGGTGCATGCCAACGACATTGCCGGCCGCGACATCGTCGGCGGCGAGCGCTGGGGTATCGCACCCACCGTCACCTTCGGCCTGAACGGCCCGACCCGTGCGACCCTGAGCTACTACCATATGGAGAGCAGCGAGATCCCGGACACCGGCATCCCGTTCAACAACCCGGTCACCAGCGGCCCCGACGTCGCGAGGAATGGCGGCGGCACGCCGTTCACCATCGATCGCGAAGCCTTCTACGGCCTGAAGAACCGCGATTTCCGCGATACCGAGACCGATGTCGCCACCGTCGACCTGCGCCACGAGTTCAGTCCGAACCTGGTCCTGCGCAACGTGACCCGCTGGGGCAAGACCGGCCAGGACTACATCTACACCCAGCCGGATGACTCGAAGGGCAACACCGTCCGCTACGGCACCGTGTGGCGCCGTGCGAACACCCGCGACGTCGACACCCGTACGCTCGCCAACAGCACTAGCCTGACCGGCAACTTCGCTACCGCCGGCGTCAAGCACAGCTTCAACGTCGGCGTCGAATTCTCGCGCGAGGACACCCAGCGCGGCGCTTTCGTGTTCACACCGGGCACCAACAATCCGCTGACCAAGTCGTTCACATGCCCGACGTCCGGCGCGGAGACTCTGTACAACTGCACCACGCTGGTTAACCCGAATCCCTACGACCCGTGGGTCTACACCCGTACCACGTCGCCCACCCTGACCACGGTCGAGACCAGCACCCGCGCCGTGTACGGCTTCGACACCATCGAATTCACCCCCCAATGGCTGCTCAACATCGGTGCGCGCTGGGACGATTTCCGCAGCACGCTCGACACGCCGGCAACCAGCACACGCGCCCGGGTGGATACGAATTTCGATACCTACCAGGCCGGCCTCGTCTACAAGCCGAAGGCGAACGGCAGCATCTACGTATCGTGGGCGACCTCGGCCACGCCGCCGGGCAACGACGGCGGCGACGGCCTCGATGCCCTGAGCGTCCAGGTGCAGAACCTGCAGCCGCAAAAGAGCCGCAGCATCGAGCTGGGCACCAAGTGGGAAGTGCTGCCGGGCGGCCGCCTGTCGGTGAGCGCCGCCGTCTTCAGGAGCGACATGGACAACGCCCGCGTCACCGCGCCGGACGGCAGCACCCAGAACGTGGGCCGCAAGGAACTCAAGGGCGTCGAGTTCGGCCTGTCGGGCCGCATCACCAACGCCTGGACCGTGTTCGGCGGCTACACCTACCTCGACGGCGTCATCGCCGACAATGGCTTCGTCAACGCGAACGCCGGCACGACGGCCGCGCCGCGCTGGATCCCGTCGCCGTTCAACGGCAACGCTTTCCCGACCACGCCGAAGCACAGCGCCTCGCTGTGGACCACCTACGCGGTGAACAAGGCCATGACGATTGGCGGCGGCGCCAACTTCGTGGACCGCCAGTTCGCCAACGTGAACAACACCAAGTACTCGCCGAGCTACACCCGCTTCGATGCGATGGCGACCTACACCTACAGCCCGAACGTGTCCTTCCAGCTGAACATCCAGAACCTGACGGACAAGCTGTACTTCGACCGCGTCTCCTCGCCGCACTATGCCGGCGTGGGAGCGGGCCGGTCGGCCAGCCTGATGGCCAACCTCAAGTTCTGATCACCGCCTACCACCCCCGCCGGGAAACCGGATTCGCCCTCCTGATATGATCCGGAGGGCTTTTTTCCTTGAAGGACGAACATCATGATGCTGCACATCCCGGGCGTGCTCTCGCGTGAGCAGCTTGCCGCCATGCGCTCCCGCATGGAGGGGGCGCCGGAATGGGTCGACGGGCGCGAGAGCGTCGGCTCCCAGGGCGCCCAGGTCAAGCGCAACCGCCAGCTCATGGAAGGCTCGCCGCTGGCGGCCGAACTGGGACAGGTAGTGAGCAATGCGCTGATGAACAATCCGCTGTTCTTTTCCAGCGTGCTGCCCCTGCGTATGCTGGCGCCCTACTTCAATGCCTATGGCGGGGGAGAGCACTACGGACTGCACGTGGACGGCGCGGTGCGGCCGCAGCGCGGCGGCCTGCCGCCGGTGCGGGCGGACGTGTCCACCACCGTGTTCCTGAGCGAGCCCGGGGAGTACGACGGCGGCGAACTGGTGGTGGTCGATGCCTACGGCACCCACGAGGTCAAGCTGCCGGCCGGGGATGCGATCGTGTACCCGTCGGGGAGCGTGCACCAGGTGCTGCCGGTAACGCGCGGCGAGCGCGTGGCATCCTTCCTGTGGACCCAGAGCATGGTGCGCGACGACGGCAAGCGCGCCATGCTGTTCGAGCTGGATACGAACATCCAGAAGATCCGCGCGGCCTACGGCGAGAGCGACGCAAGCGTCGGCATGACCGGGCACTATCACAACCTGCTCCGCATGTGGGCGGAGATGTAGTCAAGCCTGGGGCGGCGCCTGGCCATGCTGTTGCTGCAGCCACTGCAGCAGCCAGCGCTCGCCCAGGTGCGCATGGCTGCGCGTGTCGCATGTCCGGTCCGCGTCCTGAACCTGGTGCTGTGGAGCATTCACAACATGGGAGCTCGCTTGATGTAAATACCTTGATGCTTGCCATAAGTGGGCAGATAATTGTTTCGAAGTTAATGGTTTTCCTTGTGTTTCATTTTAAAAGTGATAACCCATGCGCCCCGATCGCTTGCCCCTGGCACTGCGTGCTTTCGCCATCGTGTCCTTATCGGTGCTTGGCGCTTGCGGCGGGTCCAATCCCGTAGGCGAGTCGTCGGTGGTGCAGGGTAGCCGCGCATTGTCGGAGGTGGCGGCGAATGCGCAGGCAAGCGTCCCCGTGGCGACGTTCTCCAGGGCAAAGGCGAGTTACGCGATCGTGTCTGCCAATGGCGTCACGACCGTCAGCGACCTTGCGGGCATCGAGCCGGCGCGCGTGTTCCAGGGCCCGGTCACGCTCAAGTTTCCGGATGCCGTGATGAGCTTCGGCGTCGAAGATCTGATTCCGGGGGTCGCCTACCGCCTGTACCGCGCTGCCTTCGACCGCGTTCCTGACCAGGCGGGGCTCGGCTTCTGGATTCATGCCCTCGAAAACGGTGCCCAACCCGATGAGCTATCTGCCGGATTCCTCGGCTCCAGGGAGTTTATCGATGCCAACGGAAGCAATCTGTCGAATGCAGAACTGTTGCGGCGTTTGTATCGCAATATCCTGCATCGCGAACCGGACCCAGGAGGGATCGCATATTGGCAGGACATCCTCGACACCAATAAGGCGACCCGCGCGACGGTCTTGTCTGCATTCAGCGAAAGCGCCGAGAACAAGGCGGCGGTGCTGCCTGCCATCGCCAATGGCATCGAATACACCTTGCCGCCGCCTCCGCAAACGCAGGATGACGGCATCGCGAGGGTATCGAGTTTCTCGTGCAACGATCCAGGGATCTATGACTTGAACGGCCTTGAATGCGAGGTCCGTGGAACGAACCTGGTCCGGCCGCGGGATGCCAACAATCCTCCGATGTCCAGGGTGTACTTCAAGGTCGACGCAGCGCTGGGAAATTTTAGTTTCGGTACGCTCAGATCCTTGTGCAATAGCGGAATGCCCGACAGTTTCGACGACCCAAGCTACCTGAAATTCCGCTGCACGATTGGCACTGCCTTGCCGGTCGAGGCAAGACTGACGAACCCGGCATTCATCACTACTGAGCCCGTGTATTACCAGGACGATGCATCGAAGGGAGAAGTCGTCACGACTGTCTTTGCCAAACGCCGGCAGCCACGGGTGATCGCGAGCGTGGAGTGCTCCCATCTTGGGAGTGCCGGCGGCGTCACCGGCGGCAAGCCGGTGCCGAACGAGCCCGCCGAGTGCGTTGTACGAGGGCAGGGACTCGACGACAGGTTTCATATCGCAGGCCTGGCGGCCACGCACGGCGGGCCTGTCCTGTACGCCACCGGCCACGCCGGAGAAATCAGGTTCCGTGGCACTATGGAAACCGGCTACATTGCCGTGTTCGACGGTGAGTCCCTCGGTAACTCCTTCGAGGTCGATTACACGCCGTGAGTTGCGTTACGCAGACGAAGGCAATCCGCCGGAAGCTGACGGAAGCGCAGCCGAGCGCCAGCCCAGCCGGAGACGATCGGGCTCCTGCAATCGCTGTGCTGGATGACCTACGACCATGTCGCGTTCCAGAAGGGAAAATGCAAAGCTGTCCCAGGCCGACGCGGGAGCCTAGGCGCAGGTTTCGGCAGTGGTGCCGGCGCCCATTCTGATCGCGGGTCTCGGCTTGGCAGGTGAAGCCTGTTCGTACACCAGGAAGCATTGGCTTGCCTTGGGGGACCCGGCAATTGCCTTCGGGACGAGCGCTATTGCTCCGGCGGGAAACGACGGCGCGCCGACACCCGCCGTCCCGGTATGGACCACATAAAGCGCATCCAGTCCGGCCGCCTGCACCGTCGCCAGGTTTGCTGCGGGATAGCCGTGCACCAGCCTGACCGTGCTGTCCTCGAAGGTCTGGGTCGCTGCGCCGTTGATCAGGAACTTGGCGTGCGACATCACGGCCACCGAGGAAAGCGCCGCCCGTGCGTTGTCGAGCGCCGCATAGCGCGCTTCGCCGCCGAGGGCGGTCATACGGGGCAGGGCGGTAGCCGCCAGCGCGCCCACGATCGCGATGACGGCCGTCGTTTCCACCAGGGTGAAACCCCTTTCCCGCCGACGCCGCCCAGTTGGAATCCAGTTTGCAATCATAATAAAATGATAACGTTATTGGACCCATCCTATTACGAAAATCCGGCAGGCGGCGCTCGCTTGCAGCACATCACCCGGCAGGCCGAAGGCAGTGAGCAAGGGTAAGGGTCAAGGCGTGCGCGTCACCCGCCACACGGTGTTGGCCAGGTCGTCCGCCACGATCAGCGCGCCGCGCGGATCGACGGTCACGCCGACCGGGCGCCCACGCGTCTTTCCATCGCCATCGCGAAAGCCAGTGACGAAGTCGATGGGGGCGCCCGCGGGGCGGCCATCCCTGAACGGCACGAAAATCACCTTGTAGCCGACCGGCTGCTCGCGGTTCCAGCTGCCATGCTCGCCGACGAAGGCGCCTTCGGCAAACCCTTCCCCCATCGCCGGCAGGGAAAAGGACAGGCCGAGCGCCGCGACGTGCGAGCCGAGGCTGTAGTCCGGCTTGATGGCCGAGGCCACTTTCTTCGGGTCGGGCGGCATCACGCGCGTATCGACGTTCTGTCCCCAATAGCTGTAGGGCCAGCCATAGAATCCGCCCTCGCGCACCGAGGTGAGGTAATCCGGCACGAGGTCCGGCCCCAGCTCGTCTCGTTCGTTGACGACGGCCCACAACTGTCCCGTTCCCGGCAATATCGCCAGGGCAGTGGGATTGCGCAGGCCCGTCGCGTAGGGCTTGTAGGCGCCCGTATTCACGTCGATCTGCCAGACCATGGCGCGGTCGACTTCCGCTTCCATGCCGCGCTCGGTGATGTTGCTGTTCGAACCGATGCCGACGTAGACGAAACGCCCGTCCGGGCTGATGGTCATTGCCTTGGTCCAGTGGTGGTTGATCTCGGACGGCAGCCTGGCGATGCTGGCCGGCGGGCCGCTGGCCTTCGTCTGGCCCTCCTGATAGTCGAAGCTGACCAGTTCGTCCTGGTTGGCCACATACAGCTTGTTGCCGAAGAATGCCAGGCCATACGGTGCGTTGAGCTGGTCCGCGAAGACGGTCTGCAACTCGTAGCGGCCGTCGCCGTCGGCGTCGCGCAGCAGCGTCAGGCGGTTGCCGCTCTTGACCTTGGTATTGCCTTTTGCCTTGATATAGCCGGCGATGACATCCTTCGGTTTCAGTTTCGCCGCACCGCCGCCGCGGCCTTCCGCCACCAGGATGTCGCCGTTCGGCAGGACCAGCGTCTGGCGCGGAATCGCCAGGCCGGTCGCGATCGCCGTGACGGCATACCCCTTGGGTACGGTTGGCACATCCTTGCCCCATGCTGTCGGCTCGGCAATCGTCATGTTGGGGAGCAGGCCACGCTGGGGTTGCGGGAGGCTCGGGTTCGCGCCGGTAGCCGGGGTGGCGCTGCCGCCGTCGGTGCAAGCGCCCAGCAGCCACGCGGCGCCGATGATGCCCAGTATGCTTAATCGCTTCATCGCGCCACTCCTTTCCGTGCATGCAGTCCCATCCAGGCTGCGGCGCAAGCCAGCACGGCGACGATCGCCGACAGGATCAGGCCTGTGGGCATGGCCGCCCAGGCGTCCTTGGCATGTTCGAAGGCATTGACCAGTCCGAGGACCCATGTTGCGAGGAGCAGCAGGAAGTAGGTCAGGGGGCGCCCCGCCTTGCGCGGCGCGCGCACCAGGTTTGCCAGGGCGAACAGCAGGGCGAGTCCCCCGAACAGTTCGCCACCTGCGATCAGCCACGAAGCGAAATTGCTCCATTGGATTTGATAGCTTTGGTAGTAGGCGATATCGCTCAGCAAGGCGCCGAGGAAGAGGGGAACGGTCCCCGCCAGCAGGATGGTATGCAGTGTCCCCGGAAGGTGGTCAGGAAGATCGGATGTGGTCGAAGCATGCATCGAAGTGTCCTCGCCAATGATGTCATTCGTGCAAATCCTACCGTCGAACCGGATGAGATGGCGCATCGTTGAACGCGCCAGTGGCCTTGCCACGTCGGCCTGCCCATTACCGCCGCCGCTACTGCATGGGCGGCTGGCCGTTCGAGGCAGTCAGGCCGGCATCGACCGGCAGGTTCACGCCGGTGAGCAGGCGTGCGTCCTCGCTCGCGAGGAAGACCATCACGGCGGCAACGCCTTCCGGGTCCATTGGAGCGCCGAGCGGCATGCGCTCCCTGAACCTGGCGACCAGCTCGGGATCGCTCACCATGTCCTCGGTCATCCTGCTGGTCGTGAAGCTCGGATTGACGGCGTTCACCCGCACGCCATCCTTGGCCGCATCCATCGCCATCGCGCGCACCATGTTGCTGACCGCGCCCTTCGAGGTGTTGTAGGCGAACAGTTCCCAGTCGCCGCCCAGTCCCGAGACGGAGGAGGTCATGACGATCGAGCCGCGGGTCTTCACGAGTTCCGGCATCGCCGCCTTGGCCATGTGGAAGTAGCCGGCGACGTTGACCGCCATGACGCGCGCGAAGTCTTCTTCGCTGGTCTGCATGATGTCGCCCTCGGTGGCGACGCCGGCATTGTTGACCAGGATATGCAGGGCGCCGAAGCGCTCGACAGCCGCCTTGACGGCCGCCGCCGCGGTCTCCATGCACGCCGTATCGCCGACCTGCACGAGGACACGCTCCTGCGGCAGTGTTGCGGCGGACTCCCTGAGGCAGGCCTCGTCGATATCGAGCATGACGACCCTGGCGTCTTCGTCGAGGAAGCGGCGCGAGGCCGCCAGGCCGATGCCGGACGCGGCGCCGGTGACCAGCACGACTTTGTCCTTGAAACGCTTCATCGATACTCCTTTCCCTGTCAGCCAGATAGCGGTAAGGCCTGGGAGCTTAGCCTGTTCCGTCCAAGCGCGGCGGACGCCAGGCGCCTGACGGGCGGCGCAGTTGTCGCAGTGTATGGAACGGCGGATTATCCATGCGTGGAGTACAAATGGCGCAAGGAAGCCGCTGCATGCGCATCGTTTTTTTTCGGCATGCGCAGCGGCGTGGCGCGCGATGCCCGCGCAGGAGTTCCATGTCGGACACCCGACCAACAATAAACAAGGAGAATAGTTCATGGCAAATTCGGATCATCAGAACGACGGCGCCCCACCACGCGAGGTGCACGTCGGCCCGGCCTCGAAGAAAAAATGGCTGCCCTGGGTGCTGCTTGCGCTGGGGCTGCTCGCCCTCCTGCTCGGGCTACGGAGCTGCAACAGCCGGGAAGAGGTGCCGGTGGTAGCGACCGCGCCAGTTGCACCGGCGCCCGTGACACCGCCGCCGGCGGCAGCGGCGCCTGCCACCGAGACCGTGTCGGTCCTGCCCGGCACGGCGGCCATCGGGGGCTATCTTGCCGGAACTGAAGCGCTGCCCCGCACCTTCGTGTTCGAAAAGCTCAATTTCAACACTGACGGGAGCGACATCCGCGCCGAAGACCGCGACGAGCTGAACGAGCTGGCGGCCGCCATGAAGCAGCACCCGAGCGCACGCATCCGCGTGCTCGGCTACGCCGATGCGCGCGGCAGCGCCGGCGCCAACGTCAAGCTCGGCCAGGACCGGGCGGCGAGCGTGAAGGCGGCGCTCGTGGAGCGAGGCGTCGCGGCCGAGCGTATCGAAATCGCCACCGGCGGCGAGACCGACCCCGTCGCTACCAATGCCACCGCAGCAGGCAAGGCCGAAAACCGCCGGGCCGAAGTGGTCGTCCTGCAGCGCTGATTTCCGACATTTCCCTGTTTGAAAGGATTTTTCATGTCACGTACTCTCACTGCACTGTTCGACACGCGCGCCGATGCCGAGGCCGGCCGCGAGCGGCTGGTTGCCGCGCATGTCGACGCCGATCACATCCGGATCCACGACAAGTCCGCGATCGGCGAAACCGGCTACTCCTCGCAGGACAATCCCGGCATGTGGGCGTCGATCAAGAACGCCTTCCTGCCGGACCACGATCGTCATGTGTACGAGGAGGGCATCCGTCGCGGCGGCTTCCTTCTCACTGCCGACATTGACGGCGACGACTCGGGCGCGGCGATCCGGGCCCTCGAGGACACCGGCCTCAACAGCATCGATATCGACGAGCGTGCTTCCCAGTGGAAGTCGCAAGGATGGAACCCGCCGTCCGCGGGTGCTGAGACGAGTGCAGCCACGGCGCGCTCGATAGGCGCGCGTGGCGCGGTTGTCTGCTCCTACGGCGTCGGCAAGCCCGGTACCTGACCGGAAATCGCGATGGATGAAAAAAGGGCTGGAACCCGTCAAGGTTCCAGCCCTTTTTGTTGCCTGGGTGCGCCAGGCCGGCGCCCCCAGGTCTGTTCGCTTCTGCCTTACGCAGCCAGCAGCTGGCGCAGCACGAACGGCAGGATGCCGCCATGCTTGTAGTAGTCGACTTCGATCGGGGTGTCGATACGCAGCAGAACCTGCACTTCCTGCGATTCGCCGCCTTCGCGGTGGATCACCAGGGTCGCCAGTTGCTGCGGCTTGATCTCGCCTTCCAGGCCCTTCAGGTCGTAGGTTTCCTTGCCGGTGATGCCCAGCGACTCGACGCTGTCGTTGCCGATGAACTGCAGCGGCAGCACGCCCATGCCCACCAGGTTCGAGCGGTGGATGCGCTCGTACGAACGCACGACCACGGCCTTCACGCCCAGCAGCTGGGTGCCCTTGGCTGCCCAGTCGCGCGACGAGCCGGTGCCGTACTCTTCGCCGCCGAAGATCATGGTCGGGGTGCCTTCGGCCACGTACTTCATTGCCGCGTCATAGATCGACAGCTGTTCGCCCGACGGCTGGTGGATGGTGATGCCGCCTTCGACCGCCGAACCGTCCGCCTTCGGCGGGATCATCTTGTTCTTGATGCGCACGTTGGCGAAGGTGCCGCGCATCATGATCTCGTGGTTGCCGCGGCGCGAGCCGTAGGAGTTGAAGTCCGCCTTCAGGACGCCGTGGTCCTTCAGCCACTTGCCCGCCGGGCCGTCTTCCTTGATCGAACCGGCCGGCGAGATGTGGTCGGTGGTGATCGAGTCGCCGAACACGCCCAGCGCGCGTGCACCGGTGATGCCGGTGGCGGCCGCCTTCGGGGTCATCTCGAAGTCGGCGAAGAACGGCGGCTCGGCGATGTAGGTCGACTCGGGCCAGTTGTACACCTGGCCTTCGGTCGACGACACGCGCTGCCACAGTTCGCCCGGGTTGCCCTTCACGTCGGCATAGTTCTTCTTGTACACCTCGGAGTTCATCGCCAGGCGCATCAGTTCGCCCACTTCCTGCGAAGTCGGCCACACGTCGCCCAGGTAGACGTCGACGCCGTTCTGGTCCTTGCCCAGCGGCTCGCTCATCAGGTCGCGGGTCATGTTGCCGGCGATGGCGTAGGCGACCACCAGCGGCGGCGAAGCCAGGAAGTTCGAGCGGATGTTCGGGTGGATACGCGCTTCGAAGTTACGGTTGCCCGACAGGACGGCCGAGGCGACGATGTCGTTCTCGACGATCGCGGCGTTCAGTTCCGGGGTCAGGTCGCCGGCGTTGCCGATGCAGGTGGTGCAGCCGTAGGCGGTCACGCCGAAGCCCAGCTTTTCCATGTAGGGCAGCAGGCCGGCGGCGGTCAGGTAGTCGGTGACCACGCGCGAGCCGGGGGCCAGCGAGGACTTGATGTGCGGCGCCACGGTCAAGCCGCGCTCGACCGCCTTCTTGGCCAGCAGGCCGGCAGCCAGCAGGACGCTCGGGTTCGAGGTGTTGGTGCACGAGGTGATCGCCGCGATCAGGACGTCGCCGTTCTTCACGCGCACGCCGTTGGTCGTTTCGTAGACCTTAGCCAGGTCGCTCGGGTCCTTGTTGAAGCCGTTCTGGGTGGTCGGCTTGCTGAACAGCTCGGTGAAGGTGTTCTTCACCGAACCCAGTTCGATACGGTCCTGCGGGCGCTTCGGGCCGGCCAGCGACGGGGTCACGGTCGAGAGGTCCAGTTCCAGCACGCGGGTGTAGTCGATCTCGCCTTCCTGCGGGATGCCGAACATGCCCTGGGCCTTGTAGTAGCCTTCGAAGGCCGCCAGTTCTTCTTCGGTACGGCCGGTGCCGCGGAAGTAGTCGACGGTGGCTTCGTCGACCGGGAAGAAGCCCATGGTCGCGCCGTATTCCGGGGCCATGTTGGCGATGGTGGCGCGGTCGGTGGTCGACAGCGAGCGGGTGCCGGCGCCGAAGAATTCGACGAACTTGCCGACGACTTTTTCACGGCGCAGCATCTCGGTGACGGTCAGCACCAGGTCGGTCGCGGTGCAACCTTCGCGCAGCTTGCCCTTCAGGTTGACGCCGATGACGTCCGGGGTCAGGAAATAGACCGGCTGGCCCAGCATGCCGGCTTCTGCCTCGATACCGCCCACGCCCCAGCCGACCACGCCGACGCCGTTGATCATGGTGGTGTGCGAGTCGGTGCCGACCAGGGTGTCCGGGTAGTACACCTCGCCCTGCTTCATGACGCCGCGCGCCAGGTATTCCAGGTTCACCTGGTGGACGATGCCGAAGCCCGGCGGCACCACGCCGAAGGTGTCGAAGGCCTGCATGCCCCACTTCATGAACTGGTAGCGCTCGTTGTTGCGCTGGAATTCCAGCTTCATGTTCAGGTCGAGCGCGCCCGGCTCGCGGAAATGGTCGATGGTGACCGAGTGGTCGACCACCAGGTCGACCGGCACCAGCGGCTCGATCTTCTTCGGATCGGCGCCGGTCTTGGCGGCGACGTTGCGCATCGCGGCCAGGTCGGCCAGCAGCGGCACGCCGGTGAAGTCCTGCAGCACGACGCGGGCCACGACGAAGGGGATCTCGTCGGTGCGCTCGGCGGTCGCGCCCCAGTTGGCGAGCTGCTTGACGTGCTCTTCGGTCACCTTCTTGCCGTCGCAGTTGCGCAGGACGGATTCGAGGACGATACGGATCGACACCGGCAGGCGCGACAGGTTCACACCGAGGGATTCACCCAGGGCTGGCAGCGAGTAGTACTGGCCGGTCTGGCCGGCGCCGGCCGGGAATTCCTTCAGAGTGTTTAGGGTGTTGTGAGACATCATCTCTCCTTCAGTGGGATATTTTTCTTACAAAACATCAGGCGATCCGCGGCTTGCGCCCCCGATCAGCTTTTCTTTTCTTCCGGCAGCGACGCCGTCACCGGCGCCGACTGCTCGGCGTTCTTGCATTCGTTGGCCAGCTGGCGGTTCAGTCTCGAGTCCAGCAGGATGCCCTTGGCCGGGATGCCGATCCAGATCAGGCCCCAGTACTGGTTCTCGAAGCGCTGCGCGCCGGTGGTGGTGCCTACCCGGCTCAACCGATGCACACGCTTCTTCCAGCGCAGTGCGATGTAGTCGGGGGCAGTCTCGTTGGTGTAGATCGTGACCTTGTTGTTGAGTTCGCACTGGTACTCGGTGACGATCGTGTCGGTAATGTCCGGCTCGTCGTCCTGCACGGCATCGTAGGCGCGCACGGACTCCGCTGCGCCGGCAGCGGCAGCAGCAGCAGTTGCAGCTGCAGCGGCCTTGGTCGACTTTTTCGTCTGGGCTTTCGCCTTGGCTTTCGGCTTGGCCTTCAGGACCGCTTCGGCCTTCGGGTGTTTTTCGGGGGCCGCGGATGCATGCGCGCAGACGCCGGCGGCCGCCAGCGCAAACGCGCAGGCGGCAAGGAGACTCGGGAGTCGGGAGAGGGAGGTGGTCATCAATTGGAATCCGTGTGGTTGACGATCGCCGCAGCGGCTTCCGGCAGCGCCAGGCCAGCCAGTTTTGCGCGCTGCAACACGGTCCAATAATATCGGTAGCTCGCGCGGTCGTGCAAGCGGCCATGTTGTGCAATCGGCCCCCAGTTCGCGGTCATGGCTTCAAGCAAGATATTGCTTGCTTCGTTCACTTCCGAGAGGCGCGGCGTGAAGGCCTTCAGGATCGGCTTGATCTGGTCCGGGTGGATACTCCACATGCGGGTGAAACCGAATTCCGCGCCGGCGCGCTGGGCGTCGTTGGCCACCACCGCGCTGTCGCGGATGTCGGTGGTGACGTTGTGCGAAGCTACCTTGCCGTGCGCGTGGCAGGCCGCGACCATCTCGAGCTTGGCGCGCACCACCAGCGGGTGGGTGAACTGGGCGGGGGTGCGCATGGCGCTGGCCGGCACCGCGCCGTAGTGGGCGGAGACGAAGTCCATGATGCCGAAGGACAGGCACTCGACCTGGGGCAGGGCGGCGATATCGTAGGCCGCGCGCAGGGCGCCGTGGGTCTCGATCAGGACGTGGACAGGGAGATCGGTTGGTCCGGCACTCCGGCGACCGGCTTTTGCGGCATGCTGGTTGATCAGGTCGATCGCGCGGGTCACTTCATCCACGCTGTCCACCTTCGGCAGCACCACGTAGGCCAGGCGCGCGGCGGTGGCGCCGACGATCGCGGCGACGTCGGCCGCGAAGTGCTCGCTGGCCGTGTCGTGCAGGCGCACGCCGATGCGGTTGAACCGGTTGTCGTCGCTGTTGATCAACTGGGTAACCAGCAGGGCATGTTCAGCTTCGCTGCCGGCAATGGCGCCGTCCTCGCAGTCGAAGGTGATGTCGAACACGGGCCCAAGCTCTTGTTGCAGGGCCATCGATTTGCGCATCAGCTTCTCCGAGCCGGCGTAATGGTCGCAGGCGGGGAGCAGGAGCGGCTGGCGTTTGCCCTGGAATAAAACCTCGGAAGGATGCATGGTATGTCTTGAAACGAATCGGCCATGCCGTCACGGGTAGCACCCTGGGCGGCATGGCACGGTTGGCGCGGCGGCGACATGCGCGCCGCGCCGATTGTGTTACTTAAGCCAGCTCAGTTCAGCAGATGAGCGACGCCGGCCTTCTCTTCTTCGAGCTCTTTCAGCGTCAGGTTGATGCGTTCCTGCGAGAAGGCGTCGATTTCCAGACCCTGGACGATGGTGTACTCGCCGTTTTCGGTGGTCACCGGGAAGCCGAACATGGTGCCTTCCGGGATGCCGTACGAACCGTCCGACGGGATGCCCATGGTAGTCCACTTGCCATTGGTGCCCAGCACCCAGTCGCGTACGTGGTCGATCGCCGCGTTGGCAGCCGATGCCGCCGACGAGGCGCCGCGCGCTTCGATGATGGCGGCGCCGCGCTTGCCGACGGTCGGCAGGAAGGTGTCGCGGTTCCAGGCGTCGTCGCTGATCGCTTCCTTGACCGACTGGCCGTCGATGGTGGCGAAGCGGTAGTCGGCGTACATGGTCGGCGAGTGGTTGCCCCACACGGCCATCTTCTCGATGGCGCCGACCGGCTTGTTCAGCTTGGCGGCAACCTGCGACAGGGCGCGGTTGTGGTCCAGGCGCAGCATGGCGGTGAAGTTCTTGGCCGGCAGGTTCGGGGCCGACTTCATGGCGATGTAGGCGTTGGTGTTGGCTGGGTTGCCGACCACCAGCACCTTCACGTTACGCGAAGCGACGGCATCCAGCGCCTTGCCCTGCACGGTGAAGATCTGGGCGTTGGCTTCCAGCAGGTCCTTGCGCTCCATGCCCGGGCCGCGCGGACGGGCGCCGACCAGCAGGGCCACGTCGACGTCCTTGAAGGCGGTCATCGGGTCGGCGTGGGCGGTCATGCCGGCCAGCAGCGGGAATGCGCAGTCGTCGATCTCCATCATGACGCCCTTGAGCGCTTTCTGTGCCTTCTCGTTGTCGATCTCGAGCAGCTGCAGGATGACCGGCTGGTCCTTGCCCAGCATGTCGCCGTTGGCGATGCGGAACAGCAGGGAATAGCCGATCTGGCCGGCCGCGCCGGTAACGGCGACGCGCATTGGGGTTTTAGCCATGATGAATCTCCAAAGTGGGGAAAGAAGAAAACTGTCGAGCCGAGGGGGCGAATTCGGGGAAAGCTGCAATCATACCAAAAGCGCACCGTGTCAATTGGATATCGCGCGCGTAGCGACAAGGTAGGCGCGGAGGTCCAAGCCGACCGCGAGTTTATGCCTCGACTGTTCTATCTGTCAATTCATATCATATGTCTTATATAAGACACATGTCTTGGCAGTCATATACTGGACGTACAACCCGGTTTTGTGGTGAAATCGCGGTCTATGAACCCCCTCCCGCCCAACAGCAGCGATGCAACCGGAGCCGACGCATCGCCGTCGTTCCGTCCGCTGTACCAGCAGATCAAGGCCCTGATTACCCAGAGCCTGCAGTCGGGCGAGTGGAAACCGGGCGAGCTGATGCCGAGCGAAGTCGAGCTGGCGGGGCGGTTCAAGGTCAGCCAGGGTACGGTGCGCAAGGCCATCGACGAACTGGCGGCCGAGCACCTGGTCGTGCGCCGGCAGGGAAAGGGCACCTTCGTTGCCACCCACTTCGAGGAGCGCGCCCACTTCCGCTTCCTGCGCTTGATGCCCGACGAGGGCGTTCCCCACCACCCGGACAACCGCTTCATCGCCGTGCTGCGCATCCGCGCCACCTCGGAGGTTGCGCGCCTGCTCGAGCTGAAGTCGGGTGACACGGTCGTGTACATCAAGCGCGTGCAGTCCTTCGACGGCGTGCCGACCATCCTGGAAGAGCTGTGGCTGCCGGGGCAGCTGTTCAAGGGGCTGACGGCGGAGCGCCTGGTGGAGTACAAGGGGCCGATGTACGGGCTGTTCGAGTCGGAATTCGGCACGCGCATGATCCGCGCGACCGAGAAGATCCGCGCGGTAGCGGCGGATGCGGCGGCCAGCGAGCACCTGAAGGTGCCGGAGGGCACGCCGCTGCTGTGCGCGGACCGGGTGTCGTTCAGTTATGGCGACAAGCCCGTCGAGCTGCGCCGCGGTATTTACTCGACCGCGCGCCATCATTACCAGAACGAGTTGTCGTGACAACACATGGATAAGCGTAGGGCGGTCGGCTCCGCCGACCGCGCGTCCAGCCAGAACATGCGTTGCCACAACGCATCCGGGAGTTGAACGCGCGGTCGGCAAGCCGACCACCCTACATGGCGCCGTTAGCCCGGCGCCACTGCAGCGGACCCCGACCGGTTCACAGCAGGGATCGCCCGAAGCGATTAAAATGAGTCGGTTTTGCGTAAGCGACGAACACTGCCCGGTTCGCTGCAGGGATGCCCCGGTTATCTTCCACTGGATGCTTGGTGCCCCGTCACAAAATCGGCGAAAATGAAGGGTTCACTAAAAAACTGTCGTCATAGAGGGAGGTGTTTCATGTCCGAAGCCGTGAGAGAAGCTGCAAAAAAAGGGCGGCCGGAGTTCCGCAACATTGGCATTGGTGATATTACAAGTAAATATCGCATGCCGCCATCGGCCATCGTGTCGATCCTGCACCGCGTGAGCGGCGCCGGTCTGTTCCTGTTCCTGCCTTTCCTGCTGTATCTGTTCCAGGAAAGCCTGTTGTCGGAGATCTCGTTCGAGCACTTCCGCGGCATCGCGAGCCACTGGTTCACGAAGATCATCCTGCTGGGCCTGTCGTGGGCTTACCTGCACCACTTCGTCGCCGGCGTGCGCCACCTGTTCATGGACAACCACCTGGCCCTGGATAAGGATGCCGCTCAGAAAACCGCGCGCTGGGTGCTGATCATCACCCTGGTGCTGACCGCGCTGGTCGGCCTGAAACTGTTCGGAGTGTTTTAATCATGGCAAACAAGAATAACATCGGACCGCGCCGCCTCGTCGTCGGCGCCCACTACGGGGTCAAGGACTGGCTGGCGCAGCGCGTCACCGCCATCGTCATGGCCGTGTTTACCGTCGTGCTGCTGGTGGCCTTCCTCACCGGCCAGAATTTCACCTATGAAGGCTGGGCCGGGCTGTTCGCACGCCAGTGGTTCAAGCTGTTCGCGCTGGTGACTTTCCTGGGCCTGTTCTACCACGCCTGGGTCGGCATCCGTGACATCTGGATGGACTACATCAAGTCGGCAGGCCTGCGCCTGTTCCTGATGCTGGCGACCATCTTCTGGCTGCTCGCCTGCGCCGCCTGGACCGTGCAAATTCTCTGGAGTGTGTAATCGTGGCAGCAATCAAAACTGCAATCCCTACCCGCCGCTTTGACGCGGTCATCGTTGGCGCCGGCGGTTCCGGCATGCGTGCATCGCTGCAGCTGGCCGAAGCCGGCCTGAACGTGGCGGTGCTGTCGAAAGTGTTCCCGACCCGTTCGCACACCGTGGCTGCCCAGGGCGGCATCGGTGCTTCGCTGGGCAACATGAGCGAAGACGACTGGTACTGGCACATGTTCGACACCGTCAAGGGTGGCGATTACCTGGGCGACCAGGATGCAATCGAATTCATGTGCCGCGAAGCGCCAAAAGTCGTGTACGAACTCGAACACTTCGGCATGCCCTTCGACCGCAACCCGGACGGCACCATCTACCAGCGTCCGTTCGGCGGCCACACCGCGAACTTCGGCGAGAAGCCGGTCCAGCGCGCCTGCGCGGCGGCCGACCGTACCGGCCACGCGCTGCTGCACACCTTGTACCAACGCAACGTCCGTGCCCGCACCCACTTCTTCGTCGAGTGGATGGCCCTCGACCTGATCCGCGATGCCGACGGCGACGTGGTCGGCGTGATGGCCCTGGAAATGGAAACCGGCGACGTGATGATCCTGGAAGCGAAGACCACCATCTTCGCCACCGGCGGCGCAGGCCGCATCTTCGCCGCATCGACCAACGCCTTCATCAACACCGGCGACGGTATGGGCATGGCGGCGCGCGCCGGCCTGCCGCTGCAGGACATGGAGTTCTGGCAGTTCCACCCGACCGGCGTGGCCGGCGCGGGCGTCCTCATCACCGAGGGCGTGCGCGGCGAGGGCGGCATCCTGATCAACTCGAACGGCGAACGCTTCATGGAGCGCTACGCGCCGACCCTGAAGGACCTGGCGCCGCGCGACTTCGTCTCGCGTTCGATGGACCAGGAGATCAAGGAAGGCCGCGGCTGCGGTCCGAACAAGGATCACGTGCTGCTCGACCTGCGCCACATCGGCAAGGACACCATCGAGAAGCGCCTGCCGTCGATCCTGGAAATCGGCCACAAGTTCGCCAACGTCGACGCCACCAAGGAACCGATTCCGGTGGTGCCGACCATCCACTACCAGATGGGCGGCATCCCGACCAACATCCACGGCCAGGTCGTCGCCCCTGACGGCACCGGCGGCCAGAAGATCGTCAACGGCCTGTACGCGATCGGCGAATGCGCCTGCGTCTCGGTGCACGGCGCCAACCGCCTGGGCACCAACTCGCTGCTCGACCTGGTGGTGTTCGGCCGCGCGGCCGGCAACCACGTGGTGGCATCGAACCTGAAGCAAAAGGTCAACAAGGCCCTGCCGAAGGACGCCGCCGACTATGCGCTGGACCGCCTGAACCGCCTCGAGACCTCGACCGGCGGCGAGAAGGTGCAGCACGTGGCCAACGACATCCGCGCCACCATGCAGAAGTACTGCGGCGTGTTCCGTACCCAGGAACTGCTGGACACCGGCGTTAAGGAAATCATGAAGCTCGACGAGCGCCGCAAGCATGTTTCGTTCAAGGACAAGTCGAAGGTGTTCAACACCGCCCGCGTGGAAGCGCTGGAACTGGACAACCTGATCGAGACCGCCAAGGCGACCATCGTGTCGGCCGCGGCACGTCCGGAATCGCGCGGCGCCCACGCCCACAGCGACTACCCGAACCGCGACGACGAGAACTGGATGAAGCACACCCTGTTCTTCTCGGAAGGCAACCGCCTCGAATACAAGGCTGTGGTCACCAAGCCGCTGACCGTCGACACCTTCAAGCCGAAGGCCCGTACTTTCTAATTTCGTTGAGGGCCGCGACGACATCGCGGCCCATATAGAACAGGTAAAAACATGGCACGCACCGTCCAACTGAAGATCTACCGCTACGATCCTGACAAGGATGCGAAGCCTTACATGCAAGACGTCACCGTCGAGCTGCAAGACACCGACAAGATGCTGCTCGACGCCCTCCAGCGCATCAAGTCGGACGTCGATGATTCGCTGGCCCTGCGCCGCTCCTGCCGCGAAGGCGTGTGCGGTTCCGACGCAATGAACATCAACGGCAAGAACGGCCTGGCCTGCACCACCAACCTGAACGAGCTGACCCAGCCGATCGTGCTGCGTCCCCTCCCGGGCCTGCCGGTGGTGCGCGACCTGATCGTCGACATGACCAACTTCTTCAAGCAGTATCACTCGATCAAGCCCTACCTGATCAACGAGTCGATCAAGCCGGAGAAAGAGCGCCTGCAGTCGCCGGAAGAGCGCGAAGAGCTCGACGGCCTGTACGAGTGCATCCTGTGCGCCTGCTGCTCGACCTCGTGCCCGTCGTTCTGGTGGAACCCGGACAAGTTCGTCGGCCCTGCCGGCCTGCTGCAGGCCTACCGCTTCATCGCCGACTCGCGCGACGAGGCCACCAACGAGCGCCTGGACAACCTGGAAGACCCGTACCGCCTGTTCCGCTGCCACTCGATCATGAACTGCACGGATGTGTGCCCGAAGGGCCTGAAT
Organism: Telluria sp. ZB4P34; assembly: GCF_059686055.1. Taxonomy (NCBI): domain Bacteria; kingdom Pseudomonadati; phylum Pseudomonadota; class Betaproteobacteria; order Burkholderiales; family Oxalobacteraceae; genus Telluria; species Telluria sp. ZB4P34. The sequence goes on along the minus strand of NZ_JCASIF010000001.1, from coordinate 734,492 downwards.
CCGAACAAGGCGATCGGCAAGATCAAGGAACTGCTGGTTCGTCGCGCGATTTAAGGCGGCGCGTTGTTTCAAGCGTGATTTGAACGCGTGGGCGGGAGACCCGCCCACCCTACGAGACCACGATACCCGTAGGGTGGGCGGGTTCCCCGCCCACGCGTTCAGCAGGCAGAAGCTTTGCCGCGCAACTTGCAGCATCGCGAAGTAAAGATGCCGCAAATACAGTAAAAATACCGTACTGCCTATTCCCGGCCTACGGAGTATGATGTTGACCCAACAACGGACTCTAGTGAACACGCATCAATCCGACCCCGCCAACCGTGCCCGCCTGCGCTGGCGCGCGCGCCGCGGCCTGCTCGAGAACGATTTGATCCTCACGCGCTTCCTCGATGCGCATGAAGAAGCATTGAGCGACGAGGAAGTCGATGCGCTGACCCGCTTGCTGGATCTGGCGGACAACCCGCTGATGGACCTGCTGCTGGGCCGCACCGAGCCAGAGGGCGAGGTCGACCAGCCGCACGTGCGCGCCTTGCTGGCGCGCCTGCGCCAGGCCTAGTCCCGCTGCGGTCGGCCAAGATTTTCGTTTATTGTTTTTAGATCCACTCCCACAAGAAGGAAGTGCCATGAATATCTCTGATACCAAAGCCACCCTGTCGTTCTCCGACGGCAGCCCGTCGGTCGACATGCCGATCTACAAGGGCACCATCGGCCCGGACGTCATCGACATCCGCAAGCTGTACGGCCAGACCGGCAAGTTCACCTACGACCCCGGCTTCATGTCGACTGCCGCGTGCAACTCGAGCATCACCTACATCGACGGTGACAAGGGCGAACTGCTGTACCGCGGTTACCCGATCGAGCAGCTGGCCGTCAATTGCGACTTCCTGGAAACCTGCTACCTGCTGCTGAACGGCGAACTGCCGAACGCCGAGCAGAAAGCCAAGTTCGACGACACCGTGACCAAGCACACGATGATCCACGAGCAGATGAACTTCTTCTTCCGTGGTTTCCGCCGTGACGCGCACCCGATGTCGGTGCTGGTCGGCACGGTCGGCGCCCTGGCTTCGTTCTACCACGACTCGCTGGATATCAACGACGCCAAGCAGCGCGAGATCTCGGCGATCCGCCTGATCGCCAAGCTGCCGACCCTGGTCGCCATGGCATACAAGTACTCGGTCGGCCAGCCCTTCATGTACCCGCGCAACGACCTGTCGTACAGCGCCAACTTCATGTACATGATGTTCGCCAACCCGTGCGAAGAGTACAAGGTCAACGACGTGCTGGTGCGCGCCCTGGACCGCATCCTGATCCTGCACGCCGACCACGAGCAGAACGCCTCGACCTCGACCGTCCGCCTGGCCGGTTCGTCGGGCGCCAACCCGTTCGCCTGTATCGCTGCCGGTATCGCCTGCCTGTGGGGCCCGGCACACGGCGGCGCCAACGAGGCCGCACTGACCATGCTGAAGGAAATCGGCTCGGTCGAGAACATCCCGGCCTTCATCGAGAAGGTCAAGGACAAGAACTCGGGCGTGAAGCTGATGGGCTTCGGTCACCGCGTCTACAAGAACTTCGACCCGCGCGCCAAGCTGATGCGCGAAACCTGCCACGAAGTGCTGAACGAATTGGGCCTGCAGGATGACCCGCTGTTCAAGCTGGCGATGGAACTGGAAAAGATCGCGCTGAACGACGAATACTTCGTCTCGCGCAAGCTGTACCCGAACGTCGACTTCTACTCGGGCATCGTGCAGTCGGCCCTGGGCATCCCGGTCTCGCTGTTCACCGGTATCTTCGCGATGGCCCGTACCATCGGCTGGATCGCCCAGTGGAACGAGATGATCGCCGATCCGGAACAGAAGATCGGCCGCCCGCGCCAGCTGTTCGTCGGTTCGCAGGTGCGCGATGTGCCGGGGATCGACAAGCGCTGATCAACGCGTAGCGTCATCAGGAAAGCGGGCTTCGGCCCGCTTTTTTTGTTCCTGGAGTAGGTAGGGCGGGCTTTGCCTCCAACACATCCGTCATCCGGAACTGTTTCAGGTACAGTAGCGCATCTTTCAGACAATATTGAAGAACGATCAATGTCCTATCCCTACCTGAGCGATGTGGTGATGGCGCTTACCGGCTACGATGTCCCGCTGCCGTTCGCTACTTTCGGCATCCTGGTCGCCTGCGCGATGCTCGCCGCGGCCGCCTGCCTCGGCGCCGAGTTGCGCCGCCTGTACGATGCCGGCCAGCTGCCGCCGGGCTGGCGCGCGGTGAAGGGCGGGAACGGGGCCGGCATCCGGATCGTGAAGCCGCCGCACGAACTGGTGTCCACGCTGAGCATGCTGGTCATGTTCACCGGCATTGCCGGCGCACGGCTGTTCCATATCCTCGAAAATACCGACCAGTTCGTGGCGGCGCCATGGTCGATGATCTTCAGCCGTTCGGGCCTGAGCGTATTCGGCGGGCTCATCGTCGGCACGTTGGCTGGGTTGGTCTACGTCCGCCGCTGGCACCTGCCGGTGCGTCCGATGCTGGACGCCGTCGCTCCGGCGATGATGCTGGGCTACGCGATCGGCCGCATCGGCTGCCAGGTCTCGGGCGACGGGGACTGGGGCACTCCAGCGAACATGGCGTTGAAGCCCGACTGGCTGCCGACCTGGTTCTGGGCCCAGACCTATGACAACAACATCTACGGCGAGGTTATCGCGGCGCCCGGCGTCTATCCCACGCCGATCTATGAGTCGCTCATGGCGCTCGGCTGCTTTGCGCTGCTGTGGGCGCTGCGCAAGCATCCGTTCAGGACGGGCTGGCTGTTTTCGCTCTACCTGGTGCTGGCCGGCGTCGAGCGCCTGCTCATCGAGCAGATCCGGGTGAATCCTCCTTACACGCTCGCGGGCATCCATGCGACCCAGGCTGAACTCATCGCCGCCAGCCTGATTGTCGGGGGAATTGTCGGGCTGGTGCTGCTCGGCCGCCGTCATGCTGCGCAGCCAGGTGCTCATGCGCCGCTGGCGCCTTGACGCGAGGTCAGATCCGACTCCATCGATCAAGGAAACCTGCCGCCATGCCCATCCGTGAAGACATCGTCCCGGCGACCAGGTTGCGCCGCTTGCCGTCCTTCCACAGGAAGTTGGAGCATTCGAAGCCGGACAGGAAGAATGTGGGGAAGATTCCCGGATGCCGTGCCATGCGATGTCCTTTCGAGGCGTGTTGACGCATGAGACGCTAGCATGCCCGGCGCCGGCCGGTCGCCGCGCAGAAGATCGGGACAGAGCAGCGGGACAGAACAGCGGGACAGAACAGCGGGACAGAACAGCGGGGCAGAACAGCGGGGCAGGGCGGCCGGGCGAGCCTTCGAGCGCCCCTGGTCCGCCTGTCATCCAGTTATAATGTCTTCCTTTGGTACCAGGCCTGATCCGGCCCCTTGCACAGACCGATGGTCGCCAGTCCGCAACGCAAGCGCTCCACTCCCAGCTTCATCGCCTTGCTGTTGATGCTGGTGATGGTGTTCGCCCACTGGCAGGGCCTGGCGCACCGGGTCGCGCACGCCTGGCAGGCCCCGGGCGCTGCGCTCGACGGCGCCGCCAATGGTCCGGCGGTCCCGGACCAGAAGATGCTGTCCCATTCCTGCCTCGCCTACGACGCCGCCACGGTGGCGCCGGCCTTGCACACGCCGCCACGCACGGTGGAGGCAGTGCCCGCCGCCCGCGTGCTGGCCGGGTGGACCGCATTCGACTCCTGGGCCGCGCCCTTCACGCCTTATTTCTCTTCCCGCGCTCCACCCGTCGCCTGATGTCCTGACTTCCCGATCCGCCTGCGCCGGCCCGGCCGCGCACGCGTGTCCGCCCGTATTCGTCTTTAGGAATTCATCATGCACGTCCAGCGCACTATCCTGGCGGGCGCGGTATTGGCCGCCCTCGCACCACTGTCGTATGCCCAGACCACGACTGCCCAGCCCATCGCCACCGTCGTCGTCACCGCCACCCCCTTCAATGCCGCCGAAGGCGACCAGATCCTCACGCCTGCCAAGGTGCTGGCCGGCGATGAACTGCGCAGCAAGCTGGGGAGTTCGCTGGGCGACACCCTGTCCAGTGAACTCGGGGTGTCCGCCTCGGCTTTTGGGGCCGGCGCCTCGCGCCCGATCATCCGCGGCCTGGAAGGCAACCGCGTGAAAGTGCTGGAGAACGGCATGTCGGTATCCGACCTGTCGGGCCTGTCGAACGACCATGCCGTCACCGGCGAGGCGGCCACGGCGCGCCAGATCGAGATCCTGCGCGGCCCGGCGGCGCTGCTGTACGGCTCGGGCGCCATCGGCGGCCTGGTCAACGTCGTCAACGAGCGCATTCCGACCGAACTGCACGACAAGCCGAGCGGCGTGGTCGAGACCCGCTACAGCAGCGTGGACCACGGCCGCGCCCTGTCTTTCTCGGGTGACGCATCGACGGGCAAGGTGGCGCTGCACGTCGACGGCAGCGGGCGCGACGCGGGCGACTACCACGTTCCCGACGCGCCCGACGGCGACACGCTGCCGAATTCCTCGCTGCGCCAGCACACCCTGGGCGCTGGCGCCTCGTATATCGGAGAACGCGGCTATGTCGGCGCCTCGGTCAGCTCGCTGAAGAAGAACTACGGCATCCCGGGCGGCGAGGGCGCCCAGATCGACCTCGACCAGACCCGCTACGACATCGACGCCCAAGTGGACAGGCCCATGGCCGGCTTCGAGAAGCTGCGTTTCAAGGCCGGCTATTCCGACTACGGCCACGTGGAGCTCAATAGCGAGGGCGGTCCCGAGACCATCTTCGCGAACCGTTCGCTCGAGTCGCGCCTGGAACTGAGCCACAAGCCGGTCCGCGGCTGGGAAGGCAGCTTCGGCATCCAGACCGAGCACACGCGCTTTTCCGGCCTGAGCGCGGACAGCGGCGAATCGGCGACGGTGCCGGTCACCAGGTCGGACACCCACGCCGTCTTCCTGGTCGAGCAGCGCCAGTTCGGCAAGGCGCGCGTGAATGCCGGCGTGCGGGTCGAGTCGGTCAAGCGCGAACCGGAAGGCGCCGCGCCGCGCCGCAGCTTCGACCTGCTGTCCTACTCGGCAGGCGCGGCCTGGCCGCTCGCCAGGGACTATTCGGTGGGCGTGACCGCCTCGGTGGCCCAGCGCGCACCCGGCACCGACGAGCTGTATTCGGGCGGCCCGCACGAATCGACCCTGACCTACGACATCGGCAATCCGAATTTCAGGAAGGAGACCTCGCGCAACCTGGAACTCTCTTTCCGCAAGGTCGAGGGGCTGGTGCGCTGGCAGCTGAACCTGTTCGAGAACCGCGTGCGCGACTTCATCTACGGCGAAGTGGGCGACACCCTGCTGGACGACGAGGGCAACCCGGGCGACGAGCTGCGCGAGCGCATCTTCCGCCAGGCCGATGCGACCATCCGCGGCGCCGAGGCCGAGATCAGCTACAACCGCCATCCGCACACCCAGGGCCTGTCGCTGCGCGCCTTCGGCGACCTGTCGCGCGGCGCGCTCGACGATGCGGGCAGCCTGCCGCTGCAGCCGGCCAAGCGCATCGGCATCGAGGCCGGCTACCGCCAGGGCGCCCTGCGCGGCGGCGTCTCGGTGCTGCGCGCGCTGAAGCAGGAGCGCCTGGCCTCGTTCGAGACGACGCCGACGCCGGCCTACACCCAGCTCGACGCCAACCTGTCCTATACCCAGCGCTTCAAGGACCTGGACCTGACCTGGTTCGTCATCGGCAAGAACCTGCTCGACGAAGACATCCGCATCTCGACCTCGGTCCTGAAGGACCTGGCGCCGCTGCCGGGACGGAACATTACCCTTGGCGTACGCGCCACGCTCTGATCCGGCGCAGTCGGCATGATCCAGCCGGCCGCCGCGCTGCTATAATCGGCGCATTCTTCCGAGGTGAACGTTTGCGCCGGATTCTCGCACTCCTGCTGCTGCTCTGCCTTCCCCTGTATGGATTTTCCATGCAGGGCGGCTTGCCGCAGGCCTACGGTGCGCAAACCCTGGCGCATGCGGTGGCGCACGACGAGAATATCCTGCACCACCACCACGAAGACGATGGTTCGGTCCACTACGACGCATCCGAACAGTCGCTCGCCCATGCGCAGGACCACCACTCCTGCGCGCAAGCCGCCGACCTGCTCCTGCCGACGCCCATCGTGCCGCCCGAACAGCTGCTCTCCAGCGTGGTCATGCCCGCTGCCGATGCGCTGCCGGAACCTTTCCTCGACGGGCCGCGAAAGCCGCCCCGCCACGCCCCCGGCCACGCCGCCGGGGGAATGACGCACGCCTGAACCAGGCCTGGCGCGCAAGCCTGTCGCGCCCGTGCGCCATCTCCCGGTGATTGTCGATTTTCACCGATGGAGAACACATGCGCACCCGCCGCCTGCCGCTTTATTTTCTAGGCGCCGCTCTTGCCCTGCCATGCTGGGGCCTGGCAGCGCCGCCAGCCACACTCAAACATGCCGTCGACGCCGCCTGGCAGCGTGCGCCCGCCGCGCGCACGATCGAGGCGCGTCGGCTCGAGGCCGCGGCGGCGCGCGCCAACGCCGCTTCCTGGATCGCGTCCGCCCCCACGCTCGGCCTGTCCCAGCGCCGCGACGACAGCGGCGCCGAGCGCGCACAGCGCGAATCCGAGATGTCGGTCTCGTCGTCGTTCTGGCTGCCGGGGCAGAAGTCGGCGCGCGAGGCGCTGGCCGCGCGCAGCGGCGCCGAGGCAGCCGCCCATCTCGCCGCCACCCGCCTTGAGGTGGCCGGCCTGGTGCGCAAGCGGATGTGGGAAGCGGCAGGCGCCCAGGTGACGCTGCAGGAAAAACAGGACCACCTGCACCATCTCGAAGGATTCGCCGAGGAAGTCCAGCGCCGCGTCAAGGCGGGCGACCTGGCGCGCAGCGACGGACTGCTGGCGCAGCAGGAAGTCCTGGCTGCCCGCATCGCCGTCGGCAGCGCGCGCACCGCCGCGGCCGAGGCGCTGGCCCGCTTCCAGGTCCTGACCGGACTGCCGGAACTGCCCGCCTTGGCGCCGGAAGCGCTGCACGAAGGCGCTGCGCCGGCCAATCCGCGCCTGGCCGCCCTACACGCGTCCGAACAGCGCGCCCGCGCTGCGCTCCGCCTGCTTGAAGCAAACCGCGCGGCGCCGCCCACCGTCGCGCTGTCGGTGCGCCGCGAAGAAGAGCGTACCTTCCGCGAGCCCGTGCGCAGTGTCGGCCTGGCGCTGCAGATCCCTTTCGGCAGCGCCGCGCGCAACCGCGGTGTCGAAGCCCAGGCCCAGACGGTGATCGCGACGGCCGCGGCTGAAGCGGCCGAGGCCCAGGCCAACCTGGATGCCGACCTCGCCGTCGCCCGCGAGCGCCTCGAGAACGCCAGGGCGGCGCTCGACGATGCGGTCGCCCGCGCCAATGCACTGCACGAGCACACCGCGCTGTTCGACAAGGCCTTTCGCCAGGGCGAGCGCGGCCTGGCCGACCTGTTGCGCTCGCGGGCACTGGCCCATGAGGCCGACGTCGCCGTGGCCCAGCAACAGGTCGCACTCGGGCACGCCCATGCGCAAGTCAACCAGGCACTAGGAATTCTTCCATGAAAATCCCGACCATGTTCTTCGCGGCCATGCTCGCCATGGCGCCGGCGCTCGCCGGTCCCGGCGCGCACGGGCCGAACGGCGAACACCTCGACGCCCCCGCGGCGGCGGCCGGCGCCGCGCTGCCGCGCATCGAAACCTCTAGCAAGGCTTTCGAACTGGTGGGCCAGCTCTCGGGCGGCGAACTGTCGATCATGATCGACCGCTACGAGACCAACGAGCCGGTCCTGAACGGCGTGCTCGAAGTCCAGTACAGGAACCTGAAGGCGAAGGCCACCTTCCACGCCGATATGGGCGACTACGCCGTCGACGATCCGGCCTTGCTGGCCGCGATCTCGAAGCCGGGCGTGCATCCGCTGCTGTTCACCCTGGTCGCAGGGGAGGAGAGCGATCGGCTGGAAGGAAGCCTGCAGGTGGCGGAGGTGTCCGGAGATCACGACCATGAGCACGAGCATGCGCCACGGTGGCCATGGCTGGCCGCCATCGCGGCGGCCGTGCTGGCCGCTGCGGTCTTCGCCGTGCGCCGCAAGCGTCAACGCAAAGAAAGCCTGAACATGAAACATCGCATTGTCGTCGGCATCCTCGCCGGCCTCTTCACGACTTCCCTGCTGGCTGGACCCGGCGCCCATGGCCCCGACGGCGAGCACCTCGACGAGAAGGGCGGCGCCACGGCCAGCGGCCTGGCGCGCCTGCCCGACGGCAGCGTCAACGTGCCGAAGCTGGCGCAGCGCCGCATGGGCGTACGCACGCTGATGGTGAAGGAAGGCAACTACCCGCGCATCGTTCAGCTCAACGGCCGCGCGGCCATCGATCCGAATGCGGGCGGCCGGGTGCAGGCGCCGTTCGCGGGGCAGATCGCGCCGGGGCCGAAGGGCTTGCCCGTGGCCGGCCAGCGCGTGGTGAAGGGACAGGTGCTGGCACGCCTGCGCCCGACCGGCGACGCCATCGAACGCGGCAACCAGGCCGCCGAACTGGCCGGGCTGCGCGCCAACCGCGCGCTGCTGGAAAAGCGGGTCCGGCGCCTCGAATCGCTGGAAGGCGTGGTGCCGGCAAAAGAAGTCGAGGCCGCCCGCGCCGAGCTGGCTGCCACGGTCGGCCGCGAGCGGGCGGTGGGCAGGTCGATCGACGGCGTGGAAAACATCATCGCGCCAGCCAGCGGCATCGTCGCCAGCGCCGCGGTATTGAACGGCCAGATGGTGGGGTCGCGCGACGTGCTGTTCGAGATCGTCGATCCGCAACGGATGCTGGTCGAGGCCCTGTCCAGCGACGTTTCACTGGCGCGCAGGATCGGCAGTGCCACGCTGCGCGACGTGGACGGCGTCGAACTGACCCTGCTCGGCGGAGGGCGCAGCCTGCGCGAGGGCGCGGTGCCGCTGAACTTCCGGGCCCAGGGCAAGACGCTCGACCTGGCGGTGGGGCAGCCGGTCACCGTGCTGGCCAGGCTGGACACGACGGTGAAGGGCGTCGCCCTGCCGGCGTCGGCGCTGGCGCGCAACCAGGCCAACGAGACCGTGGTGTGGGTCAAGTCGGGCGCCCTGCGCTTCATTGCGCTGCCGGTCGAGGCGACCCCGCTCGACGCCGGCACCGTGATCGTGACCAGGGGGCTGAGCGCCGACAACCGGGTGGTGATCGAGGGCACCTCCCTGATCAACCAGATCCGATAGGCAGGAACGGAAAGCACCCATGTTCAATGCAATCGTTCGTTTCAGCCTGCGCAACCGCCTGTTCGTGCTGGCAGCAGCGCTGCTGCTGATGGTCTACGGCGCCGTGACCGCATGGCGCACGCCGGTGGACGTGTTCCCCGACCTGAACAAGCCGGTCGTCACCGTCCTGACCGAGGCAGGGGGCATGGCGCCCGAGGAAGTCGAGCAGCTGGTGTCGTTCCCGATCGAGACCTCGCTCAACGGCATGCCGGGCGTGACCCGGGTGCGTTCGGTGTCGGGCGTGGGCCTGTCCATCGTGTATGCGGAATTCGACTGGGGCACCGACGTCTACCGCAACCGCCAGCTCGTAGCCGAGCGCATCACCCTGGTCAAGGAACAGCTACCGGGGAATATCTCGCCGATGATGGGGCCGGTGTCCTCGATCATGGGCGAGATCATGCTGATCGCGCTGCCCATCGACCTGGCCCGGACCGATCCCATGAAGGCGCGCGAGTACGCCGACTTCGTGCTGCGTCCGCGCCTGCTGTCGATTCCCGGCGTGTCGCAGGTTGTCCCGATCGGCGGCGAGGTGCGCCAGCTGCGCGTGCAGCCGGATACGGCGCGCATGGCGCAGTTTGGCGTCTCGCTCGATCAGGTACTGAGCGCGCTGCGCGGCGTCGCGGCCAATACCAGCGGCGGCTTCATCGACCTGAACAACCGCGAGTACCTGATCCGCAACCTCGGGCGCACCACCCGCCTGGAAGACATCGCGGGCTTGCCGGTGGCCTACCGCAAGGGCGCGCCGGTGCTGCTCGAACAGGTCGCGAGCGTCGCCTATGCGCCGGCCTTCAAGCGCGGCGACGCCGGAATGAACGGCAAGCCCGCGGTGATCGTCAGCGTGCAGAAACAGCCGGCCGGGGATACCGTGCGCCTGACCCGCGACATCGAGTCCGCGCTGGCGGAACTGGAGCAGGGACTCCCGGCCGGCATCTCCCGGCCGACCGTGCTGTTCCGCCAGGCGAACTTCATCGACGCCTCGATCGGCAACGTGGTCGAAGCGCTGCGCGACGGCGCCATCCTGGTGGCGATCGTGCTGTTCGCCTTCCTGCTCAGCGCCCGCACCACGCTCATTTCGCTGGTCGCCATCCCGCTGTCGCTGGCGGTGACGGCGCTGGCCTTGCACCTGCTGGGCCAGTCGATCAACGTGATGACGCTGGGCGGCCTGGCGATCGCGGTCGGCGAGCTGGTGGACGATGCGGTGGTGGACGTCGAGAACATCCTGCGCCGCCTGAAGGAACGGGACAAGACCGGGCCGGGGGTACGGACCGTGCTGGAAACCATCTGGCACGCCTCGGTGGAGGTGCGCTCGGGGATCGTCTATGCCACCGTGATCGTGGTGCTGGTGTTCATCCCCCTGTTCGCGCTGCCGGGCATCGAAGGAAGGCTCTTCGCGCCGCTCGGCATCGCCTATATCGCCTCGATCCTGGCCTCGATGCTGGTGTCGATGACCGTCACGCCAGTGCTGGCCTATTACCTGCTGCCGAAGATGAAGCGCCTGCACAAGGGCGATAGCCCGATCGTGCGCCGCATGAAAGCCTGGGACACGGCCGCGCTGGCATGGTCGCTGCCGCGCATCCGCCTGGTCCTTGCCGGCGCGCTGATCGTGGTGGTGGCTGCCGCCGCCTCGGTGCCGTTCTTCCCGCGCACCTTCCTGCCGGCCTTCAACGAAGGCTCGCTGGTGATGGGCATGACTTTCACGCCGGGCACTTCGCTGGCCGAAGCGAACCGCATGGGAGCGCTGGCCGAGACCCTGATTGCCCAGGTGCCGGAGGTGAGCAAGGTGGGACGCCGCACCGGCCGCGCCGAACTGGACGAGCATGCCGAGGGCGTGCACTCGTCCGAATTCGAGATCGACCTCAAGCCCTCGGAACGCGATCGCGAAGAGGTGATGGCCGCCATCCGCGGCCAGTTGTCCGGCATCCCGGCCGCGGTGGCGATCGGCCAGCCGATTTCACACCGGCTCGACCACCTGCTGTCGGGGGTGCGCGCCCAGATCGCCATCAAGATCTACGGCGACGACCTCGACACCCTGCGCGGCCTGGCCGAAGACCTGCGGAGCCGACTGGCCGGCGCGCACGGGCTGGTCGACCTGTCGGTCGAGCGCCAGGTGTTGATCCCGCAGGTGACGCTGCGCGTCGACTACCGCAAGGCGGCCCAGCACGGCCTGGGCGCGGGCGAGGTGCTGCAGGCGCTGCAGTCGCTGTCGGAAGGCACGCGCGTGACCCAGGTGATCGACGGCGCGCGCCGCTACGACCTGGTGGTGCGCCTGAACGACGCCGGGCGCTCGCCGCAGGACCTGGGCCGCGTCATGCTCAACAGCCCGGCCGGGCAGATCCCGCTCGCGGACATCGCCACGGTGGAAGAGGGGGACGGCCCGAACCAGATCGGCCGCGAGAACGGGCGCCGCCGCATTGTCGTGACTGCCAACACTGACGGCTCCAACATGAAGCACGTCATCGACGACGTGCGCAAGGCAGTGGCGCAAACGCGGCTGCCGGGCGGCTACTTCGTGAGCGTCGAAGGCCAGTTCCAGGCGCAGGAGCAGTCGCAGCGCCTGATCGCCGGCCTGTCGCTGGCCTCGCTGGCGATGATCTTCCTGGTGCTGTATTCGCGCTACCGCTCCTCGACGCTGGCGCTGGTCATCATGGTGAACATCCCGTTCGCACTGGTCGGCAGCGTGATCGCGATGTGGATCGCGGACGTGTCGCTGTCGGTGGCCTCGATGGTCGGCTTCATCACGCTGGCCGGCATCGCGACGCGCAACGGCATCCTCAAGATCAGCCACTACATCAACCTGTGCAAGTTCGAGGGAGAGCGCTTCGGATGGCCGATGATCGTGCGCGGCTCGATCGAGCGCCTGACGCCGGTCCTGATGACGGCGCTGGTGGCCGCTTTCGCCTTGAGTCCGCTGCTGCTGGCGGCGGATGCGCCGGGCAAGGAGATCCTGCATCCGGTGGCGGTCGTCATCTTCGGCGGCCTGATCAGCTCGACCCTGCTCGATTCGCTGCTGACCCCGCTCATCTTCTGGAAGGTCGGACGGCGCCCGCTCGAGCGCCTGCTGGCCGAGAAGCACGGCGACAGTTACTGATTTGACGGGCCGGGTGGCGGCGCCCTTCCGTGCGGCCACATTCAAGTCGCGGCCTCGGGTTCCTCCAGGGCCGCTCAGCGGCTCCAGTTGCACGTGCCGCGCACGATCGCGGCGCCCCAGAAGGGCAGCGCGAACACGCCGCCGAAGCCGAACACGAACTCGCCGAACGGGGTCTTCCTGACGAAGCTGCTCGGCTGGTGCTTCAATGCGTCCGGTCCCAGGCAGTGCCCCTTCCCGGCCTCGGAAAACTTGCGCGCGAATTCCCTGTAGGGGCCGCCGCTCAGCGCCGTCCCGCCGGCGGATAGCGCGCCGTAGGGCATCTCGTCGAGGGTGGCGCGCACGGCCGCCCTGATTGCTTCGTCGCTCGGACGGGCGCCCGCGGGCGCTCCCGCCACCGCCGCTCGCGGCTGCGTATCCACCCCGGCAAAGGGATCGGCCTGCACGGGCCGGGCCGTCGCCGGCGCATCCGCATAGACGGGAAGTGCCTGGCAGGCTACCAGGGGAAGCAGGAATCGCAAGAGCCAGGATTTCATCGTGCAATGGCAGAGTGGATGACCGGGGGACTGTATCCGAACCCTCGAGCACATGCTTAAGCGGACATGAATGCATCGAATTTCATGCCGAGGGGGTAGCCGCGACGAGGGCCAGGCCTGCGCGAGCGTTTATCATGTGCTCTGAAGCATTCTTTCTACGGGGATGGCTTGCTTCGACGGCGTCAGGCATCCGGCCCAACCGATAAGGGAAAACATGGCAACCGAGCAGGGGTTCGTGGAATTCGTCACTGAAGTGGCCGCACTGGGCAGCAGGCTGACGCTCAAGAAGATGTTCGGCGAATATGCCCTCTACCTGGACGGCAAGGTGGTCGCCTTTGCCTGCGACAACAGCCTGTACATCAAGCCGTCGAAGGCTGCGGCTGCGCTCGCGCCCGACCTGCCGCAGGGACCGCCTTATCCAGGCGCGAAGGACTATCCCATCGCGGACGAGCTGCTCGACGATCCGCAGCTGTTGCGCCGCCTGATCGAAGAAACGGCAGCCCTGATGCCGCCACCAAAGCCGAAGAAGGCGCCAGCCAGGCGCGCCGGGTAATACCGCTCGCCGATCCATTCGGCACTGCAAACCGATGAGCGGACAAGCGTGCATGTTTCAGATGCATGGCGGCCCTGTCACGCCCCTGCCATCCCGAGGCGGCATGCCCAAACGAACTGCACGCCCCGAAAATTGAAAAAGCGCTATGTTCTTAACTTCGGTCCTATTGCGCGTTTTCGTCAAATCGGAACAGGCATGGAGCAGGACGCATGCCTGCCGCCCGCCCGGCGCCACCGGTCCCCAGCACCTCAAGAAAGGATGAACGATGCCCGACTTCGATCCAAACCGGCGCCAGCTGCTCAAGGCGTCGACCGTTGCCGTCGGCGGCGTCGCCGTGGCTTCCCAGCTCCCGGCGCCCGCCGAGGCCGCGCCCGCGGCCCCGCCGCCGGCGTCCACCGCGCCCACCACCATGAGCATCCGCCTGAAGGTCAACGGCATCGAACACCAGCTGATGGTCGACCCGCGCACCACGCTGCTGGACGCGCTGCGCGACCGCCTGCAGCTCACCGGCAGCAAGAAGGGCTGCGACCAGGGCCAGTGCGGCGCCTGCACCGTGCTGGTGGATGGCCGCCGTGTGACCTCCTGCCTGAACCTGGCCGTGATGCAGGAAGGCCACGAGGTGACCACCATCGAAGGCCTCGGCACCCCGACCAACCTGCATCCGCTGCAGCGCGCCTTCATCAAGCACGACGGCTACCAGTGCGGCTTCTGCACGCCGGGCCAGATCTGCTCGGCCGTGGGCATGCTGGAAGAGCTGCGCGCCGGCGCTCCCAGCCACGTCACGGCCGACCTGAACGCCAGCCCGCAAGCCGGCGACATGGAATTCCGCGAGCGCATGAGCGGCAACCTGTGCCGCTGCGGCGCCTATTCGAACATCCAGGAGGCGATCGCCGAGGTTGCCGGCATTGCCGGCGCGGCCAGCACGTCCGGTACTGCGGGAGCCAAGCGATGAAGGCCTTCACCTACGAGCGCGCCCGCACCCCGCAGGAGGCTGCCGACGCCGCGGCGCGCCATCCGCATTCCCGCTTCGTTGCGGGCGGCACCAACCTGCTCGACCTGATGAAGCTCCAGATCGAGACGCCGTCCCACCTCATCGACGTGAACGACCTGGCGCTCGACCGCATCGAGCCGGGCGCGAATGGCGGCCTGCGCATCGGCGCACTGGTGCGCAACGCCGACCTGGCGGCCGACCTGCGCGTGCGCCGCGACTACGGCGTGCTCACGCGCGCACTGGTATCGGGCGCGTCGGGCCAGCTGCGTAACCAGGCGACCACCGCCGGCAACCTGCTGCAGCGCACCCGTTGTCCCTACTTCTACGACACCAATATGCCCTGCAACAAGCGCAGGCCGGGCAGCGGCTGCAGCGCCATCGGCGGCTTCACGCGCCTGCACGCCATCGTCGGCCAGAGCGAGGCCTGCATCGCAACCCATCCGAGCGACATGGCGGTGGCCATGCGCGTGCTCGACGCGCAGGTGGAAACCGTGGCGCCGGGCGGGGCCACGCGCGTGATCCCGATCGCCGACTTCCATCGCCTGCCGGGCAACACGCCGCACATCGACCACAACCTGAAGGCCGGCGAGCTGATCACCGCGGTGATCCTGCCGCCGCCCGTGGGCGGGGTACAGAGCTACCGCAAGGTGCGCGACCGCGCCTCGTATGCCTTTGCGCTGGTCTCGGTGGCGTCGATCCTGCAGCGCGACGGCAGCGGCCGGGTGGCGCTGGGCGGCGTCGCCCACAAGCCGTGGCGGGTCGAGGCAGCCGAGGCGGGGTTCCCGCGCGGGGCGCAGGCGGTGGCCGGCGCCTTGCTGCAGGGGGCGCGCACGACCGAGGACAACGCATTCAAGGTGCCGCTGGTCGAGCGCACCCTGGCCGCGGCCATTGCCGATGCCAGAGCCTGAGGGAGGGACAACCATGAAATTCAACGAACCAGCCACCACCAACCCGATCGACCAGCTCAAGGTCGTGGGCCAGCCGATCGATCGCATCGACGGTCCCCTCAAGACCACCGGCACGGCGCCCTATGCGCTGGACCAGCACGACGTCGTGCCGAACCAGGCCCACGGCTACGTGGTCGGCTCGGCCATCCCGACCGGGCGCATCGTCTCGATGGACCTGGCGGCGGCCAAGGCCGCACCGGGCGTGATCGCCATCGTCACCGCGCAGAACGCCGGCAAGCTCACCAACGGCAACTTCAATACCGCGATGCTGCTCGGCGGGCCGCGCGTCGAGCACTACCACCAGGCCGTGGCGCTGGTGGTGGCCGAGACCTTCGAGCAGGCGCGCGACGCCGCCGGCCTGGTGAAGATCAAGTACGAACGCGACAAGGGCGCCTACGACCTGCACGCGGTGAAGAACAAGGCCACGGCGCCGAAGGGCGAAGCGGCCGAAACCAGGGTCGGCAACTTCACCGGCGCCTTTGCATCGGCGCCCGTAAAGCTCGACGCCGAATACCACACCGCCCACGAGTCGCACATGATGATGGAGCCGCACGCCAGCGTCGCCAGCTGGGACGGCGACCGGCTCACCGTCTGGACCTCGAACCAGATGATCGCCTGGGCCAGGGGCGACCTGGCCAAGACGCTCGGCATCCCGAAGGACAAGGTGCGCGTGCTGTCGCCCTACATCGGCGGCGGCTTCGGTTCCAAGCTGTTCCTGCGCGCCGACGTGGTGCTGGCGGCGCTCGGCGCGAAGGCGGCGCGCCGTCCGGTGCGCGTGCCGCTGCAGCGCGCGCTCATTCCGAACAACACCACGCACCGCTCGGCCACCCTGCAGCGCATCCGCATCGGCGCCACGCGCGAGGGCAAGATCACGGCCATCGCCCACGAAGCCTGGTCCGGCAACCTGCCCAAGGGCTCGCCGGAGAATGCCGCCACCCAGACCCGTTCGCTGTATGCGGGCGAGCACCGCATGACCGCCAACCGGGTCGCCGCGATGGACCTGCCGGAATCGAACGCCATGCGCGCGCCGGGCGAGGCGCCCGGCATGGCGGCGCTCGAGATCGCGATGGACGAGATGGCCGAGAAGCTGGGCATGGACCCGGTGCAGTTCCGCATCGTAAACGACACCCAGGTGGTGCCGGACAATCCGGAAAAGTCCGCCTCCAGCGATCCGCAGTCGAAGAAGCCGGAGAAGGAAAAGCATAATCCGCATCCGCCGTTTTCCAAACGCCAGTTCATCCAGTGCCTGCAGACGGGCGCCCAGCGCTTCGGCTGGGAACGCAGGCCGGCCAAGCCGGGAACCCGGCGCGAAGGCCGCTGGCTGGTCGGCATGGGCATGGCCTCGGCCTTCCGCGACAACATGCTGACCAAGTCTGCCGCGCGCGTGCGCCTCGACCGGCGCGGCATCCTGACGGTGGAAACCGACATGACCGACATCGGCACCGGCAGCTACACCATCATTGCGCAGACGGCCAGCGAGACGATGGGCATCCCGCTCGAACGGGTGCGGGTGCGGCTGGGCGACTCGAGCTTCCCGGCCTCGTGCGGCTCGGGCGGGCAGTGGGGCGGCAACAACTCCACGGCCGGCGTGTACGCCGCCTGCATGAAGCTGCGCGAAGCGGTGGCGCGCCAGGCCGGCTTCGAGCCGGAGCGCGCCATCTTCGCCGACGGCCTGGTGCGCATGGGGGAGCGCAGCCTGCCGCTGGCCGAGGCGGTCGGCGAGCGCGAACTGGTGGCCGAAGACCTGATCGAGTACGGCGACATCACGACGCGCTTCCAGCAATCCACCTTCGGCGCCCACTTCGTGGAAGTCGGCGTGGACGCGGTAACCTGCGAGGTGCGCATCCGGCGCATGCTGGCCGTGTGCGCGGCGGGCCGCATCCTGAACCCGAAGACGGCGCGCAGCCAGGTGATCGGCGCGATGACGATGGGGGCAGGGGCGGCGCTGATGGAGGAGCTGGCCGTCGACAAGCGCTTCGGCTTCTTCGTCAACCACGACCTGGCCGGCTACGAGGTGCCGGTGCACGCCGACATTCCGCACCAGGAAGTCATCTTCCTGGACGAGACGGATCCGATGTCCTCGCCGATGAAGGCGAAGGGCATTGCGGAGCTGGGCATCTGCGGCGTGGCGGCCGCGATCGCGAACGCCGTGTACAACGCGACCGGCGTGCGGGTGCGCGAGTATCCGATCACGCTCGACAAGCTGATCACGAAGATGCCGTTGTCGGTGTGACCCGGAATGGGGGCGGCCCGGCCGCCCCCCCTGCATCCCCCCGTCACGGTGGGAATGGGCGTATGTGCGGGCTGGTGCTTCTGCTATCCTGCTGCCTTCCGGCCTCCTCGTTTTCCAGGTCGCCTCCCGCGCGTGCTGGTTGCGCGCCTGGTCTTTCCGCTTGCTTCGACCCGAGCGTTATCCGGCATGGACGGCCAGCCCGTCCATGGCTATCATCACGCCGTTCACGTACCGGATGTCGCACCATGCAGTCAGCACGACCCATCACCATGTCCCCGAACGCCCGGCGCCAGATCGACTGGCTGCAACTGGCGGCCGCCTTCGCCTTGCTGTCCTTCCTGTTGATGGTGTGGCGCTGGGGCGGGACGGTGGCCGATTCGCAGGCCTATTACGACACGGCGCGCTACCTGCGCGGCGAGATCGGCCCCGGCGAGCTGCTTGCGCCTTTTCCCTACCGCCTGCTGGTGCCGGCAGCCGCCTCGCTGATCCCAGGAGACCTGCGCAACGGCTTCGCGCTGCTGAACTGGGTGCTGGTCACCCTTGGGGCCTGCCTGGTCTCCAGCGCCGTGCTGCATGCGGGGCTTGGGCGGCGCCGCGCGATCGCCGCCGGCCTCCTGATGATCGTGTCGCTGCCGGTCTTCTGGTACGCGCCCTATCTGCTGGTCGACCCGGGCTCGGTATGCGCGCGCGCCGCCTTCGTGCTGGCGCTGCTGTGCGGCCAGCCCTGGCTGGCCGCGGCGGCCGGACTGCTCGGGACCGCCGTGCGCGAGGAAAACATCGTGTTGCTCGTCTGGCTGGTGGCGATGCGCCGGATCGCCATCCTGCCCGGCCTGGCGGTCCTGGCCGCTGCGGGGGCCTGGATCGTGGCGGTGCGCTGGTGGCTCATCACCGGCCTGCCGGCCTATGCCTGGACCCCGAGCTGGCGCCAGCTCCTGCATGCGCTGCAGGACTGGCGCTCGCTGGCCACGATCGCCGGCAGCGCCGTGCTGGTCGCGCCGCTGGCGCTGCTGGGCTGGCGCCGCGCGCCGCAAGCCTTGCGGCCCTTTGCCGGCCTGCTCCTGTTGATGGCGCTGCCGCCGCTGTACGCGGCGCTGTGCGTGCGCGTCGACGGCCGCGCCGTGTGGGGACTGTACCCCTTCCTGATACCGTTCGCGGCCTGCGTTGGCCTGGATCGTGCCGTGCGCCGTTGACGGATTCGCCACAGGGGCTATACTGAGCTTGTCAGAACCCGATTATCGATGAATCCACCACGCTTCACTTCGCCGACCCCGGATGCCTGCCAGCAGGGCAGGGGCTTTGCCGCGTCGGTCGAGCGTGACCGTTCCGCCTTTTTCCGGGCGGTGCAGCAATCGTCCCGCAACCTCGCCTGGCTCGTCCGGGCTCGGTGAGGATCGCCGCACACGCCCTTCCATCCTCCCGAGCCGCCCCGATCCCGACATCCGGCCGCGCTTCACCGGGCGTTTCGCCGCCGGCCGCGTAGCAGCCCGCCCAGGCGCGGGCACACTTCAGGAGTAATCAATGAAACCGACCATCCTCGTGTCCTGGCTGGACATGGACCGCCTCGACCACATGCTCGACGCCATACCGGCCTCGCAAATCGCCGCGCGCGACGCGCTGCTCGACGAACTGGGCCGCGCGGCGCTCGCCGAGCCCTGGGAAATGCCGCCCGACGTCGTTACCATGAACTCGCGCGTGCGCTTCTGCTTCGATGGCGCCGACGAGGAAGTGACGATGACGCTCACCTATCCGAAAGACATGGCCGGCCAGCCCGACCAGCTGTCGATCCTGACCCCGGTCGGTACCGCCCTGCTGGGGCTGAAGGTCGGCGATTCGATCAGCTGGGAGCGTCCCGACGGCGCCGTCTTCGAACTCACGGTGCGCGACATCGAGTACCAGCCGGAACGCGACGGCCAGTACCACCGCTAGGCGGCGCTAGTTGCACTTGCCGCGCAGCTTGGCCACAGCGATGAAGGGGAGCGCCAGCACGCCGCGCAGGAAGAAGGTCGGCTGGCGTTTCAGCCCGTCCTGGTGCAGGCAGTCGGGCACCCGGGCCTCGTTCATCTGGCGCCCGAATTCCCGGTAGGGATCGGCGCGCAGCGCCGGTTCGCGCAGGACTACCGGGTCTGGCTGCCCGGCGAGGGTGTCGCGCACCGCCTCCTTGATGGCATCGCCGCTCAGGCGCGCCCGCAGCGGCAGCGCAGCCTGGGCGGATACGGAAGCGTTCGACGGCGGCGCACCGGGGCGGGGTTCCGCCGCCAAGCCTGGGGGCAGTGGGGACGCGGCGACAAGGGCGAGCAGCAGTGGCGTCATTGGCAGGGCAGGATAGTTGTGGCATTGGCAAATGTACACCATTGCTTTATCGTGAGCGGGTGTGCACAGCCCCAGGCACCGAAATGCCCATTTTTCATGCATCGCGCATGCGCCCGCCCTTGAGAGAGACCATGAAACGATTCCTTGCCGCCGTTTTCCTTTTCCTGAGCCTGTCCGGCTTCGCCCATGCCGAGACCGATGCGCTGCTGACCAAACAGGTCAACGCCTTCGTCGACGAGTGGCACGAGGACGCGGCCAATGCGCGCATGGCCTATTTCGACAAGATCGCCGAGGACGGCGTGTACATCGGCACCGACCGCACCGAGCTGTGGAAGCGCGACGCCTTCAAGACCTGGGCCAGGAAATACTTCGACCGCAAATCGGCCTGGAGCTTCAAGGCCACGCGCCGCAACGTATACGCGTCCAAGGACAAGTCGCTGATCTGGTTCGACGAGCTGCTCGACACCCCGAACATGGGCCCGTGCATGGCCAGCGGCGTGATCCGCAAGACCGCCAAGGGCTTCGAGATCGTGCACTACCAGCTGTCGATGGCGGTGCCGAACGAGGTGGCGAAGCAGGTCACGAACCTGATCGCCGAGCACGAGAAAAAGTAGGGTGGTCGGCTTCGCCGACCGCGCGTCCAGATCCGGTGTGCGCTGCCACTGAGCATGTTGGCGCTGAACGCGCGGTCGGCAGAGCCGACCACCCTACGTTTATGATTGCAACATGAAGCAACGGAACCAAGCCTACATCGGCCGGTTCGCACCGTCGCCGACCGGCCCGCTGCATGCCGGCTCGCTGGTCGCGGCCCTGGCCAGCTACCTCGACGCCCGCGCCCACCACGGTGCCTGGCTGGTGCGCATCGAAGACATCGACGAAGGCCGCAGCGTGCCCGGCGCGGCCGAGGGCATCCTGGCGCTGCTGGACCAGCTCGGCATGCACGCCGACGGCGAAGTCGTGTGGCAGAGCCGGCGCAAGGCGCTGTACCAGGCGGCCGCCGAATGCATCGTCCAGCATACCTACCCGTGCGGCTGCAACCGGCGCGAGATCGCCGATTCGCGCCTCGGGTTTGCGCCCGATGGCGCCGCCATCTATCCGGGCACCTGTCGCTACGGGCTGGCGGAGGGACGCAGCATGCGCAGCCTGCGCCTGCGCGTGCCGGAGCCGGGCCATGACGTCATCGGTTTCACCGACCGTTTCGCGGGCGAGGTCACGCAGCGCCTGGGGGCCGAATCCGGCGACTTCGTCCTGAAGCGCGCCGACGGTTTCTGGGCCTACCAGCTGGCGGTGGTGGTCGACGACGCCGGGCAGGGCGTCACCGACGTGGTGCGCGGCGCCGACCTGCTCGACTCGACGCCGCGCCAGATCTTCCTGCAGCGTGTGCTCGGCGTGCCGACGCCGCGCTACCTGCACGTGCCCGTCTTGCGCAACGAGAATGGCGAAAAACTGTCGAAGCAGACCGGCGCGCTGGCCGTGGCGCCGGGCGACGAAGCGGCGGCCGTGGATGCCTTGCTGCAGGCCGCGCGCTTCCTCGGTTTGCCCCTGGCGCGACCGGCATCGCTGCACGCCTTCTGGCAGGCGGCGATACCGGCCTGGAGCCAATTGCTGGCCGGGCGCGAAGGGGCCGCGCTTGCTCCACCCCTCACTTGACCTGGCTCGGCCGGCGGCGCGCCATCACCGCCAGTCCGGCCAGGCCGACACCCAGCATCCCCCAGGCCGCCGGTTCCGGGATCGGCGCAGCGACCACGAAACCGCGGATCTCGCCGTTCGGATACTGCGCCGTGTGGATGTTGAGGTAGGCCTGGTTGCCGTTCATCGCCTCGAGCAGCGCCGCGCTCGCCGATGACGGGGCGCCGCCGAACGCGGCCAGGAAGGCTGGTTCATACACCGCCGGGTCGCCCAGGTCGAAGGCATGGGTATAGCTGCCGGACGTGCTCATCATCGGGAAATCCACCAGCGTGATCGCGGGCGGCGCCACTCCGGTGAAGGCTTCGGTCGTGCAGCAATGGATGTGGGCGACGGTCGTGCCGCTGACGAGGTCGCGGAACGGCACTTCGGCCCGCAGCAGCGCACCATCGATCTCGAAGGTGGCGACGCTCGAGCCGGGCGAGCCGTTGGGCGGCGACTCGGCCGGGCCGCTGGACACGGCGCGGTAGATGTCGGCACCCTGGGCCGCCGGTGCGAGCGCCAGTGCCGAAGTTGCGAGCGCCATTGCGCTTAGTACTTTTTTCATGGCAGTCCTCCTGATTAGGAAAGAATCCAAACGCACACCCGGCGGGTGTGCTGCTGAAAAAAGTAGCGCATCAATTCTGCACCGTCCACACAGTACGGGCAATAAAAGTACCTTGGGCAGAAGCGCAAGAGAAAATGTCGTTAATGGGGATTGCGCAGGATGGTGAACTCGCCGTCAGGGAGAGGGGGAGGGCGGGGCCGCGGTGGCCGCTTCCCAGGCGGCCAGTTCCTTCTCGTAGCGCGCCAGCGCTTCCTCGTAGAGATCGAACACGCAGGGCATGCAACCGCTGCGGCAGCAGTCCTCGGGTTCGGGCTGCACGGGCGCGATGGGCGCGGTGGGTAGAATCGGGCGCGGGCGCGGCGTGTCCATGTCGCGCTCAGTCTTCGCGGTTCAGGATCCGCTGGATTTCCTCGCGTTCATTCTTGCTGACGTGGCCGCGCAGGGCGGCCAGCACCAGTTCCTTGCCGGAACCGGAGAAGGCCTTGTGGATCAGGTCCTTGATCAGGCCGGCCTGGTGCGTGTCCTGCGGCTGGGCCGGCGCATACACGTGGGCCCGGGCGCTCTCGTCGCGGCTCAGGAGACCCTTGGCATGCATCATCTGCAGCAGCCGCAGCACATTGGCATAGGCCATGTCGGGCCGCGTCTCGACCGCCGCCTCGTGTACCTGGCGGGCTGTGGCGGGGCCGAGCCGCCACAGCAGGCGCAGCATTTCCAGTTCGGACGGGGTCGGCTTGGCGGGGACGTCGGGAGTGCTCATGGTTCTAGAATAAATGATCTAGACCGCCAAGTCGAGCCGCCATGCGCCGGGGGTCAGTCGTTGATCCGGTACGCGCGCAGGTCGAACACCGTCTTGCCGTTTTCGCGCTCGCACACGCCGGTCATGGTCTCGCCCTTGCGCAGCACGTAGGTGATGCGGGCGCCGGCGGCCTTGCCGGCGCAGGCGGCGTGGGCGCCGGCCGGCACCTCGGGCAGTGGAGGGGGAGGGGGCGGCGCAGGCGGGGCCGGGGGAGCCGGAATCGACGGCATGGCGGGCATGGCCGGCAGGGCGGCCAGCGCATCGCCGGCATCGCCACGAAGTACGGGAGGCGCAGGTGGAGCGGGCGCGGCCGGAGGCGCGGGTGGCGCAGGCGGAACCGGGGGCGGCGGGCACTTGCCCTTCACGGTCGACTCGCAGGTGTAGTGGACGCGCACGCTGGCCTGCACGCCGGCGGCGGCCAGGCCCAGCAGGGCGATGGCGACGATGGCTTTGTTCTTCATGTTCATGGTGGTCTCCTTGGCAGCGGCCCGCCCCGTATGGCGGGCCATGGATGCATCGTGCACGCCAAATGTGGAGAAAAGATGGAGCCGCGCCCTTGCCGGGTCTACAGGTCGCAGCGGTAACCGAGCCCGTAGATGGAGCGGATCGCCTCGACCCCCGGCGCCGCCGCATCGAGCTTGCGCCGCAGGTTCTTGATGTGGCTGTCGATGGCGCGGTCGGTGGCGTCCAGGCTGTCGGCACGCGCCGCATCGAGCAGCTGGGCGCGCGAGAACACCTGTCCCGGACGGCGGGCCAGCGCCGCCAGGATCGCGAATTCGCTCGGCGTCAGGTCGAGCGGCTGGCCGTGGAGCACGGCGCGCCGCGCCGTCTCGTCGACCGACAGCGCGCGTGCCGGCGCGGCCGCCGCGCCCGTCCGGCGCAGGATCGCCTTGATGCGCGCCATCAGCTCGCGCGGGCTGAAGGGCTTGCACAGGTAGTCGTCAGCGCCGGCTTCCAGGCCGAGCAGGCGGTCGATTTCCTCGACCCGTGCCGTCACCATGATCACCGGCAGTTCGCTGAACGCGCGCAGCGCGCGGCACAGCGACAGGCCGTCCATTCCGGGCAGCATCAGGTCGAGCACGACCAGCGCGGGCGGGTCGGCGCGGATCGCGTCCAGGGCCGCGCGGCCGTCGCCGACGACCAGCGGCGCGTAGCCGGCGGCGCGCGCGTAGTCGGCCACCAGCGCGGCCAGCTCAGGTTCGTCCTCGACGATCATGATGGCCTGGCTCATGCGGCGTCTCCTTTCATCCCTTCTGCTGCCGGCAGCGCCAGCGTCACGCGCAGGCCCCCGAGCGGCGCATGGGCGAAGGCGAGGCTGCCGCCCTGCGCCTCGGCCAGGCGGCAGCACAGCGCCAGCCCGAGTCCGGCGCCGCCGTGGGCGCGGCTGCGCGAAGCATCGACGCGGAAGAAGCGTTCCCCCAGGCGCGCCAGCGCATCGTCCGGCACGCCGGGCGCGCTGTCGTCCAGCACGAGCTGGACGCGGTCGGCGCCGGCATGCGCCTGCAGGCGGATGCGGCCGCCCGGCGCGGTATAGCGCAGGCTGTTCTCGAACAGGTTGTCGAGCACCTGGCGCAGGCGGTCGGGATCGGCCAGCACCATCGCCTGTGCGGGCGAAGGGCCGCATTCCAGCGCCAGCCCGGCAACCTGCAGGCGTCCGGCGAAACCCTGAGCGTGGGTGGTGGCGAACTGCCACAGGTCGAGCGGAACCGGCTTGCAGTCGAGCGCGCCCACGTCGGCGCGCGCCAGCGCGTACAGCTCGTCGATCAGCTTGTTCAGGGCCAGCACCTGGCGCAGCATGGCGTCGAAAGTGTCGGGCGTGGCGCCGCGCACGCCGTCCTGCACTGCCTCGAGCTGGGCGCGCAGCACCGCGAGCGGGGTGCGCAGCTCGTGCGAGGTATCGGCCACCCACTGGCGGCGCGCGCTTTCGGCGCTGGCGAGCTGCTGGGCCAGCGCGTTGAAGTGGCGCGCTAGTTCGCCCAGTTCGTCGCTGCGCGTGTCCGGCAGGCGCACCTCGTAGTGGCCGCCCGCGAGCGCGCCGGCGCCCTCGGCCAACTGCCGGATAGGCTGACGGAAGTGGCGCGCCAGCAGCACCGCGGCGAGCGCGCTCAGCGCCACCGCCATGGCCAGGATCGCCCACAGGCTGCTGCGCAACTGTTCCAGGAAGGCGAGGGCCATGGCGTCGCTCGGCCGGTGGCTGCGCGCCACGCCGAGGAAGCCGACCGTGCCGCCCTCCACCACGATCGGGCGGCGCGCGAGCGGCAGGGCTGCGGACTCCTGCACCGGTCGCCCCGCCAGGTAGTTGCCCTTGGCGTCGAGCAGGGTGACGCGCTGGTGCAGGTCGTAGGTGACGCCGTCCGCGCTCGGGGTGTCGAGCGGCATGGCCGGCAGCGGCATCGCCGGTGGAGCCGGTGGCGCCGGCGGAGCAGGGGGCGCCGGCGGGGCCGGTGCGACAGCCGTGATACCGGCTGCCGTTGGCGCAACCGCCCCCATTGGGCGCGCGGGCGGCGCGGGCGGCGCTTCGGGCGCATCGGCCGCGCCGGGCGCGTCCGGCGCTTCCGGAACCGGCGCCACGGTCAGGATGCGCTGGCGGCGCGCGTCCTGCAGGCGCACCAGTTCGCGCGCTATCCAGCCGCGCCGTTCGTCATCTGGCGGCAAGAAGTTCCAGCCGCCCTGGGCGCGGTAGCGCCCCGCGAGCGCGCCCGACAGTTCGTCAAGGCGGTCGAGTTCGATGCCGACCGCGTAGTCGCCGAAACCGGCCAGCACGTTCTGGCGCAGCAGGTACACGGCGCTCGCCGCCACCGCGAGGATGGCGAGCAGGACCGAGAGGAAGAGCCGATGGCCGATGGATAATTTCACAATGTCTGGTCAGCGTAGGACTACAAGGCAAAAGAAAATTTGTTTTTCAAAAACCGAAACGAACCTGCATCTCATTCTCGAGGCGTAGGGAATTCTACATGCGCGAATCCGTTTCTCCCTGTTTGACGGACGGGACGCCGCTCGTGGGCAAGTTCATGTCCTACACGATTGTTGCCGAGTTTGGGTAGTCCGCATGTACCGCCATGGTCAGGATGGGCCTGTCTCAGCCACTTCGGCTGATGCTTTTTGAAATACACAGGAGGCAAAATGGCATCGAACAACCAAGGCGGCAACAAAGGCAAGCAGGGCGGCAACCAGCAGAGCGCCGACACCAGCAAGCGCGGTTTCGCGTCGATGGATCCGGAACGCCAGCGCGAGATCGCCAGCGAAGGCGGCCGCGCCGCCCATGCGTCGGGCAACGCGCATGAGTTCACGTCGGAAGAAGCACGCCGCGCCGGTTCACTGAGCCACGGCGGGGGCGGAGGCAACCAGCAAAGCGGTGGCGGCCGCGGCGGCAAGCAGGAAGGGCAAGGCGGCGGCCGTGGCGGCAACCAGGCCAGCGCCGGCGTGCAAGGCGGTTCGCCCGAGCAGCATGCACGGGCTGGCGCGCAGAGCAACAAGAAAGACAAGTAAGCGGGTATAGGCGTGGTCCAGTCCAGTGGACTGGACCACGCTATGCCAACCGCGCGTTCAAACCATGGGTGATCATACGGAAACGTCAATTCATCGGGCGCCTGGACGCGCGGTCGGCGAAGCCGACCACCCTACCTAATACACATCCCTGCGGTAGCGGCCCTCGGCCGCAAGCGCATCGAGCTGCTCGGCACCCAGCACCCCGGCCAGCGCGTCGTGCACGCCGCCCGCCATCCCCTGCAGGCTGCCGCACACATAGATCGCCGCGCCGCGCGCGATCCAGCCGCGCACTTCTTCTGCATGTTCATCCACCAGGTGCTGCACGTAGCGCACGTTGCCGCCATCACGCGAGAAAGCCAGGTCGAGGCGCGCCAGGCTGCCCGTCGCCAGCCATCCCTGCAGCTCGTCGCGGCACAGGAAGTCGTGCGCGGCATTGCGTTCGCCGAACAGCAGCCAGTTGTCGCCATGGCCCGCCTCGATGCGCGCCTTGAGCAGCGCGCGCAGGCCGGCCAGGCCGCTGCCGTTGCCGATCGCGATCAGCGGACGCGCGGCATTGTCGCCCAGGCGGAAGCGCGCGTGCGAACGGACGCGCAGCCGGATCGTGTCGTCCGCCCTTGCACCCTCGCACAGCCAGCCGGAGGCGGCGCCCGGGCTTCCATCCTCGCGCCGCTGCAGGCGCACCAGCAGGGCCAGGCGGCCCTCCGAGGGCAGCGAGGCGATCGAGTATTCGCGCGGATGGTCCGGGTCGCCCGGTGCGCTCAGCTGCGCCAGGTCGCCCGCTTCCCATGACGGCAGCGCGGCATGGAGCGGAACGAGGGCGATGCGGTAGAGCGGGGCGCCGGCGCTGCCCGGGTTGGCCAGCTGGCGCTCGGCGATGCGCCATTCGCCGTAGCCTGGCGCTTCCCAGTCCGGTGCGTCGCTGGTGCCGGCCAGGCGGCCGATGTGATGCTGCCAGGCGCTCAAGGCGGCCGGGCTGCCGCGGTCGACGTCGATGCGCTCGAACAGGGCGGTGGCGCCGTGCGCGGCCAGCCAGGCGTCGAGCGCGCGCCCGAAGCCGCAGTAGTTGGCATAACTGCTGTCGCCCAGCGCCAGCACGGCGTAGTGCAGGTGCGAGAGCTCGGGCGCCGACTCCATGGCTGCGCCGGCGAAGCGCGCGCCGGTGTCGGGCGCGTCGCCTTCGCCATAGGTGCTGGCGACGAACAGGACACGGCTGTTGCCGGACAGCGCGTGCGCGTCGAACCGCGACATGCAGATTGCGCGCGCCGACAAACCGCCCGTGCGCAGCGTCGCCGCGGTCTGTTCGGCCAGGTATTCGGCGCTGCCGGTCTGGCTGGCGTGGACCACCAGCCAGTCGGCCTCGCCCATGTCTGCGCCCGTGCGCGCACTGGCCCGGGCGCGCCAGATCGCCAGGCACATCGCCAGGTAGCCGCCGGAGAGGGCGAGCGCGCCGCCCCAGCGCACCGGATCGATGGTGATCATCATTGCAGCAGTTCGCGCCAGGCCGCGCTCGTGTGTTCCAGCAGGCCGCCTTCGTGGCGGACCAGGTAGCGCCCGGCGATGCCGCGCGCGTCGGCAAACGCGACGCCCGCCTCGACCCCCATCACGGTGAGCGCGGTGGACAGCGCGTCGGCCACCATGCAGGTGCCGGCCACCACCGTGCACGAGGCGACGCCGTTGGCGACCGGCTGGCCGCTGCGCGGATCGAGCGTGTGCGAGGCGCGCTGCGCGCCGCTGTCGAAGTAGCTGCGGTAGTCGCCCGAGGTAGCGATGGCCAGGCCGTGCAGGGCCACCACGGCCTGCGGACCGGAGGCCGCGCCGGGAACCCCTTCGATCTCGACCCACCACGGCTCCCCGTCGGGCTTCACGCCGGCGCCGCGCAGCTCGCCGCCGACCTCGACCAGGTAATGGCGCACGCCGAGGCGTTCCAGGCACAGGCCGAGGCGGTCGACGCCGTAGCCCTTGGCGATCGAGGAGAAATCGAGGATGGCGCCGCCCGGCTGCAGCAGCCGGCGCGCGCTGCGGTCGAGCTGCGGGGTGGCGTTCGCGCGCCGCGCCAGGGCGTCGGTGAGCTCGGCGGGAGACGGCGGCCGGAACCCGGGCCCGTCGTGGCGCCCGCTCGGGCCGAATCCCCACAAGCCGACCAGCGCTCCGGCAGCCGGGTCGTAGGCGCCGGCTGTGTCTTCGTGGACTTGCAGCGCGAAATCGGCCACCTCGAAGAATTGCGGCGGCAGCGCATGCCAGCTGCCGCCGGGCGCGAGGTTGTAGCGCGACAGCAGGGAACTTTCCTCCCAATGGCTCATCTGCGCGACGATGTCGTCCAGCTCGCGCTGCAGGGCCGTCTCGAGGTCGGCCGTGACGGCTGGCGGTACCAGCATCGAGGCCGACCAGGTCGTGCCCATCGAACGTCCTGACACCTTGCACAGCCTGCTCCCGCCCGGAGGCAGGCCCAGGTCGATGGTGAGCGGAACCAGGACGTCGCGCACTTTTATTACCCTCGCCTTCCCGTTTATTCCGGCAGGATCTCGAGGGTGGCGGAATACGCGTAGCGGCGCGAACCCGGCTCGCCCGGCCCCTTGCCGGCATCGGCCGGGAACTTGGCGCTCATCCAGTAGCGGTTCGGCGCCGGCAGGGTGAAGCTGGCTTCGCCCCTGGCGTCGGTGACCAGGCGGATCTCGTTGATGGTGCCGCGGAACTTGACGCCGGCCGGCACCAGCGAGAACGGGAAGTTCGGCAGCGGCTTGCCGTCCAGCTGGAAGCGGAATGTCGCGGTCTCGCCGGCGCGCAGGTCGTTCGGGTGGGTGACCGGCACCAGTTCCAGGCCTTCGCCGCTCGGCTTCAAGGCGCCGGTCGACAGCTTGTTGGCGGTAACAAAGGTCTCCATCCGGGCATGGGTGCTTGCCTTCCTCACGTCCGTGGCGCCGGCCGGGATCTCCTTGGCTACACTCGCCTCGGTACCGCGGAAGCGCTTCTCTTCGCCGTTCAGCTTGTAGCTGCCCATCACGTTGTTCGATACCAGCGCGATGCGGTAGGTGCCGTCCTTCGGCAGGCGCAGGTCGAGGGTCGAGCGCAGCTTGCCGAGTACGGCGCCCGTGGCCGGGTAGGTAGCGCCTTCAGGATCGGTGACGGCCACGCCATCCATGCGCAGCGGCACGTGGTCGAATTCGAACAGGCCTTCCGAGATCGCGCCGTCGATGGTGACCCAGGCTTCCTGCTTCTCGATGAAGCTGGTGGAGGGCAGCATCCAGCCGCGGTGGGCGCTGGCAGCGAAGGACAGGCTGGCCAGGGCCAGGGTCAGGACGGTCTTCTTGACGAGGTGGTTCATGGTGGTCTCCTGTGCTTGTTATTGGACGGCGATCGCAACCTGGCCGAGTTCTTCCTTGCCTTTGGCATTCGCCGCCAGCTTGCCCTTGGCGGGCAGGGTGAAGGGCACCCGCACCAGCTCGCGGCCGCCTGCTTCGCGCGCCGCTTCCACCACCAGCTTGTAGTCGCCGGCCGGCAGCTTGGCCAGCGCGCCGGCGAAGTTCATGGTGTGGGCGCCGGCCGCCCTGGTCGCGCCGCTCAGGCCATCCATCGGCAGCTTGATGTCCTTGCCGCCCTTGCGCCACCAGGTGCGCATGTCCTTGACCCACTTCTCGCCCCCGTTGTCCTTCTTCTTGACGTCGTACAGCACGGCCAGGTTGGACGCGACGGCGCCGTCGCCCTTCTCGATCCAGATCGCCACGTAGGGCTTGTGGTACTCGGCCACCTGCAATTGCGGCAGTTCGAACTTCACGGACAGGTCGGCGGCCATGGCCCAGCCGGATGCCAGCGGCAGGGTCAGTGCGAGCGAGTGAGACAGTTTCATTAGATCGCCTTATAAATGATGGGTAACTAGAAGATAAGCAAATAGTTAATGGATGAAGAGCAGCGCGATCAGGGCCGGCAGCACGACGCCGAAGCCGACCACGGGCCAGGTCGAGGGCCGCTTGGCCGCGTGGTATTTCAGGATCAGGAAGCCGGTGATGCAAAAGACGACGCAGGCGATCGCGAAGATGTCGATGAACCAGCTCCACACGACGCCCGTGTTGCGGCCCTTGTGCAGGTCGTTCAGCCAGGAGATCCAGCCGCGCGAGGTGGCCTCGTATTCGGCCGCGCCATCGACGGCGATGCGCAGCCAGGCGTCGCCGCCCGGGCGGGGCAGAGCGACATAGGCGTCTTCCTCGCTCCACTCGGCGCGCTTGCCGCGTACGTCGACCGGGAAGGCGCCGTTGGCCCAGTCCGCGATCTCGCTCGGCAGCGGCACTTCGGCATCGACGTGCTCGGCAGCAAAACCTTCCAGCTGGGCGCGCAGCGGCTCCGGCAGGGTGGCCTTGAGGCGCGTCACTTCCGGCTTGGCCTCGATCTGGGCCGCGTGGTTCAGGGTGAATCCGGTAAAACTGAACAGCAGCATGGCCATCAGGCAGATGGCCGAGCTGATCCAGTGCCACTGATGCAGCTGCTTCAGGTAAACGGCGCGGCGCGCGCCCGGCAGGGCGTTGACCGGTGCGACAGGTTGCATGGAAGTGGTCGGTCCAGTTGAGCTCATCATCAAATGATAACGATTATCATTTAAGCGGTCAACCGCCCTTGTGGCTTTTACAAATAGAAATAAAACATTTCTCGCCCGAGGGTCTGTCTTGCTTGAAAGCTTGCGTTACAATGTTGTGCGCTAAAAGGCTGCAGGACGCCTGTGTGCCTCGCTTTTTGCCATAGATATACGTCCTTCCCCACAACTTGAGAAGTAAGTGCGATCCGCTAACCGGTCAGGCCGTGTCGCGGAAGGTTATCCCAACCCGCCCCATACTCGCGAAGCGCGAAGAAAGGTGAGCAAGAATGATGCAGCAACAGAATGCGAACTCGTACCTGTTCGGCGGTAATGCGCCCTACGTGGAAGAGTTATACGAAGCGTACCTGAACAATCCGGGCTCGGTCCCGGAAAACTGGCGCGCCTATTTCGACCAGATGCAGCATGTGCCGGCCGTGGACGGTTCCAGCCGTTCCGACGTGGTGCACTCGTCGGTCATCGCGTCGTTCGCCGAACGCGCGAAGCAGGGCCCGATCCGCACCATCAGCGCCTCGTCAGACCCGGAGATGGGCCGCAAGCGCGTGGCCGTCACCCAGCTGATCGCTGCCTACCGCTACCTCGGCTCGCGTTGGGCCAACCTCGACCCGCTGCAGCGCCAGGAACGTCCGCCGCTGCCGGAACTCGACCCGAGCTTCTATGGCTTCACCGAAGCGGACCTCGACACCGTCTTCAACATCAGCAATACCTACTTCGGCAAGGAAACCGCGCCCCTGCGCGACATCCTGAACTGGCTGCGCGACACCTACTGCCGTTCGATCGGCGCTGAGTTCATGTACATCAGCGATCCGGCGGAAAAGCGCTGGCTGCAGGAACGCCTGGAGTCGATCCGCTCGACCCCGACCTTCAGTGCCGACAAGAAAAAGCATATCCTCGAGCGCCTCACCGCGGCCGAAGGCCTGGAGCGCTACCTCCACACCAAGTACGTCGGCGCCAAGCGTTTCTCGCTGGAAGGCGGCGAATCCTTCATCGCCTCGATCGACGAAGTCATCCAGCGCGCCGGTGAAAAAGGCGTGCAGGAAATCGTGATCGGCATGGCCCACCGCGGCCGCCTGAACGTGCTGGTCAACACCCTGGGCAAGAGCCCGGCCGACCTGTTCGAAGAATTCGAGGGCAAGCACGCCGACGACCTGCCGGCGGGCGACGTGAAATACCACCAGGGCTTCTCGAGCGACATCTCGACCCCGGGCGGCCCGGTCCACCTGTCGCTTGCTTTCAACCCTTCCCACCTCGAGATCGTCAACCCGGTGGTCGAAGGTTCGGTCAAGGCGCGCATGCAGCGGCGCGGCGACCGCAAGGGCAAGGAAGTGCTGCCGATCCTGGTGCACGGCGACGCGGCCTTCGCCGGCCAGGGCGTGGTCATGGAAACCCTGAACCTGGCCCAGACCCGCGGCTACGGCACCGGCGGCACCGTCCACATCGTCATCAACAACCAGATCGGCTTCACCACCTCGGACCCGCGCGACGCCCGTTCGACCATCTACTGCTCGGACGTCGTCAAGATGATCGAGGCGCCGGTGCTGCACGTGAACGCCGACGATCCGGAAGCGGTCGTGATGGCATCGCAGATCGCGATGGACTACCGCACCGAATTCGGCAAGGACGTGGTCGTGGACATCGTCTGCTACCGCAAGCTGGGCCACAACGAGCAGGACACCCCGGCCCTGACCCAGCCGCTGATGTACAAGAAGATCGCCAAGCACCCTGGCACCCGCAAGCTGTATGCCGAGAAGCTGTCGGCGCAGGGCACCGTGCCGCCGGAGACCGGCGACCAGCTGGTGGCCGAGTACCGCGCCGCGATGGATGCAGGCAAGCACACCAACGATCCGGTGCTGACCAACTTCAAGGGCAAGTACGCCGTCGACTGGGCGCCGTTCCTGAACAAGAAGTGGACCGACGCATGCGACACCTCCGTGCCGATGGCCGAGCTCAAGCGGCTGGCCGAACGCATCACCAAGGTGCCGGAAGGCTTCAAGCCGCACTCGCTGGTCGAGAAGGTCCTGAACGACCGCGCCACCATGGGCCGCGGCGAGATGAACCTCGACTGGGGCATGGGCGAGCACCTGGGCTTCGCGACGCTGCTGGCATCGGGCTATGCGATCCGCCTGTCGGGCCAGGACGCCGGCCGCGGCACCTTCGTGCACCGCCACGCCGTGCTGCACGACCAGAACCGCGAGCGCTGGGACCAGGGCATCTACCTGCCGCTGGCCAATGTCTCGGACAACCAGGCCGACTTCACCGTGATCGACTCGGTGCTGTCGGAAGAAGCGGTGCTGGGCTTTGAATACGGCTACTCGACCGCCGAGCCGAACACGCTGACCATCTGGGAAGCCCAGTTCGGCGACTTCGTCAACGGCGCCCAGGTCGTGATCGACCAGTTCATCGCCTCGGGCGAAGTGAAGTGGGGCCGCGCTTCGGGCCTGGTCATGATGCTGCCGCATGGCTACGAAGGCCAGGGTCCGGAGCACTCGTCGGCACGTATCGAGCGCTTCCTGCAGCTGTGCGCCGACAACAACATGCAAGTGGTGCAGCCGACCACGGCCGCGCAGATCTTCCACCTGCTGCGCCGCCAGATGGTGCGCCAGTTCCGCAAGCCGCTGGTGATCTTCACGCCGAAGTCGCTGCTGCGTAACAAGGACGCCGGCTCGCCGCTGACCGACCTGGCCAAGGGCGGCTTCCAGACCGTCATCGGCGAATGCGACGACAAGATCGACGCCAGCAAGGTCAAGCGCGTGCAGGTTTGTTCGGGCAAGGTCTACTACGACCTGTGCAACGCCCGCAAGACGCGTGGCGTCAGCGACGTCGCGATCATTCGTATCGAACAGATGTACCCGTTCCCGCACAAGTCGTTCGCGGCCGAGCTGAAGAAGTTCCCGAATGCGACCGAGGTGGTCTGGGTGCAGGACGAGCCGCAGAACCAGGGTCCGTGGTTCCAGATCCAGCACAACATCTTCGAAAGCATGGAAGCCGGCCAGCGCCTGTCCTATGCGGGCCGTGCGGCATCGGCGTCCCCTGCGGTGGGCTATGCCGACAAGCATGTGGCGCAGCAGAAGGAATTGCTGGAAATTGCGTTCTCGAAGTTGAAGGGCTTCATCCTGACCAAGTAAGAAAAAAAACACCACAGCCCCGGGCCAAGGCCTGGGGCCCTCGCATACAGAATACATAAAACGGAGCTACATCAAATGGCACAAATCGAAGTCAAGGTCCCCCAACTGTCGGAATCGGTTGCCGAGGCGACCTTGCTGTCCTGGCACAAGAAAGTCGGCGAGCAGGTTGATCGCGACGAAAACATGATCGACATCGAGACCGACAAGGTGGTCCTGGAACTGCCGGCCCCGGGCGCCGGCGTGATCGTGCAGCTGATCAAGGGCGACGGCGCCACCGTGGTGGCCGGCGAAGTCATCGCGATCATCGATACCGAAGCCTCGGCACAGACCAGCCCGGTCGCAGTGCGCTCGGCGCCGGTGCAGCCGGCTCCTGAAGCCCCGGCCGCCGCGCCGGCCGCAGCGGCCACCGCCGGCGCGCCGGCCGGCTCGAAAGGCGATGTCGCCATGCCGGCCGCCGCCAAGATCCTGGCCGACAACAACATGAGCGCGGCCGATGCCACCGGCACCGGCCGCGACGGCCGCGTGACCAAGGGCGACGCCCTGGCCGCTGTCGCCAACAAGCCGGCCGGCGCTCCGGCCGCCCAAGCCTCTGCGCCGGCAGCGAAGCCGGCACTCCAGCAAGTGTCGGCCCCGGTCGCCAACCTGGGCGATCGTCCGGAAGAGCGCGTGCCGATGAGCCGCCTGCGCGCCCGAATCGCCGAGCGCCTGCTGCAGTCCCAGCAGACCAACGCCATCCTGACCACCTTCAACGAGGTGAACATGGCGCCGGTCATGGACCTGCGCAACAAGTACAAGGACAAGTTCGAGAAAGAGCACGGCGTCAAGCTGGGCTTCATGTCCTTCTTCGTCAAGGCCGCCGTCGCCGCACTGAAGAAGTACCCGATCCTGAACGCCTCGGTCGACGGTAACGACATCGTCTACCACGGCTACTTCGACATCGGTATCGCCGTCGGTTCGCCGCGCGGCCTGGTGGTGCCGATCCTGCGCAACGCCGACCAGATGTCGATCGCCGAGATCGAGAAGAAGATCGGCGAATTCGGCCAGAAAGCCAAGGACGGCAAGCTGACCCTGGAAGACCTGAACGGCGGTACCTTCTCGATCTCGAACGGCGGCGTGTTCGGCTCGATGCTGTCGACCCCGATCATCAACCCGCCGCAGTCGGCCATCCTGGGCGTGCACGCCACCAAGGACCGCGCCGTGGTGGAAAATGGCCAGATCGTCATCCGTCCGATGAACTACCTGGCCATGTCGTACGACCACCGCATCATCGACGGCCGCGAAGCCGTGCTGGGCCTGGTGGCCATGAAGGACGCGCTGGAAGATCCGGCACGCCTGCTGCTCGACCTGTAATCGGCGGCACCGTAGTGCGGCGCGGGCCTGCCGGCAACGGCAGGCCCGCCGACACAGCAGCAGATGGGCACGCGCGGCGTGTCCGCGAACATAGTGAGGGCAGCCATGATCTCTGATGAAATCCGGCGTTTGCACGAGTTGCACCAAGCCGGCGCGCTGAGCGACGCCGAATTCGAGCAGGCCAAGGCG
Source organism: Telluria sp. ZB4P34 (assembly GCF_059686055.1). NCBI lineage: Bacteria > Pseudomonadati > Pseudomonadota > Betaproteobacteria > Burkholderiales > Oxalobacteraceae > Telluria > Telluria sp. ZB4P34. The sequence continues at coordinate 698,799 of NZ_JCASIF010000001.1, read as the reverse complement.
AAAGTCCTGGCCAGCGAGCGGGTGAACCTGGACAAGGAAGGCAGGACCGGCTCCGGTTCCAGCTCCGATTCCAGCTTCAACGGTGCCGGCTCCGGCTTCGGCCCGCCGCCCGGCAGCTTCGAGGCCAAGCTGCGCGCCATGCGCCGCACGCGCCGCGACCGCTGGCTGGCCGGCGTCTGCGGCGCCCTGAGCGCGGAATTCGGCATGGACATCTATGCCTGGCGCCTGGTGTTCGTCCTGCTCACCCTGGTGACCTCCGGAGTCGGGGCACTGGCCTATCTGGCGCTGTGGATCTTTGTCCCAGAAGAATAACGCAGCAAACCAAGCAAGGAAGCTATTCATGAGTAACGAGAAACAATTCGACGTCGTCGTGATCGGCGGCGGCCCCGGCGGCTACATTGCCGCCATCCGCGCAGCGCAGCTGGGCTTCAAGACCGCCTGTATCGACGCGTGGAGCAACGCGGCCGGCAAGCCGGCCCCGGGCGGCACCTGCACCAATGTCGGCTGCATCCCGTCGAAAGCGCTGCTGCAGTCGTCGGAGCACTTCGAGCACGCCGGCCACGCCTTTGCCGACCACGGCATCAAGGTCGGCGGCCTGGAACTCGACCTGCCGACCATGCTCAAGCGCAAGGACACCATCGTCAAGCAGAACAACGACGGCATCCTGTTCCTGTTCAAGAAGAACAAGGTCAGCTTCTTCCACGGCCATGGTTCGTTCGCCGGCAAGACCGACGGTGGCTACACCATCAACGTGAGCGGCCCGACCACCGATACCCTGACCGCCAGGAATGTGGTCGTGGCGACCGGTTCCAACGCACGCCAGCTGCCGGGCGCGGAGTTCGACGAGAAGCTGATCCTGTCGAACGAAGGCGCACTGGCGATCAATGCCGTGCCGGGTAAACTCGGCGTGATCGGCGCCGGCGTCATCGGCCTGGAAATGGGCTCGGTGTGGCGCCGCGTCGGTGCGGACGTCACCGTGCTGGAAGGCCTGCCGACCTTCCTGGGCGCGGTCGACGAGCAGATCGCCAAGGAAGCGCACAAGCTGTTCACCAAGCAGGGCCTGAAGATCAGCCTGGGCTGCAAGATCGGCGCGATCACCAAGGGCGAGAACAGTGTCACCGTCAATTACGCCGATTCGAGCGGCGCCGAGCAGACCGCTACGTTTGATCGCCTGATCATCTCGATCGGTCGCGTGCCGAACACCAACGGCCTGAACGGCGAGAGCGTCGGCCTGCAGCTGGACGAGCGCGGCTTTGTGGTGGTGGACGACGAGTGCCGCACCAGCCTGCCGGGCGTGTGGGCGGTGGGCGACGTCGTGCGCGGCCCGATGCTGGCGCACAAGGCGGAAGAAGAGGGCGTCGCGGTTGCCGAGCGCATCGCCGGCCAGCACGGCCACGTCAACTTCAACACCATCCCCTGGGTCATCTACACCTCGCCGGAAATCGCCTGGGTCGGCAAGACCGAGCAGCAACTGAAGGCCGAAGGCGTGTCGTACAAGGCCGGCACCTTCCCGTTCATGGCCAACGGCCGTGCGCGCGCGCTGGGCGATACCTCGGGCATGGTGAAGTTCCTGGCCGATGCCACGACCGACGAAATCCTGGGCGTGCACATCGTCGGCCCGGTGGCCTCGGAGCTGATCTCGGAAGCCGTCGTCGCGATGGAATTCAAGGCCTCGTCGGAAGACATCGCCCGCATCTGCCACGCGCACCCGTCGCTGTCGGAAGCCGTGAAGGAAGCGGCGCTGGCGGTGGACAAGCGTTCGCTGAACTTCTAAAAGCAGTAGAAGCACATCGCGCTTTTGTAGGGTGGGCGGGTCTCCCGCCCGCGCGTTCAAATCACGTATGCCGGCCCGCTCCGTGGCAAACGCCTGTGCCTAGCACGCACGGGCGTTTGCATTTCAGGCCACCGGCCTGAAATGCCCCGCCCACCCTACGTTAACAGCATCACCGCACGCGGCGTTATCCACGTTTCGTGCCACGTAAGATCATCATCATGAACGTCCAAGAGTATTACCAGCACGCGCTGACCGAGCGCGGTTTCACCTCCGACCCCGCCCAGGCGGCCGCGGTAGCGCGCCTGCAGCAGGCGTACGACGACTGGGTCCACTACAAGGCCCAGCGGTCGTCCGCTTTCAAGCGCCTCATCAACCGCCCGGACGTGCCGAAGGGCGTGTACATGTGGGGCGGCGTAGGGCGCGGCAAGTCCTTCCTGATGGACTCGTTCTATTCGGTGGTGCCGGTGGTGCGCAAGACGCGCCTGCACTTCCACGAGTTCATGCGCGCCGTGCACGGTCAACTGGACGAGCTGAAAGGCGTGGCCGATCCGCTCGACGAAGTGGCCAGGCGCATCGCCAAAAAATACCGCCTGATCTGCTTCGACGAGTTCCACGTCTCGGACATCGCCGACGCCATGATCCTGTACAACCTGCTCAAGGCCCTGTTCGACAACGGCGTGAGCTTCGTGATGACCTCGAACTACGAGCCCTCGACGCTCTACCCGGACGGCCTGCACCGCGACCGCATGCTGCCGACCATCGCGCTGCTGCAGGCAAAGCTGGATGTCCTCAACGTCGACGCCGGCAACGACTACCGCAAGCGCGCGCTCGAGCAGGTCCAGGCCTATTACATGCCGCTCAACGCCGCGTCCGACCAGAAGCTGCGCGACGCCTACGCCAAGGTGGCCGATACGGCGGACGAGAGCCCGATCGTCCACATCGAGAACCGCGAGATCCGCGCCCTGCGCCGCGCGGGCGGCGTGATCTGGTTCGACTTCGCCACCCTGTGCGGGGGCCCGCGTTCGCAGAACGATTACCTGGAACTGGCCTCGCGCTTCCATACGGTGGTCCTGTCCGGCATCCCTGCCATGTCGGCCGGGCAGTCGTCGGAGGCGCGCCGCTTCACCTGGCTGATCGACGTGCTCTACGACCACAAGGTCAAGCTGATCATGTCGGCGGCGGTGGAGCCGGAAGAGCTGTACACGCAAGGTATGCTGGCGAACGAATTCCACCGTACCGTCTCGCGTATCATTGAAATGCAGTCGCGCGAGTACATGCTGGCCGAGCGCCGCGGTGCGGCGGACGCCATCGCCTGAAGCGAAAGGAAACCATGACGAGTCATCCCCTCATGCGCGCCGCCCGCCGCAGCATCGCCGCAGCCGCCGCAGTTGCCATCGCTGCGGCGCTGGCCGCCTGCGCCAGCGTCGAGCCGGGCCCTTCGGTGGACGCGGTGGATCCCACCACCTCGGTCGCGCAGGCCGACGCGCGCCTGGCCGCCGTGGCCGTGGAACGCACTGCCATCGAGGCGCGCTTCGCCGAACGCGAAGTGCTCTGCTACGAGAAATTTTTTGTAAACAACTGCCTGGACGAAGCGAAAGAGCGCCGCCGGGTGGCCCTGGCCGCCCAGCGCAACATCGAGATCGAGGCCGAGCGCTTCAAGCGCCGCAGCAAGGTCGACGAGCGCGATCGCGAGATCGCCGCTGCGCAAGCCCAGTACCAGGCCGAGGAAGCGCGCCTGGCCGCCGAACCACCGCCGGCCGTGCGCGACGTGAGCGAGCTGCCGCCGCCGAAACCCTCGCCGGCCGCGTCGCGCATGGCGCGCCGCACTGCCAAGACCCAGGAAGAAGCGGCCCGTGCCCCGGCCGAAGCGGCCAGGGCGGCGCAGAACGCCCGTGCGTTCGAGGAGCGCAAGCGCAAGTCGGAGCAGAAGCAGAGGGAAGTCGCACAGCGCGTGACCGAGCGCGAGGCGAAGGCGGCGGCGCGCCGGGCGGAGGAAGCGAAGGCGAAGGGGACGGCCGGGAAGTAATTGGCAAGGTGTTGCGGTCTGCGGACTGTGCAACAGGCCCCGTCAGTCCGCACCCTTGGCACATCGTCCCGGCGAAGGCCGGGGCAATGCCACCGGCATTGGCCAGCCCAGGTTGGTGGCGTCACAGTAGCAGGGGCGCGCAAGCGCAGGCACGACGTGAAAGAATTGGATTCCGGCCTTCGCCGGAATGACGTATTGACGTCAAAGGTGTAAGGGCAGGTTGGCGGCCTTTACACCACCCGTCCCACGGCCCCCGCCAGGCCCTCCTGCGCCGCCTTGACCAGCTTCACGATCGCCATCGAACAATTTCCACCCTTGCCCTGCGAGCGCTCCCCGGCCTTGTTGATGAGCATCTCCGACGCCTGGCGCGGCGTCGCCTTGCCCGTCACCGCCGCCAGTTCGGCATCCGTAAAGAAGTGCCACAAGCCATCCGAGGCCAGCAGGAAGACGTCTCCCTCCGCCAGCCCGGCATGGCTGTCGATGGTCACGAAGGGCTCCTTGCGGCTGTTGCCCATCACATTGAGCAGCAGCTTCGACTTGCGGTGATTCCTGGCCGCGTCTTCCGGCAGCTTTTCGCTGGCCATCAGGTGCTGCACATAGGCGGCGTCGCCCGTGCGGGCCATGCACTTGCCGTTCTGGAAGCGGTACAGGCGCGAGTCGCCAACGTGGCCCCACACCGCCTCGCCGTGCGGGCTCAGCAGCAGGCCGACGAAGCTTGCATGTGCTTCCGCCTGCGTGGCCACGGCGTTCATTTTAATGACGAGATGGGTTTCGCTGACGATGTCCTGCAGCAGCTGGCCGAGCCGCTCGATGCTGGGGTGGTCGCCCGGCTTGAATTCGTCGAAGACCTGGCGCGCCGTGTGCAGCACCTGGCTTGACCCCGCGGCGCCGGCGATGCCATCTGACAGCACGGCCAGCACGTAACCGGGCGCGCGGGCGCCGGTGAGCAGGGTCACCCGGTCGTTCTGCTGCGGGCGGTTCCCGATGTGCTGCGCGGTTCCCGCCTCGATCTTGTATGTTGTCATAAACCTTTATTTCAGTAGCGCCCGCGCCAATCTTTGTTGGCGGCAACCTCAGCGTAGATTAAACTATGCACCGAGAAGCCGTGGTGTTGCAAGCCGAACACAGCCGGCCAGGCATTTCGCGCCCCTGACCGGCGGCGCCACGACCCACGCTCCCCGCAAACGCCTTGTACAGAACTGTTTGGAACAGCCACCATGACCGACGTCCAGGACATCCAGCGCCGCATCATTGAACTCGACGTGGAACATCGCGACCTCGATGCCGTCATTTCGATGCTGGCCGCGGACGGCCATGCCGACCAGCTCCAGCTGCGCCGTTTGAAAAAGCGTAAGCTGCAGCTCAAGGATCATATTACGCTGCTGAAGATGCAGCTGGTGCCCGATATCCCGGCCTGATTGCCGCGCCAAGGCCAGCGTTTTAAAGAAACAGACAGTTGACCGACCATCTCCCTGTTCCCGGTGTCACCGCCGAGCCGGCGGACGCGGCGCCTGGTGCATCGGCAGGCGACGTGCTTCCGGCCAGCGCCCGTCCCGCGGGTAAATACGACGACGAGCTCGACCGCCTGTTCGGGGCGGGAGGCCCGCTCGCGCCCAATGTCGGCACCTACAAGCCGCGCCAGGCCCAGACGGAAATGGCCAAGGCCATCGCCGCGGCGATCGACGGGCAGAAAGTCCTGATGGCCGAGGCCGGTACCGGTACGGGCAAGACCTTCGCCTACCTCGTGCCCGCCTTGCTATGGGGCGGCAAGACCATCATCTCGACCGGCACCAAGAACCTGCAGGACCAATTGTTCCTGCGCGACATCCCGACCATCCGCGCCGCCTTGCGCGCGCCGGTCTCGGTGGCGCTGCTCAAGGGCCGCTCGAACTACGTCTGCCACTTCCACCTGGAACGCACCCTGAACAACGGGCGCCTGACCTCGCGCGACGACGTCGGCCACCTGCGCGAGATCTCGCGCTTCATCAAGATGACCAACTCGGGCGACAAGGCCGAGCTGGCGAAGGTGCCGGAGACGGCCACGGTCTGGAACCTCGTCACCTCGACCCGCGACAGCTGCATGGGGGCCGAGTGCCAGTATTACCAGGACTGCTTCGTGATGAAGGCGCGCCGGGAAGCGCAACAGGCCGACGTGGTGGTGGTCAACCACCACCTGTTCTTCGCCGATGTGGCCTTGAAGGATACCGGCGTGGCCGAGCTGCTGCCCTCGGCCAACACCATCATCTTCGACGAAGCGCACCAGCTGCCGGACACGGCCACGCTGTTCTTCGGCCAGTCGGTCTCGACCTCGCAGGTGCTCGAGCTGTGCCGCGACGTGCTGGCCGAGGGCCTGGCGCATGCGCGCGGACCGGACTGGGCCAAGGTCGTCACCGTGGTCGAAAAGGCCGCGCGCGACCTGCGCCTGAGCTTCCCGGAAGGCGGCACCCGCCTGTCGCTGCCGCAGATCCTGCCGACGTCGAGTTTCTTCCCGGCCCTCGAAAAACTGAAGGAAGAGCTGTCCGACATGATCACCGTGCTGGAAGAGCATTCCGCGCGCGCCGAGACGATCGAGGCCTGCCGCCTGCGCGCGCACGAGCTCAGCGCCGCCTTCGACGCCTGGAAGCCGGATGCGAAAAAAGCGAAGGCGGTGCCGGGCGAGGAGGCCGCCGTGTTGTGGGTCGAGGCCTTCAATTCCTCGCTGCAGCTGCACAAGACGCCGCTGTCGGTGGCCCCGATCTTTTCCAGCCAGCGCGAAGGGACGCCGCGCAGCTGGATCTTCACCTCGGCGACGCTGGCGGTGAAGAACGACTTCAAGCATTTCTCCGACCAGATGGGCCTGACGGGCGAGCCTGCCATGACCTGGCCGAGTCCGTTCAACTACGGCGAGCAGGGCATCCTGTACGTGCCGACCGGCTTGCCGGAACCGAATTCCTTCCAGTACACCGACGCCTGCGTCGACATGGCGCTGCCGGTGATCGAGGCGGCGGGCGGACGTACCTTTTTCCTGTGCACGACGATTCGTGCCGTCAACAAGGTAGCGGAGCGCCTGCGCGAGGAGTTCGCCGCGCGCGGGCTGGATTTCCCGCTGTTCGTGCAGGGCGAGCGTGGGCGTACCGAACTGCTCGATTCCTTCCGTAATGCCGGCAATGCCGTGCTGGTGGGAAGCCAGAGTTTCTGGGAAGGCGTCGACGTGCGCGGCGAGGCGCTGTCCCTGGTCATCATCGACAAGCTCCCGTTCGCGCCACCGGACGACCCGGTGCTGGCCGCGCGGATCGAGGTGATGGAAAAGCAGGGGCTGAACGGCTTCATGCACCACCAGCTGCCGGAAGCGATCATCACCCTCAAGCAGGGGGCGGGACGCCTGATCCGCGACGTGGACGATCGCGGGGTGCTGATGATCTGCGATCCGCGCATCATCACCAAGCCCTACGGCCGGCGCATCTGGCAAAGCCTGCCGCCGTTCAAGCGCACGCGGGTGCAGGCGGATGTGATCGAGTTTTTCCAGCCGGGGACGATTGCGGATGCGGCGGACCTGAACGCCTGACGTACCGGTTACCGTAGGGTGGGCGGCTCTGCCGCCCGCGCGTTCAACCAGCGCATGAATGGCAACGGAGCGGGCCGGGATACGTGATTTGAACGCGCGGGCGGGGGACCCGCCCACCCTACGTCCCCTACTTGCGTTACGGAGTAATCACGATCTTCCCGGTCACCTTGCGGGCCGCCATATCGTTCAAGGCGCGCGCGGTCTCCGCCAGCGGATACCGCCCCGACACCAGCGGTTTCAGCTTCCCCTCCGCCATCCACCCCAGCATCTGCAGCATCGCGGCCAGGTTGGCCTTCGGCTCGCGCCGAACGAAATCGCCCCAGAACACGCCAACGACCGACGCGCCTTTCAGCAGCATGAGGTTCCACGGCAGCTTCGGAATCTCGCCCGCGGCAAACCCCACCACCAGGTGGCGGCCGCGCCAGGCGATCGAGCGCAGCGCCGGTTCGCTGTAGGGGCCGCCGACTGGATCGTAGATCACGTCCGGACCGCGTCCGCCGGTCGCCGCCTTGAGCGCCTCGCGCAGGTCGTTCCGCTCGTAGTTGATCAGCACGTCAGCCCCGTGCTCGCGGCAGATGGCCAGCTTCTCGTCACTGGAGGCCGCTGCGATCACGCGCGCGCCGAGCGCCTTGCCGATCTCGATCGCGGCCAGTCCGACGCCGCCGGCCGCGCCCAGCACCAGCATGGTTTCACCCGGCTGCAGCGCGGCGCGGTCCACCACCGCATGGTGCGAGGTGCCGTAGGTGAGGGTGATGGCGGCGGCGGTGTCGAAGTCCATGCCGGGAGGCATCGGCATCAGGGCTTCGACCGGCGCCACGGCCTGCTCGGCGAAGGCGCCGGTGCGGGTGAAGCCGATCACGGCCTGGCCCGGCGCGAAGCCGGCGACGCCTTCGCCCACGGCGCGCACCGTGCCGGCGAATTCGTTGCCGGGCGTGAAGGGCAGCTCGGGCCGCACCTGGTACTTGCCCTGCACCGTCAACACGTCGGGGAAGTTGACGCCCGCCGCGCGCACGTCGACGACGACCTCGCCCGCGCCCGGCGCCAGGTCGGGCAGGTCTTCGACCACGAGGCTGTCGATCGGGCCCCAATCCTTGCAACGAACGGCTTTCATCTGTTTCTCCTTCGCTTTAACTGCGGTTTTCAATCGGCGGCATTATGCCTGAAGGTGCATGCCGTGCGACTTTCGAGGATGCAGACGAGCCCGCTGGCCGCGCTTGTGCGCCCGCAAAATGGCCGGGGTCGGTGAGGCTAGAGTCAGAGGAATCCGCCTTAGGGTCCATGGAATAGGGGGCAGGCAATGGCTATCCGTTACGGGTGTTTCTTCAGCTACGCACACGGCAGGCACGGCCTGATGAACCGGTTCAAGACCGCCCTGGCCGACGCGCTGCGCTGCTATCTCGAACCCTACTTCGACAACGAAGACGAGCTGTTTGTCGACACCGAACAGCTGGGCGGGGGCGACGACCTCGACCGCAAGATCGCGCGCGCCATGTGCGAGAGCGTCTGCATGATCCTCATCTACACACCCAAGTACGAGGCCCATGCCTACACCCGGCGCGAGTACGCGGCCATGCGCCAGCTCGAGCGCGAACGCGCGGCCTGGTATCCGCTCCCGAGCCGCCTGATCATCCCGGTCATCATGACCCGGCACCCCGATTCGCTGCCGCCGGAAATCACCGAGAACAGCTTCTACGTCGACTTTTCGCATTTCACCCTGGCGACGGGCGACATCAAGTCCAACCCGGACTTCCTGCCCGACATCGACAAGATGGTCAGGCGCATCGCCGATCATTACCAGCGCCAGAAAACCCATATGCCGCTTGGTCATGATTGCAACCAATTCGTGCTCCCCGATGTCCCACCCGAATGGCGTGCCGCGCCAGGCCTGCGTTTTCCAAAAAAATGAGGAGCCACATGGAACAACATCGCACAGGATTTGCCGCGCTGGACACTCCCGGCGAGGTGACGACGTTTTATGCCTACGAAGGCGGCGCGGCGCGCAACGCCCTGCTGGCCGCCCTCGCACTGCGGCTCGCCGGCGACGCCGGCGGGGCGCCGGTGCTGGTGATCGACTGGGACCTGGCGGCGCCTTCGCTGCACGGCTACCTGGATGCGGCGCCCGAGGGTGTCGACGCAGCCGGCCGGCCGGGCCTGGTGGAGTACGCGGAGGCACTGCACGCTGAACTGCAAGGCCGCAGGATCGCACCCGGCGACTGCGCCGACGCGGGTGCAGCGATGCTCGCCGATACCGTGCTCGACGCGGTCGACTGGCGCGCCTACGTGGGGCGCGCCGATGGCCGCCGCCCGCTCTACCTGATGCCTGCCGGCCGCTTTGACGACGACTACGCCGAGCGCGCCGGGCGCCTCGACTGGGCGGCGCTGTTCGACAGCTGCCCGGCGCTGCTGCGCCGCTTCGCCGCGCGCATGGCCGGCCATTTCCGCCACGTGCTGGTGGCCGCGGGGAGTGGCCGCTCGGCGAGCGTCAGCGCCTGCACCACGCTGCTCCCCGACCGGCTGGTCGGCCTGTTCACGCCGGCGCCCGGCAGCCTCGATGGCCTCGAAGGCGTCGTGCGCCGCGCCATCGAGTACCGCGGCACCCACGAGGATGAACAACGCCCCTTGCTGGTCTATCCGCTCGCGTGCGCCCCCGAGGGGGCGCGCAGCGACCCCGCGCAGTGCTGGCGGCGCGGCGACCCGGCGCGCGGCCTGGCGGGCTACCAGCCACGCCTCGAAACGCTGCTGCAGGGCGCCTATGGCATCGGCTGGCTGCGCCTGGAAAGCTGGTTCGACGAAGTCCAGCTGCCGCTGTGCGAAACGGCCGCCTTCGCCGCACCCGGGCAGGGCGCGCTGGCCCATCCGGCTGCGCGCCTGCTGGCGTGGTTCGGGCGCGACTGCTTCCCATGGCAGTCGCCGGCCGAGATCCGCCTGCGCCGCGCCATCGCACAGGCACGGGCCGAGGATGACGCAGTGCCGCTGGCAACGCACCTGGCGCGGCTGGGCGCCCGGTGCCGCGACGAAGGGCGCCTGGGCGAAGCCGACGCGCTGCTGCGCGAGAGCCTCCAGCTGCGCCGGGCGGCGCTGGGCGAGCACCATCCCGACGCGCGCGCCGTGATGGCGGCGCTGGCGGCGCTGCAGGTCGGCGCCGGCCGCTTCGGCGATGCGCGCCACGACTACGAGCGGCTGGTGCAGGCCTGCACGCGCAGCGTCGGCGCCGAGCACCCCGAGACCCTGGCGGCGCGCTCCGGCCTGGCCGGCGTGCTGGGCCGGCTGCGCGAGCGCGAGCGGGCGCTGGCGCTGCACGAACAGGTCGTGGCGAGCGGCGAGCGCGTCTGGGGCGAAGCGCACCCGGCCACGCTCGACTGCCTCGAAGACCTGGCCCTGACGCTGTGCAGGCAGCACGAGAACAAGCGGGCCCGGGTCCTGCTCGAGCGCGTGCTGGACGGGCGCCGCCGCGCGCAGGGAAGCACGCACGACGCCAGCTTGCGCTGCGGGCAGCGCCTCGCCCGACTGCTCGGCGAGATGGGCGAGCTCGGCAATGCGCGGCGGCTGCTCGAGGGTGTGTTGCGTGCACGCGAGCGCTACGACGGCGCCTGGGCCCGGCCGACGGTACGGGCGCGCGAAGCGCTGGCCAAGATCCATGCGGCCCAGGGCGAGATGGCGGCAGTGCGCGGCATCCAGGGTGGGGCGCCCGCCCTGGACCAGGCGGACGCCGCCGCAATCACTCACGCGGACGAGTACCACGCCATCGACAGCCTGCAGCAACAGTGCGCGCAGTTGAAATCCCTGCTCGACCAGGACAGCCGCCGCGAGGCGCGCGCCCTGGCCGACAGCATGCGCCATTCGGTGCAATGGCCGAGTGTGGCGCTCCCGCTACGGCAGCGCGTGGCGGCGATGATCGAGCAGGTTTACCTGCGTGACGGCGACAAGGATGCCGCGCTGGCCTTCAACAAGGACCTCCTGTCTTCACTGGAGGGAGCGCTCGTCCAGGCGCGGCATGAGCGGATGCCGTCCTTGCCTTAGCAAGCAAACTGCTTGTCAGGCTGACAATTCGATGACCTTGAAAAATCGCCATCAGGAAACAAAATCGCTTCGGCAACGAGCGATCCGGGCGTTGCTTCAGGTAAAATCGCAGACATGCGAATTCTTATCAGTAACGATGACGGCTACCTGGCGCCTGGTATCAGTGCGCTGGCCGACGCCTTGTCCGCGATCGCGGACATCGTGGTGGTCGCACCCGACAGCAACCGCTCGGGTGCGTCGAATTCGTTGACACTGGACCGTCCGCTGACGGTCCAGAAGGCGGCCAACGGTTTTCATTTCGTCAATGGCACGCCGACCGACTGCGTCCACATCGCCCTGACCGCGATGGGCGATGCCTTGCCCGACCTAGTGGTTTCCGGCATCAACAACGGCCAGAACATGGGCGACGACACCCTGTATTCGGGCACTGTGGCGGCGGCCACCGAAGCCTATCTGTTCGGCATTCCCGCGATCGCCTTCTCGCAGGTGAACCCGGGCTGGACCCACGTCGATGCCGCAGCGCGCGTCGCGCGCGAGATCGTCGAACGCCGCTTCGACAAGCTCGATGCACCCTTCCTGTTCAACGTGAACATTCCGAACCTGCCCTATGAGCAGATCGGGCCGCTGACGCCCTCGCGCCTGGGGCGCCGCCACAACGCCGAGCCGGTGATCCGTTCGCAGGATCCGCGCGGCCGCGAAATCTTCTGGATCGGCGCGCCCGGGGCCTGCCGCGATGCCGGAGAGGGCACCGATTTCCATGCCACGGCCCAGGGCTGCGTGTCGATCACGCCGCTGCAGGTCGACCTGACCCACAAGGCGCAGCTGGAACTGCTGCGGGGGCTCGTATGAGCGACAAGCGCAGCACCTTCCCGCTGCCGCTGTCGTCGGTGACCGGCGGCGCCACGCGCAAACCGGCCGCGCCGTCGCCGGTGGCCACGCCGCAAACCGCCACCCGCAATGCCAGCACCGCCGCCGGCATCCACGTGCGCGGCAGCATGGCCCCGGCAGCGCCGGCGCCGCGCCCGCCCGGCTACGCCCAGGCGCACCAGCCGTCCGCCCCGGTCGCGCAGCGTTCCGAGCTGATGGCCTCGGAAGCGGTGCGGCGCGCCATGGTTGCGCGCGTGGCGAAGCAGGGCGTCAAGGACGGCGTCGTGCTGGGCGCGATGGAAACGGTGCCGCGCCACCTGTTCATCGAACCGGCCCTGTCGGCGCAGGCGTACATCGACGCTTCGCTGCCGATCGGCCATAACCAGACGATTTCGCAGCCCTACATCGTGGCGCGCATGATCGAAGCCATGCGCGCTTCGCTGCCCGGCGGCGCCCAGCTGGGCCGGGTGCTCGAGATCGGCACCGGCTGCGGCTACCAGGCCGCGGTGCTGGCCTTCGTGGCGCGCGAGGTGTATTCGATCGAGCGCATCAAGCCCCTGCACGAGCTGGCCAAGACCAACCTGCGGCCGCTGCGGATCTCGAACCTGCGTTTGCAATACGGCGATGGTATGCTAGGCTTGCCGCAGGTTGCACCTTTCGACGGGATCATCCTCGCCGCCGCCGGTCTCGAAGTACCGCGCGCCCTGCTCGAACAACTGGCCATCGGCGCGCACCTCGTTGCGCCGGTTGGCGCCCAGGTCCAGCGCCTGGAACGCATTACCCGCATCGGCAAGAGCGAATGGGCCAGCGAAACGCTGGAAGCGTGCCATTTCGTGCCGCTGCGTCCCGGCACTGTCTAGCACGCGGCGCATGCGCGCCGCCGGATTCCGCCACTGCCGGGTCAACGCTCCCGGCCCGCCAGGCGTTGAAGAGCCTGGTGCGCGCGGCGTCGCCACGGCCGACGATGTCCGCAGTTGCGTTCCGCGCCTGCGTGCGCGGCCGGGCAGCACCACAGAACATGAACAGAAAATAGAAAGACGATGAAACAAGCACCCCGTTTAGCACTGCTCACCCTCGCCCTCGGCCTGCTGGCCGGCTGTAATTCCATGACACGCCAGGCGCCCGTGGTCGAACGCACCACCCTGCCGACCGTCGAGCGTCCGCGCCCGGTCCCGGCCGCGCGCGCCGAAGAACCGAAGCAGGATGAAAAGGGCATGTACACCGTGCGCCGCGGCGACACCCTGCTGCGCATCGCCCTGGACCACGGCGAGAACTACCGCGACATCGTCGCCTGGAACAACCTGCGCGACCCGGACGACATCAAGGTGGGCCAGGTCCTGCGCATCGCGGCGCCGGAACGCGGCGAACGCAGCGCCAACATGCAGACCCAGCCGGTACCGGCGCCGCCGCCGGCCGCGCCGCGCAAGACCGAACCGCGCGCCGACAAGCAGCCGTACAACGAAACCGTCGCGGCGGCCCGTCCGGAATCGGGCGCGCGCGCCGACGCGGTGCGCCCGGCCGCGCCTGCAACGCCCGCTCCTGCGCCAGCTTCGGCTCCGGCCGCGGTGGCCCCGGCCCCGGCGGTCGCCGCAAGCAGCGGCGACGAGAGGCTGAGCTGGATGTGGCCGGCCGAAGGCCGCATCGTCGCCACCTTCGACGAAGGCAGGAACAAGGGCATCGATATCGCCGGCCGTCCCGGCCAGCAAGTGGTGGCGGCGGGCGCCGGCAAAGTAATGTACGCTGGCAGTGGCATCCGGGGTTATGGTAACCTCGTCATCGTCAAGCACAACAACAGCCTGCTGTCGGCATACGCGCACAACCGCAAGATCGTCGTGAAGGAAGGCGACAATGTGGCCAAGGGCCAGATGATTGCGGAAATGGGTGATTCAGACGCAGACTCGGTGAAATTGCATTTCGAGATACGCCAACAGGGCAAACCGGTCGATCCGTCGAGGTTCCTGCCCGGCCGCTAAAGGATGGCGGGTGTGAAAAAACGGCCAGGGCAAGCGGTGCGGCGATCCGCCGCCGAGTCGAAGACAGTACGCTAGTACGGCAAGACGAGGCAACGCAGCCATGGACGAATTTTTCGCACCCGCAGGAGAGGTATGACGCAAGCGCCGCACTCGCTGGAACAGCAGGACACAGACGAGTTTCCGGACGAACCGGAACACGGCGGCGCCCCTGCGAGCGGCGGCGAGGAGATCCTCGCCGGTCCCGACCTCGATACGGTGGACGAGCTGCGCAAGGTCTTGCAGGCAGAGCTCGCCACCGACACCACCCAGCACTACCTCAACCAGATCGGCACCCGGCCGCTCCTGAGCGCAAGCGAGGAAGTCCAGGTCGCCACGCTGGCCAAGGCGGGCGACTTCGCGGCGCGCCAGAAGATGATCGAGCATAACCTGCGCCTGGTTGTGTCGATCGCCAAGCACTACATCAACCGCGGCGTGGTGCTGCTCGACCTCATCGAAGAAGGCAACATCGGCCTGATGCGCGCCATCGACAAATTCGAGCCCGAGCGCGGTTTCCGCTTTTCCACCTACGCCACCTGGTGGATCCGCCAGAGCATCGAGCGCGCCATCATGAACCAGGCGCGCACCGTGCGCCTCCCGGTGCACATGGTGCGCGAGCTGAATGCGGTGCTGCGCGCCAAGTACCATCTCGAGGCGCAGAAGCACGACGGCAAGGAAGCGTCCTGCGAGGACATCGCCAGCCTGGTCGGCCGGCCGGTGGAAGAAGTGCAGGACATCCTGGCCCTGTCCGAACACGCCGCCTCGCTCGACGCCCCGCTCGACAACGACCCGACTTCGAGCCTGATGGACATGCTGCCGGACGAAGGCGAGGCCACCCCGGACGCGCGTGCAGAGCAGCACGAGATGACGGCCCTGGTGCGCGACTGGCTGACCCGCCTGCCCGACAAGCAGCGCCAGGTCGTGACGCGGCGCTTCGGGCTGGACAACGACGATCCGGCCACGCTGGAGACCCTCGCCGAAGAGATGGGCGTGACGCGCGAGCGGGTGCGGCAGATCCAGCAGGAGGCGCTGGTCAAGCTGAAGCGGGCGATGGCGGCGCGGGGCGTCGTTCGCGATTCGCTGCTGTAGCCGTGATCTCGTAGCGCGTTCGGCTCCGGCCAGCCTTGTCGCGACCGATCCGTAAGTTGAACGCGCGGTCGGCAGAGCCGACCGCCCTACGGCAATCCAGCCCAGGTAGCGCCCACCCTATTTCCTTGCTATCATCCCCGCCGGGCCGCTGGAGCCCATTTTTTATTTGCGAACTCCCCGCACAACGAGTCCTGTGCCCACTCCCTTTTTCTTTTTGACCAACATGCAAGAAATTTTCATCGACATCAAATCCCTGGACGCGGACGCGCGCGGCGTCGGCCACCTCGAGAACGAAGACGGCTCTCCAGGCAAGGTAATCTTCGTCGAAGGCGCATTGCCCGGCGAACGCGTCAGCTTTGAAACCCTGCGCAAGAAGAAGAACTGGGAGTCGGGCCGCATGGTCACCCTGCAGCGCGCCTCGTCGATGCGCGTCGAGCCGAAGTGCAAGCATTTCGGCTACTGCGGCGGCTGCTCGATGCAGCACCTCGAACCCTCGGCCCAGGTCGCGATGAAGCAGCGTGTCCTCGAGGACAACCTCTGGCACCTCGGCAAGGTCAAGTCCGAGAACATCATGCGCCCGCTGTACGGCCCGACCTGGGACTACCGCTACCGCGCGCGCCTGTCGGTGCGCCACGTGGCCAAGAAGGGCGGGGTGCTGGTCGGCTTCCACGAGCGCGCCTCGTCCTATGTGGCCGACATCACCTATTGCGAGATCCTGCCGGACCACGTGGCGCGCCTGATCGTGCCGCTGCGCGAATTCGTCGGCCAGCTGTCGATCTACAACCAGATGCCGCAGATCGAAGTCGCGATCGGCGAAGAAGTCACGGTGCTGGTACTGCGCATCATGGCGCCGCTCTCCCCGGCGGACGAAGAGCTGGCCAGGGCCTTCGCCGACAAGTGGGACATCCAGTGGTGGCTGCAGCCGAAGGGCCCGGATACCGCCTATCCGTACTACCCGCTCAAGGATGGGGCTGACTACAGGGAGCTGTACTACACCTTGCCGGAGTTCGGCATCCGCATGCCCTTCAAGCCAACCGATTTTACGCAGGTGAACCACCAGATCAACCGCGTGCTCGTCGCCAAGGCCCTGCGCCTGCTCGAGGTGCAGCCCGGCGAGCGCGTGGCCGACCTGTTCTGCGGCCTCGGCAACTTCACGCTGCCGCTGGCGACCCAGGCGCGCGAAGTGGTGGGCATCGAGGGCAGCACGGCCCTGACCACGCGCGCGCTGGAGAATGCGCAGGCCAACGGCCTGGCGAGCAAGACCTCGTTTTCGACCCGCAACCTGTTCGAGGTGACGAAGGACGACCTGGTGGCGCTCGGCAAGTTCGATCGCATGCTGGTCGACCCGCCCCGTGACGGCGCCATGGCCCTGTCGCTGGCACTGGCCGAGCTGCGCGAGACCCACGAGGAGCTGATGCCGCAGCGCATCGTGTACGTGTCCTGCAGCCCGTCGACGCTGGCCCGCGATGCGGGCGTCCTGGTGCACAAGGCAGGCTACGTGCTCAAGAAGGCGGGGGTGTGCAATATGTTCCCGCATACCTCGCACGTGGAGTCGATTGCGGTGTTCGAGCTGGGACCGAAGCCGGTGGCGGAAGCCGCCTGCGAGGTCCCTGCCGAAGCCATTTGACCGTAGGTGGTCGGCTTCGCCGACCGCGCGTTCAACAAGTGCGCGCGCAGTCGTAGTGCAAGTGGGAACTGAACGCGCGTGCGACAAATGCGGGCGTAGTCGTAGTACGACTGGTAGCTGACCGCGCGTTCGAAAAATGCGGGCGCAGTCGTAGCGCAAACCGGAGTTGAATGCGCGGTCGGGGGACCCGACCACCCTACAAAAAAGCCGACCATGAGGTCGGCTTTTTTATTGCTGCAACATCCGCTCAGTCGCGGTCGCCGCCGGCAATGCCCAGCAGGTGCAGCAGGCTGGTGAAGATGTTGTACACGTCCAGGTAGATCGACAGCGTGGCGGTGATGTAGTTGGTCTCGCCGCCATTGACGATGCGCTGCACGTCGTACAGGATGAATGCCGAGAAAATGCCGATCGCCAGCACCGAGATCACGATCGACAGGACCGACATCTGCAGGAAGATGTTGGCCACCGCAGCCAGGATCAGCACGATCACGCCGGCCATCAGCCAGCTGCCCATGCCCGAGAAATCGCGCTTGGTGCTCGTGGCGATGCTGGCCATGACGGCGAACACGCAGGCGGTGCCGCCGAAGGCGGTCATGATCAGCGAGCCGCCGTTCGAGTAGCCCAGGGTATGCTGGAGCAGCGGGGTCAGCATCAGTCCCATCACGAAGGTGAAGGCGAGCAACAGGCCCAGGCCCACGACCGAATCCTTGAACTTCTGGATCGCGAAGATGAAGCCGAATGCGACCAGCATGAAGCCGATGAAGCCGAGGCCGCCGATGCCGGCCATCAGGTTGAACGACACGCCGATGTAGGCGCCCAGCACGGTAGGGATCATCGACAGCGCGAGGAGCCAGTAGGTGTTGCGCAGTACTTTGTTGCGCGTGACGTCGCCCCGACCGGCTTTGGTCAGATCGATCGTGCTGCGGGGTTGCGAATTAGGGAACATGGTGCCTCCGGTTGGTGGATGAGCGTCACTGAAAACCATACTAGAAAATGCTTAGCAGAGCCTTAAAACAGGACGATTTTGCTCCGCCACTCTACCACTTTGCTTGCCAGTGCCGCAATATCGGCTATATGAGGGATGTATGGTAAAATTAAAGGTTGATTGAGTACCCGAATTTTAGTTAAGTTCTCGATTTAACCCTTTCTTTTTATTGGAGTTTTTACATGGCAATCGAACGCACCCTGAGCATCATCAAGCCTGACGCAGTCGCGAAAAACGTGATCGGCCAAATCTACACCCGTTTCGAAAACGCCGGCCTGAAGATCGTCGCTGCCCGCATGACCCAACTGACCCGCGAACAGGCTGAAGGCTTCTACGCTGCTCACAAGGAGCGCGGCTTCTTCAACGACCTGGTCAACTTCATGGTGTCGGGTCCGGTCATGATTCAGGCCCTGGAAGGCGAGAACGCCGTGCTGGCGCACCGCGACCTGATGGGCGCGACCGATCCGAAGAAGGCAGAGAAAGGCACCATCCGCGCCGATTTCGCCGATTCGATCGATGCCAACGCCGTGCACGGTTCGGACGCTGTCGAAGCTGCGAAAGTTGAAATCGCTTACTTCTTCCCAGAACTGAAGTAATCGGTTTTATTGCATCAAGAACCGCTCGCCCACGGCCCAAGGCCGGCGCGAGCGGGGTTATTTGGAAAGATACTGGATTTATCATGACGACTCTCACCAACCTGCTGGACTTCGATCCCGCGCAACTCGTTGCGTACTGCGCCGAGCTGGGTGAGAAACCGTTCCGCGCCAAGCAGTTGCAGCGCTGGATCCACCAGTTCGGAGCCGGCAACTTCGACGACATGACCGACCTGGCCAAGTCGCTGCGCGAAAAGCTGAAAACCCGCGCCGAGGTGCGCGCGCCGGGCATCATCAGCGACCACACCTCTACCGACGGCACCCGCAAGTGGCTGGTCGACGTGGGCAACGGCAATGCCGTGGAAACCGTGTTCATTCCGGAAGAAAACCGCGGCACCCTGTGCATCTCGACCCAGGCCGGCTGCGCCGTCAACTGCCGCTTCTGCTCGACCGGCAAGCAGGGCTTCAACCGCAACCTCACCGTGGCCGAGATCATCGGCCAGCTGTGGATGGCCGAGTTCGAGCTGCGCCGCACGAAAGGCATCGAGCCGGGCCCGAAGGGCGAGCGCCAGATCACCAACGTGGTCATGATGGGCATGGGCGAGCCGCTGCTCAACTACGAGCCGACCGTCACCGCGCTCAAGATGATGTTGGACGACAACGCCTACGGCCTGTCGCGCCGCCGCGTGACCCTGTCGACCTCGGGCGTGGTCCCGAACATCGACAAGCTGGCGCAGGACGTGCCGGTGGCCCTGGCCGTGTCGCTGCACGCGTCGAACGACGCCCTGCGCGACACCCTGGTGCCGCTGAACAAAAAATACCCGCTGCGCGAGCTGCTGGCCGCCTGCAAGCGTTACCTGGAGTTCGCCCCGCGCGACTTCATCACGTTCGAATACTGCATGCTCGACGGCTTCAATGACAGCGACGAGCACGCGCGCGAACTGATCGCGCTGGTGAACGACCCGATCGTGGGCGTGCACTGCAAGTTCAACCTGATTCCGTTCAATCCGTTCCCGGAATCGGGCCTGACCCGCTCGAAGAACCCGCGCATCAAGGCCTTCGCCCAGGTGCTGATGGACGCCGGCATCGTCACCACCGTGCGCAAGACGCGCGGCGACGACATCGACGCCGCCTGCGGCCAGCTGGCCGGCGAGGTGCAGGACCGCACCCGCGTGGCCCAGCGCATGGAGAAGATGGCCGAGTACCAGAAAAAATTCGGCGCCGACTTCGGACGCATCGTGGAGATCCCGTCCTGATGGGCCGCGCCGCCGGTCGTGCACTTGTCTTGTTCGCCGTGGCCGTGCTGGCCGGCTGCGCCAGCAATGGGGCCGGCACCAGCGGCGAACTGAAGACTGCGTCCGACGTGACGGCGGCGGAAAAGCGCGCCTCGCTGCGCCTGCAGCTCGCGGTCGGCTACTACCAGAACGGCCAGTACGAAACTGCCCTCGACGAGGCCAAGCAGGCCATCGCGGCCGATCCGGGCAATGCCGAGGCCTACGGCCTGCGCGCCCTGATCTACACGGCGATGGGCCAGTTGCCGCTGGCGGACGACAATTACCAGACCGCCCTGCGCCTGAAACCGGGCAACCCGGACCTGTCGAACAACTACGGTTCCTTCCTGTGCACCTCGCTGAACAAGCCGGCGCAGGCGCTGCCGTACTTCGAGACGGCGCTGCGCAACCCAAGCTACCAGACCCCGGTCAGTGCGCTGGTGAATGCGGGCCTGTGCAGCATCCGCAGCAAGAATTACCAGGGCGCCGAGCGCTACCTGCTCGACGCCCTGCGCTACAACCCGGACCTGCAGGCCACCAACGCCGGCCTGGCGCGGATCTATTACGAGCGGCGCGACTTCCAGCGCGCCGGTTTTTTCATTAACCGCCTGATCGAGACTTCGAAACTCGACACCCTGTCGGCCGACGCGCTGTGGCTGGCCATGCGCGTGCAGCGCAAGCTGGGCGACCGGACACAGGAAGCCAGCCTGGCAGCCCAGCTGCGGCGGCGCTTCCCAGGTTCGCCGGAATACGCGGCCTTCGAGCGCGGCGGATTTGATGAGTGAATTAGCGAGAGTGAGACCAGCAAGATGAACGAGCATGCAGACCAGCCCGCGACGCCGGGCAACGACGCCGGCATTCCCGGCAAGACCCTGCAGACCCAGCGCGAAGCGATGGGCTGGAGCGTGGAACAGGTGGCCGACCAGCTGAAGCTGGCGCCGCGCCAGATCCTGGCGCTGGAAGCCGGCGATTACGCCGCGCTCCCGAGCCCCGCGGTGACGCGCGGCTTCGTGCGTGCCTACGCCAAGCTGCTGAAGATCGACGCCGCCCCGCTGGTCGCCAAGATCGAGATGAACATGCCGCCGGAAGCCCAGGCCGGAGCCACCGCGACCATCGCGCGCCGCGAGCAGCGTCCCGCCTCGTTCTCGCAGAGCCGTTTCCCGATTGGCGGCAAGCGCAATAAAGTGCCGGTCGGCCTGGTCGCCGGCGTGGCGGTGCTGATTGCCGCCGGCGCCGCGCTGTGGCACTTCGGCCTGATCCCGGGCAGCCGGCAGCAGGAAGCCGACACCGGCGCCGTGCTCGAGACCCCGGCGATCGCGCCGGCCACCCCGGGCGCCGCTCCGGCCGCGCAGGATGCGCTGCAGAACCCGTCGGTGCCGCTGATCTCGGTGCCGGCGCCGGCAGGCGAGGGCGCCGTGGCGCCGGCCGCGAACGCGCCGGCAGACGCGACGACCCCAGGCGCCGCGGCCCCGGGCGCGACGCCGGCAGCCACGCTGGCGGCGCCGGTGACCGCCGTACCCGCTGCGCCTGTTGCCTCGGCGGCTGCCGGCAACACGCTGGTGCTGAGCGTGCGCGAAGACGCCTGGATCGGCGTGGCCGGCGGCGGCAAGCGCCTGCTCTGGCGCGAGGTCAAGGCCGGCACGACCGAAACGCTCGAGCTCACCGGTCCGGTCCAGCTGACCGTCGGTAACCCGGGCGCTGTCACGGCCACCCTGCGTGGTGCGGCCGTCGGCCTGGATCTGGCGCCGGGCAAGAAGTTCGCCCAAGTGTCCCTGAAATAAGCGATGGAACAGAACATGATCGTGAACGAACCCTGCATCGGCGAACCGATCCCGTCCGGCCCGCTGGCGCGCCGCGCCAGCCGCAAGGTCCTGGTCTCGCACGGCCAGCGCAAGGTCTGGGTCGGCGGCGACGCGCCGGTCGTGGTGCAGTCGATGACCAACACCGACACCGCCGACGTGATCGGCACCGCGATCCAGGTCAAGGAACTGGCGCGCGCCGGCTCCGAGATCGTGCGCATCACCGTCGACACCCCGGCCGCGGCGGCGGCCGTGCCGGCGATCCGCGAGCAGCTCGACCGCATGGAGATCGACACCCCGCTGGTCGGCGACTTCCACTACAACGGCCACCTGCTGCTGCGCGACTATCCGGAATGCGCGCAGGCGCTTTCCAAGTACCGCATCAACCCGGGCAACGTGGGGCAGGGCGCCAAGCGCGACACCCAGTTCGCCCAGATGATCGAGATCGCCGCCAGGTACGACAAGCCGGTGCGCATCGGCGTCAACTGGGGCTCGCTGGATCAATCGCTGCTCGCTCGCATCATGGACGAGAACGCGTCGCGCGCGACCCCGTGGAGCGCCCAGGCCGTGATGTACGAAGCCTTGATCACCTCAGCGATCGAGAACGCCGTGCGTGCCGAAGAAGTGGGCCTGGCGCGCGACAAGATCATCCTGTCGTGCAAGGTGTCGGGCGTGCAGGACCTCATCGCCGTCTACCGCGAACTGGCGCGCCGCTGCGACTACCCGCTGCACCTCGGCCTGACCGAGGCCGGCATGGGCAGCAAGGGCATCGTCGCCTCGACCGCGGCGCTGTCGGTGCTGCTGCAGGAAGGCATCGGCGACACCGTCCGCATTTCGCTCACCCCCGAACCGGGCGGCGACCGCACGCGCGAAGTCGTGGTCGGCCAGGAAATCCTGCAGACCATGGGCCTGCGCAAGTTCACCCCGATGGTGATCGCCTGCCCGGGCTGCGGCCGCACCACGTCCACCGTGTTCCAGGAACTGGCGGACAATATCCAGACCTTCCTGCGCGAGCAGATGCCGGAGTGGAAAAAGACCTATCCGGGCGTGGAAGCGATGAACGTGGCCGTGATGGGCTGCATCGTGAACGGTCCGGGCGAGTCGAAGCACGCCAACATCGGGATCAGCCTGCCGGGGACGGGCGAGTCGCCGGCGGCGCCGGTGTTCGTTGATGGGCAGAAGTTCGCGACCTTGCGCGGCGAGCGCATCGTCGAGGAGTTCAAGACCATCGTGCTGAATTACGTTCAGAAGAACTACAGCCGCGAAGCAGTAGCACAATAAGATATCCGTAGGGTGGGCGGGTCTCCCGCCCACGCGTTCAACTCGTGCATGCACTGTTTGAACGCGTGGGCGGCAAAGCCGCCCACCCTACGAAAGAAAGATAACAATATGTCCAAACCAGAAAAAATCGTCGCCGTCAAAGGCATGAACGACATCCTCCCGCAAGACGCACCGATGTGGGAGCTGTTCGAGAACACCGCCGAGACCATCCTCAAGAGCTACGGCTACCAGAAGATCGTCACCCCGATCGTCGAAGATACGTCCCTGTTCGCGCGCGCCATCGGCGCCGTCACCGACATCGTCGAGAAGGAGATGTACTCGTTCGAGGATTCGATGAACGGCGACCAGCTGACCCTGCGCCCGGAAGGCACCGCCGGCGCGGTGCGCGCGGTCATCGAGCACAACCTCGTGTACGACGGCCCCAAGCGCCTGTGGTACAAGGGCCCCATGTTCCGCCACGAGCGTCCGCAGCGCGGCCGCTACCGCCAGTTCTTCCAGTTCGGCGCCGAGGCCGTGGGCTTCTCGGGCCCGGACATCGACGCCGAGCTGATCATGCTGTGCCGCCGCCTGTGGGACGACCTGGGCCTGCAGAACGTGCGCCTCGAGCTGAACTCGATCGGCAATGCCGACGAGCGCCTGCGCCACCGCGCCGACCTGATCGCCTATTTCGAGAAGCACGAGGACATCCTTGACGCCGAGGCCAAGCGCCGCCTGCACAGCAACCCGCTGCGCATCCTGGACACCAAGAACGCCGCCATGCAGGAGATGGTCAACGGCGCGCCGAAACTGCTCGACTACCTGGGCGAGGAATCGCTGGCGCACCTGGAAGGCCTGAAGAAGATCCTGGACCGCAACGCGGTGCAGTACACGGTCAACCCGCGCCTGGTGCGCGGCCTGGACTACTACAACCGCACCGTGTTCGAGTGGGTCACCGACGAACTGGGCTCGCAGGGCACCATCTGCGCGGGCGGGCGCTACGATCCGCTGATCGAGCAGTTCGGCGGCAAGCCGACCCCGGCGGTGGGCTTCGCGATGGGCATCGAGCGCATCATCGAACTGATGAAGGGCCTGGGCGAAGCAGCCGCGCCGAACCAGTGCGACGTCTACATGGTCCACCAGGGCATAGAAGCCCAGCTGCAGGCCTTCATCACGGCCGAGCGCCTCCGCGATGCCGGCCTGGATGTTGTGTTACATTGCGCAACGCCGGCCGGCGCGGGCAGCTTCAAGAGCCAGATGAAGAAGGCCGACGGCAGCGGCGCCTCGTTCGCGGTGATCATCGGCGACGACGAGATCGCATCCGGCGAGGCGGTGGTGAAAGCCATGCGCGCGGACGTCGACAAGGCAGCCGGCGAGCAGCAGCAGTCGAAGGTCGCCTTCGAGAATGTGGTCGACTACGTGGTCGACCAGATCGTCGGAGGCGGCGGCCACGACTGCGACGACGAGAACTGCAACGAGCACGGGCACCATCACCGTCCCTGAGCGTAGCAAACCGTGTACCGATCCACCATCCAATAACAACCAGTAACAGAGAACTGAGCAGACAATGGCATACGACCTCGAAGAACAGGAACAGATAGCGAGTTTCAAGGCCTTTTGGGCCCGCTTCGGCAACCTCATCACCTGGGTGCTGATCATCGCGCTCCTCGCCTACGCCGGCTATAACTACTGGCAATCGCGCCAGCGCACCCAGGCCGTCGAGGCGTCGGCGCTGTACGACGAGATGCAGGCCGCCCTGGGCGCGAGCGACAACGCCAAGGCCCAGCGCGTCGCCGCCGACATGCAGAAGAAGTACGAGGGCACCGTCTATGCGCAGATGGCCGCGCTGGCCGCCGCCAAGACCGCTTTCGAGGCAAACGACCTGAAGAACGCCAAGACCCAGCTGCAGTGGGTGGTGGACAAGGGCAGCGACGAATACCAGGCCATCGCCCGCCTGCGCCTGGCCGGCGTGCTGCTGGACGAAAAATCCTACGACGCCGCGATCAAGCTGCTGAACGAGACCTTCCCCGCGCAGTTCTCGGCCGAAGTGGCCGACCGCAAGGGCGACGTGCTGGTCGCGCAGAACAAGCTGGCCGAAGCACGCCAGGCCTACGTGGCGGCACTGGCCGCCATGCACAAGGATAACCCGGGCCGCCAGCTGGTCCAGGTGAAGCTCGAAGCGATCGGCGGCACCGTGCCGGAAGTGAAAGACGCGAAAGACGCGAAAGCCGCCGCGTAATACCAAGATCGACAGGCCCGCGCCCGCCGCCCAGGCGTTCGCGGGCTTTGTGTCCTCTACAAAAGGTTAAAGAATATGCGTATCAGCAGCAAACTTGTTGGTGTTGGTGTACTGGCCCTGGTGACGGGTTGCTCGAACCTCAATCCGACCAGCGCGATCAATAAACTCAGTTCGCTCAACCCCTTCTCGTCGAAATCCAAGACCGACCAGCCGGCGCCGCTGGTCGAGCTGAAGGCGAGCATGGCCGTGCGCACCGCCTGGAAGCTCGAGATCGGCAAGGCCGGCCCGTACAGCTTCTCGCCCGCGCTGAGCGGCAATACCGTGGTGGTGGCCGGCGGCGACGGCGACATCGCGCGCGTCGAAGCGGCCAGCGGCAAGCAACTGTGGCGTATCAAGGCCGGCACCGAGCTCTCCAGCGGCGTCGGCACCGACGGCAACCTGATCGTGGTCGGCGGCGCCAAGGGCACCGTGCTGGCCTTCGACATGGACGGCAAGAAGCTGTGGACCACCCAGCTGTCGAGCGAGATCCTGTCGTCGCCGGTGGTGAGCCAGGGCATCGTCGTCGCACGCAGCCTGGACAACCGCATCGTCGGCCTGGACGCCAGAACCGGCGAGAAGAAATGGACCGTGCAGCGCCCCGCGCCGGCCCTGACCCTGCGCACCGCGCCGGGCATGATCATCAACGGCAACGACGTGATCGTCGCCCAGCCGGCCGGCCGCCTGTCCTCGATGATCCTGGCGACCGGCGCCCCGCGCTGGGACCAGGAAGTGGGCGTGGCGCGTGGCGCCACCGAGCTCGAGCGCGTGACCGACATCGGCGGCGCCCCGGTGCTGTTCGAAGGCGACGTCTGCGCCGTGTCCTACCAGGGCCGCGTGGCCTGCTTCGACGCGGCAGTCGGCACGGCCAAGTGGACCCGCGACCTGTCGTCGGAAGTCGGGGTGGCCGTCGACCAGCGCTTCGTGTTCGCCCCCAACGACAAGGGCGCGCTGTTCGCGTTCAACCGCGACACCGGTTCGAATGCCTGGAAGAACGACAAGCTGGCCTTCCGCCGCCTGTCGACCCCGGTTTCCTACGGCCGCACGGTGGCGGTGGGCGACTACCAGGGCATCGTGCACTTCCTGTCGCGCGAGGACGGCAGCTTCCTCGCCCGCGCCGCTACGGACGGCAGCGCCGTCATCGGCACCCCGCTGGTGGCTGGATCGCACCTGATTTTTCAAACACAAAATGGAACTGTGACCGCCATCGCGGTCGAATAGAATAAAACAATGAAGCCGGTAATTGCACTCGTTGGTCGCCCGAACGTCGGGAAGTCGACCCTATTCAACCGCCTGACCCGCTCGCGGGACGCGCTAGTGGCCGACCTCCCTGGCCTGACCCGCGACCGCCACTATGGCGAAGGCCGGATCGGCGAACGGCCGTTCCTGGTCATCGACACCGGCGGTTTCGAACCGGTCGCCAAAGAGGGCATCATGTTCGAGATGGCGCTGCAGACGCGCCAGGCGGTGGCGGAAGCCGACGTCGTCGTGTTCATCGTCGACGGCCGCCAGGGCCTGACCCCGCATGACAAGACCATCACCGATTTCCTGCGCAAGTCGGGCCGCAAGGTCATGCTCGTGGTCAACAAGTCCGAGGGCATGAAGTACACCTCGGTGACGGCCGACTTCTACGAACTCGGCATGGGCGACCCCTACGTGATCTCCGCCGCCCATGGCGACGGCGTGCACGACCTGGTGAACGAGGCGCTCGATGTCGCCTTCGCCGCCCGTCCCGACGCGGAAGAAGAGCCGGAACACCCCGACCATGGCATCAAGATCGCCATCGTCGGCCGTCCCAACGTGGGCAAGTCGACCCTGATCAACACCCTGGTCGGCGAGCAGCGCGTGATCGCCTTCGACATGCCGGGCACCACCCGCGACTCGATCGAAGTGCCGTTCGAGCGCGAAGGCAAGAAATACACGCTGATCGACACGGCCGGTATCCGCCGCCGCGGCAAGATCTTCGAGGCCATCGAGAAATTCTCGGTGATCAAGACGATGCAGTCGATCTCGGACGCCAACGTCATCATCCTGCTGCTCGATGCCCAGCAAGACATATCCGAGCAAGATGCGCACATCGCCGGCTTCATCCTGGAGTCGGGCAGGGCGCTGGTGGTGGCCGTCAACAAGTGGGACGGCCTGCAGTCGGACGACCGTGACGAGGTCAAGATCGATCTCGACCGCAAGCTCGACTTCCTGTCGTTTGCGAAAACCCATTTCGTGTCGGCGCTGAAGGGTACCGGTATTGCCCAGCTGATGAAGTCGGTGGACGCAGCCTATGCCGCCGCGACCGCCAACCTGTCGACCCCGCGCCTGACCCGCGCGCTGCAGGAAGCAATCGAGAAGCAGGAGCCCAAGCGCAAGGGCAGCACCCGTCCGAAGCTGCGCTACGCCCACCAGGGTGGCCAGAACCCGCCGATCATCGTCATCCACGGCAATGCGCTGGAAGCGGTCAGCGACCCGTACAAGCGTTATCTGGAGAAGCATTTCCGCGACACCTTCAACCTGGTCGGCACCCCGGTACGCATCGAATTCAAGTCTGGCAAGAACCCATTTGCCAGGGAGCAGAATTAGAGCGCTTCCTGGCCGTAGCAGTACGACAAAAAGTGGCAAAACAGGTTACAGTAGCTCAGGGCTTTCATTCGCCATAGCGGAATGTGGCCCCGGCACTTGAAAAAAGGCAAATAGCCTCAAACTCGCATCTACACCCACTGAACAACTACAACATTACGGAGCTGTTATGAGCAATAAAGGGCAACTGTTACAAGACCCATTCCTGAACGCTTTGCGTAAGGAGCACGTCCCCGTCTCCATCTACCTGGTCAACGGCATCAAGCTGCAAGGCCATATCGAATCCTTCGACCAGTACGTCGTCCTGCTTCGTAATACCGTGACCCAAATGGTCTACAAGCACGCCATCTCCACCGTCGTCCCGGCCCGTGCGGTCAACCTCAACCTCGACTCCGAAGCCGAGTAAGGCCGATGGCTGACGCCCCCGGCACTTCCTCCACGCGCGCAGCGCTGGTCGGCATCGATTTCGGTGCCGGTGACTTCAACGCCAGCCTGGAAGAGCTGTCGCTGCTTGCGCGCTCCGCCGGCGCCGACCCGATCACCACGATCACGGCCAAGCGCAGCGCTCCCGATGCGGCCCACTTCGTCGGCAGCGGCAAGGCCGACGAAATCAAGATGGCCTGCAAGGCCGAAGGCATCGACCTCGTCATCTTCAACCACGCCCTGTCGCCTGCCCAGCAGCGCAACCTGGAGCGTCGCCTCGAAGCCCGTGTCATCGACCGCACCAGCCTGATCCTCGACATCTTCGCCCAGCGCGCCCAGAGCCACGAGGGCAAGCTGCAGGTGGAACTGGCCCAGTTGCAGCACCTGGCCACGCGCCTGATCCGCGGCTGGACCCACCTTGAACGCCAGAAAGGTGGTATCGGCCTGCGCGGTCCGGGCGAAACCCAGCTCGAGACCGACCGCCGCCTGATCGGCGAGCGCGTCAAGCAGTTGCGCGTCAAGCTCACCAAGCTGCGCAAGCAGCACGAGACCCAGCGCCGCCAGCGCGGGCGCAACCAGACCTTCTCGGTGTCGCTGGTCGGCTATACCAACGCCGGCAAGTCGACCCTGTTCAACACCCTCACCAAGGCCGGGGTGTACGTTGCGAACCAGCTGTTCGCGACGCTCGACACCACCAGCCGCCGTCTCTACCTGGGCGACGAGGTAGGCAGCGTGGTGATCTCCGATACCGTCGGCTTCGTGCGCGAACTGCCGCACCAGCTGGTGGCGGCCTTCCGCGCCACGCTCGAGGAAACCATCCATGCCGACCTGCTGCTGCACGTGGTCGACGGCAATTCGCCGGTGCGCATGGAGCAGATCGAGCAGGTCAACGAGGTGCTGCGCGAGATCGGCGCCGATCACGTGCCCCAGATCCTGGTCTGGAACAAGATCGATGCGGCCGGGCTGGAGCCCGGGGTCGAGCGTGATGAGTATGATAAGATCAGCCGCGTTTTCATCAGCGCCCACAGCGGGGCCGGCCTGGACCTGCTGCGTGACGCCATTGTCGAGGCGGCGAAATCCGCTCCCGGCCAGCGGTACGCGAACGAAGTGCAGGACGAAGCCGATCAGGAACTCACGGACGGCTTCACAGAAGATGGACCGGCGGTGGACGGTTCCCTCGGTGGTCCTGCCGATAACAATTTAACTTCCACCCATGTCGGGCCACATCACTAGCCTATGCTCGTTTCTTTACTAAAACGTTGCGGCATCAAACTGTCGCTGAACGATCCGCGCTGGGGCCACAAACCCCAGGGCGACCACAAGGCCCAGGAGGGCCGCCGGCCGGGTGAAGGCCCGCCCGACCTCGATCAACTCTGGCGCGACTTCAATGCCCGCCTGAACCGCATCTTCGGCGGCCGCAACAACGGCGGCGACGGCGGCGGCGGCCCCTCGGGCCGGGGCGACATGCGCGGCGCCGGCGTTACTGCCGGCGTGGTGGCGGCGATCGTCGGCCTGATCTGGCTGGCGAGCGGCGCTTTCATCGTGCAGGAAGGCCAGACCGGCGTTGTCACCACCTTCGGCAAGCTCAGCCATACCACCGGCGCCGGCTTCAACTGGCGCTGGCCGTATCCGATCCAGGCGCACGAGACGGTCAACGTCTCGGGCATCCGCACCGCCGAGATCGGCTATCGCGCCAATCCCCGCAACAAGCAGGCGCAAGAGGCCCTGATGCTGACCGACGATGAGAACATCATCGATATCCAGTTCGCGGTGCAGTACACGCTGAAGGACCCGGTCTCCTGGCTGTATAACAACCGCGAGAACGACGAAACCGTGCGCCAGGTGGCCGAGACCACAATCCGCGAAGTGGTGGGCCGCAGCAAGATGGACTTCGTCCTGTACGAGGGCCGCGAGAAGGTCGCCGCCGACGTGCACCAGGCGATGCAGCAGATCCTCGACCGCTATGCGCTGGGCGCCCTGATCACCAACGTGACCATGCAGGGCGTGCAGCCGCCGGAACAGGTGCAGGAAGCCTTCGACGACGCCGTCAAGGCCGGCCAGGACCGCGCCCGCGCCCGCAACGAAGGCGAAGCCTATGCCAACCAGGTGATCCCGCAGGCGCGCGGCCAGGCTTTCCGCCTGCAGCAGGACGCCGAGGCCTACCGCTCGATGGTGGTGGAGAACGCGATCGGTAACGCCTCGCGCTTCGACCAGGTGGTGGCGGCCTACTCGAAGGCCCCTAGCGTGACCCGCGACCGCATGTACATCGACACCATGCAGCAGATCTTCTCCAGCACCAGCAAGGTGATGGTCGATTCGCGCACCGGCAACCCGATGATCTACCTGCCGCTCGACAAGCTGATCGGCCAGGGCGCAGGCGCCGAGAACGTCGGCGGCCGTTCGGGCCCGCAGCAGGTGCCGGCCCCGCAGTCGTCGGCGCCGGCGGACGTCATGCAAGCCATGGATTCGGTGCGTCAGCGCGACAGCCGGAGCCGCGATTCCTCACGTGATCGGGAGAGCCGTTAATGAACCGCCTCGTAACTCTTTTTGTGGCGGGCTTCATTGCCCTGATGCTGCTGTCGTCGACCGTGTTCGTGGTGGACCAGCGCCGCTTCGCGATCGTGTTCGCCCTGGGCCAGGTGCGCGACGTGATCACCGAGCCGGGCCTGCACTTCAAGCTGCCGCCGCCGTTCCAGAACGTGATCTACCTGGACAAGCGCATCCTGACCCTCGATACGCCCGACGCCGACCGCTTCATCACGGCCGAGAAGAAGAACATTTTGGTGGATGCCTTCATGAAGTGGCGCATCACCGACCCGCGCCTGTACTACGTCAGCTTCAGCGGCGACGAGACCCGCGCGCGCGACCGCCTGTCGCAGATCATCAAGGCGGCCCTGAACGACGAGATCACCAAGCGCACCGTGCGCGAAGTGATCTCGGGCGAGCGCGGCGCCGTGATGAATGCGGTGAAGGAAAAGGTCGTGGCCGAAGCCAAGGAGATCGGCGTCGGCGTGGTCGATGTGCGCCTGAAGCGCGTCGACTACATCGAGCAGATCAACAACTCGGTGTACGAGCGCATGAAGGCCGAGCGCACCCGCGTGGCCAACGAACTGCGGTCCACCGGCGCCGCCGAATCCGAACAGATCCGCGCCGATGCCGACCGCCAGCGTACCGTGATCATCGCCGAAGCCTTCCGCGAGGCCGAGAAGATCAAGGGTGACGGCGACGCCAAGGCATCGGTGATCTACGCCGAGTCCTTCGGCAAGAATCCGGAATTCGCCAAGTTCTACCGTTCGCTGGAAGCCTACCGCGCGACCTTCAAGAACCGTGGGGACGTGATGGTGGTGGATCCGAATTCGGAGTTCTTCAAGTACTTCAAGCAGCCTGGAAGCAAATAGACCAGATCGCCTTGGTAGGGTGGGCAGGTTTCCTGCCCACGTGTTCACGCGGCTCATGCACTGCTTGAACGCGTGGGCGGGAGACCCGCCCACCCTACATATCCGTCTAGACAAGCGTTGCAACTTGGCATCTTGACAAGCCGCAAACGCTGTCAAACCAACATCCCCTGCCTCTGCCTCCCCATTTTCAGGTAAAATTGTCGATTCGGCGCTCGCACCGTGCGCCGGCACGCCTGTGCCCTTAGCATTGCTCTTCAACACAACCCGTTAGCTGTCTGCCCATGCCGAATTGGCTTCTGCCTGAGAATATCGCCGATGTCTTGCCGTCCGAGGCGCGCAAGATCGAGGATCTGCGCCGCAAGATGCTCGATACCTTCCGCCTGTACGGTTACGAACTGGTGATGCCGCCGCTGCTCGAATACGTCGAGTCGCTGCTGGCCGGGGCAGGGCAGGACACCGAACTGCGCACCTTCAAGGTGGTCGACCAGCTGTCCGGCCGCCTGCTCGGCCTGCGCGCCGACATGACCACGCAGGTGGCGCGCATCGACGCCCACCTGCTCAACCGCGAATCGATCACCCGCCTGTGCTATGCCGGCAGCGTGCTGCATACCCGTCCCTCCAGCCTGCACTCCACCCGCGAGCCGGTCCAGATCGGTTGCGAGATCTACGGCCACGCCGGCCTGGAAGCCGACGCCGAGATCCAGGAGCTGGCGCTCGGTTCGCTGGCGCTGGCCGGCTTCAACGACGTGCGCCTCGACCTGTGCCACGTCGGCATCCTGCGCGCCGTCCTGAGCGAAGACCCGGTCGCGCAGCGCGACGAAGCCCAGCTGACCTGCCTGCTGCGCGCCAAGGATGCGCCGGGCCTGGACGAGTTCACGCACCACTACCTCCCCGCCACCCGCAAGGCCCTGCTGGCGCTGCCGCAGCTGTACGGCGACGTCGAGGTGCTGGGCCGCGCGAAAGAGGCGCTGCCGGCGCTGCCGGGCATCACCCGCGCATTGGCCGAACTGGCGGCGCTGGCCGCGAGCGCCATCGGCCGCGCGGAAGTGGCGATCGACCTGGCCGACCTGCGCGGCTACCAGTACGAAAGCGGCGCCATGTTCGCGCTCTACGTGCCGGGCCTGCCGAACGCGGTGGCGCGCGGCGGCCGCTACGACCACGTGGGCGAGGCCTTCGGGCGCGCACGTCCGGCCACCGGCTTCTCGCTCGACTTGCGCGAACTGGCGCGGCTGCTGCCGACTGCAGAGCGCAAGCATTCGATCCGCGCGCCCTGGGGCAATGCGCCGGAACTGAAGGAAAAAATCGCTCACCTGCGCAAGGCAGGCGAAGTCGTGATCCAGTCCATGCCGGGTCACGACAATGTTCAGGACGAGTTCGAGTGCGACCGCGTGCTCGTCCTCGAAAACGGAAATTGGATTCTCAAAAACTTAGGTTAAGTGATGTCAAATACTAACGTGGCAAAGAACGTCGTTGTCATCGGCACCCAGTGGGGCGATGAAGGCAAGGGTAAGATCGTCGACTGGCTGACCGACCATGCGGCCGGCGTCGTCCGTTTCCAGGGTGGCCATAACGCGGGTCACACCCTCGTGATCAAGGGCCAGAAGACCGCGCTGCAGCTGATTCCATCCGGGATCATGCGTGAAGGCGTGGCCTGCTACATCGGCAACGGCGTGGTGGTCTCGGTGCCGGACGTGATGCGCGAAATCGACAAGCTGCAGGCCGCCGGCATCGAAGTGGTGTCGCGCCTCAAGATTTCGGAAGCCTGCCCGGTCATCCTTCCTTACCACGTCGCCATCGACAAGGCGCGTGAAGCCAAGCGCGGCGAGAACAAGATCGGCACCACCGGCAAGGGCATCGGCCCGGCCTACGAAGACAAGGTCGCGCGCCGCGCCATCCGCATCGCCGACCTGCTCAACGAAGAGCGCTTCGCCGAGAAGCTCAAGGAAAACCTCGAGTACCACAACCACGTGCTGGTGAACTACCTGGGCGCCGAAGCGATCGACTTCCAGCAGACCTATGACGACGCCATGGCCCTCGTGCCGCGCCTGCGCCCGATGGTGGGCGACGTCTCGTCGCAGCTGTACGCCGCCCACAAGGCTGGCGGCAGCCTGCTGTTCGAAGGTGCGCAAGGCTCGCTGCTGGACGTCGACCACGGCACCTACCCCTTCGTCACTTCGTCGAACTGCGTGGCCGGCAACGCCGCCGCCGGCGCCGGCGTGGGCCCGGGCATGCTGCATTACATCCTCGGCATCACCAAGGCCTACACGACCCGCGTGGGTTCGGGCCCGTTCCCGGCCGAACTGCCGACCGATGCCGGTGTGGGCGAGCACCTGTCGCGCGTGGGCCACGAGTTCGGCACCGTGACCGGCCGCGCGCGCCGTTGCGGCTGGTTCGACGCCGCGCTGCTGCGCCGCTCGGTGCAGATCAACGGCGTGTCCGGCATGTGCCTGACCAAGCTGGACGTACTGGACGGCATCGAATCCCTGAAGCTGTGCACCGGCTACACGGTCGATGGCCGCAATGTCGACATCTTCCCGGTCGGCGCCGAGGAAGCCGCGCTGTGCGAGCCGGTCTACGAAGAGATGCCGGGCTGGACCGAGTCGACCGTCGGCGCCAAGTCGATGGAAGAGCTGCCGGCCAATGCCCGCGCCTACATCAAGCGCATCGAAGAACTGGTGGGCGTGCCGATCGACATGGTGTCGACCGGCCCGGACCGCGTTGAGACCATCGTGCTGCGCCATCCGTTCGCAGCCTGATACCCATAAAAGTAGAAGATAGGAACGACCTGAAATGAACACCCCTGCATCGACCGACAAGGACCTCTGGGTTTCGTGGGACGAGTACAACCGCCTGGTCGAACGCCTCGCGTTGCAAGTGTATGAATCGAACTGGAAGTTCGACATGGTGCTGTGCCTGGCGCGCGGCGGCGTGCGTCCGGGCGACGTGATCTCGCGCATCTTCGATGTGCCGCTGGCGATCCTGTCGACCAGTTCCTACCGCGAAGAGTCGGGCACCAAGCAGGGCAACCTGGATATCGCCAAGTACATGACGATGACCAAGGGCCCGCTGGCCGGCCGCATCCTGCTGGTCGACGACCTGGCCGACTCGGGCGTGACCCTGCAGAAGGTGCGCGAGCACCTGCAGACCAACTACCCGGATGTCAGCGAAGTGCGTTCGGCCGTGATCTGGGTGAAAGGCACGTCGAGCTTCAAGCCGGACTACCACCTGGAAGACCTGCCGCACAATCCGTGGATCCACCAGCCGTTCGAGGACTACGACGGCCTGCGTCCACACCAGCTGGCGGCGTGGATGAAGAAGTTCGAGAAGTAATCCGCTTTGCCGCTCGCCTAGCAGGCGGCAAGCGAACGGGCAGGGAGGGCAAACGCCTTTCCTGCCCGTTTTGCTTTGGGCTTTTCTTTTGAAAAAGCCTCCGCGGCGGGCCAGGAACCCGGTTCGTGACAGAGGCTGGGCGGCGCGGCAGTGACTCGATAAAGACCATCCATCGTAAAGCGCCAGCCCTGGAAGGTGCTTTTGTTGTTTCCCTTGTTTTCTTGAATCATGGGAGAATCTTCTGCCACCAGGTCATAACATAGGAGTGTCTTCTCATGGAGTTCGAAACAAGGCCCCGCAAGGACAATCTTGACGAGATCGACCGGAAGATCCTGCGCATCCTGCGCAGCGACGGACGCATCACCAACCAGAAGCTGGCCGACAGCGTGCACCTGTCGCCCACGCCCTGCTGGAACCGGGTGCGCGCGCTGGAAGAGCAGGGCTATATCGAGGGCTACGCCGCGATCCTGTCCCAGCGCGCGCTGGGCTTGCCCGACACCGTCATCATCGAAGTCACGCTCGAGCGCCACGATGAAGAAATGCTTGAGCGCTTCGGCGCAGCGCTGTCTGAACTGCCTGAAGTGATGGAAGCCAGCCTGCTCACCGGCGACTACGACTACCTGATCAAGGTGGCGGTGGCCGGCACCGAGGGCTACGAGCGCTTCCTGCGGCAACGCCTGTACAAGATCCCCGGCATCCGGCACAGCCGCTCGACCTTCGTGCTGCGGACGCTGAAACGCACCCATTCGGTCGAGCCCTGATACAAAGCAGGGGCCGCCTCCTGGATGCCACTCTGTTAAGATGCTCCCTGGCCATTCGCGATAGTTAACAATAACAAGCACAACCCGATGACCCAAAGTTTCTTCCAGACCTTCATCCTCCTGATCCTCGTCACTGATCCATTCGGCAACGTTCCCCTGTTTGTCGCCGCCCTCAAGGAAGTCCCCCTCGAGCGCCGCGCCCGAATCGTGGTGCGCGAGTGTGCGATCGCCTTCCTGCTGCTGCTGGTGTTCATGTTCTTCGGCCAGCACTTCCTGGCGGCGCTGCACCTCTCGCCGGTGGCGCTGCGCATCGGCGGCGCGGTCATCCTCCTGATCATTGCGATCCGCATGATCTTCCCCCATCCGGATGGCGTGCTGGGCCGCAACGAAGGCGGCGAGCCCTTCATCGTGCCGCTCGCGATCCCCGCGCTGGCGGGCCCTTCGGCGCTGGCCACCGTGCTGCTGTTCAGCGCCGGGAGCGTTGCCGAAACCATGGTCCACGTGGCCGCGCTGGCGGCCGTCGGCGTGGTCTGGCTGGCGGTCTTCCTCAGCGCGGAAAAACTGCAGCAGCGCCTCGGTCCGCAGGTCATGACGGCTTTCGAGCGCCTGATGGGCCTGATCCTGACGGCGATGTCGGTCGAGATGCTGCTGGGCGGCATTCGCGAATTCGTCAAGACGCTGTGAGGGCAGCGGTGCGGGGTCCAACATCGGCTTTCTGGCACACTTTGGCATGAGCAATAGCGCGGCCACATCCGTATCGACCGAAGCATGAAACCAGAACACGAGACGCCTGCCGAATGGCTGCCTTTCCTCAGCGGAGGCGGGCAGATGGGCGCCATGATGCGGGCGCACGACTGGTCCGCGTCGCCGCTCGGCCACCCGCGCGGGTGGCCGCAGGCCCTGCGCACCACCGTGGGCTTGATGCTCAACTCGAAGTTTCCGATGTTCGTGGCCTGGGGGCCGGAACTGGGCTTTCTCTACAACGATTCCTACGCGGTCATCCTGGGAGAAAAGCATCCGGCCGCGCTCGGAAGCCGTTTCCACGACGTGTGGCGCGAGATCTGGGATGCGCTCCATCCGCTGATCGTACGCGCGCTCAAGGGCGACTCCACCTACATGGACCGCATGCCGCTGCGCATGAACCGCCACGGCTACGACGAGGATACCTGGTTCCGCTTCTCGTATTCGCCGGTGCGCGACGAGGACGGCACGGTGGCCGGGATGTACTGCGCCTGCGTCGAAATGACTGATGAAGTACTGGCCGAGCGCTACCGGGAGCAGGAAAACCAGCGCCTGATGACCCTGTTCGAACAGGCGCCCGGGATCCTCGCGGTCCTGCGCGGCCCGGACCACGTCTTCGAGATCACCAACCAGTCGTACCTGCAGCTGATCGGCCACCGCCGATTGATCGGCAAGCCGGCGCGCCAGGCGATTCCGGAACTGGCGGACCAGGGCTTCTTCGAGCTGCTCGACCAGGTCTACCAGTCGGGCCAGCCCTTCGTGGGCCATGCGGTGCCGGTTCGCGTGCAGCGCGAGGCCAGGGGTCCGCTGGAAGAGCGCTTCGTCGACTTCGTGTACCAGCCGATCCGCGGGCCCAAGGGCGAGGTCGAGGGCATTTTCGTGGAAGGCAGCGACGTCACCATGCGCAAGCGCGTGGAAGACGAGCTGCGCGCCGCCAACCGCCAGAAAGACCAGTTCCTGGCGATGCTCGCGCACGAACTGCGCAACCCGCTGGCGCCGATCACGACGGCGGCCCAGCTGCTCCAGCGCGGCGCGCTCGACCCGGAACGCGCACGCCAGGCGAGCGACATCATCGTGCGCCAGGCCGAGCACATGACCGACCTGGTGAACGACCTGCTGGATGTCTCGCGCGTGACGCGCGGGCTGGCCGAGATCAACAAGGAAGAGCTGGATATCGCCTCCATCGTGGCCGGCGCCATCGAGCAGGTACGGCCGCTGCTGGACATGCGGCGGCACGCGCTGCGCCTGGAGCCGTGGGAACTGCCGCTGCATGTGCTGGGGGACCGCACCCGCCTGGTGCAGATCGTGTCGAATATCCTGAATAACGCGGGCAAGTACACGCCGGCCGGCGGCGAGATCGTCGTTCGTTTCGGAAGCGAGGGCGAAGAAGCGGTGATCTCGGTACGCGACAACGGGCAGGGCATCGAGCCGCAGATGCTGCCCTACATTTTCGATCTGTTCACGCAAGCCGAACGTACGCCGGACCGCTCGCAGGGCGGCCTGGGCATCGGACTAGCGCTGGTGAAAAGCCTGGTCGCCCTCCATGGCGGGCGGGTGGCGGCCTACAGCGAGGGGCCTGACCAGGGGAGCGAGTTCGTGATCCGGCTGCCGCTGCTGCCGGATGCGGCGATGCAGGAGGCGCAGCCGCCGCTCCGCCAGGCCGATGACGGTGCGGTGCGGGTGCTGGTGGTGGACGACAATGCCGACGCCGCCCAGATGCTCGCTGCGCTGCTGGAGGCCCATGGCCACGTGGTGAGCGTCGAGTACGACGGTACCGGCGGCCTGGCGCGCGCGCTGCGCGAACGGCCGGAAGTGATGCTGCTCGATATCGGCCTGCCCGACATGGACGGCCACGAGCTGGCGCGCCGCCTGCGCGCCTCGCCCGACACGGCGAACGCCATGCTGGTCGCACTTACTGGCTACGGCCAGGGCGAAGACCGCGAACGCGCGCGCCTGGCCGGCTTCGACCGCCACCTGGTGAAGCCCGCGGACCTGTCGGAACTGCTGCGCATCCTGGCGTCGGTGCGCGATCCCGTCGGCTGAGCAGCCGCCCTCATTTGTGCGCAGCCGGGGCCGCACGCCGGTGTATGCTGGCTGCGGGACAACAGAGGGACAAGCTCGTATGAGAACCTGGAGAATCGCGGTCGAAGACGTGGCCCTGGACCGCAGCTGCGAAGGCGCGCGCAAGAGCGGCGGCCATTGGCATGCCGAGGGCTGCGCGGCGCTGTATTCCGCCTTGACGGTGGAGCTGGCGGTGCTGGAAAAGTTCGTGCACACGGAAGGGCAGGACGAGTCGCTGGTGCTGGTGGCGGTAGATCTGCCGGACGATCCGGAACTGGGCGTGGACGTGGCGCGCGACGAGCTGCCCGAAGGCTGGGACGACACGGACGACGGCGGCGGCGCCGCCGCTTTCGGCACGCGCTTCCTGGAGAAATGCCATCACCTGTACATGCGCGTGCCCTCGGTGATCGTGGGCGAGGGCGTGAACCTGGTCATCAATCCCGAGCACCCGGCCTATGCCGACGTGAAGCTGTCGATCGCGCGCAGCTTCAGCTTCGACCAGCGGATGTTTAAGCGTCCTGGGTAATCTGCGCAGGACGGCTTCGGAATCGTTCCCTTTTCCCCAGACTCGGTTATAGTCGCGCTCATTTCAATTCATGGGCGTACCGGGAATGGCAGACCAGGAAGTCATCAAGCACGGCAAGAAGATCATCCGCCTGGCGGGCAGCAAGGAGCACGCCTTTTCTCACAAGCTGCGCGAGATCGCGATCGAGTTCTTCACGATCGTGTTCGCGGTGAGCCTGAGTATCTGGCTGCACGGGCTGAGCGAACACCATCACCAGCAGCAGGAGGCCAAGGCCTTCCTCGGCGGCCTGCGCACGGACCTGAAGAACGACATCGATGCGATCGCGGAACTCAAGCGGTCCTATGCCGGCTTCAACGCGAATTTCACATACCTGGCCGCGCTCGATCCGAAGCGGATGCCGGACCGGATGGAGTTCGAACGAGTGGTGCTCGCATCCGACGCCAACCATTATTTCAGGCCCTTCACCAGCCGCTACGAAGGCTTCCGCTCCAGCGGCAAAATGGCCTACATCGAAGACCAGGCCCTGCTCGACAACATCTTCGAGCTGTACCAGATGGCGCTGCCGCAGATCCGTTCCTCGGAGGGCGGCTGGGCGAGCCGGCAGGAAAAGCTGCGCGCCTACCAGGACCAGATGCTGGAAGGCGACAGCCTGGAAGAGCATTTCAGGGTGTTCACTTCGCCGAAGGGCAATCGCCTGGTGAAGTCGATGATTGCGCACGAGCTGCTGTTCACGCGGTATGACGGGTATGCGAGGCAGGCCGGGGCGATCGTGCAGGCGATCGAGAAGGCGTATCCGGAGTTGAAGGAAGTGCAGAAGGCTGCGGTGGCCAAGGCGTAGGGGTGATTTGGTCCAGTGGACCAAATCACGCTTCGCCGACCGCGCGTTCAGACGGTGCATGAACTGACGCACCGTCTGATCATCCCGGAGTTGAACGCGCGGTCGGCAGAGCCGACCACCCTACGAAGAACGGGCTTACTTGCCGAGGATCGACACCACATTGTCCGTCCCCGGCGCCCCGAAGGCCTGCTGCTTGAGCACATGCAGCTGGTCGCGCACCTGCGCCGCCTTCTCGAACTCGAGGTTCTTGGCGTGGTCGACCATGAGCTTCTCGAGGCGCTTGATCTCCTTGCTGATCTGCTTCTCGCTCATCGACTCGACCTTGGCGGTTGCCGCGTCCTCGACGATGCCGTCGGCCATGGCCTTCTGCGCGGCGTTGCTGTAGACGCCGTCGATCATGTCCTTGATCTTCTTGTGCACGCCCTTCGGCGTGATGCCGTTCGCTTCGTTGAAGGCGATCTGCTTGGCGCGGCGGCGTTCGGTCTCGTCGATCGCCTTCTTCATCGAATCGGTCATCTGGTCGGCGTACAGGATCGCCACGCCGTTCAGGTTACGCGCCGCGCGGCCGATGGTCTGGATCAGCGAGCGTTCGGAACGCAGGAAGCCTTCCTTATCCGCGTCCAGCACGGCCACCAGCGACACCTCGGGCAAGTCCAGGCCCTCGCGCAGCAGGTTGATGCCGACCACCACATCGAAGGTGCCCAGGCGCAGGTCGCGCAGGATCTCCACGCGCTCCACCGTCTCGATGTCGCTGTGCAGGTAGCGCACCTTGATGCCGTGGTCGCTCAGGTATTCGGTGAGCTGCTCGGCCATGCGCTTGGTCAGCGTCGTCACCAGCACGCGCTCGTCCTTGGCGATGCGGTCGGTAATCTCGCTCATCAGGTCTTCGACCTGCGAGCGCGCCGGCTTGACGATCACCAGCGGATCGACCAGGCCGGTGGGGCGCACCACCTGCTCGACCACGTTGTCGGCCTTGCCCTTTTCGTAGTCGGCCGGCGTGGCCGAGACGAACACGGTCTGGCGCATCTTGCCCTCGAACTCCTGGAACTTCAGCGGCCGGTTGTCGAGCGCGGAAGGCAGACGGAAGCCGTAGTCGACCAGGTTCACCTTGCGCGAACGGTCGCCGTTGTACATCGCGTTGAGCTGGCCGATCATCACGTGCGACTCGTCCATGAACATCAGCGCGTCCTTCGGC
The DNA here is from genome assembly GCF_059686055.1 of Telluria sp. ZB4P34. Lineage (NCBI taxonomy): Bacteria > Pseudomonadati > Pseudomonadota > Betaproteobacteria > Burkholderiales > Oxalobacteraceae > Telluria > Telluria sp. ZB4P34. The sequence goes on along the minus strand of NZ_JCASIF010000001.1, from coordinate 657,819 downwards.
AGGTAGTCGATGAGCGTGGGCGGCGGTTCGCCCGGCATCGAGCCGGACAGGTGGCGCGAGTAGTTCTCGATGCCCTTCGTAAAACCGATCTCGGCCAGCATCTCGAGGTCGAAACGGGTGCGCTGCTCGAGGCGTTGTTCTTCGATCAGCTTGTTCTGCTGGCGGAATTCCTCGAGGCGGTCGCGCAGCTCGGCCTTGATCGATTCCACCGCGCGCAGCACGGTGCCGCGCGCCGTCACATAGTGCGAGCCCGGGTAGACGGTGAAGCGCGGGATCTTCTGGCGCACGCGGCCGGTGAGCGGGTCGAACAGCTGCAGCGATTCGATCTCGTCGTCGAACATCTCGACGCGGATCGCGAGTTCCGCGTGCTCCGCCGGGAAGATGTCGATGGTGTCGCCGCGCACACGGAAGGAGCCGCGCGAGAAATCCATCTCGTTGCGCGTGTACTGCATCTGGATCAGGCGCGCGATGATGTCGCGCTGGGCCACCTTGTCCTTGTGGCGCAGCGTCAGGATCATCTTGTGGTATTCGTTCGGATTGCCGATACCGTAGATGGCCGATACGGTGGCCACGATGACCACGTCGCGCCGCTCCATCAGCGACTTGGTGCACGACAGGCGCATCTGCTCGATGTGCTCATTGATCGACGAGTCCTTTTCGATGAACAGGTCGCGCTGCGGCACGTAGGCTTCCGGCTGGTAGTAATCGTAGTAGGACACGAAATACTCGACCGCGTTCTGCGGGAAGAACTCGCGGAACTCCGCATACAGCTGGGCCGCCAGCGTCTTGTTCGGCGCGAACACGATGGCCGGACGGCCCGCCTGCGCGATCACGTTCGCCATCGTATAGGTTTTACCGGAACCGGTTACCCCGAGCAGGGTCTGGTACATCAGGCCGTCGTTGATGCCTTCGATCAGGCCGGCGATCGCGGTCGGCTGGTCGCCTGCCGGCGGGAAGGGCTGGTGCAGCTTGAAGGGCGACCCGGGGAAGGTGATGACCGTCGAATCCGGGGCATGTTCGGGAGCGTTTGCGATGGATAAATCAGCCATACTTTCAGACCTTTGCTAGAATGGGAGTCCGCTTGCGGCACTGCAGCATGACTATACAAGCAGTGTCGTTTCTACAACCGCTGCGAACCCACCGACGAAATCCAGTTTATCACGATGACTTCCACAGCCTCCGCCAGCCTCTTCGGCGCCATCGACATGGCGCCCCGCGACCCGATCCTGGGCATTACCGAAGCGTTCAACGCAGATACCAACCCGGCCAAGATCAACCTGGGCGTCGGCGTCTACTACGACGATCATGGCAAGGTTCCTTTGTTGCAGTGCGTGCAGAAGGCTGAAGCGAAGCTGATGGAGCAGCCGGCGCCGCGTACCTACCTGCCGATCGAAGGACTGGCGGCGTACGACAAGGCCGTGCAAGAGCTGGTATTTGGGGCCGACAGCGCCGTAATTCAAGAGAAGCGCGCGATCACCGTGCAGGCCCTGGGCGGCACCGGCGCGCTCAAGCTGGGCGCCGATTTCCTCAAGCGTTTCGCGCCTGGTTCGGATGTCTACATCAGCGACCCGAGCTGGGAAAACCACCGCGCGCTGTTCGAAAGCGCCGGCTTCGCCGTCAACAACTACACCTATTACGACCCGGCCACCCACGGCGTGAACTTCGAGGGCATGCTGGCGGCCCTGAACGCCATGCCGCGCGGCGCGATCGTCGTGCTGCACGCCTGCTGCCACAACCCGACCGGCGCCGACCTCAGCCAGGACCAGTGGACCCGCGTGATCGAGGCCGTCGTCGACAACGGCCTGGTGCCTTTCCTCGACATGGCCTACCAGGGCTTCGGCGCCGGCATCGCGGAAGATGGCGCCGTGGTGCGCCGCTTCGCCGAGACCGGTGTTCCGCTGCTGGTATCGAACTCGTTCTCGAAGTCCTTCTCGCTGTACGGCGAGCGCGCAGGTGCGCTGTCGATCGTGGCCGGCAGCAGCGAGGAAGCCGCGCGCGTCCTGTCGCAGCTGAAGCGCGTGATCCGCACCAACTACTCGAACCCGCCGACGCACACGGCCAAGGTGGTCGCGATGGTGCTGTCGACCCCGGAGCTGCGCCAGCTGTGGGAAGAGGAACTGGCCGGCATGCGCGTGCGCATCCGCGAGATGCGCAATCTCATGGTCGAGAAGCTGAAGGAAAAGGCGCCCGGCCGCGACTTCGAATTCGTGCGCGAGCAGGTCGGCATGTTCTCGTATTCCGGCTTGACGAAAGAGCAGGTCGGCAAGCTGCGCGAACAGTCGATCTATGCGGTCGACACCGGCCGCATCTGCGTCGCGGCGCTGAACTCGACCAACCTGGACCGCGTGGTTGACGCTGTCGCGAAGGTGCTTTAAAATCTTGGCTCTTCGGGATTGCAGCGTTTTTTGATTCCGAAGAGCAGCAAAGATGGCTGCGCGACACAGGCTGAATTTGACACCGTGTCACTGCAAACATATAATGCTGTCATCAATTCCCTGATAGCTCAGTCGGTAGAGCGACGGACTGTTAATCCGCAGGTCCCTGGTTCGAGTCCAGGTCGGGGAGCCAGAATTCTTGAGAAGGCCACATCGCAAGATGTGGCCTTTTTCGTTTTTGCGGCGTGGCGCGGAGGGTTGCCAGGCGGCGAGCACACGCGGTACGCTCGCGTTATCGACTTTTACAGGACGCCATCGTGAAGCATCTCCCATCGAGCAAACGGGTGGCCATCGGCGGACAGGTGCTCCGGTTTTCCTTATCGGGCGAGGGTTCCCCGACCATCGTCATGCTGAGCGGCGCCGGCGGCCCGCTCGAGAACTGGCACAAGCTGTTCCCCGACATCCAGAAGCTGGGCACGGTCTTCACCTACGACCGGCCGGGCGTGGCCGGCAGCGCGCGTCCGCGCGACGCGCAAATGGGCACGACCGTCGTGCTGCAGCTGCGCGCCCTGCTGCGCGAGACCGGCGCCAGGCCACCTTTCCTGCTGGTGGGGCATTCCTTCGGCGGGCTGCACGCCAACCTGTTCGCGCGCCTGTATCCGGACGACACCTGCGGGGTGCTGTTCCTGGAAGCGACTGCACCCGACGATGTGCTCAACATGAAGCGCTACCGCTCCGGCCTGCAGCGCGCCATTGCGGGGCTGCTCGACCGTTTTTCGCCGCCGGATCCGAACGACGAGGTCAGCAACGAAGAGGAAACGGTGGCCGAGATCGCCGAGGCGCCGGAGTTTCCGGCGATTCCCGTCACAGTGCTGTCGGGCGGCAAGCGCCTGCCGCGCTGGATGGTGTCAAGCGCGGCGCAGGATGAGCGCGAGCGCAACCAGCAGGGTTTACTGCGCCTGTCGCCCCTGGCCGAGCGCGTGATCGCCAAGGGCAGTGCGCATTTCCCGCAGATGTCGGAGCCGCAGGTGGTGCTGGACGCGCTGGGGAAGCTGGTCCGGCGGGTGCAGGCTTGAGAAATCGTGCCTTTCGATCGCTGAGGCTTCGCGATTTCGAAAAGCGCTGCTATAATACGGCCTCTAATCCCTGATAGCTCAGTCGGTAGAGCGACGGACTGTTAATCCGCAGGTCCCTGGTTCGAGTCCAGGTCGGGGAGCCAGAATACGAAGGGCCGCATGGAGATGCGGCCCTTTTTGTTTTTCGGTGGTTGGCCAAGTGCGGTCGGTAGAATGCGGCGGTGTCGGAATATCTGCCGCGACGTTGAACTGTCGTACGCGCTACTGGCGCCAACGACTCCCGGCGCAGGCCGGGACGATGTTGTTTAGGGTAGCGTGGGCATCGGCATTGGTGACTTCGGCGAGCCCTAGAGAACCACCGGCTTCACCCGCGAAGCCGCTTCCAACGCCCGCTGGCGCGCCGTCTCCACATCCTCCGCCGTCGCCAGCGCCACGCCCATGCGCCGGCGCGCGAACGACTCCGGCTTGCCGAACAAACGCAGGTCGGCGCCCGGCACGCGCAGCGCATCGGCCACGCCCTCGAAGGCAATGGCAGCCGCCTCATGCTGCCCATAGATGACGGCGGACGCCCCCGGTGCACGCAAGGACACGTCCACCGGCAGGCCCAGCACGGCCCTCGCATGCAGCTCGAATTCGCTCTGCACCTGGCTGGCCATGGTCACCATGCCGGTATCGTGCGGACGCGGGCTCACTTCCGAGAACCACACCATGTCGCCCTTGACGAACAGCTCGACGCCGAACACGCCGCAGCCGCCCAGGTCAGCCGTCACCTTGGCGGCGATGTCGCGCGCACGTTCGAGGGCGGCGGGGTTCATCGGGTGTGGCTGCCAGGATTCCACATAGTCGCCCTGCACCTGCTTGTGGCCGATCGGTTCGCAGAAACTGGTCTCGACCTCTCCACCGGCGCCCAGCGAACGCACCGTGAGCAGGGTGATCTCGTAGTCGAAGTCGATGAAGCCTTCCGCGATCACGCGGCCCGCATCGACCCGGCCGCCGCTGGCGGCGATGTCCCAGGCTGCCGCCACGTCGTCCGGGCCGTCGAGTGTCGACTGGCCCTTGCCGGATGAGGACATCACCGGCTTCACGACACAGGGAAAGCCGACTTGCGCGCAGGCCTGCTGCAGTTCTTCGAGACTGCTGGCGAATCGGTAGGGCGAGGTCGGCAGGGCGAGTCCCTCGGCCGCCAGGCGCCGGATGCCTTCGCGGTTCATGGTCAGCATCGCGGCGCGCGCCGTGGGGATGCAGGTGATCCGGCCAGCCTCTTCGAGGGCCAGCAGGGTCTCGGTGGCGATGGCCTCGATTTCCGGGACCACCAGGTCCGGCTTTTCCAGCGCGATCAGGGCAGACAGGGCGGCGCCGTCGGTCATGTCGATCACGTGGGCGCGGTGGGCGACCTGGTGGCCGGGGGCGTTCGGGTAGCGGTCGACGGCAATGGTTTCCACGCCCAGGCGCTGCAGGGCGATGATGACTTCCTTGCCAAGCTCGCCGGAGCCGAGCAGCATTACCTTGGTGGCGGAAGGGGAGAGGGGAGTGCCGAAGCGGCGGGATGTCGTCATGGGTCTGTATGAAGTGGCAAGCGATCGGGTGGGACTATAGCAAAGGCCTGCGCCGGCCGCTGCTCGCCAAATGATTACGCGAAGCACTGGTCAAACTGGAATCGGGTCGCTATAATGCGGCCTCTTTTCCCTGATAGCTCAGTCGGTAGAGCGACGGACTGTTAATCCGCAGGTCCCTGGTTCGAGTCCAGGTCGGGGAGCCAGAATACGAAGGGCCGCATGCAAGTGCGGCCCTTTTTGTTTTTCGCGTTCATACGGCGTCAGAAAGCGGCGCTGCCGGATGAGTTGCCGTACCTTATCCCGTGGTACGCGCCACGGGCGCCTACGACAGTCCTGGAAGCCCGGGGAAGCTGCATGTCCATGCCAGGGGATAAGCGCACTCAGGCGGCCCGGTCGAGCGGATGCAGCTCGACCGAGGTGCGGTTGCGGCCGGCCGCCTTGGCGGCGTACAGGGTGCGGTCGGCGCGTTCGATCAGGTCGTCGATTTCTTCGCCGGGCACGTAGCGCGTGAGTCCGCTCGAGAACGCCAGGCGCAGGTGCGGCGCCATCCTGCTCGCCTCGGTCACGGCCAGCGCGCCGCGCAGGCGTTCGATGCCGATGTTCGGATCGCCAGGGGGCGACTCGGGCAGGATCACGAGGAATTCTTCCCCGCCCCAGCGGCCGACGATGTCGGTGCTGCGCAGGTGGAGCTGGGCCTGCCGGGCGAAGCAGACCAGGGCGTCGTCGCCGGCCCGGTGGCCGAAGCTGTCGTTGACGTTCTTGAAGTGGTCCATGTCGATCAGGGCGACCATGAAGTGCGGCCCGCCGCGGCACTGCCGCGTCACGTGTTCCGCCAGCAGGGTCAGCATGTGGCGCCTGTTGGGCAGGCCGGTCAGTTCGTCATGGGTTGCCGCCTTGCGGATCTGGTCGAGTGCCGATGCGAGTTCCGCTTTCTGCGCCTTCAGGCGCTCGCGCATGTGGCGCAGCTGGATCGACAGCGAGGAAATCGAGGGCAGGGTGGCCAGCGCCAGGACGAAGAAAATCAGTTGCAGCCTGGCGGGGTAGGTCAGGGGATCGCGGTGGTTGCTCCAGATCATGGCGATCCCGATGGCGGCCAGGCTGTACGCCATCAGCTTCCAGACGCTGGCGGTCTTCATCTCGAACATGCCGAAGACCATGACGGTCGCGAGCAGGATCAGGGTGCCGGGATGGACCGGACCGGTGACGGCGTAGGCCATGGCGACCAGGGTCTGGGCGCAGATCCCCTGGAAGAGCGCGAGCGAAGGATTGGAGAAGCGCAAATTGAGTCCGCTGCGGAAGATCAGGAAAAAGAGTGCCGGCATGGCGACGCAGACCGGGGCCATCACCGCGGCGCCGCGGGGGTCGAACAGGCCGCTGTCCGCACCGTACACGAGGACGCCGGCGCAGATCAGGTAGACGCAGGCTGTCATCAAGACCACGGTGATGCGGCGGCGCTGCCGGAAGTCGTCCGTGAAGACCAGGCGTTGCAGGCGCTGCGCGTTGGCGCGCCCGGCGCCCGCCCCGGAACCAGTATCCGCTTCGTGCTTATCCATCGATAGTCTCCTGCATAGACGACGGAGGTCAGCTGAATGTTTTCGCTTTACCCGTTCTAAGGTGGACTATACACCTAAAGTAAAGCTAAAAAAGTGCTAAATTGCAACATGCAATGCTTGTATTGCAATATTCGTCAGCGGAACTTCTTCTTGTTCGCCGTATAGGTACGGGTGTAGAAGTCGGACGGCTTCTTCGCGACCCAGTCGATGAAGGCGCGGATGTCGTCGTGCCCGCGCAGCGCGTCCCAGGTGTGATAGGTCTGCAGCAGTTCGCGCTCGGTGAGGGCGGAGTGGATCTTGCGGTGGCAGATCTTATGGATGGGGTACTGCTCCTTGCCCTTGAAGGTTTTCGGGATCAGGTGATGACGGTCGATGTTGGCCGTCCCGAGCACGCGGCCGCACAGCGGGCAGCATGCTTCGGGCGCGGGGGCGTCCTCGATCGGTTCGGCGCGGCGCTTCGGCATGGGGCGAAGATGGCGGCGGCGCCTGCGACTTACAAGGCGCACACTGCTCAGATCCGTCATTTGCGCGTACACGTTTGATAATATAGTAAAATAATTGCTTACCTTTTTGCAAGATAGTCACTTGTCCGTGGGCCTGCTGCAATGATTGACGATCGTCCTGAATGCTCCGTTCTCCTCATCGACGATGAGCCGTTCGCCCAGGACATCATTGCGCACGGACTGCAGGGTTGCGTCGGCCACAACCTGAGCTACGAATCGAGCCCGGCACGAGCAGTCGAGGTGGCGCGCGCGCTGCGGGCCACGGTGGTGCTGGTCGACCTGCGCATGCCGGACCTGGACGGCTTCGCGGTCACCGCGCTGCTGCGCTCCCATCCCGACACCCAGGACATTCCCGTCATCGTCCTGTCTTCCGAAGACGACCCCGACATCAAGGCCAGGGCATTCGCCGTCGGCGCCAACGACTACCTGGTCAAGTGGCCCGACGCGCGCGAACTGGCGGCGCGCGTGCGCTACCACAGCGGCGCCTGCGTGGCGCGGCGCCAGCGCGACGCCGCGTTCGCGTCGCTGCGCGTCAGCCAGGAACAGCTCGCGGCCAGCCAGTCGGCCCTGCACCAGGCACAGAAGATGGAAGCGATTGGCCAGCTCACCGGGGGCGTCGCGCACGACTTCAACAACGTCCTGCAGATCATCGGCGGTAACCTGCAGCTGCTCAAGCTGGTGGGCAACCTGAACGACAACGCGCGCGCGCGGGTCGAGATGGCGCTGTCCGGTGTCGAGCGCGGCGCCAAGCTGGCCGCGCACCTGCTGGCCTTCGCGCGGCGCCAGCCACTGCAGTCGGTGGTGGTCGATCCCGGCCACCTGCTGCGCGACATGGACGACATGATGCGCCGCGTGCTCGGCCCGAACGCGCGCGTCGTCACCGAGATCGAGCCCGGCCTGGGCAGCACGATGGTTGACCCGAACCAGCTCAACAACGTGCTGCTGAACCTGGCCATCAACGCGCGCGACGCCATGGCCGGCAACGGCACTCTCACCATCCGCGCCCGCAACGCCAGGGTCGGCGCCGGCCCGGACGAAGAACCGCTGCCCGAAGTCCCGCAGGGGAATTTCGTCATGATCGAGGTGACGGACACCGGCAAGGGCATGCCGAACGAGGTCCTGCAACGCGCCTTCGAACCCTTCTTCACGACCAAGCCGACCGGGCAGGGCACCGGCCTGGGCCTGTCGATGGCCTATGGTTTCGTGAAGCAGTCGGGCGGCGAGATCGTGCTGCGCAGCGAGCCGGGGCAGGGCACCAGCGTGCGCATCTACCTGCCGCGCAGCGACGCTGCCCCGACCGCGGTCGAGCCGGTACACAACGGTCCGTTGGCCGGCGGGCTGGAGACCATCCTGGTGGTGGAAGACGAGGCGGACGTGCGCGACGCCACCTGCGGCATCCTGTCGGCGCTGGGCTACGAGGTGCTGGAAGCGGCCGACGCGGAAAGCGCGCTGAAGATCATCGACAGCGGCCGCCACATCGACCTGGTGTTCTCAGACGTGATCATGCCCGGGCCGGTGAGCAGCCTGCAGCTCGGCGAGATGGCGCGCCGCCGCCTTCCCTTTGTGCAGGTGCTGTACACCTCGGGCTATGCCGAAGGCGTGCTGTCGCACGAGGGCAGGCTTGACGCGTCGGTACACCTGCTGCAGAAGCCCTACCATCCGGATGCGCTCAGTTCGCGCATCCGTCACCTGCTGCGCCGCGCAGGGCGCGAGCAGAAAGTCGAAGGGCAGAATGGTGTGGCGGTGGCCGCCACGACAGCGCAAGGGCGCGGCCGCCCGGATCACTTGGGCTTGACGTAACGGCGCGAGCCCGGCGGCGGTTCGTTCAGGACCGCCCAGAAGACGCCCAGGTCGGCGATGGCGCGCACGAATTCCGTGAAGTCCACCGGCTTGACCACGTAGGCGTTCACGCCCAGTTCGTAGCTGCGCACCACGTCCTGCTCTTCCTTCGACGAGGTCAGCATCACCACCGGGATGCTCTTCAATGCATCGGTCTCGCGGATCTCCTTCAGCACTTCCAGCCCGTCCACCTTGGGCAGCTTCAGGTCGAGCAGGATGACGGCCGGGTTGCCGACGGTGCGCTCCTGGAATTCGCCGCGGCGGTGCAGGTAGTCGAGCGCCTCGGCGCCGTCGCGCACCACGACGACTTCGTTCGCCAGCTGGCTTTTTGCCAGTGCGATCAGGGTCAGTTCGAGGTCGTTCGGGTTGTCTTCGACGAGGAGGATAGGCTTGAGCATCGTTGGCCTTAATTGGATGGGTATTTCGGGAGACTGAACGAGAAGGTCGCGCCTTCTCCTTGTACTGAGGTGGCCCAGACGCGGCCGTCGTGGCGCTCGACGATGCGGCGCACGTTGGCCAGACCGATGCCGGTGCCCTGGAAGTCTTCCATGCGGTGCAGGCGCTGGAACACGCCGAACAGCTTGTGCACGTATTCCATGTTGAAGCCGGCGCCGTTGTCCGCGATGTGGAAGACCGTGAACTCGCCGTCTTCTTCGGACGTGATTGTGATGACCGCCGGGTCGCGCCCGCCGGTGAACTTCACGGCGTTCGACAGCAGGTTGAGCACGGCCAGGTGCAGGAAGGTCGGGTCGGCGCACACGGCGGGCAGTGCTTCGATGTGCCAGTCGACGTTCCGGCCCTGCATTTCCATGCCCAGCTTGTCGATGCAGGCCGATACCAGGTCGTTCATGTCCACCTTGGTCGGGCGCAGCGCGGCGCGGCCCATCTGCGAGAACGACAGCAGGTCGTCGACCAGCTTGCCGGCCAGGCGGGCCGATTCCTTGATGTTCTTCAGGAAGCGCTGGCGCCGCTCGGGGTCTTCCGCGCCTGCCGATTCGATCAGGAGGTCGGAGAAGCCCACGATGTGACGCAGCGGCGCGCGCAGGTCGTGCGAGACCGAATACGAGAACGCCTCCAGCTCCTTGTTGGCGCGCCCCAGTTCCTCGGCCAGTTCGGCCATCTGCTCGGCGCGTTCCAGCGCGATGCCCAGCAGGGCCGTGCGGAATTCGACCGTCAGTTCGATCTCGGCCACGTGCCATGGCAGGCTGCGGCCGTGGATGGTCTCGCGCCATGACTGGAAGCTCAGGCGCGGGGTCAGCTGGGTGGGATCGGCAGGCGACACCTGCTTGCCGTGCGGGTTACCGGCCCACTCGATGGTCTGCACCACCTCCGGGCGGAACCACAGCAGGTAGTGCTGGTGGATGCGCGAGATCGGCAGCGCCAGCAGGCCGCTGGCGTTGCGCACCATGTCACGGCCATCCGGGTAGGCGTCCTTCAGGTGGTCGGTGTGGAATACCTCGGTGTAGCCGTGCAGCGACAGCCAATCGGCCAGGCTCCGGATCTGCGCTTCGTCCGGCGTGTCGCCATAGGCGAGCACGCGGTCCTCCATCACGATGGCGACCCCGCCCGCGCGCCCGAAGCGCAGCAGTTCGGGAAACACGCCGCTCATGTTCTCGAGGAAGTCTGCTCCATTGGTCAGGCGGCCCAGCATCTCCACCATGATGCGGCGCACGTCGAGGCGGAACTGCAGTTCGCTGGCATCCTCGCGCGATTCGATGCACAGCGCCAGGATCTGGCCCAGCTGCTCGCAGGCGGTGCGCTTTTCGACCGGCACCGGGCAGGGGCCGGCGTTGTGGCAGGAAATCAGGCCCCACAGCCTGCCCTTGACGATGAGCGACACCGACATCGAGGCCAGCGTGCCCATGTTGCGCATGTATTGCAGGTGCACCGGCGAGACGCTGCGCAGGGCCGCGAAGGACAGGTCGTTGCGCGCGCCCGTCGCCGGATTCAGCTCCGGCACCAGCGCGGCCGGCTCGTAGTTCGCATCCTGGATCACGCGGATCGGCGACAGCGTATACAGCGCGCGCGCCTGGGCCGGGATGTCGCTGGCCGGGAAGTGCTGGCCGAGGTAGGAATCGTAGCCGTCGGCGAGGGATTCCGCCACCACGTGGCCGTGGCCGTCCGGGTCGAACTGGTAGATCATCACGCGGCCGTAGCCGGTGACGGCGCGCACATGCTGCGCCGCCAGTTCGGACAGCGCGGTGATCGACAGCGACTGGTTGACCTTGAGAAGAAAATCGCCGATCAGCGGATACAGGTGGCGGAAGTCGGCTGCGCCGGCCCGGTCCACGTTCTCGAGTTCGAGGATCAGCAGGCCGTCCCAGGCATGGACCAGCACGTCGAAGCGGGCGCCGTTGGCCACCGTGACGGTGCCGATGTAGGTCGGACGCGACGCCACTGGACCCGCCCCGATGTCGGCCGCGATGCGCGCGGCTGCGTCGCTGCCCAGCACCTGCGCCAGCGGCCGGCCTGCCGCCTCGTTGGCGGCCATGCCGGTCCAGGTTTCGAGGTTGGCGCTCGCCTGCTGCACGATGAGTTGCGGCGCCGGCGACAGCGTCAGCATGAATCCGTGCGGCTGGATGCTGCCGGGGGTGCGGATCGGTTCGTCCGCGCAGCGGCTGAGGTCGAGGGTGTCGGTGGGGGCCTGGGTCATGTGCAAACGGGGAGGCTGCAGGGTTTACAGTGGGGTATTGTAACGTCAAATCCGGCAGATCGAATGGCCGTAGCGGAATTTCTAAGCTTGCAGATGTACATACAAGTCAATGCCGTGTCAAGCGCGCGGCCGGTATTGCCGATTGACAGTAATATCGGATTTTTGCTGCACCGAAAACGGAAGCGCCGCCCGGCCATGAATTCGCAACATTCTTCCAAGCCCCCACTCACTGACGAGCAACGGTTCCAGTACCTGATCGCCGGCATCAGCGACTATGCCATCTATATGCTCGACCCGTCCGGCCACATCGCCAGCTGGAACGCGGGCGCGCAGCGCTTCAAGGGTTACCTGCCGCACGAGATCCTGCACGAGCATTTCTCGCGCTTCTACACCCCGGAAGACCGCGAGGCCGGCCTGCCGGCGCGCGCGCTGGCGCATGCCCTCGAGCACGGCAAGTACGAAGCCGAAGGCTGGCGCGTGCGCAAGGACGGCGCCCGCTTCTGGGCCCATGTGGTCATCGACCCGATCTACGACGAGCAACGCAACCTGCTGGGCTATGCGAAGATCACGCGCGACGTCACGGGGCGCAAGCAGGCCGAGGATGCGCTGCGCGAGAGCGAACAGCGCTTCCGCCTGCTGGTGCAGGGCGTCACCGATTATGCGATCTACATGCTGACGCCCGAGGGGGTGGTGTCGAACTGGAACGTCGGGGCCGAGCGTATCAAGGGCTATTCCTACGACGACATCATCGGCAGCCACTTCTCGCGCTTCTATACCGACGAAGACCGCGAAGGCGGCATGCCGGACCGCGCGCTGGGCACCGCCGCGCGCGAGGGGCGCTATGAAGCCGAGGGCTGGCGCGTGCGCAAGGACGGCACCCGCTTCTGGGCCCACGTCATCATCGATGCGATCCACGACGACGAGGGCAAGCTGCTGGGCTTCGCCAAGATCACCCGCGACCTCACCGAGAAAAAGCAGGCCCAGGAGGCGCTCGAGCAGGCGCAGCTGGCCCTGTTCCAGTCGCAGAAGATGGAATCGATCGGCCAGCTCACCGGCGGCGTCGCGCACGACTTCAACAACCTGCTGTCGGTGCTGGCAAGCGGCCTCGAGGTGCTGGAGATGACCCGCGAGAACGGCAGCGACGTCAAGACGCTCGACAGCATGCGGCGCGCCATCGACCGCGGCGCCACGCTCACCCAGCAGCTGCTCGCCTTTGCGCGCCAGCAGCCGCTGCAGCCGGAGACACGCAGCATCAACCGCCTGATCTCGGGTTTCGAGTCGGTGCTGCGGCGCGCCGGCCACAGCGGGATCGAGTTCGCCTTCAACCTCGACCCGCAGGCCGGCAGCGCGGTGGTGGACGCGGCCCGCTTCGAGTCGGCGCTGCTCAACCTGGTGGTGAATGCGCGCGACGCCATGCCCGAGGGCGGCAGCCTGGCGCTGGACACGGCGCAGGTAGCACTGCGCGAAGGCGAGGTGGCCGGACTCGCCGCAGGCGCCTACGTGTGCATTTCGGTAACCGACACCGGCGCCGGCATGGGCCCGGAGACCGTGCAGCGCGCCTTCGAGCCCTTCTACACCACCAAGGAAACCGGCAAGGGCACGGGCCTGGGCCTGTCGCAGGTGTACGGCTTCATCAAGCAGTCCGGCGGCGAGGTGGTCATCCAGAGCGCGCTGGGCGAGGGCAGCTCGATTGCGATCTACCTGCCGTCGGCGGCCACCCAGGAACGCGAAGCGGCGCACGGCGACACCGAGACGGTGCTGATCGTCGAGGACGAGCCGGACCTGCTGGACGTGGCCTCCGCGCTGTTCATGAGCATGGGCTACGACGTCACGACCGCGGCCTGCGGCCAGGAAGCCATCGACGTGCTGGCCAGCCGCGACGTCGACATCCTGTTCACCGACGTCGTCATGCCGAATGGCGTGAACGGCATCGAGCTGGCCGAGTTCACGCGCGAAAACTACCCGAACATCAAGGTCATGCTGGCTTCCGGCTATCCGCAGCCGGCGCTCAGGCTCGACCAGTACCGGCTGGGGGAGTTTACCTTCGTGAGCAAGCCGTACCGGCTGTCGGACCTGGCGCGGGGGCTGCGCAGCGTGCATTGAGGGCGGCGTCGCGGTGACTACAAGCCGAAGATAATGTCGCTGATCCGCTCATACACGGGATTGGCCGACGGCCCCGGATTCGGCCAGTTCAGAATGTCGAAGTGGTCGTACCCCCGGTAGTTCCCCAGGAAGTTCCAGGTTCCCTTTACCGGCCTGCCGTCGAACTCCCGCACCGGATGCCCGCCTGGTGCGCGCATGCTTGCCGTGTTCACCACGCCGTCGTTGGCGAACCACTCGCTGTCGATGCGCACCCGCCCGGCGCCCTGCTGGGTGTAGCCGCCCAGCCCGTTCTGCAGGGCCGAGGGCACGATCCATTCGCCGGCCACGCCCTTGAACGCGGGAATCATGTCGCGCCGCGGGTACTGGTAGTAGGTGGTCTGGACCGGGGCGATCACGCGGTCGGTGCCGTTGCAGCACCAGCTGCCGGCCTCGGTCGCCACCGTGCCCACCGAAAAATACGTGATGTGGGGCGAGGTGCGCGCCCAGGCGTTGAATTCGCGCGCACCGTCCGGCGACAGCTCCCACCTGGCCCAGCGGTGTTTCAGGAGTTCGCCCAGCGGCGTCTGCAGGGCAGGGGTCACGTTCAGCACGGCGTCGGAGAAGGTGGTGCCGTTGTGCGGCGCCGAGATCGTCGTCACGCTGCGCACCCAACCGACCTTGCCGCCCTTGAACAGCTCATGGCCGCCTTCGTCCTCGGGCGAGCCGTGTTCGAGGAGTTCGACCAGCGCGCGGATGGTCGTGCCGCCCTGGCTGTGGCCGATGAAATGCAGCGGATGCTGCGCGTCCCAGGCGGGGTAGAGCGCGAGTGGATAGTTCTCGGGATTGTTCTTCGGGTCCGCGGCCCAGCACTTGCCGGCAGGCTTTTGCTGCTGGCCCGGCAGGCCGGCCTTGCGCACGTGGGCGGCGCCGTAGTCGACGCAGCCGCCCTTGATCTGGGCGTACAGGTCGGCCGCCCGGTCCCAGTTGGAACTGACGGGGCCCACCACCGCCGCGAACACCGTGCGCGGGCCGCGGTAGACCTGCATGTGCGAAGCGATGTCGCCGTAGCCGCCCCAGTAGTTGAAGCCGCTGTGCGCGAAGCTGTCGGGACCGAAGCCGAGGAAGCCGTGGACCAGGATCACGGGGTAATTGTTGCCGTGGCCCGCCAGCGCGGCCGGCACGCAGGTGCACAGCGCGGCCAGCGCAAGCAGGGCGTGGGTGATGCGAAACATGCAATTCTCCGAAATGGCATCAAGGCCATTGTCGGAGTTGCGGGCGGTGCGCGGCTTGCGCTGGGTCGGGAACCTGGCGGGTGACTTGGCAGTAGGGTGGTCGGCTCTGCCGACCGCGCGTTCAGCTGACGGGAGAACCGCCACCTTGCGTCTGTTCGATCGGGATTTGGACGCGCGGTCGGCGAAAGCCGACCACCGTATTAATTCGTGGCCTTGTTCGAGCCGATCGAGGTCGTCGGCGCCGAGTTCGGATCCACTGGCGGCTTCGGCACCGGCGTGACGGACGCCGTGACCGAGGTCTTCTCGGCCTGGTCGATATCGCCGTTCCACACCACGTAATCGTCCACCGAGTACAGGCGGCAGGGTTCGGTGCTCTTGGCGGTGCAGGTGGCCAACGCGCGGCCGTCCGGGTCTTCGCCTTCCTCGGCCCAGGTCCAGGCGCCGCTCGGCGACACGGCGAAAGCGCGCGGGGTCATCTTGGTCAGGTAGTCCTGGTAGGCGCGGCGGCCGTTCTCCGACAGGAAAGGCACGGCTTCGACGTCGTCCACCTGGGCATAGTCCGTGCGCGCCGGGCTCGGCGGCGGCGGCACGTCGTGGATGACCGCGGTCGGCATGCCGATCCCGTCCAGGAAACGCATCGTGTCCTCCAGCCAGTATTTCTCGCCGTCGCGGCTGGCCAGCATGCCGTGCGAATCGCGCTTGAAGGCCGGCAGCACGACCAGGCGCCCGCGGCCGCCGGCGCCTTCGAAGGCGGCGTGCATGCGCTGCGCCAGCTCCGGGCCGAACAGCGAATCGTTCTGGCCATACATCCACAGGGTCGGCAGCCTGGTCTTTGCGCCGTACTCCGTGAAGGCCGACACCAGGGCCGAACGCCAGGCGCAGCGGTCGCTGTCGTCGCGCAGGCCGCCGGCAAAGTTGATCAGGCCGCGCACGCCGGGCTGGTTTTCGGTGCCGAGGGCGATGGTCGCCAGGCCGCCGTAGGACTGGCCGGCGACGACGATGCGCTTGGCGTCCACCCACTTCTGCTGGCGGGCGTAGGCGAGGGTGGAGGCGATGTCCTGCGCCTGGGCATAGCCGTTGGCCGTCATGTCGCAACCGAATTCACGGTAGCGCCCGGTAGAGTTGGCGAAGCCCTGGCGCATCGGCACCATCACGGCGTAGCCTCGCTTCACGAAGGCGGCGGCCATGTGATAGAAGCGGTCGCGCGGCTGCAGGTTCGGGCGGCCCGGATCCTTGCCATGGTTGATGATGATGAGCGGGAAGGGACCCGGACCGTTCGGCTGGAACACGGTGGTCTCGAGCATGGCGCGGCCCTTCGGACCGGCGGGCACCTGCTCGATGTGCTCGTTCATGCGGTGATCGAGTTGCAGCTCTTGCTGAACGGCGATGCCCGGGGTCAATGCGGCTAGCGCGAGGAGGACGGCAA
This sequence comes from Telluria sp. ZB4P34, assembly GCF_059686055.1. NCBI lineage: Bacteria > Pseudomonadati > Pseudomonadota > Betaproteobacteria > Burkholderiales > Oxalobacteraceae > Telluria > Telluria sp. ZB4P34. Next base: position 641,524 of record NZ_JCASIF010000001.1, on the reverse strand, counting down.
GCAGCTTGCGGAGCGTGAATCGTTGGACCATGTTGACTCTGTTTCGACGACGACCTGATGTAGCAACGGAATAAATTTCCGCTTGGAATAAATTGATTTTAGGTACGTAGAAAAGGCAGATCAATACTCGTTGTGGCAATTCTGGGAGTAAATTTTTGTGGCGTGCCAAAGTGTCTACGCCACTTGCGGCCGTGGGGTGTCCAACGCAGTTTTGCCGAGCAGTTATGATGCGAATGTGATCAGAACGCAGAGACATGGCCAGATGAACAAGTACCTTCCGCGCGAGCGGGTCCCGGCGAAGCCGGCGCCATGAACGGGGCGGAGACGAAGCGGGCGCGTTGCGCAAGCTGCCTGCGCGCCCAGTCGGCCTGTATCTGCCAATGGATCGCACGCGTCGAGCCGCGCGCGGCCCTGCTGGTGCTGCAGCATCCGCTCGAAGTGGCCAATGCGAAGAACAGCGCGCGCCTGCTGCACCTGAGCGTGGCCGGCAGCGTGCTGGCGGTGGGAGAAGCCTTCGGCCCTGCCGAACTCGATGCGCTGCTGCATGCGGAAGACCGCATGCCGGTGCTGCTGTACCCGGACACGCCGGGCGATGCCGGCCTGCCGCCGCCGTCCTTCGTCCCGCGGGCGCCGGAGCGCCTGCGCCTGGTGGTGCTGGACGCCACCTGGCGCAAGAGCCGCAAGATGCTGTACCTGAACCCGATTCTTCAGTGCTTGCCGCGGCTGGCGCTGGTGGACGTGGCGCCGTCGAATTACCGGATTCGCAAGGCCCATGCGCCGCACCAGCTGTCCACGCTGGAAGCGGCCGCGCTGGCGCTGGCGCAACTGGAAGGAAACGGGACCGCCTTCCAGCCCTTGCTCGCCGCCTTCGCCGGCTTTGTGCAGCAACAAGCCGCCTATGTTCCGCCCGGCGCGCACGGCTTGTCATCCGGCTGAGAGAGGCGTACCATACTGTATAAACATACAGTATGGAGCCGACGTGTCCGACCGCCCTCAAGCAAGCCAGCGCCAGCCCGTGGACGAGCAGCCCATGCTCGGCCCGCGTCCGCTCGCGGCAAGAAAAGGGCGGGGCGCGGTGTCGAACCTGCAGGGCCGCTACGAGCTCAATGGCAGGGAGGAATTCGACGACGGCTGGGAAGGCGAGAAGGATGAAGCTGTCGCCGTCAAGACCCTTGTCACCGACGAGTTCGCCAAGACCATCCTGACCCGCAACGCCTCGCCGGACATTCCCTTCAATGTCTCGCTCAACCCTTACCGGGGTTGCGAGCACGGTTGCATCTATTGCTTTGCGCGCCCTACCCACAGCTACCTCGGCCTGTCGCCCGGACTCGATTTCGAGAGCCGGCTGTTCGCCAAGGTGAACGCGGCCGACTTGCTGCGGCGCGAGCTGGCCAAGCCCGGTTACGTGCCCGAGCACATCGCGCTCGGCGTCAACACCGATGCCTATCAACCCTGCGAGCGCGAGCTGCGCCTCACGCGCGGCGTGCTCGAGGTGCTCAGCGAGTGCCGGCATCCCGTCGGGCTCATCACCAAGTCCTCATTGATCGAGCGCGACATCGACCTGATCGCGCCGATGGCGGAACAGGGCCAGGCCTGCGCCGCCATCACCCTGACCACGCTCGATCCGGACATCGCGCGCACGCTGGAGCCGCGTGCGGCGGCGCCGGCACGGCGCCTGCGCACCATCCGTACGCTCACCGAAGCCGGCATTCCGGTGAGCGTGAGCGTAGCGCCCATCATTCCTTTCGTTACCGAACCGGAGATCGAGAAAATCCTGGAAGCGGCGCGCGATGCCGGTGCGGTCGGGGCGCATTACGTGGTGCTGCGCCTGCCGCACGAGGTCAACCCCCTGTTCCAGGAATGGCTGCAGGCGCATTTCCCCGATCGCGCCCAACGGGTGATGAACCGCGTGCACGACCTGCGCGGCGGCAAGGACTACGACAGCGATTTCGGCAAGCGCATGCACGGTGAAGGCGTGTGGGCCGACCTGATCCGCCAGCGCTTCTCGAAAGCCGTCGACCGGCTGGGGATGGGGGAGTTTCGCGGGCGCTTCGGCAGGCTGGACGGCTCGCAGTTCCGCAAGCCGCTGGTGGTGCCGCCAGCGTCGCCGGCGCCTGGCAGGCAGTCGGCGAATCCGGCAAGGGCGTCCGCGGGACAGCTGGACCTGTTCTAGCGCTGGCCTCGCTATGCCGGCGGCTCCAGGCCTGGTCGCCGGCAGACAGACCGTCGGCCGGCAAGCGGAGCGTCCGCCTGTACGCGAAGCGTCGGCCGGGAGGTGAAGTGTCGGCCGGCACTGGACCGTCGCACCGGCGCAGGCCGGCGCCCAGGCCGACCGGAGCCGCCGCTTTACTTCTTCTGGATCTTGTTGTGCACCTCGTTCACCATCATCAGCGCCGCCGAGCCGTAGAGCTTGTGGTACTCGGCCTCCATCAGGCCGCTGATGATGACCGGGTCGGTGGCAACGAGACGTTTGGCTTCCTCGATGTCCGGCGTGGCCATCACGAAGACGCCGCGGCGGCCTTCCTTGCCGTCCAGCGGGCCGGCGAAGACCAGCTTCTTCTCGGCCGCGAGCTTGCCCATGTTGGCGAAGTGTCCTTCGAAGATCTTCGCGCGCTCGGCCTTGTCGTCGATGTTCTTCGGGCCGGTCTTGAGGATCACGAACACGTAGGGACGCATGCCGCGCTCGTCGGCGCCGAGCGACCTGGCCAGCTCGGCATCGTATTGCTGCGCCGGCTCGGGCGCCCTGGTTTGGGCCATGGCGGGCGGCATCGCCAGCAGCAGCGCAGCACCCAGCATCATCAGCATCTTCTTCGGCATCCCCGTCTCCTGGTATGGCGCGTGGCATGGACGCGCGCTTGTCAGTTAGTTAGTTATCCAACCGGTTGCCCGGCGTGTTGTTGTCCTGTGATTCCAGCCGTGTCCCGCCGCATGGGCAGGGCATCACACCCACAAGCGGTAGATCCAGAACGATTCGTCCTCGGTGTAGCGGTCGGCAAACTCGGTCGGCGGAAAGCCGCAGATCTGCCGGGTGACGCGGCTCAGGTGGGCCTGGTCGGAAAAGCCTTCGTCCAGCGCCAGCGTGGCCCAGTCCAGCGCTTCGCCTTTCTCGTGGCGTTCGCGGGCGGCGAAGAACAGGCCTTCGGTACGCACCAGCGACTGCCATTCGCCCAGCGAGCGTCCGCTGAACGACTTGATGCGGCGCTCGACCTGGCGCGTGCTGTGCGTGTTGCGCCATTCATGGGCTTTCCATGCCAGTTGCTGCACCCAGTGCCGGCCCATCTGGCGCAACGAGGGCCGCTCGGACCGACGTCCCTGCACGGCGCGCCAGCGCCGGCCGAGCTCGTCTTCCAGCAGGCGCAGGGCGGCCGCATCGTCGGGCGCGGCCAGCAGGGCATCGAGGAAGGGGCGCCAGTCGGGGCCGAGCACCGTATGGGCCGGCAGAAAGCGGTCTTGCAGGCTTGCCAGCTCGACCCCGAACAGGGCGGGCACGGCCTCCGGCAGGAAGCAGGCCATGTAGCCGCGGCCGCCCGTGGGCGACCAGGTGGTCATCGGGTGCGAATGGCTGCCCGAGATCATCACCCGCGATGCGAACGGTTCCCAGCCCCGGACATCGTCGACCAGCCCCGAGTCGAGGCCGTCGAACCACGACAGCGTCACGATCGGTGACGCGGGAAAGTGCGACAGCCGCTGGGCGTCGTCCAGGCCGCAGTGCGCGATGTCGCGGCTGACCAGCGCCAGCATCGCGCCCTGCAGCGCGGGCGGCGCCAGGTGGAGGCGGTCGCGCGGCATCTTGCCCGGCGTGCATGCGCGCGGGGCGCGCGCCAGGCGGTCGGGGCAGGGAAGGAGACGGTCGTGACTGTCGGGGGCCATGAGCCAGCAGTATAGGCATGGTCTGCGCGCATGTCGATGTCGTTTGCGTTCAAGACGCCGGCCGGAAAGCGGCGAAGAATGGCAGGCATGAACACGACCACTCCTCCCCGATGCCCTTTCCATGCGGATGGCATGCCGTCCGCCCAGCCTACCGCTACCGATGCCGCTGCCGCTGCCGCTGCCGCGCACCCGCCCGGCGCATGGCCCCCTGGACCGCCGTCCGGCCTCACCGGCTGGGGGCTGCTGGCGCGTATGGCGCACGACTTGCCGGGCGCCGTCGCCGGCTGGCGCGCGGCCTATGGCGACCTGGTGCACCTGCGCATGTGGCCCGAGCACCAGCTTGTCGTGACCGATCCGCAGCTGGTGCGCGAGCTGCTGGTCAGCCACCAGGACGCCCTGGTCCGCTGGGAACGCGCAGTCGACATCTTCGCCTACCTGCAGGGCGACAGTGTGCTGGTGACGGAAGGGCCGCGCTGGAGCGCCAAGCGCCAGGCGCTGCAGCCGGCCTTCGCGCCGAAGTCGGTCAAGGACTTCGTGCCGACCATCGCGGCGGCGGCAGGGAGCGCGATGGAGGGCTGGCAGCCGGGGCCGGCGATGCCGATCGAAAGCGAGCTGACCTCGCTGGCGATGGACGTGATCCAGCGCATGATGTTTTCAAACGCGATCGGCGGCGAGGCGCGCAGCACCGAAGCGGCCGTCCACGCCGCGATGGTGGCGGCCAATGCCGAGATGTTCTGGCCGGCCAGCGCGCCCGACTGGCTGCCGTGGAAGCGCCGCAAGCGCCAGGTGCGCGCCATGCTCACCGGCCTCATTGAACGCCAGGTGGGGGCGCGCCTGGCCATGGCGCAGGCCGACTGGCCGCAGGACATGCTGAGCCGCCTGCTGGAACTGCACCGGCAGGACGGGGCAGGCTGGCCCCTGTCGGCGGTGCGCGACGAATGCATGACGGCCTTCCTGGCCGGTCATGAAACCACTGCTGCCACGCTGAGCTGGTGGGCCTGGTGCATGGCCGCCAATCCTGCCGCGCAGGAGGCGGCGCGGCACGAGGTCGACACGGTGCTGCAGGGGCGCGCCCCGGGCGGCGAGGCGCTGCCGCGGCTGGGCTACCTGGCGCAGACCCTGAACGAGACCATGCGCCTGTACCCGGCCGCGCCGATCCTCATGAGCCGGCGCGCCACGCGCGAATTCGTGCTGGGCGGCTGGACGATCCCGAAGCGCACCATGTTCATGGTGCCGGTGTTCCTGATGCACCACGACGCACGCTGGTTCCCGGAGCCGCAGGCCTTCCGGCCGGAGCGCTTCGCGCCTGAGGCGCCGGCTATTCCGCGCGGCGCCTTCATGCCCTTCGGGACCGGGCCGCGCGTGTGCCTGGGGCAGCACCTGGCGCTGGCGGAGATGACGGTGGTGGCGGCCATGCTGCTGCAGCGCTTCGACTTGTCGGCGCCCGCGGGACAGGCGGCGCCGGAAGCCGCGATGCACATCTCGATGCGGCCGAAGGCGCCGCTGACGCTCGCCGTCGCGCGCCGCTCATGCTAGGGCCAGGGCCAGGGCCAGGGCCGGCGCCGTTCGCGCTCAGAGGAGGCCGGGCTGCGTGAAGTCGGCCAGGTGGCGCGCGATCGCTTCGACGTGCTCGTCGTGCCTGCCCAGTGCGCGCAGGGCGCGCGCCAGCTCCAGCAGGTACTCGCTGTTCGGCCCGCTCGGACCGCGCGCCGTGGCGATCTGGCGTGCGATGTCGCGCTCGCCGGCCGGGCCGAGGTAGGCCGCATTGCCGGTGGTGGCGATATACACGATGCCTTCATGGACGCTGCCGTCGTCGAAGGTCATGTCGGTGGCCAGGCGCAGGTAGCCGTTCTTCTCGCGGTGGTCGAGGTGGGCGAACTCCTCCGGCGTGACCAGGTAGGCCATGCCATGACAGGTGGCGCCGGCATCCTCGACCAGGGTCACGACGCGCCCCGGTGCGCTCTCGGTGCCGCGGTGGTCATGCGAGCCCTGCCAGAAGCGGCGGCTCCAGCCGCGGATGGAGGCGGGACGGCGTTCGATGAAAGGGAAATCGGCCTTGAAGATCAGGGAACCGTAGCCGAACAGCCAGACGCTGTCGTGGCGGTCGAAACGGTCCATGAGACGGTTGGTCTCGATGGTATTGAGGGACATCGTTCATGCTCGTGTTTTTTGGCAGGCGCCATATTGTAGCGCGCAGCCGGCGGACGGGATGCTAGCGCTTCGGCGGCCGGGCACTGCCGCGCGGCGGTACCGCTTCCAGCAATTCGACCAATGCATCCAGATCCGCAGGCTTGACCAGGTAGTGGTCGAATCCTGCGTCCGTGGCCTTGTCCCGGTCTTCCGACATGCCGAAGCCTGTCAGGGCGATCAGGACGGGCTGCGCGGACAGGCGCGCCCGGATCTTCATCGCAAGCTTGTGTCCGCTGCCGTCGGGTAAGCCGATATCCAGGATGCACACATCCGGCGTCAAGCTGCCGATCGCTTCCAGAGCAGCACGGGCAGTATGCGCAAGGACTACTTCATGTCCCATCGTCGACAGGAAGAACTGCAGCATGTCGGCCGCGTCGACATTGTCGTCCACCACGAGCACCGACAGCCTGTTCCGGGTGCTGGGCAGGTCGGAAAGACGGTCGGCGAGGCGCCGGTCCGGTACTGCCGCGTCTGGCGCAAGCCGCGGTATGCAGACAACGAAACGGCTGCCGTGGCCAAGGCCTTCGCTGTGGCAGCTGACCGTACCTCCGTGCATGCTAACGAGGCTGCGCACCAGCGCCAGGCCGATCCCCAGGCCTCCCTCGGCCCGGTCGGAGGTGCGCTGCACCTGCTCGAACAGTTCGAACACGGCCTGCTGCGCGCCTGGTGCGATACCGATGCCATTGTCGTTGACGACGATGCACACCTGGTCGTCCGCGATGGACAACTCGATATGGATGTTCCCGCCGGGCTGGGTGTATTTCGCGGCGTTGTTGAGAAGGTTGGCCATGACCTGTATCAGCCGCTTTTCGTCGCCCGAGACGTAGGCGGTGGCCGGGGCGAGCGTCACGGCCAGTGTGTGTCCACGACTCTCGATCAGCGGGCGCACCTGCTCGATTGCATTGCCGATCACGATCTTCATGTCGAGCGAGGCCATGCGCAAGGTGATCTCGCCGCGTGACACGCGGGACACATCGAGCAGGTCGTCGACCAGTGCGCTCATGTGCTTGACCTGGCGTATGATGACCTGGCTCGCCCGGTTCGCAGCGACGGCATCGAGCCTGCCCAGGGCCAGCAGTTCGGCGGCGGCGCTCACCGGCGCAAGGGGGTTGCGCAGCTCATGCGCCAGCATCGCCAGGAACTCATCCTTGCGCCGGTCTGCATCGCGCAATGCCGATTCCATGCGCTGCCGTTCGCTCACGTCGTGGAACACGATCACCGTGCCGCACTGTCCTCCATCCTCGCAGGGGATTGTCGATCGCCGCATGTCGATCACATGCCGGCTACCGTCGCGTGCATGGAGAACCGATGTCCTGCGCGGGGACATGCCGCCGGCGTCGTCAGCCATGAGGGCCGCGTCGTCGACTTCGGCAGCGTCCGGCGAGGCGATGGCGAACACCTGCCCGATGTCGAGCCCTTTCGCCGCTTCTTCGGGCCAGCCAGTCAGCATGCGCGCCTGGTCGTTCATGGTCTCGACCAGCCCGGTGCTGTCGACCGAGATGACCCCGTCCGCGATGGCGCGGAGCGTCAACTCGGCGCGCGCCTTCTCGGCGGCCAGCCTGTCCTGCAACTCCTTCAGGTTGGTCAGGTCGCGCGTGAGCTTGCAGTAGCCCTCGAGCTCGCCGCTGCCGTTCCGGATCGCGATGATCTCGACCAGGGCCCAGAACAGCGAGCCGTCCTTGCGCTGCCGCCATGCGGACTCCTGGAAGGTATCGTTATTCGCAGCATCCTCCATGTTATGTTCAGGATGGTTCCGGCGCCGGTCTTCTTCGGTGTACAGGATGCTCAGGTGCTGGCCAATCGCCTCACTCGCGAGATAGCCTTTCATGGCCTCTGCCGCCGGGTTCCAGGTGCGGATCACCCCAGCGGGGTCGAGCAGGAAAATCGCGTAGTCGGAGACTTTCTCGACCATGCGGGCAAAGCTGCGCGCGACGAACGAATCGGACATCGGACCCTCGGCAAGATTCTGATGTGGATACCGGCAGCTGTGCCGGCGCTGTGCCTCGACTATACGTCGCTTGCAGCGCCCTCGACGGACGATTGAATCCGGGATAGCCCCGCATTCGCCCGCCGGGACAGCGATACACGCGGTCTCACCTATTTGCGCGCGACAAAGTCGCTGAGGAAGCCAAGGAAGCTTTCGGCGGCAGGCGACAGCGACCGTCCCGGGCGGGTATAGATGAAGAAGCGGCGGCTCAGCACCGGCTCTTCCAGCTGGCGCAGCACCAGGCCGTACAAGGTGGCCAGCGGCGCCGCGTAGGGCAGGCAGACCGTCACGCCGAGCCCGGCGGCGGCCATCGCCAGCGCAGTGGTCATGAAGGTGACTTCGTTGGCCGGCTTGACCGGCACTTCACGCAGAGGGGAATGCACAGGTGAGGAATGAACGTCTGCCAGCAGGCGCTCGGTGAACTGCCCCTGCAGCGAAATCAGCGGATGGCGTGCGACGTCCTGCCAGGTGACGCGCGGCAACTGTTCGAGCGCGTGCCCTTTCGGGAACACCACGGCGAAGGGCATCTCGAACAGCAGGCTGGCGTCGAGCGGCGGGGCCGGTTCGCGCTCGGGGCCGATGCCGGCGTCGGCCTCGCCCGACAGCACACGTGCAATCACGCTCTCCACCGCGGTGTCGCCCAGGCGCACCTCGATATCCGGATATTCCCTGCGGTAGGCCGCGATCGCCTCCGGCATCAGGGTGCAGGACAGCAGCTGGGGCGCGGCGATGCGCACCATGCCCTTCTTCAGGCGCGTGTGGTCGGCGACGTTGGCCAGGGCGCCGTCGAGGTCGTCGATCATCTGGCTGAACAACGGATACAGTTCCTTGCCGATGTCGGTGAGCAGGGCGCGGCGCGTGCTGCGGTCGACCACCTTGGCGCCCAGGGTCTGCTCGAGCTCCTTGATCAGGCCCGACAGCGCCGACTGCGTGACGTGCATCGCCTGCGCGGCAAGCGTAAAGTTACCTGTCCTGGCGAGGGCCACGAAGGCGCGCATCTGGCGCAAAGTAGGGTTCATGATGCGGGATTCATAAGCTTATCTAATAAATCGAGCGAAAAATACTGTTTGAATGATAGTACGAATTGCTCTCTAATGACGGCACTGGATAATCTCTTGCAAAGGAAACAGCATGAAACTCGCCTCCCTGAAGTCCGGCGGCCGCGACGGCACGCTGGTCGTCGTCAGCCGCGACCTGGTGACCTGCCAGGCCGTGCCGAAAATCGCGCGCACGCTGCAGTGCGCCCTCGACAACTGGGATGAGGTGGCGCCGCAGTTGCAGAAGGTGTACGAGCGCCTGAACGCCGGCACCGCCGACAAGGCCGAATCCTTCATCGAGGAAGAATGCCATTCTCCGCTGCCGCGCGCCTACCAGTGGTGCGACGGGTCGGCCTACATCAACCACGTCGAGCTGGTGCGCAAGGCGCGCGGCGCCGAGGTGCCGGAATCCTTCTACAGCGATCCGCTGATGTACCAGGGCGGTTCGGATTCCTTCGTCGGCCCCTGCGACCCGATCGCCGTGCTGTCGGAAGACTGGGGCGTGGACCTGGAAGCCGAGGTGGCGGTGGTGACCGGCGACGTGCCGATGGGCGCGTCCGTCGAGGAAGCGGCCGGCGCGATCCGCCTGGTGATGCTGGTGAACGACGTCTCGCTGCGCAACCTGATCCCGAACGAGCTGGCCAAGGGCTTCGGCTTCTACCAGTCGAAACCGGCCAGCGCCTTCTCCCCGGTGGCCGTCACGCCCGACGAGCTGGGCGATGCCTGGGTCGATTCCAAGCTCAGGCTGCCGCTGCTGGTGACGCTCAACGACAGCCCCTTCGGCCGCCCGAACGCGGGCGAGGACATGACCTTCAGTTTCGCCCAGCTGGTGGCGCACGCTGCCAGGACCCGCGAGCTGGGCGCAGGCAGCATCATCGGCTCGGGCACGGTGTCGAACAAGCAGGGCAGCCTGCACGGCTCCAGCATCGGGAACGGCGGCGTCGGCTACTGCTGCCTGGCCGAGGTGCGCATGTACGAGACGATCGAACAGGGCAAGCCGGTGACGCCCTACCTGGCGTATGGCGACACCGTGCGCATCGAGATGGTGGACAAGGATGGCGCCAGCATCTTCGGCGCGATCGACCAGGAAGTCACGCGCTATCATCGCAAGGACCTGCACAAGGGGGCGGCATGAAGCTCCATACCTATTTCCGCAGCTCGGCCGCGTACCGGGTGCGCATCGCGCTCAACCTGAAGGGGCTCGACTACGACGCGGTGCCGGTGCACCTGCTTGCCGACGGCGGGCACCACCTGATGGACGAGTACCTGGCCGTCAACCCGAGCGGGCTGGTGCCGGCTTTCCAGGACGAGGACCTCACCCTGACGCAGTCGATGGCGATCATCGAGTACCTGGAAGAGGTGCACCCATTGGTCCCGCTGCTGCCGAAGGACGCGGTCGGCCGCGCCCGCGTGCGCGAGCTGGCGCAGATCATCGCCTGCGACATCCACCCGGTCAACAACCTGCGCGTGCTGAAGTACCTGGTGAAACAGCTGGGGCAAAGCGAAGAAGCGAAGACGGACTGGTACCGCCACTGGGTGATCGAAGGCCTGCGCTCGCTGGAAGCGCACCTGGCGCGCAACGCTGGCGCCGGGACCTTCTGCCACGGCGATACGCCGACCATCGCGGACTGCTTCCTGGTACCGCAGGTGTTCAATGCGAAGCGCTTCGATATCGACGTGGCGGCGTATCCGACCATCGCGCGCATCAATGATTTGTGTGTGGATCTGCCGGCGTTCAAGGCGGCGCATCCTTCGCAACAGCCGGATGCGGAGTGACAGGGTTGCGCTTGTGCCGATGACTCCGTAGGGTGGGCGGCTCCACCCGGCAGACGATGTGACGGGCTGCTGGCGCCGCCCACGCGTCCAGGCAGCGCTTGAATCGCCGCACAGGCAGCATCACCGTGATCTGAACGCGTGGGCGGCATTGCGCACCAGGCCACTCAGGCTGCAGGGTGGAGCCGCCCACCCTACGAACAACTCATCAGTGCCGCGTCTCCGCCCGATCCGGCTCCGACGGCGTCGAAATCTCATCCAGCGCCTCTTCGGCCGCACCGCTGGTCTTGGTCGCGATATCCCCCAGCGACACGATCCCCACCAGCTGCTTCGACCCTTCGTCGATCACCGGCACGCGGCGGATCTGCACGTCGCCCATGGTATTGAGCACCTCGTCGATGTCCTGGTTGCTGTAGCAGGTGCGCACGTCGGTGCTCATCACGTCACCCACGAAGGTCTGGTCGGGCGTCTGTCCGGCCGCCACCGAGCGCACGGCGATGTCGCGGTCGGTGATCATGCCGACCAGCCTGTCGCCGTCGCACACGGGAATCGCGCCCACGTTGAGGTCGTCCATCATCTGGGCTGCGCGCTGGATCGTTTCCTGCGGGGAGATCGTTTGCACATCCGGGGTCATCACGTCACGTATGGTTTGCATGGTTTCCTCCTGCATCGGTTGGTAGGGTGGCCCGATCCCGACGGGTCGGGCAGCGTGGAAATCATGCCTTGAAATGCCGAAAGCGGCCGCTAGATTGACTGTGGGAATGGAGTAGCTCCTGGGCTACAATCCCGCCTCCTTCGCCCTCGCCAGCCTGCCATGTCCAGCCACCCTATTCCTGCATCCATACTTGCCGCCCTCGACCGTGCCGACCGCTCCTGGCGCCCCATCCTCGAGGCCGGCCTGCAGGCCGTCGCCGCCGCCGACCCCGGTTACTTGCCGGCGCTGGCCGCCGACGACTACCTGCCGACCGGGGGACGGATTTTTGCCGCGTTCGCCCAGCCGCTCGGCAGGGTGAAGCAGGTGCTGGTGGGGGAGGGGCCGTATCCGCGCGCCGAGAGCGCGACCGGGGTCTGTTTCATGGATGGCGCCGTGGGTGAACTGTGGTCGGAAGCGGGGCTGTCGAAACCGGTCAACCGCGCCACCTCGCTGCGCAATTTCATGAAGATGCTGCTGGTGGCAAATGGCCGGCTGGACGCAGGCGATACCGGCGGCAGTGCCCTGGCGCCGGTGGCGCGACAGGCACGCAGCGACGGCTCGGGCACGATCCGGACCCTGGCCCAGCTGCAGGACAACCTGACTAACCAGGGCTTCCTGTTGTTGAACGCGGCGCTGGTATTTCGCAAGCACGTGGCGCCCGCCATCGATGCGCGTGGCTGGCAGCCCTTTTTGCAGGCGGTGCTGGCCGCCCTGGCAAGCCAGCCGCAGCCGCCGACGCTGGTGCTGTGGGGAAAGATCGCCGAACAGCTCAGGAAACTGCCGGAAGCGGGGCGCCTGCCGCAGATCCATGCAGAGCACCCGTACAACCTGTCTTTCATCCAGCACAAGGGAATGCAAGAACTGTTCGGACCGATGGAATTGCTGCGGCTGCGCTAGGGCTGCTTGAGGGTGTGGGCAAGGGACTTGACCACCCACCGGTTTTAGGGGCCTTCAAGACAAGCCAGTCAGGATTTGCTATACTTGACTAATTCGATCAAGTACTCAGGTCATTTGGCCGGCTCGCTCGACAAACGATTGTTGCGCTGCACCGAGTATTTGAATAGAAGCAATATTTTACACTAACACTGGGGTTGCGATGCGTCTGACCACCAAAGGCCGTTTTGCTGTTACCGCGATGATCGACCTTGCCCTGCGCCAGGGCAATGGCCCGGTCACGTTGTCGGGCATCAGCCAGCGCCAGGCCATCTCGCTGTCGTATCTGGAGCAACTGTTCGGCAAGCTGCGCCGCCACGAGATCGTCGAGTCGATCCGCGGCCCCGGCGGCGGCTACAGCCTGGCGCGTCCGGCCGACAAGGTGACGGTGGCCGACATCATCATCGCGGTCGACGAACCGCTCGACGCCACCCAGTGTGGCGGCAAGGAAAATTGTCACGGCGCCGACGCTGCTTCCGGCACCCGTTGCATGACCCACGAACTGTGGACCACGCTGAACGCCAAGATGGTCGACTACCTCGATTCGGTCTCGCTGCAGGACCTGGTCGACCAGCAGAAGCAGAAAGAACAGAACGTCGTGGTGGTGCACCGCACTGCCGCCACTGCCGTACAAAACATTGAAACCGGAGTGAACCCATGAACGCGCCTTTGGACAAACAAATCGAGCAGAGCTTCGTGACTGCGCCGCATTTCCCGATCTACATGGATTACTCGGCAACCACCCCGATCGATCCGCGCGTGGCCGACAAGATGATTCCCTACCTGCGCGAGCAGTTCGGCAATCCGGCCTCGCGCAGCCACATGTACGGCTGGAGCGCGGAAGCGGCGGTCGAGGAAGCGCGCGGCCATGTAGCAAGCCTGGTCGGCGCCGATCCGCGCGAAATCATCTGGACCTCCGGCGCGACCGAATCGAACAACCTGGCCCTGAAGGGCGCCGCCCACTTCTATAAAACGAAGGGCAAGCACATCATCACGGTCAAGACCGAGCACAAGGCGGTGCTGGACACCGTGCGCGAACTGGAACGCCAGGGCTTCGAGGCGACCTATCTCGAGCCGCAGGACAACGGCCTGATCACCGTGGCCCAGCTGGAAGCGGCGATCCGTCCGGACACCATCCTGGTCTCGGTGATGCTGGTGAATAATGAGATCGGCGTCATCCAGCCGATCGACGCGATCGGTGAACTGTGCCGCTCGAAGGGCATCATCTTCCACTGCGACGCCGCGCAGGCGACCGGCAAGGTCGCCATCGACCTGACGAAAACCAAGTGCGACCTGATGACCTTCACCGCGCACAAGACCTACGGTCCGAAGGGCGTGGGCGCGCTGTACGTGCGCCGCAAGCCGCGCGTGCGCCTGGAAGCGCAGATGCACGGCGGCGGCCACGAGCGCGGCCTGCGTTCGGGCACGCTGCCCACCCACCAGATCGTGGGCATGGGCGAAGCCTTCCGCATCGCCAGGGAAGAAATGGACGCCGAACTGGCCAAGGTGAAGGCGCTGCGCGACCGCCTCGCCAAGGGCCTGCTGGAGATCGAAGAGGTCTACGTCAACGGCGACATGGAAAACCGCGTGCCGCACAACCTGAACGTCTCGTTCAACTATGTCGAGGGCGAGTCGCTGATCATGGCGATCAAGGGCCTCGCCGTGTCGTCCGGTTCGGCCTGCACCTCGGCCTCGCTGGAGCCGTCCTACGTGCTGCGCGCCCTGGGCCGCAGCGACGAACTGGCGCACAGTTCGATCCGCTTCACCATCGGCCGCTTCACGACCGAGCAGGACATCGACTTCGCCATCGAACTGCTGAAGTCGAAGGTTGGAAAACTGCGCGAACTGTCGCCGCTGTGGGACATGTTCAAGGAAGGGATCGATCTGAACTCGATCCAATGGGCAGCCCACTAATATGCATTGAGCGCGACTAGCGCTTTACGTATCTCAAGGAGTATCAAAATGGCTTATTCAGACAAAGTACTGGACCACTACGAAAACCCGCGTAACGTCGGCGCCTTCGACAAGGGCGACGACGCGATCGGCACCGGCATGGTCGGCGCACCGGCCTGCGGCGACGTGATGAAGCTGCAGATCAAGGTCAACGAGCAGGGCCTGATCGAGGACGCGAAGTTCAAGACCTACGGCTGCGGCTCGGCCATCGCCTCGAGCTCGCTCGTGACCGAGTGGGTCAAGGGCAAGTCGCTGGACGAAGCGCTGTCGATCAAGAACACCCAGATCGCGGAAGAGCTGGCGCTGCCGCCGGTGAAGATCCACTGCTCGATCCTGGCGGAAGACGCGATCAAGGCCGCCGTGGCCGACTATAAAGCCAAGCACGCCGCGAAGGCGTAACCGAGCAAGCAAGACAGAACTGGAGCAAGCGTTATGGCAATCACCCTGACTGAAAAAGCCGCGAAGCACGTCAACCGTTACCTCGAACGCCGGGGCAAGGGCATCGGCTTGCGCTTCGGTGTGCGCACCACCGGCTGCTCCGGCCTGGCCTACAAGCTCGAGTACGTCGACGATGCGACCGCGGACGACAATGTCTTCGAATCGCACGGCGTCAAGGTCTTCGTCGACCCGAAGAGCCTGCCCTACATCGACGGCACCGAACTGGACTTCGCGCGCGAAGGCCTGAACGAGGGCTTCCGCTTCAACAACCCGAACGTCAAGGACAACTGCGGCTGCGGCGAGAGCTTCCGCATTTAACCGGGATGCAGAACCACTTCGAGCTGTTCCAGCTGCCCGCGACCTTCGCGCTTGACGGCGATGCGCTGGACGCGGCCTACCGCGAAATCCAGGGCCGCGTGCACCCGGACCGTTTCGTGAACGCCACCGATGCCGAGAAGCGCGTCGCGATGCAGTGGGCGACGCGCGCGAACGAGGCTTACCAGACCTTGCGCAATCCGCAGAAGCGGGCCCAGTACCTGTGCGAGATCAACGGCGTCGACCTGCAGACCGAGTCGAATACGGCCATGCCGGCAGCCTTCCTGATGCAGCAGATGGAATGGCGCGAAGCGCTCGACGATGCGCGTTCCGCGAAGGATGCGGCGGCGCTGGACGGGCTCGATGCGCAGGTGCGCCGCGAGCGCAAGGGGATGCTGGAGCAGGTCGGCAGGCAGCTCGATGCGGGCGACTACCAGGGCGCGGCGCAGGGCGTGCGCGCCATGATGTTCCTCGATAAGTTCGGGGAAGAGGTACAGTACGCGTTCGAAGCGATCGAACTGTAGGGTAGTCGGCTCCGCCGACCGCGCGTCCAACTACATCATGCATTTCGACGACGCATCCTTCTGTTGAACGCGCGGTCGGGAGGACCCGACCACCCTACAACGGCGGTCATCGCCGTATAAAAGAACAACACAGGTAACACGACCATGGCACTACTCCAAATCGCCGAACCCGGCATGTCCACCGCCCCGCACCAGCATCGCCTGGCGGTCGGCATCGACCTGGGCACCACCAACTCGCTGGTTGCCACCGTCCGCAGTGGCAGCCCGGAAGTGCTGAGCGACGAGGACGGCCGCCCGCTGCTGCCATCGGTCGTGCGTTACCTGCCCAACGGCCACGCCAGCATCGGCTACAAGGCGCAGGCCTGCCAGACCCAGGATCCGAAGAACACCATCGTCTCGGTCAAGCGCTTCATGGGCCGCGGGCTGAAGGACATCGCCCACGCCGAGAACCTGCCCTACGATTTCGTCGACAGTCCCGGCATGGTGCAGATCAACACCGTGGCCGGCGTGAAGAGCCCGGTCGAGACCTCGGCCCAGATCCTGGCCACGCTGCGCCAGCGCGCCGAGGATTCGCTCGGCGACGACCTGGTCGGCGCCGTCATCACCGTGCCGGCCTATTTCGACGACGCCCAGCGCCAGGCCACCAAGGACGCGGCCCAGCTGGCCGGCATCAACGTGCTGCGCCTGCTGTCGGAACCGACCGCCGCGGCGATCGCCTATGGCCTCGACCACGGCAAGGAGGGCATCTACGCCGTGTACGACCTCGGCGGCGGCACCTTCGACATCTCGATCCTCAAGCTCTCCAAGGGCGTGTTCGAAGTGCTGGCCACCGGCGGCGATTCGGCCCTGGGCGGCGACGACTTCGACCACCGCCTGTTCTGCTGGATCGTCGAGCAGGCCAGGCTGGCGCCGCTGTCCGACCAGGACACCGCCACCCTGATGGTCAAGTCCCGCCAGGCCAAGGAGCTGCTGTCGACCAACGAAGAGACGCTGGTGGAGGCGATCCTGAAGTCGGGCGAGATCGTGCAGGTGACCGTCGCGGCGCATACCTTCGCCGAGATCACCAGGCACCTGGTCGGCAAGACCATGAACGCGATCCGCAAGGCGATGCGCGACGCCGACGTGTCGGTCGAGGACATCGACGGCGTCGTGATGGTCGGCGGCGCCACCCGCATGCCGCACGTGAGGCGCGCCGTGGGCGACTACTTCCACACCATCCCGCACGCGAACATCGACCCGGACAAGGTGGTGGCGCTGGGCGCCGCCATCCAGGCCAACCTGCTGGCCGGGAACCGCGCCGAGGGCGACGACTGGCTGCTGCTGGACGTCACGCCGCTGTCGCTCGGCATCGAGACCATGGGCGGCCTGGTCGAGAAGATCATCCCGCGCAACTCGACCATCCCGTGCGCACGCGCGCAGGAATTCACCACCTTCAAGGATGGGCAGACGGCCCTGGCCGTGCACGTGGTGCAGGGCGAGCGCGAGCTGGTCTCCGACTGCCGTTCGCTGGCGCGCTTCGAGCTGCGCGGCATCCCGCCGATGGCGGCCGGCGCGGCGCGCGTCCGCGTCACCTACCAGGTGGACGCGGACGGCCTGCTGTCGGTGTCAGCGCGCGAGACCCGCTCCGGCGTGGAAGCATCGATCACGGTGAAGCCGTCCTACGGCCTGGGCGACGACGACGTGGCGCGCATGCTGCAGGATTCCTACAGCTCGGCCCAGGGCGACATGCAGATGCGCGCGCTGCGCGAAGAGCAGGTCGAGGCCGAGCGCATCCTGCTCGCGACAGGGTCGGCGCTCGATGCGGACGCGGAACTCCTGAGCGGCGCCGAGCAGGAACAGGTGGCGCTGCTGGTGCAGGGCCTGCGCGAGGCGGTCCGGCGTTCGAACGATGCGTCGCTGGAAGCCGCGCAGCGCCAGGATGGCTTGCATGCGGCGGTACAGGCCCTGGCCAAGGGCACCGAAGAATTCGCGGCGCGCCGGATGGACAAGAGCGTGCGCAAGGTCCTGGCGGGCAAGTCGCTGGACGAGGTGTAGGGTGGTCGGCTCTGCCGACCGCGCGTTCAACATGGGGATGCGTCGCCACGGATCAACCGGGAGTCGAACGCGCGCACGGCAGAGCCGTGCACCCTACGAAAACAAACAACGAGGTAAATAAGTGCCACAAATCGTCATCCTCCCCCACCCGGTCCTGTGCCCTGAAGGCGCCGTGCTCGAGTCCCCCGCCGGCAAGTCGATCTGCGACGTCCTGCTGGAAAACGACATCGAGATCGAACACGCCTGCGACCGTGTCTGCGCCTGCACCACCTGCCACGTGATCGTGCGCGAAGGCTTCGAGTCGCTGAACGAGCAGGAAGAAAAAGAAGAAGACATGCTCGACAAGGCCTGGGGCCTGGAGCCGAACTCGCGCCTGTCCTGCCAGG
The DNA here is from genome assembly GCF_059686055.1 of Telluria sp. ZB4P34. Taxonomy (NCBI): domain Bacteria; kingdom Pseudomonadati; phylum Pseudomonadota; class Betaproteobacteria; order Burkholderiales; family Oxalobacteraceae; genus Telluria; species Telluria sp. ZB4P34. The sequence goes on along the minus strand of NZ_JCASIF010000001.1, from coordinate 623,390 downwards.
CGATCGTCGCCGACGAAGACCTGGTCGTGGAAATTCCGAAGTACACCATCAACCACGCAGCAGAAAAGAACCACTGAGTCCACCCGGGCAGCCTTGATGAAGCGCGCACACCAACCACCCAAGACCCCGGCCGTGATCGAATTGCCGCCGGAAGTCCGCCCCGGCCAGTCCATCGAGCTGCTGAAGGAACTGCACATTCTCACGCGCGACGGCAAGCTGAACCAGGACAGCCGCCGCAAGCTCAAACAGGTCTACCACCTGTACAACTTCATCGAGCCGCTGCTGAAGGATATTCGCGAGCAGAAGCAGGACGTGTCCCTGGTCGACCACGGCGCCGGCAAGTCCTACCTCGGCTTCATCCTGTACGACCTGTTCTTCAAGGGTTTGGAGGACGGTTCGCACATCTACGGCATCGAGACGCGCGAAGAACTGGTCGCCAGGTCGACCGAGCTGGCCGCACGCCTGGGCTTCACGGGCATGTCCTTCCTGCCGCTGTCGGTGGCGGAATCGACGACGTCGAAAGAACTGCCGGAAGCGATCGACATCGTCACCGCGCTGCACGCCTGCAACACCGCCACCGACGACGCCATCGACTTCGCCCTCAAGAAGCAGGCGAAGCACATGGTGCTGGTGCCGTGCTGCCAGGCCGAGGTCGCGACCGTGCTGCGCAAGAACAAGGGCAAGGACCTGGGCCGCAGCGCGCTGACGGAAATCTGGCGCCACCCGATCCACACCCGCGAGTTCGGCAGCCAGGTCACCAACGTGCTGCGCTGCCTGCAGCTGGAAGCGCACGGCTACCAGGTGACCGTGACCGAACTGGTGGGCTGGGAACACTCGATGAAGAACGAGCTCATCGTGGCAACCTACAAGAACCTGCCGCGCCGCCGCCCGACCGAGCGCCTGCGGGAAGTCATGGCCGAACTCGGTCTCGACGAAATGAAGCAGCGTTTCCATACCCCTGTTGAAGCCAACCAAGCAGACTGAGAACGAGATGAGCGACAAGCACCCGAAGTGGATCGACCTGCGCAGCGACACCGTCACCCAACCCTCCGACGCCATGCGCGCAGCGATGGCGGCGGCCGAGGTCGGCGACGACGTGTACGGCGACGACCCGTCGGTCAACCGCCTGCAGGACTATGCGGCCGAGCTGTTCGGCTATGAGGCCGGCATGTTCGCGCCCTCGGGCACCCAGACCAACCTGATCGCCCTGATGACCCACTGCGGCCGGGGCGACGAGTACCTGGTCGGCCAGGAAGCGCACACCTACAAGTACGAAGGCGGCGGCGCCGCGGTGCTGGGCTCGATCCAGCCGCAGCCGATCGCCAACGGGCCGGACGGCTCGATCGCCTTGGCCGACATCGAGGCCTACATCAAGCCCGACGACATGCACTTCGCGCGCACCCGCCTGCTGGCGCTGGAAAACACCATCGGCGGCCGCGTGCTGCCACAGGACTATGTCAAGGCAGCCACCGACCTGGCGCACAGCCGCGGCCTCGCTACCCACCTGGACGGCGCCCGCATCTGCAACGCCGCCGTCAAGGGGGGCATCAGCCTGGTTGAGGCGGTGCAGGGCTTCGATACCGTCTCGGTCTGCCTGTCGAAGGGCCTGGGGGCGCCGGTCGGGTCCGTGCTGCTGGGGCCGAAGGCCTTCATCGAGCAGGGCAAGCGCTGGCGCAAGATGCTGGGCGGCGGCATGCGCCAGGCCGGCGTGCTGGCCGCGGCCGCGCAGTATGCGCTCGAGCACAACGTGGGGCGCCTGGCCGAGGACCACGACAATGCCGCCGCACTCGCGCGCGGCCTGTCGGACATCGACGCGCTGAAGGTCGGCACGCCGCAGACCAACATCTTCTGGCTGGACATGCCGGCTGCCGCCTGCGAACCGCTGCGCCAGCACCTGGCGCGCGCCCGGATCCGCGCCTCGATCGGCCCGCGCACCCGCCTGGTGACGCACCTGGACGTGTCGAAGGAAGAGGTCGCGCGCACGGTCGAGGTGTTCCAGTCCTTCTTCGCCGACTGGCGCGCCCAGTGACGGCCGCCATGAACGACAAGATGCTTGATGAGGGCGTTCGCCTGGCCAAGCGCGTCGCGGCGCAGCTCGGCTGCTCGCGCGCCGAGGCCGAGCGCTATATCGCCGGCGGCGGCGTCAGTGTCGACGGCCAGGTCGTCGAGGACCCGGCCAGCCGGGTGCTGCCTGCGCAGGAGGTCCGCCTGCTGCCGGGCGCGTCGAGCGAGGAAGCGCCGCCGGTGACGATCCTGCTGCACAAGCCGGCCGGCTTCAATTCCGGCGTCGGCGCCCGCGGCGAGCCGGCGCTGGCCTGCGTGACACCGGAAGCGCATGAGGCCCAGGGACACGGCCAGCCGCGCTTCCTCAAGCGGCACCTGCACAAGCTGACCCTGACCTCGCCGCTGGAAACCGATGCGAGCGGGCTGGTGATCTATACGCAGGACTTCCGGGTGGCGCGCAAGCTGGTGGAGGAGGCCGCCCGCGTCGAGCAGGAATACATCGTCGACGTCACCGGGACGATCAAGGAAGGCGGGCTGGCGCTGCTGAATCACGGCCTGAGCTTCAGCGGCAAGCCGATCGCGCCGATGAAGGTCAGCTGGCAGAGCGAGCACCGGCTGCGCTTCGCGCTCAAGGACGTGCGGCCGGGGCTGATCGATCACATGTGCCGCGCGGTAGGGCTGGAGATCGTCGAGATGCGGCGTATTCGCATCGGGCGGGTGCCGATGGCGGGTCTGCAGGCAGGTCAGTGGCGCTACCTGCTCGACTACGAGCGCTTCTAACTTCCCCTGCGCCGCAACAGCTGCACGCCAAGTGCAGCCACCAGCGCTGTCGCGCCCACGACGAGCGCTGCATTCCCTGACTTATCCGCCCGCCGCTGCCCGCCATGAATCCCGCTGGCCCCGTGCTGCGGCGCATACAAGGCCCCCACCGTATCCGGCGCCGGGTCCGCCCCCTTCGCCCACCGGTCCAGGAAGCGGTTCATGCCTGAGGCAATCAGGTTCGGCGCAACGATGTTGGCCGCCCTGAGCATCGCCACCGGCGCACCCACCGCGGTGGAGTCGCGCGGCCGCCGCGCCAGGTCGACGATCGCCGCCGCGACGGTTTCAGGCTTCAGGGCCCCCGGCGGAATCGACAGCCTGCCGCCGGTATAGTTGGCCGCATGGCGCATCCCCGGCGTGTCGACAAAGGTCGGATACACGTCGCACACATGGATGCGCGGCCGCTTGCCCAGTTCCGCCCGCAGCGCCTCGCTGAAGCCGCGCAGGCCGTACTTGCTGGCCGCATAGGCCGCCGCATAGGGCGAAGCGACGAAGCCGCCGGCCGAGATCATGTTGACCCAGATGCCGTGGTCCTGCTCGAGGAAGATCGGCAGCACCGCGTGGGCGTCGTTCATGTGGGTGAGGAGGTTGGTCTCGATGATGCGCTGGTGGTCGCGCATGGGCACCTCGGCATACTTGCCGACCACGCCGGCGCCGGTGTTGCTGTACCACAGGTCGATCCGGCCCAGGATCGCGCGCGCCCGGCGCGCGAAGTCGGCCACCGCATCGGCGTCGAGCGCATCCACCACCAGCGCCTCGGCCTGGCCGCCGGCCTGGCGGCAGCGCCGCGCGATGTCCTCGAGACCCTCCTTGCCGCGCGCGCCCAGCACCAGCTGTGCGCCCTCGCGTGCGAAGGCGAGGGCGGTCGCTGCCCCGATGCCGCTCGATGCGCCCATGATGACGACGCGGATATTCGATAGCTTCATGGATCACCTTTTTGATGGAGTCGGATTCGAAGTCTTCGATTATTCCGCTATTCCAGTCCTTGCCGCGTTCGAATGCCGCGCGGCAAAGTAAACATCGCCCGCAAAGCATAGCGGTCGCTTCCCGCGTCCACCCCAATCAGCATGCAATACTCGCCCACGTTGGCAGTAAAGCAAGTTACAGTAGGGCCTTGACTGGATCTGATGAGGACAGGAATGCGTACGGTGGCCCGAATTCTTCTCGCGGTAGCGGCATCCGTCGTCACGCCATTGGAGGCGCATGCCGCCGGCCAGTGCCAGTTGACCGAGTCGGAATTTGCCTTTCGTCAGGCGCCCACCGGTCCCCTCAACATCCATGTATTCGCTCCGGTCCAGGCCACCGAGTCTCTCCGGCCCGCGATCGTGATTTTCCATGGAGGCGGGTGGACCATGGGCGAGCCCTCGTGGGCCTTCGGCCTCGTGGACCGTTATGCCTGCAAAGGTTTGGTCACGATTGTCGCCCAGTACAGGCTGTCCGACCAGAAAGCGACGACGCCGGCGGACGCGATCGACGATGCAATGGCTGCGCTCAAGTGGACCCGTACGAATGCGTCCAGGCTCAAGCTCGACCCGAAGCGGGTCGCGGTACTTGGCTGGTCGGCGGGGGCGCATTTGGCGGCATCGGCGGCCGTTTTCGCAAGGGAGGACGATCAGCGCCCGAATTTGCTGGCGCTGGTGTCGCCTGCCGTGTCGGTTGTCGACGACCCCCATTTCCGCTCCCTCTTCCCTCCAGGTACCAGGATTGAAAACTTTTCCCCGGCGGAACATGTGTCGCCCTCGCTGCCTCCAACGATCATCGTAACAGGCCGGGTTGACACAGTGACTCCTCTCGGCGAGGTCCAGAAGTTCCACGAACGAATGAAAGCGGCTGGAAACGTGTCAGAGCTCAACATTTATGAAGACGTCGGACACATGTTCACCCCAAAAGGACAGTCGGACAAGGGTTTTCCCAATCCGGACAAGGCGGTTCGCCAGCGCGCATACGAGGCAATCGACGCGTTCCTCGTCAAGCGGGCTTACATGGCCAGATGAGTATCGCAGGGCTGATGTCACCCGGACGGGCGCCATCATGCAGTGGTATTGGGGCATGGGAGTGCAGGCCGGGAGCGCACACCGAATTCACGCTGCGTTGCCCGACCATCCCGCGTGGACGCCAGCCGGGATCGCTATCCTCGGGCCGGCCCCTTCGACCGTGGAAGGTCGGCGAGGCATTGGTCAGGCGCTCTTGCGCGCAGCCTTGGGCAGCGCGACCAGGCGCGTGCCCGCCAGGCGGTCGTGCAGGAACTGGCGGTTGCGGTCGAACAGCGCCGTCATCGCCCAGGCGACGATCCCGACCAGGAAGGCGGTCGCGATCTGCCGCTTGTCGTGCAGGCCGAAGGCCCAGCACGCGAAGAAGGCCGGGGCGAACCAGCCCCACGCCAGCAGAAAGCGGATCGCGGCGGTCCTGAACGGCAGCGTGGGATGGCCGGGCTGGACCACCTTGATGCGCCAGGTCTTCATCGCCAGCGTATGTCCGGTATTCATCCAGCACCAGATGAAATAGGCCCCCGTCACCAGGAACAGCCACAGCTTCATTCCTTCCTTGGCGACAGGATGCTGGCTGTTCAGGGTCACCAGCATGTAGAAGCCGATCGCCAGCATCATGACGGAAAACAGCAGCAGCGCCTCGTACAGCATGACGGTGACACGGCGCAGGATGGTGGGAGTGGCAAGCGGAAGGGGCTTGCCACCCTCAGTTGCTGGCGTTGCTGGCATTGCTGGCGTTTGCATTCGGTGCGGTAGGAGCGGCAGGTAAGGGGGCGGCGGGTGCGGGGCCGGCCGGCGCCGGCGCGGGTGCGGCAGCGGGCGGGGTCGAGGTGATCGTGGGCGCCACGGTGGCGCCGCCGGGGCTGGCCGGCGTCGTTGCCGGGGCTGCCGGGGGCGGCATGATGCAGGAGGCGCCGCGGCGCATCGCGCCCGGCGGGCAACTGGTGGGCGCGGCGATGATCGGCGAATGCGGCATTGCCGGCGTGCCTTGCGGCCGGGCGCCGCCCGAGCGCGCCAGCTTGCGTTTTTCTTCCTCGGAAAGCTGCTTGTAGCTCTCCCAGGTCGCGGACTTCTGTCCCGGGGCCAGCTTGCGTGTCTTCGAATAGTTTTCGCGCGCCAGGTCGCGCTGGGCCGGCGTCAGGCGCATCCACTGGCGCATGCGCTCGTGCACGCGTGCCTGTTCGGCCGGACTCATTGAGGCGAAGCGGGCCGACAGCTCGAGCCAGCGGCGCTTGCGGATGCCGTCCATGCCGTTCCACTCGGTCTGCAGGGGCTTGAGGGCAGCCTGCTGGGAGCGCGTCAATTCGCGCCAGAGCGGCTTGTCGAGGGTCTTGGCAGACGGCTTGGCGCCCGCCGCAACGGTGGCGGGTGCGCCTGCGCCGGACCCATCCGGCGCTGTGGATGCGGACCGGTTGTAGACCGCCCAGGTCGCAGCCCCGGCAATCAAGACCGCTGCCGCAGTTGCAACAACGGCGAGGCGGGGCTTCGGCGCGGGTTTCGTCATTGCTGGCGCTGTTGCGACTCCACGTAGGCATTGAAGCCATGGTCGAGGTACGCGGTCAGCGGCAGTTCGTCGGCCAGCACGGCGGCGTCGATCTCGGCCATCGCGGCCAGGCGCTGCTGCTGCTCGTGCTGGTAGACGCCGCCCATGCCGATGGCCAGCGCCAGCATCGGCGCCGCCACGGCCAGGCGCGCCAGCGCCGGGCCGGTGAACAAGGCCTTGAGCGCGAAGAGCGGACGCTTCGCCGCGCGCGTCGCCTGACGGGGAGCATCAGGTTTCTTGCGTGACAAGGCGAGCGCGCGCGCCGCGGCCAGCCGCTCGGTCGTCGAAACCGGCAGGGTGTCGAGGTTCTCGTTCAGGGCATGGCGCAGCTTGTACGCCAGGTTGATGTCGTCCGTGTTCATAGCTTGATTCCCTTGGCCTTGAGCGCCTCGGCGAGTGCGTGGGTTGCACGGGAGCAGTGCGTCTTGACGCTTCCCTCGGAACAACCCATCGCTTCGGCCGTCTCGGCCACGTCCATATCCTGCCAGTAACGCATGAGGAAGGCTTCCCGTTGACGCGCCGGGAGCTTTTCTACTTCTTGCTCTATCAGGCGTAAGGTTTGTGCGCGCTCATATTGGTCGGCGCTCGACTCTGCAGCAGCTGACCCTTCCTCCGCTTCGTACGAGGCGAGTATATCAAATTCCTCATCGTCCCCATCCGGGCGGCTGAAGCCCCCGAAGAGGCTGACCCAGGTATTGCGCACCTTCTCCCGGCGGAAGTAATCGAGGATGGTGGTCTGCAGGATGCGCTGGAACAGCATCGGCAATTCGGCAGCCGGCTTGTCGCCGTATTTCTCGGCCAGCTTGATCATGGCGTCCTGCACGATGTCGAGCGCCGATTCGTCCTTGCGCACCGCATACACCGCCTGCTTGAACGCACGCCGTTCGACATTCTCGAGGAAGTCGTTGAGTTCTTTGTCTGTGGCCATGCGTGGTTGGAAGGGCGCCTGTTGCGAATGCCGTAAGGAAAACTATCGAATCCTAGCAAAAATCCATCCCTCACGCATCCACATCGCGCAGCGCCGGCCCGAAGCTTTGCAAAAAGTGCATGAATTCGGTCGAAATGCTTCGCTGTTGAGCCGTTGGGAGATGCAGCGCCAGGATGGCCGTGTGGCGTACCCTCCCCATATCTGTCCGCAGCTATCGTGCGGGCTGCGCATTCGGTGTACGGTCAACGATGCGCAAACATGCACGAGGAGGCACGATGAAAACGCATCAGCTCCGTAGTACCGGTTTGCTGCTGGCATGTGCCGGCCTGTTTGCGACACCGGTCGTGGCGCAGGTCCAGTCGGATGTCACGGCTTCCAGGCTGCGCTTCGTTCTGGTCGACCTGGCGCCCGACGACGGTGAAACACCCTGGTTCACATTCACGCAAGCCGACCTGAGTCCGCTCTCGGCGTCGAGCGCCGTCACGCCGGCTGTCGGGTTCGAACAGCGCGCGCTGGACCGTGCCGAGCGAAGCGGCTTTTTCACGTTCTCGCCGAATACGCGGCTGTCGCTGGCGCTGGACGTGGATATCGCCATGCGGGCCGTGCCCTTGTCCCAGCCCGAGCAGGGCGGTACCGTATGGGCGTATCTCCTGGCCAAGGCGGTCTGGGGGCCGCCCAGGGACAGGTGGGAGCGCCGCGACAGCGAAGACGTGTACGGGGACGTCGGCCTGTATGGCGGAAGCTTCCGGTCCGCCTACGATCGCAACGAGACGCTTTGGGTAAGTTTCGACAACGAGACGGCGTACGCAGCCACGGGTGAATTCACGGTCCAGCTGGAATCGGGCTCGTATGCGCTTGCCTCGCCGGTGCCGGAGGCTTCCGCCCCAGCCATGCTGTTCCTCGGCGCCGGTCTGCTGGGCCTGCTCGGCCGTCGCCGTGCCCAGGTCCGCCCCGTGGCCTGAGCACGGCGCACTGTTTTGGGACGATAAACTTTTTTAAACTGAAGTCTTGACCAAAATGGTGCAACGCAGTAATGTGTTTCAATGCTTTGCACCCCCGAAGCTCTCCGGTCACCCGGTGAAGGCCCACAAGCCATCTCCGGATTGACGCGCTTTCATTTGTAGGCAGTTTGCTCCGACCCGCGCCACAAGCGCGAGAGATGCGTATAAACGCTACAGACACTCAAGCCGAACGAGTTGCGCCCAGCGCCCGTGCGTAAGGACCCTACGGTGTCCCGAAACACCCGCGTGCACGCAGAGAGAAGGGAAGCATGAGCGCTGTCGCGCATTTCGCATTTCGTTAGGAACGGGCATCCGATCAAACTCCCATTGGGTCTTGAAAGGAATGAACATGATTAACGAAGCATCAGCCCCCATCACGGGTGCTGAAATCGTGGTGCGTTGTCTCGCGGAAGAGGGCGTCAAGCACGTCTTCGGTTATCCCGGCGGGGCAGTCCTCTACATCTACGACGCCATCTTCAAGCAGGACAAGTTCCAGCACGTCCTGGTCCGCCACGAACAGGCCGCGGTGCACGCCGCAGACGCCTATTCGCGCAGCTCCAACACCGTCGGCGTCGCCCTCGTGACCTCCGGTCCGGGCGTGACCAATGCCGTCACCGGCCTCTCGACCGCCTACATGGATTCGATCCCGATGGTCGTCATCTCCGGGCAGGTGCCGAGCCATGCGATCGGCCAGGACGCCTTCCAGGAATGCGACACGGTCGGCATCACCCGCCCGGTGGTCAAGCACAATTTCCTCGTCAAGGACGTGCGCGAGCTGGCGTCGACCATCAAGAAAGCCTTCTTCATCGCCCGCACCGGCCGTCCCGGCCCCGTGCTGGTCGATATCCCGAAGGACATCAGCATGCACAAGTGCGTGTACGAGTATCCTCGCGAGATCGAGATGCGTTCGTACAAGCCGGTGGACAAGGGCCATGCCGGCCAGATCCGCAAGGCCGTCCAGCTCCTGCTGGGCGCCGAGCGCCCGATGATCTATGCGGGCGGCGGCGTCATCCTGGCCAATGCGTCGAACGAACTGAACCGCATGGTCGACAAGCTCGGCTTCCCGGTGACGAATACGCTGATGGGCCTGGGCGCCTCGCGCTCGACCAGCCCGCACTTCGTCGGCATGCCCGGCATGCACGGCACCTATGAAGCGAACATGGCGATGCAGCACTGCGACGTCCTGATCGCCATCGGCGCGCGCTTCGACGACCGCGTGATCGGCAACCCGAAGCACTTCGCCACCAACCCGCGCAAGATCATCCACATCGACATCGACCCCTCGTCGATCTCGAAGCGGGTGAAGGTCGACATCCCGATCGTGGGCAACGTCAAGGACGTGCTGGTGGAACTGCTGGCCCAGCTCGACGCCTCCACCTCCTCGCCGAACACGCAGGCCCTGCAGGGCTGGTGGAAGCAGATCGCGGAGTGGCGCGGCAAGGACTGCCTGGCCTATACGGACTCCAGCGAGCTGATCAAGCCGCAGTCCGTCATCGAGCAACTGCACCGCGTGACGAACGGCGACGCCTTCATCACCTCGGACGTCGGCCAGCACCAGATGTGGGCGGCGCAATACTACGGTTTCGACAAGCCGCGCCGCTGGATCAACTCGGGCGGCCTGGGCACCATGGGCGTCGGCCTGCCGTACGCGATGGGCGTGCAGATGGCGAATCCGGATGCGACCGTGGCCTGCGTCACCGGCGAAGGCTCGATCCAGATGTGCATCCAGGAGCTCGCCACCTGCAAGCAGTATCACCTGACCCCGAAGATCATCCTGCTGAACAACCGCTTCCTCGGCATGGTCCGCCAGTGGCAGCAGATCGACTACGGTTCGCGCTATTCCGAGTCCTACATGGATTCGCTGCCGGACTTCGAGAAGCTGGCCGAGGCCTACGGCCACGTCGGCATGCGCATCGAGCGGCCGGGCGACATCGAGGGCTCGCTGCGCGAAGCCTTCGCCATGAAGGACCGCCTGGTGTTCATGAATTTCATTACCGACCAGAGCGAGAACGTCTGGCCGATGGTCAAGGCCGGCAAGGGCCTGAATGAAATGCTGCTCGGCTCGGAGGACCTGTAATGCGACACATCATTTCCGTCCTCCTCGAGAACGAAGCCGGCGCGCTGTCGCGCGTGGTCGGGCTGTTCTCCGCGCGCGGCTACAACATCGAGACGCTCACCGTGGCGCCGACCGAAGACGCGACCCTGTCGCGCATGACCATCGTCACCAGCGGCTCGGACGACATCATCGAGCAGATCACCAAGCACCTCAACCGTCTCATCGAAGTGGTGAAGGTGGTCGACCTGACCGAAGGCCAGCACATCGAGCGCGAGCTGATGTTGATTAAAGTGCGGGCGGTCGGCAAGGAACGCGAAGAGATGAAGCGCACCGCCGACATCTTCCGCGGCCGGATCATCGACGTGACCGAGAAGACCTACACGATCGAACTGACCGGCGCCAAGAGCAAGCTCGACGCCTTCATCGACGCCATCGACCGTGCTTCGATCCTCGAGACCGTCCGTACCGGCGGTTCCGGCATCGGCCGCGGCGAACGCATCCTCAAAGTTTAAGCAGTCTTCGTAGGGTGGTCGGCTCCGCCGACCGCGCGTTCAACTGACGCAAACATACACACACATTAAAATTAATTAAGGAACGACCATGAAAGTTTTCTACGACAAAGACTGCGACCTCTCCCTCATCAAAGGCAAGAACGTCGCCATCATCGGCTACGGCTCGCAGGGCCACGCCCACGCACAGAACCTGAGCGAATCCGGCGTCAACGTCACCGTCGGCCTGCGCCGCGGCGGCGCATCCTGGAACAAGGTCGAAGCCGCCGGCCTGAACGTGGCCGAAGTCGATGAAGCGGTCAAGAACGCCGACGTCATCATGATCCTGCTGCCGGACGAGAACATCGCCGAGGTCTACAAAAACAATGTCGAGCCGAACGCGAAGCAGGGCGCCGCGCTGGCCTTTGCCCACGGCTTCAACGTGCATTACGGCCAGGTGGTGCCGCGCGCCGACCTCGACGTGATCATGATCGCGCCGAAGGCCCCGGGCCATACCGTGCGCGGCACCTACCGCCAGGGCGGCGGCGTGCCGCACCTGGTGGCGGTCTACCAGGACAAGTCCGGCTCGGCGCGCGACATCGCGCTGTCCTATGCCATGGCCAACGGCGGCGGCCGCGCCGGCATCATCGAGACCAATTTCCGCGAAGAGACCGAGACCGACCTGTTCGGCGAGCAGGCCGTGCTGTGCGGCGGGGCGGTCGAGTTGATCAAGGCCGGCTTCGAGACCCTGACCGAAGCGGGCTACGCACCGGAAATGGCCTATTTCGAGTGCCTGCACGAACTCAAGCTGATCGTCGACCTGATCTACGAAGGCGGCATCGCCAACATGAACTACTCGATCTCCAACAACGCGGAATACGGCGAGTACGTCACCGGCCCGAAGGTCGTCACCTCGGCGACCAAGGATGCGATGCGCCAGTGCCTGAAGGACATCCAGACCGGCGAATACGCGAAGAGCTTCATCCTCGAGAACAAGGCCGGCGCCCCGACCCTGATCTCGCGCCGCCGCCTCACCGCCGAGCACCCGATCGAAGAGGTCGGCGCCAAGCTGCGCGCGATGATGCCGTGGATCGCCAAGAACAAGCTGGTGGACCAGAGCAAGAACTGAGGAAATATGTAGGGTGGTCGGCTCTGCCGACCGCGCGTTCAACAAAAACGTGCGAATCACGGCGCAGGCATTCGACCATGATTTGAACGCGCGGTCGGCGAAGCCGACCACCCTACGACAAATCGAGACCGCTTTCGCAATTTCATGAGTGCCTCCAACCGCTCAGTTGCAACGATCCATTACAAATTCATGATGGAAGTTGCGGGTACGGTATCGTATAAGTCATGCGGGCAACCGTCGTATTGTTGACGCTTATTGCTGACTTCTACTGGAGAACAAGAATGAAAATTTCCACATCCCTCATCGCCGCCGCCCTCGTCCTGGCCTGCCAGGCCCAGGCGCAGACCGTCACCGCCCCGTCTACCAGCGGCGCCCTGGTCGTGGTCCCCGCCTTCGGCGAAGTGAAACACGCCAACGACCAGGCCACCGTCACCTTCGCCGTGGAAGAGCACGACAAGGACAAGAACGCCGCCGCGGCCCGCGTGAACCGCAAGATGAAGGAGGGCACCGAGATCGTGCGCCGCGCCGATCCGAAAGCCGAGCTCAAGACGATGGGTTACTACACCTACCCGGTGTACCCCGAGGTGCCGCCGATGCCGCAGCCGGCCGCGCATGCGCCGGCCAGGCCGGTGCCGGTCGCCTGGCGCGTCGGCCAGTACCTGGAAGTCAAGACGACCAACCTGGCCGAGCTGCCGAAGACAGCCGCCGCCGCGCAAAAAGTTCTGCAAATCAACAACGTGAGCTTCGGATTGAGCCCCGAACTGGAAAAGCGCCTGGATGACCAGCGCATCGCCGCCACCTACCGCAACCTGAACGAGCGCATCGTGTCGATCGCGAAGGCGATGGGGCGCAAGCCGACCGAGGCGGTGCTCGACACCGTCGATTTCGAGGGCTCGGGCAACTATGCAGGCGACGGCCAGGCGGCCGGTGCGCCGATGATGATGCGCAGCAGCGCCATGAAGGAAGCGGCTGACCAGATGCCGGAACCGAGCTTCGAACCGGGTGAAACTACCCTCCAGATGCGTCTGGTAGGAAAGCTGCGATTCAAGTGAATGCTCGCACAACAGTGATCATTCGCTAACAAGGGCGTCCCGCCTCTATAATGCTGGGAACAGCATTATTTACAAACGGACTATTATGCCCAATTTTCCACGACGCCGAGTACCTGGAGCAGCGCCCAAGGCGCCACGATTTTCCCGCCTGAAAAAGCGCTTCGGGCGGCGGGCGGAAGACCGACTCCAGGGCGAGCGCGGCCGCGGCATCTACCTGTTGCCGAATGCGTTCACGACCGGCGCGCTGTTCTGCGGCTTCTACGCGATCGTCATGGCGATGAACCAGCGTTTCGAGCATGCGTGCTGGGCGGTGTTCATCGCCATGATCCTCGACGGCCTGGACGGCCGCATCGCGCGCCTGACCAACACCCAGTCGGAGTTCGGCGCGCAGTACGATTCGCTGTCCGACATGGTGTCTTTCGGGGCCGCGCCGGCCCTGGTGATCTACGAGTGGTCGCTGCGCGGCCTGGGCAAGCTCGGCTGGATCGCCGCCTTCATCTATTGCGCCGGGGCGGCGCTGCGCCTGGCGCGTTTCAACACCAATATCGAGGTGGTGGACAAGCGCTTCTTCCAGGGCTTGCCGAGTCCCGCGGCGGCGGCATTGATCGTCGGCTTCATCATGATGATGACCGACCCGGACATCAACGTCAGCTCGCGCAAGGTGGACTGGGTCAGCTGGGGCCTGGCGGTGTTCGCCGGCCTGACCATGGTGTCGAACGTGCCGTTCTACAGCTTCAAGGACGTGAACTTCCGCAAGTCGGTGCCCTTCATCGTGGTGTTCCTGATTGCCCTGGCCCTGGCGCTGCTGGCGATCGACCCGCCGAAAGTCCTGTGGCCGATCTTCGTGATCTATGGCCTGTCGGGCTACGCCGTGTTCGCCTGGCGCGCAGCCAAGGGCAAGCCGGTGAGCATCATCCCGCTCGACGACGACGACGATCCCGGCAATGTGCGCCGCTAGGCTCGGTCGGTTGGCAGAGCCGCCAGGCCTTTGCCGACCTTCCGCGCGGCCTGTCCATGTATTGCGCAGTTCATCCCACAATTTTGCCGTTCGTCACATAATGGTAGGGTAGGCATTCTTCCTTGGCGCAATATCTCTGTTCTTCAACGATAGAGGAATGCCATGGAAGTACCCCGCATGCTGCCGCTCAGCCTTGCCTTGTTCCTGCTTGCCGCGCCCGCCTGGGCGCAGCAGGCCTATACGCCGCCCCTGCAGATCGCGGTCGGCGCCGCGGCCGCCGAGGCGGGAAGCGGACGCCTGCTGCTGTTCGCCAGCAAGGCCGATTCGGCAACTGCCCCGGCCAGTGTGCGCGCCGATCCTTTCTTTGAGAAAAGCAATTTCGTCGCCGCACGCGAGGTGAGTGGCCTGAAGGCCGGCAGCACCCTGGCTTTCTATCCCGGCGACCAGGCATATCCGCATTCCATCGACCAGCTTCCGGCCGGCGACTACTGGGTGCAGGCGCTGCTCGACCGCGACCACAGCTATGCCTATTCCGGCCGCGGCGCGGGCGACGTGCTGTCGCAGGTTGTGCGGGTGACGGTGCCGGCCGCGGCTGCGCCGCTCACGCTCACGCTCGACAAGGTCGTTCCCGAGCGCCGCAGCTACTGGGAGCTGCCGGACGGCAGGCCAATGTTCTCGAGCGAGGACCGCGCCATCGTCGAACACCATGTCAAGCCCTTCGCCTTCGACAGCAAGGCCCTGGGCGCCTTCCACGGCCGGCCGGTCCAGATGCGCGGCTTCGTCATGACGCCGCCCGACTACGACAAGGACAAGGACAAGCGCTATCCGGTGGTCTACTTCACCCACGGCTACCAGGCCGGCATGGCCTCGCTGGCCGACAGCGCGGCGGGCGTGCTGAGCCAGACCGGCAACAAGCGCATGCCGCCCATGATCTGGGTCTTCCTCGACCAGAGCCTGCCCACAGGCACCCACGAATTCGTCGACAGCGCCAACAACGGTCCCTGGGCCACCGCGCTGACCCAGGAACTGCTGCCCGACATCGACCGCCGTTACCGTACCGACCGCAAGGCCGGCCGCTTCCTGATGGGCCATTCGTCCGGCGGCTGGGCCGCCCTGTGGCTGCAGCTGCGCTATCCGGCGCTGTTCCGCGGCGCCTTCGCCACTTCGCCGGACTTCCTCGACTTCAGCGGTTTCGGCGAGCTCGACCTCACGGACCCGAAAGCCGTCAAGAAAGACCTGGCCATGGAAGGCATGGAGGAAGTGCTGGGAGAATATGGCGGCCAGATGCAATCCTTCGAATGGGTGTTCTCGCCGCGCGGCCCCGACGGACGTCCGCTGCGCCTGTACGACCGCAAGACCGGGGTGGTGGACCGGGCCGTCGCCGAGCACTGGCTGGCCAACTTCGACCTGTCGCGCATCGTGCGCAAGGGCTGGGGCGCGCAGAAGGCACAACTGGACGGCAAGCTGCACATCTACGTCGGCGCCAGGGACGAGTTCCAGCTCGACCAGGGCGTGAGGAAGTTCGAGGCGGCCTTGCGCGACGTGGGCGCCAGGGCCAGCATCAGCTACGTGCCGGGCAAGGGCCACTTCGACCTGTACGCGGAAGGCAAGGAACGCATGGCGCTGCGCCGCAAGATGGGCTGGCAGATCTGGAAGATCGCCTATCCGGCCTCGACGCTGGCGGACGCGCCGCCGCCAGGGTAGCAGGACCTACCAGCCCATCTTTTCCTTCGGCTCGTACATCGGATCGGGGCCGTTCAGCATCTGCCGGACGATGCCCTGGCGGTCGAAGTGGACGTGCATGAGCGAGTTCCACACGCCCGCTTCCTTGTAGCGGTACGACCAGACCTCGTAGTCCTTCATCGCGACATGCGAGGTCTCGGCCGGCCGGCCCAGGGTGCGCCGCACGTCCTCCCTGGTGGCGGCGTCGACCTTGATGGTCGCGAACTTCTCGCCGGTGAGTACCTGCTCGAAGGACACCAGGCGCCCGTCGCCGCCGATGCGGGCCATGAAGGTCTGTTGGCCCATGGGGCCGGTGGCGTACTCGAAGATGCGGTCGTTGCCGGCGCCGTAGATGCTGGTGGGCGCGCCCATCTTCTGCTGCACGATGTCTTCCGCGTCGCCGATCGTCGGCGTCTGCCGCAGCAGGCTGGCGCAGCCGGCGAGCAGCACAAGCACGGAAAGCGCCGCGCATGTTGTAAATCTGATCAATTTCCTCATCATTTCGCCCTCCAAACGCCGCAAAACCCCCATGATCCACCTTCCGGGCGATGCAAACAGTGGCCGCAGGTCCGGTTTTCCCCTATACTGGCGGGTCTGTCCGTTTTGGGCAGCGATTTGTCATCAACATCGTCAATCACGGTGCGCTGGGTTTCGACTCATGCACCGCATGTGAAAGGTAACATCATGACCGTAGAAAACATCAACAAAGCCGCGATCATCGCGGACAACGCACGTGGCCAGAACGATACCGGTTCCCCGGAAGTCCAGGTCGCACTGCTGACCGCACGCATCAACGAACTGAACGGCCACTTCAAGGCACACCAGAAGGATCACCACTCGCGTCGTGGCTTGATCATGATGGTCAACCGCCGCAAGAGCCTGCTGGCTTACCTGAAGCGCAAGGACGCCAACCGTTACCGCGACCTGATCGCCAAGCTCGGCCTGCGTAAGTAATCCTTGGTCAAGACGATTTAGTCACGAAATGCCTGCGCCAGATATCTGTCGCGGGCATTTTTTGTTTTCGTTGCTGGTTATTGTTGAGTTTAATGGCGGATTGTAAGAACCGCCCGTGGTGAGGTGAACGACAGCCCCTGAAAATCTGTCGGCAAATAGAAAGGGATTACCCATGTTTAATAAAGTTTCGAAAACCTTCCAGTACGGTCAACACACGGTCACCCTGGAGACGGGTGAAATCGCGCGCCAGGCAAGCGGCGCCGTCGTCGTGTCGGTCGAAGATACCGTCATCCTGGCCACCGTGGTCGCCAGGAAGGACGCCAAGCCGGGCCAGGACTTCTTCCCGCTGACCGTCGACTACATGGAGAAAACCTACGCAGCCGGCAAGATCCCGGGCGGCTTCTTCAAGCGCGAAGGCCGTCCTTCGGAAAAGGAAACCCTGACCTCGCGCCTGATCGACCGTCCGATCCGCCCGCTGTTCCCGGAAGGCTACCTGAACGAAGTCCAGGTCATCATCCACGTCCTGTCGGTCAATCCTGAAATCGATCCGGACATCCCGGCCATGATCGGCGCCTCGGCCGCGCTGTGCATCGCCGGCGTCCCGTTCAACGGCCCGATCGGCGCAGCCCGCGTCGGCTACGCGAACGGGCAGTACATCCTGAACCCGACCACCACCGAGCTCAAGACCTCGCTGATGGACCTGGTCGTCGCCGGCACCGAAACCGCCGTGCTGATGGTGGAATCGGAAGCGCAGCAGCTGTCGGAAGAAGTCATGCTGGGCGCGGTCGTCTTCGGCCATGACCAGATGCGCGCCGTGATCGACGCCATCCACGACCTGGTCGCCGAAGGCGGCAAGCCGGAAGTCGAGTGGAGCCCGGCGCCGAAGAACGAAGAACTGATCGCCCGCGTGAACGACCTGGCCGGCGCCGCCGTCCGCGACGCCTACCAGACCCGCGAAAAGTCGATCCGCCAGCAAAAGCTGAAGTCGATCTCGGCGGAAGTCATGGCCGGCCTGGCGACCCAGGGTGTGCAGGCCGATGCGGCCGAAGTCGGCAACATCCTGTTCGACATGGAAGCCAAGGTCGTGCGTACCCAGATCCTGGACGGCGAGCCGCGCATCGACGGCCGCGACACCCGCACCGTGCGTCCGATCGCGATCCGCACCGGCGTGCTGCCGCGTACCCACGGTTCGGCCCTGTTCACCCGTGGTGAAACCCAGGCGCTGGTCGTGGCTACCCTCGGCACC
The DNA here is from genome assembly GCF_059686055.1 of Telluria sp. ZB4P34. NCBI lineage: Bacteria > Pseudomonadati > Pseudomonadota > Betaproteobacteria > Burkholderiales > Oxalobacteraceae > Telluria > Telluria sp. ZB4P34. The sequence continues at coordinate 605,502 of NZ_JCASIF010000001.1, read as the reverse complement.
GCGCGCGACAGCCAGAAGATCGACGCGCTGATGGGCGAGTACACCGACGACTTCATGATGCACTACAACATGCCTCCGTTCGCCACCGGCGAAACCGGCCGCGTGGGCACCCCGAAGCGCCGCGAAGTCGGCCACGGCCGCCTGGCCAAGCGTGCGCTGGTCGCGGCACTGCCCAACCCGGAAGATTTCAGCTACTCGGTGCGCCTGGTCTCGGAAATCACCGAGTCGAACGGCTCCTCGTCGATGGCTTCGGTCTGCGGCGGCTGCCTGGCGCTGATGGATGCCGGCGTGCCGATGAAGGCGCACGTCGCCGGCATCGCCATGGGCCTGATCAAGGAAGGCGGCAAGTTCGCCGTCCTGACCGACATCCTGGGTGACGAAGACCACCTGGGCGACATGGACTTCAAGGTGGCCGGCACCCCGGCGGGCATCACCGCGCTGCAGATGGACATCAAGATCCAGGGCATCACCAAGGAAATCATGCAGGTCGCGCTGGCGCAAGCCAAGGAAGCCCGCCAGCACATCCTGGCCGAGATGCAGCGCGCCGTGCCGAGCGTGAAGACCGAGCTGTCGGACTTCGCCCCGCGCCTGATCACCATCCGCATCAACCCGGAAAAGATCCGTGACGTGATCGGCAAGGGCGGCGCCGTCATCCGCGCGCTGACCGAGGAAACCGGCACCCAGATCGACATCACCGACGAGGGCGTCGTGACCATCGCGTCGGTCGACGCCGCCGCCGGCCAGGAAGCCAAGCGCCGCATCGAAGAGCTGACCGCATCGGTCGAAGTGGGCAAGACCTACGACGGCACCGTGCTCAAGCTGCTGGACTTCGGCGCGATCGTGCAGGTCATGCCGGGCAAGGACGGCCTGCTGCACATCTCGCAGATCGCCAACGAGCGCGTCAACGCCGTGGCCGATTATCTGAAGGAAGGCCAGCAGGTGCGCGTGAAGGTCCTCGAGACCGACGAGCGCGGCCGCCTGAAGCTGTCGATGAAGGCTGCTGATCCGGTGGAAGGCGCGGCGCAGTAATCTGCTCGCGGCGTCAAGCCAGCAAGAACCGCCAGTGCGTGAGCCTGGCGGTTTTTTTATGCGTTGCGGTTCTGATCCCGCTTCCAAAAGAACATACATCGCTTTCGTTTGCGTATTGCCAACCACGGCTTGCTTTGCTACCAGGATGATTGCAATGCGATCGCTCATGAAAAACCATGTGGCGACAGCATCAATTGGCTGAGGAGCGCGCATGTTGGTCGTTTATCAACAATACAAAATTCTTACCCCGGCGGAAAAGGCATACCTGCACGGCCATCCGCATCATGCCTTCGCCATCAAGGAAGCGCGTTCAACTGCGTTTGCCGAAACGATCCGGCGTTTCCGAGTGAACGGACGGAACGATAGGTCAGACGCATTTCGCCACTGCTTCTGGTCTGCACTGTTGGCACGCGATCTGGGCTTTGCCAATGCATTGGTCTTTACTACCGCGCATGAAAATTTTCCCGGCAATGCCATAGGCGAAAAGCGCATGGACTTGCACAACAACCGGATGGGATTGGACATTGGTCGAACCAGAGGAACGAACGCGAGTCTGAGTTTGCGATGTATGACAGCTCTCGAATCCGGAAAACTAAAGGTTCGTGTAAAGTGACGATGCGGCGCATTCTTCCCTTACTCTGCGTGCTTCTCATTATTTGTGGGTGCAGTCGTCCATCCCTTGCAGAGCAGGCACGTGCTTTAGGCGACCGGGCATTCACACCGCAGGCTTGGGCGGCCGCGACGCAAGTTGAGCGCGGACAAATGTTGGCTTCGTTCCTATCCCAGCACGCGCCTGAGCAGTTGACTAGGCTGCAGGTTAAACAATTGCTCGGTGAGCCAACAGGATACGCGGACTATGATGAAGATCCCGCTTATGTTCTTGGGCCCCCGACAGTTGAGAGCGAGTATGGGAAAGGATACTTGCTGGTCTTCGTTACCGACAAACGAACTGGGCGTGTGATGGAAGCCCGTTTGCTGCCCGAAATCCGGCAGTAGGGCTGACCGCCATGCAGCTTGTGTGAGAATTGTGAGTGGCGCAAACAATGGCCATGGTAGAGCCGAAAGTAAAATCTCGCGCTCGCCTGCTGATCGGAGAGTGATGCGCTCCCTGATTTCCCCGATCTGCCTGTCCCTCTGCCTGCAAGCCTGCGGCGGCAACACCTCCGTCGCCCTGTTCTTCGGATGGGGGGCCTGCGACTTCGACCGCGAGCGCTGGGCGCAGGCCGACCGGGTAGGGCGGGGCTGCATGATGTCTTCCTTCCTCGACAAGCATCCGCCGGCCGGCATGACCGTCGTCGAGCTGAAACGATGGCTGGGCGAACCCACGCGCTACGCCGACTTCGAGGACCCGGCCTACCTCGTTGCTCAATCTACTGCAGACGGCCGTCCCGGCAGCCAGCAGCTGCTGGTGTTTCGGATCGACCGCATCAGCGGCCGGGTAATCGAGGTCCTGCTCAGGCCGCTCAACTAGGTCGTCCGTCCTGCCTGCGGCCGAGCAAGCGCAGCCTCGGGAGCGGCCGTTTAGCCCCAATCCGCCGGCGCTTCCGGCCGGCGTTTTTCCATCGTCGATCGGCCCGCACGCGACGCAAGTGTGTCGTAACCGTAATGCAATAAGTGTTATAGTTATTTATTCGCTTAACGATGGAAGCGCACGCCCGTGTTCCGCGCGGCGACTCATGAAATCAACCATTCAATGCTAGGAATCGAACCGATGACCACGAAGGACTACGCCGCCCGTATCAGCCAGCTCATCCAGGAACACCAGGCCGAGATCGGCGCGGAGTGGATCAAGCAGCTGGAAGCGCTGATCGTGCGCGGTACCTCGAGCTCGAAGGAGCAGTTACGCAAGCACTGCCAGCAATTCATCGCGGCCCTGGCCAATGCCACCCGTGGCGGTGAATTCGACAACATCGACCACCGCTCTTGGGACGAGGTGCGCGACCTGCTGGCCGAGATTTCGTCCGCCCGCGCCAGGTCCGGCTCGACCCCGAGCGAGACCGCCACCTTCGTGTTCTCCCTGAAGCAGCCCTTGTTCGCGCAGCTGCGCGCCGGTTTCGACGGCGATGCCGAAGGCATCGCCGTCGCATCATGGACCGTCAGCACCCTGCTCGATAAGCTGGGCCTGTACACCATCGAAGTGTTCCAGAAGACCAAGGACCAGATCATCGTGCGCCAGCAGCAGGAACTGCTCGAGCTGTCCACGCCGGTGGTCAAGCTGTGGAACGGCATCCTGGCGCTGCCGCTGATCGGCACCCTGGACTCGGCCCGCACCCAGGTGGTGATGGAAAACATCCTGCAGAAGATCGTCGACACCGGCGCCATGATCGCCATCATCGACATCACCGGCGTGCCGACCGTCGACACCCTGGTGGCGCAGCACCTGATGAAGACCATCGCCGCCGCCCGACTGATGGGGGCCGACTGCATCATCAGCGGCATCCGCCCGCAGATCGCCCAGACCATCGTGCACCTCGGCGTGAACCTGGAAGACGTGGTCACCAAGGCCACCCTGGCCGACGCCTTCCTGGTCGCGCTCGAGCGTACCGGTACCACCATCACCCTCAAGTCCTGAGCGAATCCGCATGGAACGCATTCCAATTCTGCGCATGGGCGACCTGCTGCTCGTGACGATCCAGGTCGACATGCACGACCGCCTCGCCATGCAGCTGCAGGACGACCTGACCGAGCGCATCGTGAGCGACGGCGCCAAGGGCGTCCTGATCGACATCTCGGCGCTGGACCTGGTCGACTCCTTCATCGGCCGCATGATCAGCAATACCGCCGCCATGGCGCGCGTGCTCGACGCCCGCACCGTGGTGGTCGGCATGCAGCCGGCCGTGGCGATCACGCTCGTCGAGCTGGGCCTGACGCTGCACGGCGTCAGGACCGCCCTGAACGTCGAAAAAGGCATGGCCCTCCTGGGAAAGAGCTTTAAATAATGAACGGCGCGCATACCGACGCAGTCCTGTTCGACACCGCGTTGCTGGATCGCCACCGCCAGCACCGCAACGCACGCGTGACCCTGCGCCTGCAGTCGGACGAGGACGTTGTAGGCCTGCGCAAGCAGGTGCGCGAGCGGGCGGTGGCCATTGCCTTGTCGCTGGTTGACCAGACCAAGCTGGTGACCGCCGCGAGCGAATTGGGACGTAACACGATCAAGTACGGCGGCGGAGGCGAGGTCCACCTCGACAGCCTGGCCGACGGCATCCGGAAGGGCATCGGCCTGCTGTTCGTCGACAACGGGCCGGGTATTCCCGACATCGACAGTGCCTTGCGCGACGGTTTCACCACCGGCGGCGGGCTCGGCCTCGGCCTGGGCGGCTCCAAGCGCCTGGTGGAGGAATTCGAGATCGACAGCCGTCCGGGAGAGGGCACTGCCGTGCTGGTGGTGAAATGGAAACGCTGATCAGTTCACTCACGCAGCAGGAAGTGCATGCGATCAGGCACGCGAGCGACGTCGCCGCGGTGCGGCGCATCGGCCAGAAACTGGCCGATGCGCTCGGCTTCAGCGAGACCCGCGCCGGCCAGCTCGCGCTGATCGTCACCGAAGCCGCCACCAACATCCTCAAGCACGCCGGCGAGGGCGAGATCCACCTCGGACCGGCGCAGTCCGGCGCCGGGGTGGGCATCGACGTGCTGGCGGTCGACAACGGCCCCGGTATCGTCGACCTCGATGCCAGCCTGGTCGACGGCATGTCCACGGCGGGCACGGCGGGAACCGGCCTGGGGGCGCTGGGCCGCCTGGCCGACGAGTTCGACGCCTACACGCAGCCGGGAAAGGGCTCGGCCTTCTTCATGCGGCTGTGGCGCGACGCCACGCCTCCGGAGCCCTGCGGCGTCGAGGTCGGCGCCCTGTGGATGCCGGTGGCGGGAGAAGAGGCGTGCGGCGACGGCTGGGCGGTGCGCTGCGATGCCCGCGGGGCGACGTTGCTGGCTGCCGACGGGCTTGGTCATGGACCCGAGGCGGCGCGCGCGTCCGCCGCCGCGGTACGCGCCATCGAAGCGAGCAAGAGCGCACACGCGGGTGAACTGATGAACGCCGTGCACGAGGCGCTGCGCCCGACCCGCGGCGCAGCGGCTGCGACGGCGCGGATCGACTACGAGGCCGGCGAGCTGCGTTTCGCCGGCGTCGGCAATATCGCCGGCTGCGTGCTCGACACGAGCGACGCCAAGCGCCGGGCGCTGGTGTCGCACAACGGCATCGTTGGGCACAACATGCGCAAGGTGCAGGAATTCGCACTGCCGTTCGGACCCGGCGCGCTGTGCATCATGCACTCGGACGGCATCCAGACCCAGTGGGACCTGGACAAGTATCCGGGCCTGGTGGCGCGCAGCCCGGCCCTGATCGCCGCCATGCTGATGCGCGATTTCATCCGCCGGCGCGACGACGCCATGGTGCTGGTGGTGCGCAGGCACGGGAGTGTCCGGTGAACCTGCAGCGCATCCTCAGCGTGGCCCTCGACAGCGACCAGGACGTGGTGCTGGTGCGCCAGCGTGCGCGCCAACTATCGGAGCTGCTCGGTTTTTCGCAGCAGGACCAGGTACGCGTGGCCACCGCCGTGTCTGAGATCGCGCGCGCGGCCTGCCACCAGGGTTCGGGCGGGCGCGCCGCCTTCCTGCTGGGCAGCAAACTGGCGCGCCAGCACCTGGAAGTCACGATCCATCCGGGCAGCGGAGCGCGCATGCTGTCCGCGCCGGCCGGGCTGGACGAGGGCTTGAGCCGCACGTTGCCGGAACTGGCCCTGATCAGCGCCCACCGCCTGATGGATGCCTGCGAGGTCGAGCCGGAGCAGGGCGCCGTCACCGCGGTGACCATGCGCAAGGCGCTGCCGCCGCAGGCGGTCGTGGACGCCGCGCGCCTGGCCGAGATCAGCAGGCGCCTGGCGGGCAGCCCGGTATCGAACACCCTGCAGGAGCTGGAGCAGCAGAATCACGAGCTGCTGTCGACCCTGGCCGAGCTGCGCGAGCGCCAGGAAGACCTGCTGTCGCTGACGCGCGAGCTGGAAGACACCAACCGCGGCATCGTCGCGCTCTACGCCGAGATCGAAGACAAGGCCGAGCGATTGCGCCGTGCCGATGAGATGAAGTCGCGCTTTCTGTCGAATACCAGCCATGAGCTGCGCACGCCGCTGTCCTCGATCCGCGCCCTCGCCCAGCTGCTGCTGGCCCGCATGGACGGCGACTTGAGCACCGAGCAGGAGCGCCAGGTGCAGTTCATCGCCAAGGCCGCGGGCGACCTGTCGGAGCTGGTCAACGACCTGCTCGACCTGGCCAAGATCGAGGCCGGCAAGGTCGACGTGCAGCTGGCGCCGGTGGTGGTCGACAACCTGTTCCGCGCGCTCAAGGGCATGATGCGTCCGCTGGTCGACGACGGCCGCGTGGAGCTGGTATTCGAATCCGACATGCATGATCCCTTCGATTCCGACGAGGGCAAGATCTCCCAGATCCTGCGCAACTTCATCTCGAACGCGCTGAAGTTCACCGAGCGCGGGGCGGTGCGCGTGTCGGCCACCTACGATGCGCAGCACGATACGATCGCCTTTGCGGTCCTTGATACCGGGATCGGCATCAGCCCGGACAACCTCCAACTGATATTTGAAGAGTTCAGCCAGATCGAGCATCCGCTCCAGCGGCGCAGCAAGGGCACCGGCCTCGGACTGCCGCTGTGCCGCAAACTGGCCGAACTGCTGCACGGACGCGTCGACGTCGCCAGCACCGTAGGCGAGGGCTCGACCTTCACGCTTACCCTGCCGAGACGCTTGCCGGAACACGCGCGGCAAGCCAGCCACGATGGAACCGAAGAATGACAGCCAATCCCTTCCTCATCCTCAACGTCGACGATAACGACGGCGCCCGCTATGCCAAGAGCCGGATCCTGCAGGGAGCGGGTTTCGAGGTGGCGGAGGCGGCCAACGGCACCGACGCGCTGGAGATGGTCAAGCGCCTGTGCCCCGCGCTCGTGCTGCTCGACGTGAAGCTGCCGGACATTAACGGCATCGAGGTCTGCCGCCGCATCAAGGTCAATCCGGACAGCGCCATGGTGCTGGTCCTGCAGACCTCGGCCGCCCTGACCGGCCGCGCCGACAAGATCCGCGGGTTGGAAGGCGGCGCCGACAACTACCTGGCGGCGCCGATCGAGGCCGATGAGCTGATCGCCAACGTGAATGCGCTGCTGCGCATGCGCGAGACCCAGGTCGAGCTGCGCGACAGCGAAGAGCGCTTTCGCCAGATCACCGACAACATCGACGACGTGTTCTGGATGTTTTCCGTCCCCGATGGGAGGTTGATCTACGTCAGCCCGGCGTATTCGGCGATCTGGGGCGGGGCGCCCGATGCCCTGTCCGAGCGGCCGGGAAGCTGGCTGGACGCCGTGCATGCGGACGACCGCGAGCGCATTGCCGCGCGCTGGCGCCGGCTGCCGGAGGCGCCGCACTACGACGACGAATTCCGCATCCATGGCCCCGACGGGCGGATCCTCTGGGTGCGCGACCGCTTGTTCGCCGTACGCGACGGGCGCAGCGAGGTGTACCGGGTGGCGCGCGTGACCAGCGACATCACGGCGCGCAAGGAGATGGAGGCGCTGCTGCGCGCCGCCGACCGCAACAAGAACCAGTTCCTCGCCACGCTGGCGCACGAATTGCGCAATCCGCTCAGCCCGATCCGCAACGCGGCCGCGCTGCTGGGAGCGAGCGACGCAGCGGGCACCGCCGGCGCCGAGCGCCAGGCGCGCGCGCGTGAAGTCATCACGCGCCAGGTCGATCACCTGGCGCACCTGGTGGACGACCTGCTCGACGTCGCCCGCATCTCGGAGGGCAAGATCGTGCTGCGCACCGAAGAGGTGGACCTGGGCGCGGTGATCGCCCAGGCCATCGAAACCGCCGGCCCTCTCATCACGGCGCGCAGCCACCACCTGGACGTGCAACTGCCGGAGCAGGAGGTATGGGTGATGGGCGACCCGGTGCGCCTGGCCCAGTCGGTCGGCAACCTGCTGCACAATGCCGCGAAGTTCACGCCCCAGGGCGGGCAGCTCGCGGTAAGCGTGCAGGTGCTGGAGAACGAGCGGGTGCAGATCTCCGTGCGCGACAGCGGCATCGGCATCGCCGAGGACAACCTGGCGCGCATCTTCACCATGTTCGCCCAGGTCGACGCGCCGCCCGACCGCGCCCCCGAAGGGCTGGGCATCGGCCTGTCGCTGGTGTCGCACCTGCTCGAACTGCACGGCGGGCGCCTGTTGGCCGAGAGTCCGGGCGTTGGCCTGGGCAGCACCTTCACGGTCGAGCTGCCGCTGCTGCGCGTGAGCGCCCCGGCGGCCAGCCCGGAACAGTGCCAGTTGGCCGACACCGGCGGCAGCGGCATGCGCGTGCTGCTGGTCGACGACAATGTCGATGCGATGGAAATGATGGGCTTCCTGCTGGCCGAAATGGGCTACGAGACCTGCACCACCTCGGACGCTTCCCAGATCGAGGAACTGGCGCTGCGCCAGCGGCCGCACGTGATCGTGCTCGACATCGGCCTGCCTGGGATCGACGGCTACGAAGTAGCGCGCCGTGTCAAGCAGAACCCGGCCCTGTCCGGCATCCGGCTGGTGGCGCACACCGGCTATGGCTCGCCGGAAGACCGCAAGCGCGCGATGGACGCCGGTTTCGATGCGCACCTGGTCAAGCCGGCCGAGCTGCCCGACCTGGAGCGGGCGCTGAAGGGCTAGCTCGGCTACAATTCTCCGCTCAGGAGGACGACCTCCCCCGCAGTGGGAACAATGTCCGGGACGGCCCGGTTTTTCGCAAGGAGAGCCGGTATGGCTTGGCTGATGTTGTTTGTAGCAGGATTGTTCGAAGTGGTGTGGGCGGTGGCGATGAAGCAGTCGAACGGCTTTACCCGCCTGTGGCCCAGCGTCGTCACCCTGGTCGGCATGATCGCCAGCTTCGTGCTGCTGACGGCCGCGATGCGCACCCTTCCCCTGGGAACCGCCTATACGGTATGGACCGGCATCGGCGCCGTGGGCGCCTTCGTGGTCGGGATCGTCATGCTGGGGGAACAGGTCAACACGATGCGCGTGGTGGCGGCGGTGCTGATCGTGTCGGGGCTGGTGTTGATGAAACTGGCTGATTGAGAAGCCGGCGCCTGGCCTGCAACATTGGATCCCGGCCTGCACCGGGATAGCGGTTTCACGGCCAATGGTGCGAAGGCCTCCCGTCACCGCCATCCTGCAAGCCGTCGTCCCGGCGAAGGCCGGAATCCGATTCCGCAGCGCAGTGTGAAAACGAAAAGCCCCGCTCGCGCGGGGCTTTCCACATCAGCACGCAGGCCGAATCACTTGTCGGTCACCGTGAACTCCCCGAACGCCTTGAGCTGCTCGCCCACCGCCTTCGGATCCCCCACCACCACGATCGACTGGTTCTCCGGCGCGAAGTACTTGCGCGACACCTCGCGCACCTGCTCCGGCGTGACCTTCTGGATGCGCGGCACGTATTCGCCCAGGAATTCGGCCGGCAGGCCGACCAGCCAGTTCTGCGCCAGGGTGGCCGCGACCGCGCGCTGCATCTGGTTGCTGATCAGGTAGCCGCCTGCGACGTAGCGCTTGTTCATCTCCATTTCCTTGGCCGGCACCGGCTCGGTTCCGATGCGCTTGAACTCGGCGAAGAACTCGTTCAGCGCCGCGCCGGTCACTTCGTTGCGCACGTCGGCGCCGCCGACGATCGCTCCGCCCACGCGGTTCAGGCGGGCGCCGGCCGAGGCGCCGTAGGTGTAGCCCTTCTGCTCGCGCAGGTTGCTGTTCACGCGGCTCGAGAAGCCGCCGCCCAGGATGGTGCTGGCCAGGCGCAGCGGAATCTGGTCCGGCGCGCTGGCGGCGATGCCGGGGCTGCCCAGGCGCACGGTCGACTGCACGCTCTTGTCACGCTGCAGCAGGACGCGCGCAGGCTTCGCGCTGGCCGGCGCGGGCGCGGTATCCGGCAGGGCCGGGCCGCTGGCCTTCCAGTCGCCGAAGGCCTGTTCGGCCAGCTTCAACGCATCGGCTTCCTTGACCGGCCCGGTGATCACCAGGAGGGCGCGCTCCGGGCGCATGCGCTTGGCGTGCTCGGCGCGCAGCATGTCCTGGGTCACGGCGTTGATCGCCTCCACCGTCGGGGTGGTGCGGGCGTACGGGTGGTCGCCATAGACCGCGCGGCTGATGGCGCGCTCGGCGCGGAAGCCCGGCTGGGTTTCCGACACGCGCAGCGACTGCAGTGCGTTGGCCTTGGCCAGCGCGACTTCCTTCTCCGGGAAGGCCGGCGTGCGGGCGACTTCGGCCAGCAGTCCCATCATCGGCGCGGCTTGCGACGCCAGCGCGTTGGCCGCGACCACGAGGCCGTCCGAGGAAGCGCTGGCGGCCACCGAGCCGCCCATGCCCTGGGCCGCTTCGGCGATCGCGCGCGAATCGCGCTTGGCGCTGCCTTCGTTGAGCAGGCCGGCCAGCATGTTGGCGAAGGCCGGGGTGCCTGGCGCGTCGGCCGCGAAGCCGGCGCCGCGCAGGGCCAGCACGTAGTCCACGCGCGGCAGGCCCTGGCGCGGCACGACCCACACGGTCAGGCCGTTGGCCAGGGTTTTCTTGGCGATCTTCGGCACCGGGATCGGCTTGTCCTTGCCATAGGCAGGCATCGGCAGGGATTTTTCCGCGGCAGGCGCGGCGGCGTAGGCCGCCGGCGCGAAGGCGACCGAGACGGCGATTGCGAGCATCAGTTTTTTCATCGATGCGCTCCTTATTTGTTTGCGCCGGCGGCGGCAGGGGTGGCGGCAGGGGCAGCAAGCATCGCGGCCGGCTTGCGGTCGATCACGGTACGGTTGGCCGGCACCATGTAAGTGCGCACCGCGCGCTGGATGTCTTCCGAGCTCACGGCGTCGACCCAGCCCGGGATCTTGTTGACCACGTTGGCGTCGCCCCACATCACCTGCATCTTGGCCATCATGTCGGCGCGGTTGATGAAGCTTTCGAGCTGGTTGTTCCAGTTGGCCTGCATGCGGGTTTTCACGCGCTTCAGGGTCGCGGCGTCCACGCCGTTCTGCGCCACCTTGGCGAGTTCCTCGTCGATCGCCTTGAGCATGGCGTCGGCGCTGCTGTTCGGCTTGTACAGGGCGAACACGGTCAAGAGGGTGGGGCCGTCGTACTCGAAGGGGCCGGTCAGGCCGAACAGGGAGTCGACGTTGAGCGCGATCTCGCGGCCCTTGACCAGGCCCTGGTACAGCAGCGAGGCGTCGCCGCCGGCCAGCAGTTCGCCCAGCACGGCCATGGCGGCCTGGTCGCGGTGGCCGCGCGGCGGCATCTTCCAGGCCGCGGCGATGGCCGGCACCTGGGCCAGCGCGTCGCTCTGCACGATGCGCTTTTCCTGGGTGTTCAGGCCTTCGTTGAAATCGGTCGGCTTCGGGGTGGGGCGGGCCGGGATGCCGCCGAAGTACTTCTGGGCCAGCGCGAAGCCCTGGCTCGGCGTGATGTCGCCGGCGATCGCGATCACGGCGTTGTTCGGGCCGTAGTAGTCGCGGTGGAAGGCGCGCACGTCTTCCAGGCTGGCGTTCTCCAGGTCTTCGAAGCTGCCGTAGCCGTCATGGTTGTTTTCCCATTTCTGGAAGGCGTGCTGGCCGATGTCGATCCACATGAAGCCGCCGTAAGGCTGGTTCTTCACGTTCACGCGGATCTCTTCCTTCACCACGTCCTGCTGGTTCTTCAGCGTGGCCGGGTTGAAGTCGAGGGTCTTCATGCGGTCCGCTTCCAGCCACAGGATCGGCTCCAGCGCCGACACCGGCGCCGTTTCGATGTAGTTGGTGTAGTCGGCGCGGGTCGAGCCGTTGTTGCGGCCGCCGCCGGCGGTGATGGTGGTGTCGAACACCCCCTTCTTGGCGTTCGGCGTGCCCTGGAACATCAGGTGTTCGAACAGGTGGGCGAAACCGGTGCGGTTCCTGGGCTCCAGGCGCATGCCCACTTTGTAGACGACGGACACGCCGACGGTCGGCGAACTGCGGTCTTCGGTGACGATGACCGTCAGGCCGTTGTCGAGCTTCTTGACGGCGACCGGCAGGGTCCACTGGTCCGCCGAGGCGGCGAACGCCGACAGCGAAAACGTGAGCCCGGCCAGCAATACAGGTAATTGGCGCATGCGCATGGATAGACCTCGATAGGAGTGTGCTTGTGACGATACTTGAGCTGGCGGCTTGGCCGCCATGCGCTGCATCTTAGCGCAATGGCATGCCAATAAGTAATCTTTTTTGCATGGAATAGTTTGCGCCATGTCGGTCGCGCGCCACAGTCCCCGGCGAGCACACCCTGTCCATCCATATGCCGCTCTGGAGCGCGTTTTCTGCAGTTCATCGCAGGGCGGTGGGCAGGGGCCCTCCAGAAAGATATAGTTGCAGCATGCCAATACCGGCCAGACGCTGGTAATGTTGCGGTAGAGCCAGCTCATGAGGCCGGCAGCAACGACACCCAAGAACACGCATTCGGAGAAATCAATGACACTGCTTCCCAAGCTCGGCCTGGCGTTCGCGCTTCTCGGCACCTCGCTTCTCGCCACGATCGGGATCGCGAGCGCGGCGCCGGACACGGCCACCGAGACCCGCCCGATCGACGCGCGCGTGGTGCGCGTCAAGCTGGACGGCGTGGTGGACCTCAAGATTCGCCAGGGCAGCACGCCGATGCTGGTGCTGAGCGGCGACCCGCGCCTGCTCGGCAAGACTACCACGCTGCAAAGCGGCGACACCCTCAACATCGGTACCGAGATCAAGGGCGTGCGCATCAACCTCGGCCGCAGCATGGGCCTGCATGCCGAGCTGACCCTGCCGAACCTGCGCGAAGTCAGCTCGGAAAGCGTCGGCGGCACGACAGTCAGTGGTTTCTCCGGCGACGAGCTCGAGCTTAACCTGGATGGGGCCGGCTCAATGAATGTATCATGTAACTACAAGGTCGTGAGCGCGAACCTGGGCGGTGTCGGCAGCATGAAGATCCATGGCATCGACAGCGACAGCGTCGAGCTGAACCTGAGCGGCGCCGGCTACGTGACCCTGTCGGGCCGCAGCCGCACGCTCAAGGCGGAGCTCGGTGGACTGGGCGGGCTGGACGCCCGGGCCTTCGCGGCCGAGAACGTCACCCTCGAGCTGTCGGGCCTGGGCAACGCCACCGTGACCGCGCGCGACAGCGCCAACCTGACGCTGTCGGGCATGGGTTCGGTGACGGTGTACGGCAAGCCACAGAACCGCAAGACGAGCGTCGACGGCCTGGGCAAGGTCAACTGGAAGTAGTCGGCTGCTGCGAGAGCAAAACAGGAATGGCGGCAGGGAACAAGAACAAGATGAGTCCATCACGAGGACCAAGGGTACGCAGAGACCCTGATTCCATGGTCGAGACATGAAAAAACTATTGGTAGCAATCGCATTCGCCCTTGGCCTGCAGGCAGGCGCGCATGCGGGCTTCGCGGAAGGGGCCAGCGCGTATAACGCGCGCAACTACGCGGCAGCACTGAAACAGATCCTCCCGCTCGCCAAGTCCGGCCACGCGGATGCCCAGCATTTGCTGGGCCTGATGTATTACATGGGCCGCGGCGTCACGCGCGACTACAAGCAGGCATTTGCCTGGCACCACCGGGCCGCCCAGCAGGGCAAGGCCGACGCGCAGTACGTCGTGGGCGCCATGTATTACACCGGCAACGCGGTTCCCCAGGACCAGCGCCATGCGGTGACCTGGTTCCGCAAGGCGGCCGAGCAGGGGCATGCCGACGCCCAGCACGCGCTCGGGCTGATGTACCGCTACCACCAGGCCGGCATGCCGCAGGACATGGTGCTGGCCTACATGCTGTGGAACCTGGCTGCGGCCGGCGGCAACCATAACGCGGTCGAGCAGCGCGCCGCGATCTCGCGCCAGATGACGCAGGAGCAGATCGAGGAGGCCCAGTCGCTGTCGCGGCTGTGGAAGCCGGGGAGGCCCTTGCCGACGAGCTCGCGTACGGGCACCAGTTCCTGATCAAACACCGCCGGCGAGCCCGGCGGCTTTTCGTTAGCCGCGCCGCCCTCCGTAGGGTGGTCGGGTCCTCCCGACCGCGCGTCCAACCAGATCGAGCATGGACGCACGGTCTGTTCACGCCGGACCAGATCGAGCATGGACGCACAGTCTGTTCACGCCGGATTTGAACGCGCGGTCGGCATAGCCGACCACCCTACTTGACACCTGCCGGCGCTGCCGCCTTCGCAGCTGCGCGAAACAGCGTCAGCGGCACCGCATTGCCCATCGCCTGGTAACCGAGGTCGTTCGGATGCAGGTGGTCGCCGCTGTCGTAGGCCGGCAGCAGGCGCGTCGGATGGGCCGGGTCGCGCGTGACGCGGTCGAAGTCGATCACGGCGTCGAACTCGTCGTTGTTGCGGATCCAGTTGTTCACCGCCTGCCGCACGGTTTCCTTGTCTAGCGAGTAGTAGCCGGCGCCCTCGAACGGCGTCAGGGTGCCGCCGATCACGCTGATGCCCTTGGAGCGGGCGCGCTTGATCAGCTGGCGGTAGCCGGCGATCAGGTCTTCCGCCGTGACCGGGTTGGCGGGCGAGCTGTTGCCGATGTCGTTGATGCCGACCAGCACCACCAGGTAGCGCACGCCGGCGGTGGCCAGCACGTCGCGGTCGAAGCGCTCCAGCGCGCTGCGTCCGGCCAGCGGATTGGGCGAGTTGCCGAGCAGCCGGTTGCCGCTGATGCCGCGGTTGACCACGCCGAAGCGGGTGTTGATGCCGACGATGGGATCGCGCTCGGTCTGCAGGCGGCGCGCCAGCCAGTCGGGCCAGCGCTTATTCGTGTCCGGCGTGCTGCGGGTGCCGTCGGTGATCGAGTCGCCCAGCGCGACGATGGCCGGTCCGGTCGAATCCACATCGACTTCGGTGAGGAAGGGCCAGATCGTGATGGTGCGCTGCACCGGCAGGGTGGGGGCGGCCGTGAAGTTACCCGGCAGCGACACGTAGTTGGTCTGCAGCGCCAGCGAATGCAGGGTGGTGGCTTGTACCGTCCCCGGCAGGTAGAGGCTCACTGCCAGGTCGGACAGCGCCGGCACGTTCAGCTCGACCGGGTCGGACAGGGCCGGCGCGCCGGGCGGGATGGTGACGAAGCTGCGGCCGCCGAAGGTGAGCGCGCGGTCGGTGCCGGGCGCCACGTCCGAACCGCTGGCGCGCAGGCCGATCCGCGCCGCCCCGATCGTGAGCGGCGTGCTGCCCAGTTCGTTCGACAGGCGGATGCGGACCCGGTTGCCGCCTATGCTGGTGTGGACGACCAGGCGCAGCGTCTGGTCGGTGAAGGTCTGCAGGCCGGCGTCCGGCGGCGGACCGGCCGGCGCCGTGCCCCAGGTGCCGGTCCAGTTCTCCGTGGTCCACGGCTGGGCGCCGACGGGATGGGTCGGCAGCGCGATCGCGGCGGCCAGCATCGCGCTGCCCAGCAGCAGGCGTCGGCGCGGCGGCTGCATGCGCTCGCCGGCGCCGGTCAAGTGATCCCGGAGCCGCCGCGCGGCCTTGGCAAGGAGGGGAAGGAAGCGTTTCATCGTATGCTCCTCGAGGTGATGGCCATGCGATATGCATGAGCTCGTCTGACCAATGTAGCCAGCCCCGCAGCCATGGACAAGCAGGAGGACGCCACGATCCTTGCGCCAGATCGAGGCGTGACAGGATTGATATGCCTGCAAGAATCTTCCCTGCGCTTGGGAGCAATCTTGTCCGCGGATTGACCCGTGACCGCGAGGACTGTGTTCGCAGGCGCACGGAGCCGCATCGGCAACAGGACTAGCGTGGCCATTCCAGGAACGAGGAGCGGCCATGAGCAAGCATTCACGCGACGTAAGGATCGAAAACCCGACCATGCCGGCGGGTGGTTGGGGCTCGGTGCAGGAAGTGACCAGCATCCTGCTGCACCAGCGGGTGCCCCTGAAGGACAGCCGGCTGCTGCTGAACCAGAACAAGCCGGACGGCTTTGCCTGCGTCAGCTGCGCCTGGGCCAAGCCGGCCAACCCCCATCCCTTCGAATTCTGCGAGAGCGGCGCCAAGGCCACCGCATGGGAAACCACCAGCAAGGCGATCGGCGCGGACTTCTTCGCGCGCCATACCGTGAGCGAGCTGGAGGCCTGGGACGACCACAGCCTGGAAGACCAGGGCCGGCTGACCGTCCCCTTGCGCTACGATGCGGCCAGCGACAGATACCTTGAAATCGCCTGGGACACGGCCTTCGTCGAGATCGGCACCGCGTTGCGCGGCATGGACCGCAAGCAGGTCGTGTTCTACAGTTCCGGGCGCGCCTCGCTCGAGACGTCCTACATGTACGGCTTGCTGGCGCGCATGTACGGCAACAACAACCTGCCGGACAGTTCCAACATGTGCCACGAAAGCACCTCGGTCGGCCTGCAGAAGACCATCGGCGTACCGGTCGGCACCGTGACGCTGGACGACTTCGCCCAGACCGACTGCATCTTCTTCTTCGGCCAGAACGTGGGCGTGAACAGCCCGCGCATGCTGCACCAGCTGCAGGAAGCGCGCCGCCGCGGCGTGCCGATCATCACCTTCAACCCCTTGCGCGAGCGCGGCCTGGTCAGCTTCACCAACCCGCAGTCACCAGCCGAGATGCTGACCCGCTCGGAAACGCCGATCAGCACCCAATACCACCAGGTGAAGCCGGGTGGCGACACGGCCGCCATCATGGGCTTGTGCAAGGCCATCTTCGCCCATGACGACGACGCCCGTGCGGCGGGCGGCGCGCGCGTGCTCGATACGGCCTTCCTGCAGGAGCATACCCACGGCCTGGCCGAATTCGAGGGGGCGGTGCGCGCCTGCGACTGGGCCGACATCGAGCGCGAATCGGGCCTGCGGCGTGCCGCGCTGGAAAGCGCGGCCGAGGTGTACTGCAAGTCCACGGCCGTGATGGCGGTGTATGGCATGGGCCTGACCCAGCATCGCAACGGCGTGCAGAACGTGGCCATGGTCGTCAACCTGCTGCTCCTGCGCGGGAACATCGGTAAACCCGGCGCCGGCGTGTGCCCGGTGCGCGGCCACTCCAACGTGCAGGGCCAGCGCACGGTCGGCATCACCGAGAAGCCCGAGCTGGCGCCGCTCGACCGGCTGAAGGAGCAGTACGGTTTCGAGCCGCCGGTAGAGAAGGGCATGGACACGGTCGAGGCCTGCGAAGGCATCCTGGCCCGGCGCGTGCAGGCTTTCATCGGCCTGGGCGGCAACTTCGTGCGCGCGGCGCCGGAGCATGCGCTGATGGAGGCGGCCTGGCGCGAGATCCCGCTGACGGTGCAGGTCTCGACCAAGCTCAATCGCAACCACCTCATCCACGGCAAGGCTTCCTACATCCTGCCTTGCCTGGGCCGCATCGAGATCGACCGTCAGGGCAGCGGCCCCCAGGCTGTGAGCATCGAGGACAGCACCGCCTGCATGCACGGCTCGCGCGGCATGGCCGAACCGGTAGCCGGCACGCTGCTGTCGGAAGCGGCCATCGTGGCCGGCATCGCCAAGGCCACGCTGGACCCGAATCCGCACGTCGACTGGGACGACTGGGTGGCCGATTACGCGCGCATCCGCGATGCGATCGAGGCGACCTATCCCGAGATCTTCCACGACTTCAATGCCCGCATGTGGACGCCGGGCGGCTTCCGCAAGCCGCTGGCCGCGGCGCACCGGGTCTGGAAGACCGAGAGCGGCAAGGCGATGTTCACCACGCCCGAAGGGCTCGACGGGAATCCCGACCTGCGCGACGGGCGGCGCGGTACCGGGCCTGCGGCGCTGCGCCTGTTCACGGTGCGCAGCGACGGCCAGTTCAACACCACGATCTACAGCCACGACGACCGCTTCCGCGGCGTCTACGGCAGCCGCATGGTGCTGTTCATGGCGCGCGCCGACATGGCGAAATACGCGCTGGCGCAGGGCGCCATCGTGGCCCTGCGCTGCGCCGCCGACGACGGCGTCGAGCGCAGGGTGGGCGGGCTGGCCGTCGTGCCCTACGACGTGCCGGAAGGCTGCATCGCCGGCTACTTCCCCGAGCTCAATCCCCTGATCCCGCTGTGGCACCATGCCAAGGAAAGCAAGGTGCCGGCGGCCAAGGCCATCGACGTGTTCCTGGAACGCGACGGGAGCCCGGCGTGAACGCCGCCGACGCTTCCTTTGCGCCGCCGGGCGCCAGTCGCCTGCCGGCCGGCCGCTGGCGCGACGGCCGGCTGGAAGGGGCCAGCGAGCTGGTGGCGGAGGAAGTGCCGGTGGCGCTCAGCTACAACGGCATCAGCCACGCAGTGATGCTCGCTTCGCCTTGCGACCTGGAGGATTTCGCGCTCGGCTTCTCGCTGGGCGAGCGCATCGTGCAGGACGCGCGCGAGATCTACGGGCTGGAGGTGGAAGAGGGCGCGGGCGGCATCGTGGTCGAGATGCGCATTGCTTCCAGCGCCATGCTGCGCCTGAAGGAAACGCGCCGGGGACGCCTGGGCAAGACCGGCTGCGGCCTGTGCGGGGTCGAGAGCCTGGCCTGTTTCGAGGAAGAGCTGTTTGCGGCGCCGGCGCCCGGCCATGCCGCGCCGCTGCGCCTGGACCCGGACGCCCTGCATCGCGCGATGGCAGCCATGGCGGCGCGCCAGGACCTGCACCAGGCCACCGGCGCCGTGCACGCGGCCGGCTGGGCGGGGCCGGACGGCGAACTGCTGTACGTGCGCGAGGATGTCGGGCGCCACAATGCGCTCGACAAGCTGGTTGGCGCACTGGCGCGCGGCAGGATCGATCCCGGCGAGGGTTTTGCGGTGGTCACGAGCCGGGCCAGCTTCGAGATGGTGCAGAAGGCGGCGCGCGCCGGCATTCCCCTGCTGGCGGCAATCTCGGCGCCGACCGCGCTGGCGGTGCAGCTGGCCGACGCGGCCGGGGTGAGCCTGCTCGGCTTCGTGCGGGGAGGGCGCCATGTCCTGTATTCCCATCCGCAGCGGGTGGCGACGGGGGCGCAGTGAACCCGGTATCATGCGCTCCTTGACAAGCGCATTCCGGAGCACACATGGTCATCGTGACCCACAACGGCAAGTTTCATGCCGACGACGCATGGGCGGTGGCCGTCCTGCACATCCTGTTCCCTGAGGCCGAGATCGTCAGGACGCGCGAGCCGTCCATCATCGAGGCCGCCGATTTCGTAGTCGACGTCGGCGGCGTCTGGGACCCGGCCGCCGGCCGCTTCGACCATCACCAGAAGGGCTTCGAAGGCGCCCGCGGCAGCGGCGTGCCCTACGCCAGCGCCGGCCTGGTGTGGCGCGACTACGGCGCGCGCTGCGTCGCGCACCTGGCCGCGTTGCACACCGGACACCAGCTCGACCCCGACACGGCGCAGCAGATGGCCTATGCGATCGACGCCGACATCGTGCAGTACCTCGACTTGTCCGACGTCGGCGCCGCCAGGAACGCGCCCGGCGGCTATGGCATGTCGGCCGTGGTGTCGGGCTACAACCCGAACTGGCTGGACGAGCAGCGCCTCGGCTACGGGCAGGAGGCGGAAGCCTACCGGCTGGCCCAGTTCCGCAAGGCCA
Source organism: Telluria sp. ZB4P34 (assembly GCF_059686055.1). NCBI lineage: Bacteria > Pseudomonadati > Pseudomonadota > Betaproteobacteria > Burkholderiales > Oxalobacteraceae > Telluria > Telluria sp. ZB4P34. Next base: position 585,946 of record NZ_JCASIF010000001.1, on the reverse strand, counting down.
TGGACTTCCTCACCGACGTGATCGTCAACTCGGTGAAGTACCGCGTGGGCGCGATCCTGGCGCTGGCCCAGGTGCGCCGGTCGGCGGCGTTCGAAAACGGCCGCCTGCTGTTCCTGGAGAATGCAGCGCTGCCCTGGAGCTCGGTGGTGCGCAAGGAAATGCCGAAGGTGCTTTTCGTGCTCAGCCATAGCCTGTCGGAGGACCGCTACATGCTGCACACCGTGCCGGCCACCACCGACACCTTCGACGCGCGCGCCGACCTGCCCGAGAGCTGGGCCGGCCTGCGCGACGCCGACCTGGCGGCGGTGACCGGCGTGCCCGATGCGAAGTTCTGCCACAACGGGCGCTTCATTGCTGCTGCGAAATCCTACGAAGGCGCTTACGCGATGGCGAGGCAGGCCCTGCAGGCCGTGGACGAGGGCCGGACGCCCCTGTACACGCCGCGCGAGGCAGTTTCGCCCTGAGTAGGCACAGCGTTAGGTAAGGCACGGTCTGTCGCGGCCGGACACTTTATCTTGGTCCCATGGCCAAGATGGTTTCGATGAAAAAGCTGTACGCGATGCAGCGGATGTCCGCGGCGCTGAAGCGCGCATCGGCGGCGCGGCCCTTCGGGCCGGACACGGACCGGGCGCTGCGCTGGGCCGCGGCCTGGGGAATGTGCGCCGGCATCCGTACGCCGCATACGCGCGTGCGGCTGCGGCGCGACACGCTGGTGGGTGTCAGCGCCGCGCCGGAGCCCAATCGGCACATGCGCTCCTGAGCCAGTGTGCTATGCTGACCCCCTGGCCCGTCCAACTGTGTCGATCCGTCGCGTGATGCCAGGCATCCGGCGATCGATTGGGGTATGGGCATGATTGCCAAAAGCAGGTTCAATCACACGGCCGCAGGTCTACTCAGCAAGTTCATCAGCCGTAACAACGATATCGAGGGCTACTGGGGGCTCGGCGTACTCTACGCGGAAGCGCGTGCATCGGCCAACCGGGTCGCGTTCGACCTGCTCGACAGCACCGCACGGCCTGTATCGCCCGTCTGCAACAGCGCGGCACATACCTGGGCGCTTTACCTGCGCGCCGCGCTCGCCAGGCACGGCCTCACTTCCCACATACTCGCCGCAGCAACCGTTTCCATTGAATTCAAGCTGCCGCTGCCGAAACGGCCGCCCTACATCCCGTGTGGCGATCCCTTCGAATGCGTGGTGCATCTCCGCTCCGCGGATGGGCGTGAATTTGTCCGTCGAGAAATTGGATACTGCCTGCCGCAGGACCAATTCCATGGCAGCCGCAGCACGCGCTGGCCCGGCTGATGCGTAGACGGGCGCGCAGCTTTTCGCCGGCTCCCTTACAATTGCGGTTTTTTCAACACGGGAGTTCCCATGCGCGCCATCGAAATCACGCAGCCCGGCAAGCCGGAGGTCCTGCAGCCATGCGAACGGCCCATGCCGGTCGCTGGGCCTGGCGAAGTGTTGATCAAGGTACATGCCGCCGGCATCAACCGTCCCGACGTGCTGCAGCGCCTGGGTAAATACCCCGTGCCGCCCGGCGCCTCCGATCTGCCGGGCCTGGAAGTGGCCGGCGAGATCGTCGGCGGCGACCATGCCGCGGCCGGTTTCGCCAGGGGCGACATGGTCTGCGCGCTGGTGCAGGGCGGGGGCTATGCCGAGTACTGCAGCGCGCCGGCCGCGCAGTGCCTGCCCATCCCGCAAGGTCTGAGCCCGTTTGAAGCGGCCTCGTTGCCCGAGACGTTTTTTACCGTTTGGTCAAATGTGTTCGACCGCGCCCGGCTGGCGCCCGGCGAATCGCTGCTGGTGCAGGGCGGCAGCTCGGGCATCGGGGTGACCGCCATCCAGCTGGCGGCGGCCCTGGGCCACCGCGTGTTCGCCACTGCCGGTACGGACGACAAGTGCCGTGCCTGCGAGCAGCTGGGCGCCGAGCGCGGCATCAATTACCGCAGCGAAGACTTCGCTGCCGTAGTGAAGGAACTGACGGGCGGGAAGGGCGTCGACGTGATCCTGGACATGGTGGCCGGCGACTACCTGCCGCGCGAGATCGACTGCCTGGCCGACGACGGCCGCATCGCCCTGATCGCGCTGCTCGGCGGCGCCAAGGCCGAGATCGACCTGGGCCAGGTGCTGCGCCGCCGCCTGACGATCAGCGGTTCGACCCTGCGCCCGCGCCCGGTGGCCTTCAAGGCCGCGATCGCCCGCAGCTTGCGCGAGCGCGTCTGGCCGCTGTTCGAACAGGGCAAGCTCAAGCCCGTGATCTACCGCAGCTTCCCGCTGGCCGGGGCGGCCGAGGCGCATGCGCTGATGGAGTCCAGCACGCACGTGGGCAAGATCGTGCTGGAAGTGGTCTAAGAGATTGAATCAAAAAGGGAAGTGGCGTGTCGGCAGGGCTCAGTCATTGTTTGACCGCCACATATTCGACCGCTAGAATAGCGGGTTAATTTATCCGTGGGTTAGTATGCGTGCCAAACTCGTCGTAGGTAACTGGAAAATGAACGGCAGCCGCGCTGCCAATGCCGCGCTCCTGAACGGCATCCTCGAAGGACTGGGCGATGCCAAGGCCTCCGTGGCGGTGTGCGTGCCGGCGCCTTACCTGTTCCAGTGTGAAGAAATCCTGCAAGGATCCCCGGTCGCCTGGGGTGCGCAGGACGTGTCCTGTCATCCGGTGGGCGCCTATACGGGCGAAGTCTGCATGTCGATGCTGCAGGATTTCGGCTCTCGCTACGTGATCGTCGGCCACTCGGAGCGCCGCGCCTACCACGGCGAAACGAACGAGCTGGTCGCCAGGAAGGCGAAAGCGGCGCTCGACGCGGGCCTGACCCCGATCGTCTGCGTCGGCGAAACCCTGGCGCAGCGCGAAGGCGGGCAGACCATGGAAGTGGTCGACGCACAGCTGGAAGCCGTGCTGGAAGCTGTTGGTAGCGACGCCGTCGACAGGATCGTGCTGGCCTACGAACCCGTATGGGCGATCGGCACGGGCAAGACCGCGACACCGGAAATGGCCCAGGAAGTGCACGCCGCCGTGCGCGAAAAACTGCGCGAATGCAACGCCGATGCGGCGCAACGCACGCTGGTGCTGTACGGCGGCAGCATGAAGCCGGATAATGCGGCGGACCTGATGGCGCAGCCGGACATCGACGGCGGCCTGATCGGTGGTGCGGCACTGAAGGCGGCGGATTTCCTCGGTATCGTCCGCGCGGCCAAGTAACAGAATCAAGGGCCAAGGCTCTCAAGCAGCAAAGTACTTCAACGTCGTCGTTAACTTGGAAATGGAATTGCAATGAACACCGTGTTCAATCTGATTATTGTTGTGCAGGTTATTTCGGCCCTGGCCATCATCGGCCTGGTGCTGGTCCAGCACGGCAAGGGCGCCGACATGGGCGCGGCCTTCGGCTCGGGCGCCTCGGGCAGCCTGTTCGGCGCCTCGGGCTCGTCGAACTTCCTGTCGAAGTCGACCGCGTTCGCAGCCGCCGTCTTCTTCGCCTCGACCCTGGCGCTGGCATGGTTCAGCAATTCCCGCACCGCTGGTCCGGACGGCGGCGTGATGGAGCGCGTGACCGTGCCGTCGTCGGCGGCCCCGGCCACCGGAGCGCCGGCCGCCGGCATCCCGAACGATGTCCCGGGCGCAGGCCCGAACGCCGGCCCGACCACGGTCGTTCCGGCCAACGACATTCCGCAGACGCCGGGCGTCGCCATTCCTGCGGCGCCGGACCAGGCCGCTCCGGCCCCGGCAGCACCGGCCACCGCTCCTGCCACGCCGGCGCCGACCAAGTAATTCGGCCGGGCCGTACGCCCGTCCCGGATGTGGAGTAGAATGCGGCTCGCCATCGAGCGGGTCGCATCGTAGTGAAGGATGGGCAGCCCTCAATGCTGCCGGCCCTGCTGTAAAGATGGCTAGCCTTAAAAGAAATGTTGAGTAATTGCGTAATTTCCTTGTGATCGCGCAATTTGTGCATTGAAAAGTAGTGCTAAGGCAGGGTAAAATACTGGTCTCCAGCCGACGTGGTGAAATTGGTAGACACGCTATCTTGAGGGGGTAGTGGCGCAAGCTGTGCGAGTTCGAGTCTCGCCGTCGGCACCAAGATACGAAAGAGCCAGCAAGGGCGTATGAGCGATCGCTCTCCTGCCTGCGCTGGCTTTTTCACGAGGATCAGTCGTACGATCCTGGTAGCAATCTTCGGACGGCCTTGCAAACCGTAGCGAGCGGCGGCAATGCCGGTCGAGAAGCACAGCCGTACTCGAGTACGGCGAGCATCGCAGACCGGCAGTGCAACGCGCAGTAGGTTTGCAAGGCCGTCCGGCCAGGTTCGCGCGATTCGGCGCTGCAGCCCTGCAGTGTTTCTTTAACCGATCGTTCAAATAGGCTTCACGTGAACCTCGAAAATTATCTCCCCGTTCTTCTCTTTATCCTGGTTGGCATCGGCGTTGGTGTCGCTCCGCAGGTGCTCGGCCGCATCCTCGGCCCGCACCGCCCCGACGCGGCCAAGCTGTCCCCGTATGAATGCGGCTTCGAAGCCTTCGAAGACGCGCGCATGAAGTTCGACGTTCGCTACTACCTGGTGGCGATCCTGTTTATTTTGTTTGATCTGGAAACGGCATTCTTCTTCCCATGGGGCGTCTCGATGCGCGAACTGGGCTGGACCGGTTTCATCACGATGATGGTGTTCATCGCCGAATTCATCGTGGGCTTCTGGTACATCTGGAAGAAAGGTGCCCTTGATTGGGAATAAGCCATGGCAATTGAAGGCGTATTAAACGAAGGTTTCATTACCACCACAGCCGATAAGCTGATCAACTGGGCGCGCACGGGATCGATGTTCCCGATGACGTTCGGTCTGGCCTGCTGCGCGGTCGAGATGATGCATGTGGGCGCCGCCCGCTACGATCTCGACCGTTTTGGCATTGTGTTCCGCCCGTCGCCGCGCCAGTCCGACGTGATGATCGTTGCCGGCACGCTGTGCAACAAGATGGCTCCCGCCCTGCGCAAGGTGTACGACCAGATGGCCGAGCCGCGCTGGGTGATCTCGATGGGTTCCTGTGCCAACGGCGGCGGCTACTACCACTACTCGTATTCGGTGGTGCGCGGTTGCGACCGCATCGTCCCCGTGGACGTCTACGTGCCGGGCTGCCCGCCGACCGCGGAAGCACTGCTGTACGGCATCATGCAGCTGCAAAACAAGATCAAGCGCACCAACACCATCGCGCGCTAAGAACAGCGAAACACCATGACGACGAAACTCGAAACCCTTGAACTCGCCCTGAAAAATGCACTGGGCGAGGGCGCGACCGTCAAGCAGGCGCTGGGCGAACTGACCGTGGTGGTCAAGGCCGCCGACTACCTCAGCACGATGCAGGCGCTGCGCGACACGCCTGCGCTCGCATTCGAACAACTGATCGACCTGTGCGGCGTCGACTATTCCCAATACGGCGAAGGCACCTGGGACGGTCCGCGCTTCGCGGTCGTGGTGCACCTGCTGTCGGTGCAGCATAACTGGCGCGTGCGCGTGCGCACCTTCTGCCCGGATGAAGACATGCCGATGGTCGAGTCGATCACCGGCATCTGGCGCGCCGCCAACTGGTTCGAGCGCGAAGCCTTCGACCTGTTCGGCATCCTGTTCGACGGCCACGGCGACCTGCGCCGCATCCTGACCGACTACGGCTTCATCGGCCACCCGTTCCGCAAGGACTTCCCGATCACGGGCTATGTCGAGATGCGCTACGACCCTGAACAGAAACGCGTGATCTACCAACCGGTGACGATCGAGCCGCGCGAGAACATCCCGCGCGTGATCCGTGAAGAAACCTACGGGACATCGAAATAATGGCTGAGCTTAAGAATTACACCCTGAACTTTGGTCCGCAGCACCCGGCAGCGCACGGCGTGCTGCGCCTGGTGCTGGAGCTGGATGGCGAAGTGATCCAGCGCGCCGACCCGCACATTGGCCTGCTGCACCGCGGCACCGAGAAGCTGGCCGAGACCCGCACCTACCTGCAATCGGTCCCGTACATGGACCGCCTCGACTACGTGTCGATGATGTGCAACGAGCACGGCTACGTGCTGGCAGTGGAAAAGCTGCTGGGCGTCGAAGCGCCGATCCGCGCGCAGTACATCCGCACCATGTTCGACGAGATCACCCGTATCCTGAACCACCTGATGTGGCTGGGCGCGCACGCGCTCGACATCGGCGCCATGGGCCCCTTCCTGTACGCCTTCCGCGACCGCGAAGACCTGTTCGACGTGTACGAGGCGGTGTCGGGCGCGCGCATGCACGCGGCCTACTACCGCCCGGGCGGCGTCTACCGCGACCTGCCGGACCGCATGCCGCAGCACAAGGAATCGCCGATCCGCTCGAAGAAGGCGATCGACGAACTGAACCGCGACCGCCAGGGTTCGGTGCTGGACTTCATCGAAGCCTTTACCAAGCGCTTCGACGGCTACGTGGACGAATACGAGACCCTGCTGACCGACAATCGCATCTGGAAGCAGCGTACCGTCGGCATCGGTGTCGTCAGCCCGGAAGATGCGCTGGCGATGGGCTTCACCGGTCCGATGCTGCGCGGCTCGGGCATCGCCTGGGACCTGCGCAAGACCCAGCCCTACGCGGCCTATGACAAGGTCGACTTCGACATCCCGGTCGGCACCAACGGCGACTCCTACGACCGCTACCTGGTGCGCATCGAAGAGATGCGCCAGTCGAACCGCATCATCAAGCAGTGCGTCGCCTGGCTGCGCGTGAACCAGGGCCCGGTCATGATCGACAACCACAAGATCGTGCCGCCGAACCGCGAAGACATGAAGTCCAACATGGAATCGCTGATCCACCACTTCAAGCTGTTCACCGAGGGCTTCCACGTGCCGGAGGGCGAGGCCTACGCGGCGATCGAGCACCCGAAGGGCGAGTTCGGCATCTACATCGTGTCGGACGGCGCCAACAAGCCCTACCGCCTGAAGATCCGCACCCCGGACTATGTCCACCTGCAGAGCCTCGACGAAATGTCGCGTGGCCACATGATTGCAGACGCGGTGGCCATCATCGGCACCCAGGATATCGTGTTCGGCAGTATCGATAGGTGACGCTAACGTCCGTTAAGAGGTCAAGAAAATGTTATCGCAGGAATGCTATAAAAAAATCGATCGCGAGCTGGCCAAGTACCCAGCCGATCAACGCCAGTCGGCCGTGATGGCTTCGCTGGCCCACGCCCAGGTCGAACTGGGCTGGCTGTCGCCGGAAACGATGCAGGAAATCGCCGACTACATCGGCATGCCGGCCATCGCCGTGCAGGAAGTGGCGACCTTCTACAACATGTACAACATCAAGCCGGTCGGCCAGAACAAGATCACCGTCTGCACCAACCTGCCGTGCGCCCTGTCGGGCGGCGAACGCGCCGGCCAGCGCATCCAGGACGCGCTCGGCATCGGCTATCGCGAGACCACGGCCGACGGCAAGTTCACGCTGGTGGAAGGCGAGTGCATGGGCGCCTGCGGCGACGCACCGGTGATGCTGGTGAACAACCACCGCATGTGCTCGTTCATGAGCGACGACAAGATCGACGCCCTGCTTGAGGAACTGAACAAATGACCAGCCTGCACGACCGTCACATCAATCCGCTGATCCTCAAGGACCTGAACGGCGACAACTGGCGCCTGGCCGACTACGTCAAGCGCGGCGGCTATTCGGCGCTGCGCCGCATCCTGGAAGAGAAGATCACGCCGGAACAGATCATCGCCGACATGAAGGCCTCGGGCCTGCGCGGCCGCGGCGGCGCCGGTTTCCCGACCGGCCTGAAGTGGAGCTTCATGCCGCGCCAGTTCCCGGGCCAGAAATACCTCGTCTGCAACACCGACGAAGGCGAACCGGGTACCTTCAAGGACCGCGACATCATCCGCTACAACCCGCACGCGCTGATCGAAGGCATGGCCATCGGCGCCTACGCGATGGGCATCACCGTGGGCTACAACTACATCCACGGCGAGATCTTCCAGGAGTACCTGCGCTTCGAGGAAGCGCTGGAAGAGGCGCGCGCCGCCGGCTTCCTGGGCGACAGGATCATGGGCAGCGAATTTTCCTTCCAGCTGCACGCCCACCACGGCTACGGCGCCTATATCTGCGGCGAAGAAACCGCGCTGCTGGAGTCGCTCGAAGGCAAGAAGGGGCAGCCGCGCTTCAAGCCGCCGTTCCCGGCCTCGTTCGGCCTGTACGGCAAGCCGACCACGATCAACAACACCGAGACCTTCGCGGCCGTCCCCTTCATCCTGAACCTGGGCCCGGAGAACTACATGGGCCTCGGCAAGCCGAACAACGGCGGCACCAAGATCTTCTCGATCTCGGGCGACGTCGAGCGTCCGGGCAACTACGAAGTCCCGCTGGGCACCCCGTTCGCCAAGCTGATGGAGCTGGCCGGCGGCATGCGCGGCGGCAAGAAGATCAAGGCCGTGATCCCGGGCGGTTCGTCGGCGCCGGTGATCCGCGGCGAGGTCATGATGGATACCGACCTCGACTACGACTCGATCGCCAAGGCCGGCTCGATGCTGGGTTCGGGCGCCGTGATCGTCATGGACGAGACCCGCTGCATGGTCAAGTCGCTGCTGCGCCTGTCCTACTTCTACTACGAAGAATCCTGCGGCCAGTGCACCCCGTGCCGTGAAGGCACCGGCTGGATGTACCGCATGGTCCACCGCATCGAGAACGGCAAGGGACGTCCGGAAGACATGGACCTGCTGAACAACATCGCGGGCAACATCAAGGGCCGCACCATCTGCGCGCTGGGCGACGCCGCCGCGATGCCGGTCGAAGCGATGATCAAGAACTTCCGCGAGGAATTCGAATATCACATCGAGCACAAGCACTGCCTCGTGCCCGCATACCTTTAAACCAGGTCAGGTAACGATCAAATGGTTGAAATTGAATTAGACGGCAAAAAAGTCGAAGTCGCACCAGGTTCCATGGTGATGGACGCCGCAAACAAACTCGGGACCTATATCCCGCACTTCTGCTATCACAAGAAATTGTCGATCGCAGCGAACTGCCGCATGTGCCTGGTGGAAGTCGAGAAGGCGCCCAAGCCGATGCCGGCCTGCGCCACCCCGGTGTCGCCGGGCATGATCGTGCGCACCCACAGCGACAAGGCCGTGCAGGCGCAGAAGTCGGTGATGGAGTTCCTCCTCATTAACCACCCGCTCGATTGCCCGATCTGCGACCAGGGCGGCGAATGCCAGCTGCAGGACCTGGCCGTCGGCTACGGCAAGGGCCAGTCGCGCTACGAGGAAGAAAAGCGCGTGGTGGCCCCGAAAGAGGCCGGCCCGCTGATCTCGATGGAAGAGATGGCGCGCTGCATCCAGTGCACCCGCTGCGTGCGCTTCGGCCAGGAAGTGGCCGGCGTGATGGAATTCGGCATGGTCGGCCGCGGCGAGCACTCGGAGATCACCACCTTCGTGGGCAAGACCGTCGATTCGGAAGTGTCGGGCAACATGATCGACCTGTGCCCGGTCGGCGCCCTGACTTCCAAGCCGTTCCGCTACTCGGCGCGTCCGTGGGAACTGCAGCGCCGCAAGTCGATCTCGCCGCACGACTCGCTCGGCACCAACCTGATCGTCCAGGTCAAGGGCGGCAAGGTCATGCGCGTGCTGCCGCTGGAAAACGAGGCCATCAACGAGTGCTGGCTGTCGGACAAGGACCGCTTCTCGTACGAGGCGCTGGACAACGCCGACCGCCTGGTCAACCCGATGATCAAGCAGGACGGCAAGTGGATCGACACCGACTGGCAGACCGCGCTGGAATACGTGGCCCACGGCCTGCGTAACATCCGCCACGAGCACGGCGCCGACAGCATCGCCGCCGTCGCCACCCCGCACTCGACGCTGGAAGAACTGTACCTGCTGAACAAGATGATCCGCGGCATTGGCTCGGACAACATCGAGTTCCGCCTGCGCCAGAGCGACTTCGCCCTGGACGGCCAGGTGACCCCGTGGCTGGGCATGCCGATCGCGCAGATCTCGCAACTGAAGCGCGCCTTCGTCATCGGCTCCAACCTGCGCAAGGACCACCCGCTGGTCACGACCCGCCTGCGCGTTGCCACCAAGGGCGGCACCAAGCTGTCGCTGCTCGGTGCGAGCGATGACGACCTCCTGATGCCGATCGCGAATAAAGTGATCGCCGCCCCGGCCGACTGGCTGGCCGCGCTGTCGGAAGTCGTGTCGGCCGTCGCCGGCGCCAAGGGCATCGCCGCACCGTCGGGCTTCGAGAACGTCCAGGCAGGCGAGGGCGCGCAAGGCATCGCCGCGACCCTGGTCGGCGTCGACACCCCGGGCGCCGTACTGCTGGGCAACGCCGCCTCCTACCACCCGCAAGCCTCGAAGATCCACGCCGCCGCGCAGTGGATCGCCGAACAGACCGGCTGCTCCTTCGGCTACCTGGTCGACGCCGCCAACACCGTCGGCGGCCATATCGTCGGCGCGACGGGCAAGGGCGAGGCTGTCTTCGCATCGCCGAAGAAGGCCTACGTGCTGCTGAACGCGGAACCGGAACTGGATGCGGCCAACCCGCAGCAGGCCCGTGCGATGCTGGACGGCGCCGAGATGGTCGTCGCCATGTCGGCCTTCAAGCACGGCTTCGACTTCGCCGACGTGCTGCTGCCGGTCTCGCCGTTCAGCGAAACCGCCGGCACCTTCGTGAACTGCGAAGGCCGCGCCCAGAGCTTCAACGGCACCGTCAAGCCGCTCGGCGAAACCCGTCCGGCCTGGAAAGTGCTGCGCGTGCTCGGCAACCTGCTGGGCCTGCAAGGCTTCGACTACGAGACCTCGGAATCGATCCGCGACGAAGCCATCGGCAAGGGCGTGACCGACCTGTCGGCCAAGCTGAACAACGTCGCGCGCCTCCAGCCATCCGCCGGCCAGTACGCCCCGGCCGGCCAGCTCGAGCGCGTCGCCGACGTGCCGATCTACTTCACCGACGCGCTCGCGCGCCGTTCGGAGCCGCTGCAGCGCACCGCCGACGCGAATGCGCCCCTGGTGAACCTGTCGGCCGCCGTTGCCGAGCAGATCGGCGTGCAGGCGGGCGAACTGGTGCGCGTGACCCAGGGTTCCGGCAGCGCCGTGCTCGTAGCCAACGTGGACAAGCGCCTGCCGTCGAACGCGGTGCGCGTGGCCGCCGGCCACCCGGCCGTCGCCACCCTCGGCGCCATGTTTGGTTCGATCAATGTTGAGAAAGCAGTTGGTAAAGCGACTGAGCAAGCAGGAGGCGGCAAATAATGGCAACGCCCGGATTTATCGATAACTTTTACGAATTCGGCGCTGCCAGCCCGATCGGCTTCGCGTGGCCCATCCTGTGGACCCTGCTGAAGATCATCGTGGTCCTGCTGCCGCTGATGGGCCTGGTCGCCTACCTGACCCTGTGGGAGCGCAAGCTGATCGGCTGGATCCAGATCCGCGTGGGCCCGAACCGCGTGGGTCCGGGCGGCCTGCTGCAGCCGATCGCGGATGCGCTCAAGCTGCTGCTCAAGGAAATCGTCATCCCGACCAAGGCCAACCGCAGCCTGTTCGTGATCGGTCCGGTCATGACCATCATGCCGGCGCTGGCCGCCTGGGCGGTGGTGCCTTTCGGTCCGCAAGCCGCGCTGGCCAACGTCAATGCCGGCCTGCTGTTCCTGATGGCGATCACCTCGATGGAAGTCTACGGCATCATCATCGCCGGCTGGGCCTCGAACTCGAAGTACTCGTTCATGGGCGCGATGCGCGCCTCGGCACAGATGATCTCCTACGAGATCCCGATCGGCTTCGTGCTGGTGGTGGTGCTGATGGTCACCGGCAGCCTGAACATGTCGGACATCGTCCTGAGCCAGCAGATCGGCGTCATGGCCGACATGGGCCTGAATTTCCTGTCCTGGAACTGGCTGCCGCTGCTGCCGCTGTTCGTCATCTATTTCGTGTCCGGCCTGGCCGAGTGCAACCGCCACCCGTTCGACGTGGTGGAAGGCGAATCGGAAATCGTGGCCGGCCACATGGTCGAGTACTCGGGCATGTCCTACGCGATGTTCATGCTGGCCGAATACGCCAACATGATCCTGATCGCGACCCTGGCATCGATCCTGTTCCTGGGCGGCTGGTCGGCGCCGTTCGGTTTCCTGGAATTCGGCGCGATCGGCGGCTTCTTCTGGCTGTTCCTGAAGATGTTCATCATGGTCTCGCTGATGATCTGGGTCCGCGGCACCTTCCCGCGCTACCGCTATGACCAGATCATGCGCCTGGGCTGGAAAGTGTTCATCCCGCTGACCCTGTTCTGGCTGGTCGTGGTCGCCCTCTGGATGCACTCGCCCCTGAACATCTGGCCTGCTCTGAAGTAAGGAAGCAACTCAAAATGAATCGGATTAAAGAATTTGTCGGCAGCCTGATGCTGTCCGAACTCTTCAAGGGCCTGGCCCTGACCGGCAAGTATGCGCTGTCGCGCAAGATCACGGTCCAGTACCCGGAAGAGAAGACGCCGATGTCGAACCGCTTCCGCGGCCTGCACGCCCTGCGTCGCTACCCCAACGGGGAAGAGCGCTGCATCGCCTGCAAGCTGTGCGAGGCAGTGTGCCCGGCAATGGCGATCACGATCGAATCGGCGCAGCGCGAAGACGGCACCCGCCGCACCACGCGCTACGACATCGACCTGACCAAGTGCATCTTCTGCGGCTTCTGCGAAGAGTCCTGCCCGGTCGACTCGATCGTGGAAACCCACGTGCTGGAATACCACGGCGAGAAGCGCGGCGACCTCTACTACACCAAAGAGATGCTGCTGGCGGTCGGTGACCGCTACGAAAACGACATCGCTAGCGCCCGCGAAGCGGACGCGAAGTACCGATAAGAAGAGGCTGTCAATTCATGGAATTCACCACTTTCCTGTTCTACGCGTTCGCGCTCGTGATGGTCATCGCGAGCCTGTGCGTCATCACCACCAAGAACTCGGTGCATGCCGCACTGTTCCTGGTGCTGGCATTCTTCAACGCGGCCGGCATCTGGATGCTGCTGAAGGCCGAGTTCCTGGCCATCGTGCTGGTGCTGGTCTATGTCGGCGCCGTGATGGTGCTGTTCCTGTTCGTCGTCATGATGCTCGACATTAACGTCGAGCGGATGCGCGAGGGCTTCTGGGGCTACCTGCCGCTGGCCTCGGGCATCGGCGCCCTGATCGTGCTCGAGATGGGCGCCGTGCTGTATCGCTCGTACAGCCAGACCGACCTGTCGGCCGAGGCCGCCGCCCTGAACATCGGCGGCACCAAGGAACTGGGCCTGCTGATCTATACCAAGTACATCTACGGCTTCGAGATCGCGGCCGTGATCCTGCTGGTGGCGATCATCGCCGCAGTCGCGCTGACCCTGCGCAAGCGCAAGGACAGCAAAGCCATCGACCCGGGCGCCGCCGTCCGCGTCAAGCGTAACGACCGCCTGCGCATCGTCAAGATGGACGCGGTCAACCAGCGCGCCATCGATGCAGCCGCCACCGAACGTGCGGCGGCAGCAGCGGCCGCAGCAGCCGGGGTGCCGGCCATACCGAAGGAGAACCCATGACCTTGTCGCTCGCACACTACCTGATCCTGGGCGCGATCCTGTTCGCGATCTCGGTGATCGGTATCTTCCTGAACCGGAAGAACATCATCATCCTGCTGATGGCCGTCGAACTGATGCTGCTGGCGGTGAACCTGAACTTCGTCGCGTTCTCGCACTACCTGGGAGACGCGGCGGGACAGATCTTCGTGTTCTTCATTCTGACCGTCGCGGCCGCCGAATCGGCGATCGGCCTGGCGATCCTGGTGGTCCTGTTCCGTAACCTGGACACGATCAATGTGGAAGACCTCGACAGCCTGAAGGGCTGACGGTCTCGGTTGATTAACAATAACGATTAAGGTTCAACATGGCGGGGCAACTCTCTTCCTCAATGTTACTGGCGGTGCCTTTGGCGCCGCTGGCGGGCTCGGCGATCGCCGGCCTGCTGGGCACCAAGTTCTTCGGCAATGTGGTCGGCCGCAAGGTGTCGCACACCGCGACCATCCTCGGCGTCCTGATCGCCCTGGTCATCTCGGTGCAAACCCTGATGGCGGTCCTCGGCGGCGCCTACTTCAATGAAGACATCTACACCTGGATGACCGTGGGCACGCTCAAGATGGCGGTCGGCTTCGAGATCGACACGCTGTCGGCGACGATGATGTGCGTGGTGACCTCGGTGTCGCTGATGGTGCACATCTACACGATCGGCTACATGGCCGAGGACGAAGGCTACAACCGCTTCTTCTCGTACATCTCGCTGTTCACCTTCGCGATGCTGATGCTGGTCATGTCCAACAACTTCCTGCAGCTGTTCTTCGGCTGGGAAGCGGTGGGCCTGGTCTCGTACCTCCTGATCGGCTTCTGGTACACCCGCCCGACCGCGATCTTCGCGAACATGAAGGCCTTCCTGGTCAACCGCGTCGGCGACTTCGGCTTCATCCTGGGCATCGGCCTGCTGCTGGCCGCCTCGGGCACCATGCACTACGACGAAACCTTCGCGCAGGCCGACAAACTGGTGAACATGACCGTGCCGGGCATCGGCTGGCCGCTGCTCACCGCCGCCTGCGTCTGCCTGTTCATCGGCGCGATGGGTAAATCGGCGCAGTTCCCGCTGCACGTGTGGCTGCCGGACTCGATGGAAGGCCCGACCCCGATCTCGGCGCTGATCCACGCGGCAACCATGGTTACCGCCGGCATCTTCATGGTGGCGCGCATGTCGCCGCTGTTCGAACTGTCGGACGGCGCACTGAGCTTCGTCATCGTGATCGGCTCGATCACGGCGCTGTTCATGGGCTTCCTGGGCATTATCCAGAACGACATCAAGCGCGTCGTCGCTTATTCGACCCTGTCGCAGCTGGGCTACATGACCGTCGCGCTGGGCGCCTCGGCCTACTCGGTGGCCGTGTTCCACCTGATGACCCACGCCTTCTTCAAGGCGCTGCTGTTCCTCGGCGCGGGTTCGGTCATCATCGGCATGCACCACGACCAGGACATGCGCAACATGGGCGGCCTGCGCAAGTACATGCCGATCACCTGGATCACCTCGCTGCTCGGCTCGCTGGCACTGATCGGCACCCCGTTCTTCTCGGGCTTCTACTCGAAGGATTCGATCATCGAGGCGGTGCACGCGACCACCATCCCGGGCGCCGGCTTCGCCAACTTCGCGGTGCTGGCAGGCGTGTTCGTGACCGCCTTCTACTCGTTCCGCATGTACTTCCTGGTCTTCCACGGCCCGGAGCGCTGGCATACCGCGCATGGCCACGACAGCCATGCACACGATGACCACAAGCAGGCGGTAGCTAGCGGCCACGGCCACGCCGACCCGCACGCCCTGCACGATTCGGACGCGCACCATGAAGAAGAACATGGCCATGACGATCACCATCATGGCCTGGCCCCGGGCCAGAAGCCGCACGAGTCGCCGTGGGTCGTGACCCTGCCGCTGATCCTGCTGGCGATCCCGTCGGTCATCATCGGCTACCTGGCGCTCGGCCCGATGGTCCATGGCGACTACTTCAAGGACGTCATCACGGTCAATCCGAACCACCCGGCCATGGCCGAACTGAGCGGCATGTGGCACGGCCCGATGGCAATGGCCATCCACGGCCTGCAGACCGCACCGTTCTGGCTGGCGCTGGCGGGCGTGGTCCTGGCCTACTACTGCTACATGGTCAACCCGCGCGTCCCGGCCTGGTTCTATGCCAAGTTCAAGTTCCTGCACACCCTGCTGGACAACAAGTACTACATGGACAAGTTCAACGAGGTCGTGTTCGCCGGCGGCGCGCGCGGCATCGGCAACGGCCTGTGGAAAGTGGGCGACCGCGGCCTGATCGATGGCCTGATGGTCAACGGTTCGGCCAAGCTGGTCGGCTGGTTCTCGACGATCACCCGTACCTTCCAGACGGGCTACATCTATCACTATGCATTCGTGATGATCGTCGGCGTGCTGGCTACCCTGCTGTGGTTCTTCCCGTTCTGGCGCGGTTAAACCAGGCACAGTGATAAGAAAAGCGAAAAGCGAAAAATGATGCAGTCAATTTCTACATTTCCTCCTTACCTGAGCCTGGCGATCTGGCTCCCGATCGTCTTCGGCCTGATCGTGCTCGCCGTCGGCCGCGACAAGAACGCCGGCTTCACCCGCCTGCTGTCACTGGTCGGCGCCGTCGTCAGCTTCCTGCCGACCTTGCCGCTGATCATGAATTTCGACAGCGGCGCCCACGGCATGCAGTTCTATGAAGTCGCCAGCTGGATCGAACGCTTCAACGTGTTCTACAAGCTGGGCGTGGACGGCATGTCGCTGTGGTTCATCCCGCTGACCGCCTTCATCACCATCATTGTGGTGCTGGCGGCATGGCAGGTCATCGAAGACCGCGTCGGCCAGTACATGGGTTCCTTCCTGATCCTGTCGGGCCTGATGATCGGCGTGTTCGCCTCGCTGGACGGCCTGCTGTTCTACTTCTTCTTCGAAGCCACCCTGATCCCGATGTACATCATCATCGGCGTGTTCGGCGGCCCGAACCGCGTGTATGCGGCATTCAAGTTCTTCCTGTACACGTTCTTCGGCTCGCTGCTGACCCTGGTCGCGATCATCTACCTGTACAACCTGTCCGGTTCGTTCGACATCCTGGCATGGCACAGGCTGCCGCTCACGATGAACGAGCAGATACTGATCTTCATCGCCTTCTTCATGGCCTTCGCCGTGAAGGTGCCGATGTGGCCGGTGCACACCTGGCTGCCGGACGCCCACGTGGAAGCGCCGACCGGCGGTTCCGTGGTGCTGGCCGCGATCATGCTGAAGCTGGGCGCCTATGGTTTCCTGCGCTTCTCCCTGCCGATTACCCCGGACGCCTCGCAGTACCTGGCCCCGGTCGTCATCGTGCTGTCCCTGATCGCCGTGATCTACATCGGCTTGGTGGCGATGGTGCAGAAGGACATGAAGAAACTGGTCGCCTACTCGTCGATCGCCCACATGGGTTTCGTCACCCTGGGCTTCTTCATGTTCAACGACCTGGGCGTGCAGGGCGGCCTGATGCAGTCGATCTCGCACGGCTTCGTGTCGGGCGCGATGTTCCTGTGCATCGGCGTGCTGTACGACCGCGTCCACTCGCGTGAAATCGCCGACTACGGCGGCGTGGTCAACACCATGCCGAAGTTCGCCGCCTTCGCGGTGCTGTTCTCGATGGCCAACGCCGGCCTGCCGGCCACCTCGGGCTTCATCGGCGAATTCATGGTGATCCTGGGCGCCGTCGAGTTCAACTTCTGGACCGGCGTGGCGTCGGGCACCGCCCTGATCCTGGGCGCCGCCTACTCGCTATGGATGGTCAAGCGCGTCGTGTTCGGCCCGGTCGTGCACAAGCACGTGGCCGAGCTCACCGACCTGAATGGCCGTGAGTTCGCCATCCTGGGCGTGCTCGCGATCGCCACCCTGTGGATGGGCCTGTACCCGGCGCCGATCGCCGAGACGCTGCAGGTGTCGGTCACCGACCTGCTGCAGCACGTTGCAGCCGGCAAATTGCCTCAATAAAGAAGCCATGAACGAAATGAACTCCACATTGCTAGCGGCGGCCGACACCAACCTGGCGCCGGTCTATGCCGAAATCTTCCTGCTGATCGCGGCCTCCGCGATCCTGCTGATCGACATGTTCCTGAAGGAGGGCAAGCGTCACCTCACGTACGTGCTGACCCTGCTGGCCATCGTCGGCTGCGGCGTGCTGACCTTCGCCGACATGAGCGCAGGCGCCACCGTGTACACCTTCAACGGCATGTACGTGTCGGACCCGATGTCCAACCTGCTCAAGCTGGTGACCTACGTGGCCACCGCGATGACCCTGGTATATGCACGCCAGTACACGGGCGACCGTGACATGATGTCCGGCAACCTGGGCGGCGAGTTCTACGTGCTCGCGCTGTTCTCGATGCTCGGCCAGATGATCATGATCTCGGGTAACAGCCTGCTGTCGATCTACCTGGGCGTCGAGCTGATGTCGCTCTCGCTGTACGCCCTGGTGGCCATGCGCCGCGATCACGCGATCTCGACCGAAGCCGCGATGAAGTACTTCATCCTGGGCGCGCTGTCCTCGGGCTTCCTGCTGTACGGCATGTCGATGGTCTACGGCGCCACCGGCTCGCTCGACCTGACCGCCATCGCACAGTCGAGCAGCGGCATCGACGCCAACCGCACCATCCTGGTGTTCGGCCTGGTGTTCATGGTGGCCGGCCTGGCCTTCAAGCTGGGCGTGGTGCCGTTCCACATGTGGGTGCCGGACGTGGTGCAGGGCGCCCCGACCTCGGTGACCCTGCTGCTGGGCGGCGCACCGAAGCTGGCGACCTTCGCCATCGTGGTGCGCATCCTGGTGGAAGGCCTGCCGGCCATGGCCTTCGACTGGCAGCAGATGCTGCTGGTGCTGGCCGTGCTGTCGCTGGCCGTGGGCAACATCACCGCGATCGCCCAGACCAACATCAAGCGCATGCTGGCCTACTCGACCATCGCCCAGATGGGCTTCGTGGTGCTGGGCATGATGACCGGCGTCGTGGACGGCGACGCAAGCCGCGCCGCCGCTTCCTACAGCGCCGCGATGTACTACACCATCGCCTACGTCCTGACCACGGTCGGCAGCTTCGGCCTGATCATGATGCTGGCGCGCGCCGGCCACGAAGCCGAGAACATCGCCGACTTCAAGGGCCTGGGCAAGCGTTCGCCGTGGTTCGCGATCGTCATGACCATCATGATGTTCTCGCTGGCGGGCGTGCCGCCGATGGTCGGCTTCATGGCCAAGTGGGCCGTGCTGCAGGCCGTTGCCAACGCGGGCATGGTGTGGCTGGCCGTCGTGGCCGTGATGTTCTCGCTGGTGGGCGCCTTCTACTACCTGCGCATCGTCAAGACCATCTGGTTCGACGACGCGCTCGATGCCGCCCCGATCCACGCGCCGGCCGACATGCGCGCCGTGATGTCGCTCAACGGCGTGGCCGTGGTGGTGCTGGGCATCGTCCCGGGCTGGCTGCTGGCGGTGTGCTACACCACCATGCAGGCAACCCTCGCCAGGTAACAGGCGGCAGGGTGGATTCCTCCCTCGCCGTCTGGCTGGTGGTCGCGATCTCGATCGCGGCCGCCAACCTGCCTTTCCTCACCGAGCGCGTGTTCGGTTTCATTCCCGTGAAATCGAAGTCCGCCGGCGACGGCACCGTTCCCGTCTCGCGCACGAAGTCCCTCCCGCTGCGCCTGCTCGAGTTAATTGTTTTATACTTTGTCGTCGGCTTCCTGGCGCGCGCCCTGGAATCCCGGATCGGCGGCGCATTCGCGCAGAACTGGGAGTTCTATGCGATCACCGGCTGCCTGTTCCTGGTGCTGGCGTTCCCCGGTTTCGTGTTCCGTTACCTGCGCAAGCGCCGCGCCTGACTGTATCCCGTAGGGTGGGCGGGTCTCCCGCCCACGCGTTCAACTACCGCTCTTCTTTCGAAACGCGCGCCCGGACCATCATGCCGGGTTTGAACGCGTGGGCGGAGACCCGCCCACCCTACGAACCCAACATGGAGCCTGCATGACGGCAAACCTGAAAGAAACCCGCATCGATGGTGGCGTCGTCTACGACGGCCACTTCCTGAAAGTCGAACGCGACCGGATCGCGCTGCCCGACGGTTCCATCACCCAGCGCGAATTCATCCGCCACCCCGGCGCCGTGGTCATCCTGCCGCTGCTGCCCGACGGCCGTGTGCTGCTGGAGCGCCAGTTCCGCTATCCGAATTCACAGGTTTTCATCGAGTTTCCCGCCGGGAAGATCGACCCGGGCGAAGACCACCTCGACTGCGCCAAGCGCGAGCTCGAGGAGGAGACCGGCTACACGGCCGCCAAATGGCGCTTCGTCTGCACCATCCACAACGCGATCGCCTATTCCGACGAGCACCTCGAGCTGTTTCTGGCCGAAGACCTCACGGCCGGCGAGCAGAAGCTCGACGAGGGCGAGTTCCTCGAGACCTTCACCGCCACCGTGCCCGAGCTGCTCGACATGGTGAAGCGCGGCGAGATCACCGACGTCAAGACCATCATCGGCACGTTCTGGCTCGAGAAGATCCTGTCCGGCAGCTGGAACCCGGTTTGATGTATGCGGCCTCTGCTGGCGCTCGTATTCTCGTGTTGGGCGCTGGCCGCTTCCCCGACTGCGTCGGCCGCGCCCCGCACCGCCTTCCAGGCGCGCTGCGAGGCCACGGCCGGTGACACCCTGTCGGTGCTGACCGGCACCCGGAACGGCTTTCGCATCGACAACACCTTGGGCTACCGCTCGCTCACGACGATGAAGGGGCAGGCCACGAATGGCAGGGCGCACGCCAACCAGGTGGTGCTGGGCCTGACCCGTACCGAGTCGCGGGTCAGCATCCATGCCGGCGGGCGCCTGCTCACCGACCCTGCCAGCGGCAATGAATGCATCGCACCGCACATCGAGGTCAAGCTTTACTATCCGCCCATCGTGGTCTACATCGGCCGCGAGTTCCGGCCCGGTTCCTGTGCCTACGAAGAACTTCTGGCGCACGAAATGCGCCACCTGAACGCCTACCTCGACTACCTGCCCAAGGCCGAAGCGCGGGTGCGCCAGGCACTGGCCAAGCGTTTCGGGAACAAGCCCCTGTATGCGCGCATCGGCCAGGCACAAAGCCTGCTCCAGCGCGAGATCGACCGCGGCTGGATGCCCTACATTAAGAGCGAGATGGCGCGGGTCGAGGCCTTGCAGGCGGCGATCGATTCGCCCCAGGAATATGCCCGCCTCGGCAAGGTTTGCGGAGGTGAGGTACAGTCGCTGCTTCGACCTGTACAAAAACGCAAGCAACCATGACCCAGCAGGCAGTTCCAGCCAATCGACCTACGCCGCCGCGCTACGTCGCGCTGCTCCCCGCGGCCGGGGTCGGCGCGCGCATGGGCGCGGCCTGTCCCAAGCAATACATGCAGGTCGGCGGCAAGCCGATGCTGCGCCACGCGCTCGACGCCTTTTGCGCCAGTCCCCTGATCGCGCACACCTACGTGGTGGTGAGCGCAGACGATCCTTTCATCGACGGCGTCGCGCCCCCCGATGGCGTGACGGTGCTGCGCTGCGGCGGGGACACCCGGATGGAGTCGATCCGCAACGGCCTGCGCGCGCTGCACGGCAGCCTCGGCGTGGACGACTGGGTCCTGGTCCACGACGCGGCCCGTCCCGGGCTGGACGCGGAACTGATCGAACGCCTGATCGTCGAAACGGGTGAGCACCCGGCCGGTGGCCTGCTGGCCTTGCCGGTAGTCGATACCGTCAAGCGCAGCGGCGCCGGCGAGCTGGCGACCGTGCCGCGCGACCGTTTGTGGCTGGCCCAGACGCCGCAGATGTTCCGCTACGCCTTGCTGGTGCGCGCGCTGGACGCGGCGACCGACCCGTCCGCGATCACCGACGACGCCAGTGCGGTTGAAGCGCTGGGACTGGCCCCCAAGTTGGTGGAAGGGCATCCCCGCAACCTCAAGGTCACGCTGCCGGCCGACGTCCGGATCGCCGAGATGTACCTGGCAGCGTATCGAAACGACACCAAGCGAACCGAAACCACACCAAGCGAATGACCATGGCACAAGCATCCTTCAATCCCACCCCGCCGTTCCGCATCGGCACCGGCTACGACTGCCACGCGCTGGTCGAGGGGCGCAAGCTCATCGTCGGCGGCGTGACCATCCCGCACCGCCTCGGGCTGCTCGGCCACTCCGACGCCGACGTGCTCCTGCACGCCGTCATCGATGCCTTGCTCGGCGCCGCGGCGCTGGGCGACATCGGCAAGCATTTCCCCGACACCGACCCGATGTTCGCGGGCGCGGACTCGCGCACCCTGCTGCGCGAAGTGGCGCACCGGGTGGTCGCCACCGGCTACACCATCGGCAACATCGACGCCACCATCATCGCCCAGCAGCCGAAGATGGCGCCCCATATTCCGCTGATGGTCTCGCGCATCGCCGAGGACCTCGGCGTCTCGCCGCAGCAGGTGAACATCAAGGCCAAGACCAACGAGAAGCTCGGCTTCCTCGGACGCGAGGAAGGCATGGCGGCGGAGGCGGTCGCCATGCTGATCCGGGCAGCGGACTGATGCCGGGGTGATGACTCTCTGTCATGTGCGTGCATACGCACTATAATCCTCGGATCGCATGCCGCCGTCCGACGCGGAACCGCACATGAGTACACAAGAGACGATGACGCCGCGCGCGGCCTGGATGCTGATCCTGGCCGCCAGCGCGATCCTGATGATCACCATGGGCGCGCGCCTGACCACGGGCCTGTTCCTGTCGCCGATCAACACTTCCACCGGCCTCGGCATTGCGAGCATCAGCTTTGCAATGGCGGTGGCCCAGCTCATGTGGGGCGCCTCGCAGCCGGTGTTCGGCGCCATCGCCGACAAGTTCGGTCCGGCCCGCGTCATCGCGATCGGCGGGATCATGCTCGCGCTTGGCACGGCCGCCACGCCCTTCGTCGATTCCGAATGGGGCCTGCTGCTCACCATGGGCGTCCTGTCCGCCGCCGGCGCCGGGGCCGGCAGCTTCTCGATCCTGATCGGCGCCACCGCCCAGCGCCTGCCCAGCGAACGGCGCGCCTTCGCTTCCGGCTTCATCAACGCAGGCGGTTCCTTCGGCCAGTTCGTGTTCGCGCCGCTGATGGGCGCGATCATCGCCGGCGCCGGCTGGGTCGCCGCGATGCTGACCATGGCCGCCACGACCCTGCTCACCATTCCGCTGGCCCTCGGCATGCGCGGGAAGCGCTCGCCACTGCCGGTGGCGGCTGCCGGCGCCGGCATGGCCGGGCCCGCGCCGGCAGTGGCGGCGCCACCCGGCATGACGCTCACCGGCCAGCTGCGCCTGGCCATGCGCGACCGCAGCTACCTGTGCCTGCACCTCGGCTTCTTCACCTGCGGCTTCCACATCGCCTTTCTCGTCACCCACCTGCCGCAGGAGGTGGCGCTGTGCGGCCTGGCGGCCGGGGTGTCGGCCACGGCGCTCGCCCTGATCGGCCTGTTCAACATCGCCGGCAGCCTGGCGGCCGGGGCGCTCGGGAACCGCTACCGCATGAAGTCGCTGCTGGCCTGGATCTACGCCAGCCGCGCGCTGGTCATCGTCATCTATCTGCTGGCGCCGAAGACTGCGCTCACCTTCTACCTGCTCGCCGGCGCGCTCGGCTTCACCTGGCTGGCCACGGTGCCGCCGACCGCGGGCCTGGTGGGCAAGCTGTTCGGCATGCGCTACCTGGCCACGCTGTTCGGCATGACGCTGCTGTCGCACCAGATCGGCGGCTTCTTCGGCGCCTGGCTGGGCGGCCTGTCGTTCGTGCGCTTCGGCGACTACACCTGGATGTGGTACGCCGACATCCTGCTGGCCCTGGCGGCCGCGCTGGTCAACCTGCCGATCCGCGAAGCGCCGGTGGCCCCCGCGACGCGCCCCGCGCCGGCCGCGGCGGAGGGCTGAACGGATGGCGCGTGAAGCCTGGGCCTACCGCGACGTGGCCGTCGAGTCCGCGCTCGATCCGCGCACCGGGCGGGTGCGCATCCGGCCGGTCGCGGGGCAGGCCTACGCGAGCTCGTTGCGGGTGCAGTGCGCGCGTGCACTCAGCGATCCTGAACGCTACCCGGTCGGCACCCGCTTCCTCGTTTCCGCCAAGCTGACCGACCGCCTCGGCGGCGAGCCCTTCCTGTACGCCTGGCATGGCGATCCGGTGGTCGTGATGAGCAAGGCCGCCCTGACGCGTTTTCTCGGCGAGCGCAAGCGCCTGCGGCTCTGAGGGCGGCGCCGGACGCAAGCGCGCAGCTGCATGGCAGGCCCTTGCAAAAATGGTTACCATCGGGTTTTGAGACCGAACCCGAAAGGACATCATGCCTACACGGAACATCGCCGTCATCGTCGGCAGCCTGCGCAAGGACTCGTTCACCCGCAAGGTGGCGCAATCGATGATGGAACTTGCCCCGGCGAGCCTGCACATGGAGATCGTCGAGATCCGCGACCTGCCGCTCTACAACCAGGACGACGAGACCGACAATCCACCGGCCGCCTTCACGGCTTTCCGCGAGCGCGTCGGGCAGGCCGATGGCATCCTGTTCTGCACGCCGGAATACAACCGGTCGGTGCCGGGCGCGCTCAAGAACGCCATCGACGTCGGATCGCGCCCCTACGGCAAGGCGGCCCTTGCCGACAAGCCCTGCGCGATCGTCAGCGTGTCGCCCGGCGCGCTGGGCGGCTTCGGCGCCAATCACCACCTGCGCCAGATGCTGCCATTCCTGAACATACCCTGCATGCCGGCGCCGGAAGCCTATGTCGGCCTGGTGGCGGGCAAGTTCGAAGGCGAGCGGCTGGTGGACGAGTCCAGCCGCGCCTTCTTCCAGGCCTTCATCGACAGCTTCGCCGGCTGGGTCGAGCGCCATGCCCGCTGAGGCGCAAGAGGGAAATCCGATCACGGTGCGCGGGCTCGACCACATCGTCTTGCGCGTCGCCGACCTCGAGGCCATGATCGCCTTCTATGGCGACGTGCTCGGCTGCCCGGTCGAGCGCCGGGTCGAGGAGATCGGCCTGATCCAGCTGCGTGCGGGCCACTCCCTGATCGACCTGGTGCCGGTCACCAGCAAGCTCGGTCGCGAAGGCGGCGTTGCCCCGGGGGGGGGCGGGCGCAACCTCGACCACCTGTGCCTGCGCGTCGAGCCCTTCGACGAAGCGGCGATCCGGCGCCACCTGGACGGGCACGGCGTGCCGGCCGGTCCGGTCGAATCGCGCTATGGCGCGGAAGGGCAGGGGCCGTCGATGTACCTGCTCGACCCCGAACGCAACACCGTCGAGCTCAAGGGGCCGCCTTACCGATGAGCACCGCGAAGCGTCGACACGACGCCTTCCATCCGATCGGGTATGCGGGGCAGCCCGGCGGGTGGCGTGCACGCGTGCACGAGGTCATTTTTGGCATCGACACGCCGGCCGGGCGCGCCTTCGACATCATCCTGGTGGCGGCGATCCTGCTCAGCATCCTGGTTGTCGTGCTCGACAGCGTTCCCGCGATCGGCGGCAACTATCCCAGGCTGCTGTACGGGCTCGAATGGTTCTTCACGCTGCTGTTCACCGCCGAATACCTCGCGCGGCTCCTGACGGTGCGCCAGCCGCTGCGCTATGCCCTCAGCTTCTACGGGGTGATCGACCTGCTGTCCGTCGTGCCGACCTATATCTCGCTGCTCGTGCCTGGCAGCGAGGCGCTGCTCGACATCCGCATCCTGCGCCTGCTGCGCGTGTTCCGCATCTTCAAGCTGACCCTGTACATCGAAGAGTACACCCGGCTGGCCGAGGCGCTGGCGGCCAGCCGGCGCAAGATCATGGTGTTCCTGTCGGTGGTGCTGATGGCGGTCCTGATCCTGGGGACGGTCATGTATGTCGTGGAAGGACCGGCGAACGGATACACGAGCATTCCCGCGGCAATGTATTGGGCGATTGTGACCATGACCACGGTGGGTTACGGCGACATCACGCCGAAGACAGCGCTCGGCCAGGCGATCGCCTCGTTCATGATGCTGCTCGGCTGGGGGATCCTGGCGGTGCCGACCGGTATCGTCACTGCGGAGATGACGGCGCGCCGCGTCGACCGCCGCCATGGGCCCGGACGCCTGCTGCGCGACTGCGAGGACTGCGGCAGCGGCGGACATGATGCCGACGCGAACTTCTGCAAGGATTGCGGCGCCGAGTTGCCCGCGGAAACGCCGCCGCGCTGAGACCGGGCGGCGCACGTTTGAACCAGCTCAAATGAGGGAATGGCGGCGTCGTTAGCCTACTAGCTTCGCACCGCGGCCCGGCCCCCAGCCGGTCCTGCCGCGGACTCTTCGATAGTGGCATTGACGCCTTTCATTCATCACATTACGAGGTGAGCATGTATCCGTTTCCGCAATCCGTGACTCCTGCCGTGCGTTCCCACATGGACGCGCAGACCGCCTTCCTGAACGATATGTCGAAGTCGGTGTTCCGTTCCTTCCAGCAGATGTGCGACCTGAACATCCAGCTGGTCCAGACCCTGGTCGAGGAAAGCACGCTGGCCGGACAGCAAGTGTTGAGCGCCGAGCGCCAGACCGAGCTGCTCAGCGCCGCCTCGGCGCGGGCCCAGCCCACCACCGAGAAGCTGCGCGCCTACCAGCAGCACGTCTCGCGCCTGGCCGCCGACGCCCAGGCCGAGCTGGTGCGCGTGACCGAGCAGCACGTGCAGACCACCTCCCGCACCGCACGCGTGCTGGTCGACGAGGTGGCGCGCACCACCGCCGAGGAGACCGAGCGCAGCATCCGCACCCAGAAGGAAGCGCTGCGCAATGTGGCCGACCCGTTCTCGGGCCCGGACAGCGCCGCCCGGGAAGCGGCAGGCAACGGCGAGCAGCACCGCAGCCAGCCGAATCCGGGCGCGCCGCAGTCCGCCAGCCAGGGCAGCCGCGCGTCCGGCGCGACAGCGCACTGACACGCCCTCAGGCCGGTGCAGCCAGTGCTGAGCCGGCCGCCGCTGGCGCCGGACGCATCGGCGCCAGCCCGAACAGCGGCCGCAGGACGCGCATGCGCCGCACCAGTTCGAAGCTTCCGAAGCTGAGCGTCAGGGTCAGCACGACCAGCAGCACCGCTTCCAGCCCGGGCGCCAGCCTCAGCGGCTGCATGCCGTGCGCCAGCGCCACGATCAAGGTCTGGTGCAGGATGTAGACCGGGAACACGGCCTCGTTCAGGTAACGGCGTGCCGGGCCGTCGCGGTCCAGGTGACGGCCGGCGAAACCGCAGGCTGCCACGATTGCGCTCCATGCAAGCAAGGCATACAGGGCGTAGGCCAGGGGACGCAAGCTCGCCAGCAGGGGCGGCGACGCCAGGTCCCACGCTGCATTCCAGAGCACCAGCACTGTCCATATGGCGGCGGCGATACCGAGCGCGTGCCAGCGCAGGGGCGCCAGACGGGCCCAGAAGCCGGGCGCCCGCGCCACCAGCGCGCCGAGCAGGAAGGGCAGGAAAGACACCGCATGGTTATACCAGTCGTCCACCACGGCGTGGGTAGTCGGGAAGCGTTCGACCAGCCCGATGCGCACCAGGGCCAGCACGGCGGCCGGCAGGGCGATCAGTTTCCAGCCCTGCAGCAGGGCGCCGGCGCGGGCGGCGATGCGGTCGAAGCGCGGACCCAGCGAGGCGATCAGGCCGCCCAGCAGCATCGTGTAGATCCACAGGTAGGCCACGAACCACAGGTGGTTCCAGGTCGGCAGCAGCAGGCAGTCCTCGCGGCAGAAGCCCTGGTATGCCTGCAGGTAAAGCCCCATGAAGGCGCCGTAGCCGTCGGCATAGCCGAGCTTTTCCACCACTTCGAAGTAGGGCTGGGGCGGCACCACCACCAGCATCCCGAACGCCAGCGGAACGAGCAGGCGCAGGCTGCGGCGGCGCAGGAAGGGACCCGTTTCCGTCCTGCGCAGCATCAGGCTGGCCGCGGCGCCGGCCACGAAGAACAGCAGTCCCAGGCGCCAGGGCGAGGACAGCAGCATAAAGGGTTCCGGCCCGGCGCCGGCAAACGGGCTTTTCACGTGCCAGTCCCAGCTCACGTAGTACATGCCCACGTGGTAGAGGATCAGGACGAAGAAGGCCAGGATGCGCACCCAGTCGAGGAAGTACAGGCGCGCGGCGGGCGGAACAGGGGCTTGGTGCATGGCTCGCTTTCATTGGGATGATCGCGAAAGCATGCCGCGCATGCCTGCCTGGCGCCAGCCGCATGTGGCGAAGCGGTCTTGCGGCGGGGCGGACCGGTAGCGGGCGCCCAGGGCGCGGCTAGGGCATCCCGAGCCGGGCCATGAGCTCCGCGCGGTACTGGCGGCTGCAGGGCACCAGTGCGCCGCTGCGCAGCAGCAGCTCGCAGTCGCCCTTGTCGCGAGGGACGATGCGTTCCACGCAGGCGATGCGCACGGCGGCGCGCCGGTGGCAGCGCACGAAGCCGGCGCCCAGCTGCGCCAGCAGGGCGGCCAGGGTCTGGCGCAGCAGCGGCGCGCCATGCGCGCCGTGCAGCACCACGTAGTTGTCGGCCGTCTCGAGCCATTCGATGTCCGCCACCTGCACCACGCGCGTGGCGCCGCGCTCGGATACGAGCAGCTGGCGCGGCGGCAGCCCGCTCGGGACCTGCGCGCCTGAAGTCGCCAGGTTCCGCACCGCATGGCGTTCCCGCAGCCGTTCCAGGGCCCGGCGCAGGCGCGCCTGGTCGAAGGGCTTGAGCAGGTAGTCGATCGCATCGGCGTCGAATGCCCGCAGCGCATAAGCATCGTGGGCGGTGACGAACACCACCAGCGGCGCAGGCGCGGGTAGCGAGGCCGCCAGGTCGATGCCCGACAGCTCCGGCATCTCGACATCGAGCAGCAGCGCATCCGGCTGGAACCGGGGCAGGCAGTGCAGGGCGTCGATGCCGTCGGCCGCTTCGTGCACCGCGTCGATGCCCGTTTCCAGCGCCAGCATGCGGCGCAGGCGCTCGCGCGCCGGCCGCTCGTCGTCGACGATCAGGATGCGCAAGGCAGCCTCAGTTCGGTGCGCACGCCGGAAGGATGCAGCTGGCTCAGGGCCAGGCTGGCGTCGGTCCCGTACAAGGCGGCCAGGCGCGCGCGCAGGTTGGACAGGCCGAGGCCCGGGCCGGCCGACTCCCCGTTTTTCCGCGCGCCGGCGTCGAGCACGCCGCGGTCGTCCTCGATGCGCAGGACGAACTCGGAGGCGTCGCCGCGCCCGCTGCGGAAGGCGCACACCGTGATGCGGGTCGGCTCGCGGCGACGCTCGACCGTGTGCTTGAACACGTTTTCCAGCAGCGGCTGCAGGCTCATGGCCGGGAGCAGCACGCCCAGCACGGCGTCGTCGACGCGCCAGTCGACCCGGGCGCGACCGTCGAAGCGCCCTTCCATGACGCCGGCATAGGCGCGCGCCAGGTGCAGTTCCTGTTCCAGCGTGGCCTGCGGGCGTTCGCCCAGCGCCAGGGCGGCGCGCAGCATGTCGGCCAGCTGCACCAGGGTGGCGTCGGCACGCGCGACGTCGGTGTGCATCAGCGAGGAGATGGTGTTGAGGGCGTTGAACAGGAAGTGCGGCTGCATCTGGCGCGCCAGCGAATGCAGCTGGGCTTCGCGCAGCAGCGCGTGGGCCTGCCCGGCCCGCACGCGCTCGCCGAGCAGCTCGCGGTAGGACAGCAGGCCGAAGCCGATCACCGTGAACAGGCCGGCGAACACCGTGATCTTCAGCGACTCGTAGACGAACAGCTGCGGCAAGGGCGCATGCTCGTAGCCGGCGCCCGCCAGCGCATACACGCCATGGCGGATGCCGAAGGCAAGCGGCACGAAAGCGATCCAGTACAGCGGCAGCACGCGGGCCTGCAGGGCGAACCAGCGCCAGGGCGTGGCGATCAGGTGGTCGCCGTGGGCGGTCAGGCGGCGCTGGAGCAGCAGCAGGAAGGTGGCCGCGCAGGCCGACGAGCTTTCCCACAGCACCGGCTGCCAGTATGCCGTACCGCCGTCGCGTCGGTAATCCTCGATCGCGACCAGCACCATGAGGGTCCAGAACAGGAGCCAGGCGATGGCGGCGGCGGTCTTGCTGCGGGTCGGGTGCATGGACGGGATGTGCGTGGGATGCCCGATCATCCGGCATCCGCCGCCGCTTGTCAAAGTGCCTTCAGTTGCTGCCGGGCGCCGGTGGGGCCTCGCGTTCCTGCTCCAGCCTGGCGCGCATGGCCTCGACGTCCGCCATGTAGTCCGCGACCGTCGCATCCGGACTGGCGCGCAGTTCCGGCGGCAGCAGCACCGACATGTAGAGCTCGTCCGCCAGCCGGCCGTGCTGCTGCTGGTTCACGATCAGGACCAGGGCTGAACCCAGCACGGCGGCGCCGGCGCAGAGCGCGCGCAGGCGCCGCCGCAGGGACGGCTTGATGGTCGCCAGGTGGAAGTAGATGATGCCGGCGACGGTGGCGACTGCCGCGTGCGAGCCGTAGCGGGTCAGCCATTCGAGCGACCAGGCATAGGCGGCGACCGCCGCCAGCAGGCGGAAGCCCACCAGCGCCGCCATGCCGCAGCCGAAGATGAACAGGTGCCGCCCCAGCCGCGTATAGCGGCCGAACAGGCGGTTCAGGAAGGCCCACAGGCTGCTCCACAGCAGGGCCGCGCCGATGCCGGCGCCGGGCGCCAGCACATAGTTCAGCAGCTCGAAGGGTTCGGCGTCCAGCAGCCAGGTCAGGAACAGCGCCACCAGCCCGGCCAGCAGCACCCCCACGATGCCGGGCACGAGGCCTTCCCAGCCGTGCATGGTGCGATCGCGCAGTTCGGGCGGCACCGGGAAGTCCGCCGCGCGCACGCGCAGGGAAGTATGGCCCATGCGCACCACGGTATCGCCCGTGAGGATCAGCTCCTGCACCCGCTTGCGGCGGCGGTTCAGGACCGCATTGAGCCCGTTGAGCGTGCCAAGGTCGCGCATCACGAGCGCGCCATCGGGCCCCTGTTCGATGACGGCATGGTGCGCGGCCGCATATTCGTCGTCGAGGATGAAATCGTTGTCGTAGGCGCGCCCGACGCGGATCGGCAGGCTGGCGGCGCGCTGCCGGTGCAGCACCTCGCCGTTGCGGGCCAGGATCTCGACGGTCCAGGGGCCGGTCATCGCTTGCCCACCGGCGCGCCCGCGGGCGCTGCCGTGGCCGCAGGTGCGCGCCGGATATTGCGCCCAAAGGAGCCGAGAAAGGCGCGGGTCACGCGCATGCCGTTTTCGTAGGACACGCCGGACACGTCCAGCCGGCTCTGCAGGCTCGACTCCGCCGCATTGGTGCTGGCCGTCAGCAGCGTGAAGTTGTACAGCCCCTCGAACTTGCGGTAGGCGCGCACGCACGTCACGGCGCGCAGCGGCAGGGTGCGGGTATGCACGAAGCGCTCGGTGCACACCGGCTTGCCCAGGCGTTCGTCGCCCGCGCCGCCCAGCTTGCCCTTGCCGAACAGGCGGCTCGCCAGGGCCGCGAAGGGCAGCCGCGCCAGGTTGTCGGAGCGGATGTACAGGTGGGTCATCGACACGTGGCCGGTCTGCTGGGTCGAGGACACGTAGATCGCCGACTCCATCGCGCAGCTCATCGAGTCCGAGGTGTAGGCCGTCTGCGCCTTGACGTTCGAGCGTCCCCAGCAGCGCAACTGGCCGGATTCGCGCACCGGCACCAGGTAGGGGCCCATGCTCTTGATCGCCAGCGGGTCTTCCAGCAGGCGGTCGACCATGGCGCGCTGGTGCTCCAGCAACTGGGCCGCGATCAGGGGATTGAAATCCCTGGGCGGGGCCGGCTGGCTCTCCACCTTGCGCAGCAGTTCCTGCACGTATTTCACCGGCACCAGGAAGCTGACCGATTCGCCGTCGCGCCGCTTGGAGACGTTCACGCCGGCCACGGTGCCGTTGCCGGTGACGCTGGGCCCGCCGCTCATGCCCGAGTTGATCGGACCGCCGAACATGAGCTGGTCGTAGAAACTGCGCGTGACGATGCCGTTGTAGGCGCCTTCGGAGATCGCAAAGCCGAGGTCGAGCGGGTTGCCGAGCGAGTACAGGCGCTGGCCCTGGCTCAGGCGCACCGGCCGTTCGGGCACCTTGAAGAAGCCGCTGCCTTCGCGGTTGACGCGCAACACGGCCAGGTCGTGCAGCACATCCACGGCCATCAGCTCGACCGGGCCGCTGTTGCCGTCGGTGTCGACGAATTCGGCGGTGTAGACGTCCGGGTCGAGGGCCATCTGCGACACCACGTGGTAGTTGGTGACAACGAGGTTGCCGGTGCCTACCAGGAAGCCGGAGCCGACGGTGGACTGGGTGCGGCCGTTCTTGAGCAGCATGCGGATCTGCAGGAGGTCGCCGCGCGCCGACGAGTACAGGTCCTGGGCGGCCGAGGAGGGCGGGGGCAAGGCCTCCTGGGTGTCGACCTCGCCCGGCGCGGGCGCCGCCGGATCGGCGCCGGGCGGAGCGGCCGGGGGCAGGAGCGGTGGAGGCGCCGGCAGTGTCGTCGGGGTGGCGCGAGGCGGCTGGCTGGCCCTTTCAGGCGGCGCCGTGGCTGCGCCGGCCGTCAGGCAGGGGAGCAGCAGGGCGACGAAGGTCCGTTTCATGCAATCCGATCATGGCAGGGGGGAATCAGTATCTTGCCACCGGCGCGCTTGTCCGTGCGCGCGCTAGGGTGGGCCGGGGCGCGCCCCGGCCTACCCTACGCGAATCAGGACGTTGCGGCGGCCGCATCTGCCGCGCCCATCATGTGCCCCAGCTTGGCCTGCTTGGTGTCCAGGTAGCTGTTGTTGAAGGCGTTGCGGTTGACCAGCAGGGGCACGCGCTCCGCCACCGCGACGCCGAGACGGGTGAGGGCGTCGATCTTGCGCGGATTGTTGGTCATCAGGCGCAGCGAGGTGACGCCGAACTGCGCCAGCATCGGCTTGCACAGCTCGTAGTTGCGGGCGTCGGCATGGAAGCCCAGCTGCAGGTTGGCTTCGACCGTGTCGGCGCCGGCTTCCTGCAGGCGGTAGGCGCGGATCTTGTTGACCAGGCCGATGCCGCGGCCTTCCTGGCGCAGGTACAGCAGGACGCCGCGGCCTTCCTCGGCGATGCGCTGCAGCGCGCCTTCGAGCTGGGCGCCGCAGTCGCAGCGCTGCGAGAACAGCACGTCGCCGGTCAGGCATTCGGAGTGCACGCGCGCCAGCACCGGCTCGCCATCGCCAATGTCGCCCAGTACCATGGCCAGGTGCTCTTTACCAGTAGAGTGCTCGATGAAGGCGTGCAGCGTGAACTGCGCCCAGGGGGTCGGCAGGGCGCACGAGGTGACGTAGTCGAGCAGCTGGTCGCTGGCGGCAGGGGTGGTGGGCATGGCGTTTCTCTTGTTTAAAGCATATTGCAGTAACCGGATAGTTTACCGGAAATCCTACACTGCCGTGCGGCAGGCCCGGCCCTAAGGGGAGAAACAGTTTCGGTAGCGTAACTGTTGCGGTAGGATGCCCGCATGGACATGCTTTCCCCTTCCACACCCCGCCAGCGCAGACGCAGCCTGGGCGCCTGGCTGGCGCTCGCTTTTTCGATGTTGAGCGTGGTCCTGACCGTGCTGCTCGTCGTCGTCGTCGAACGTTCCGCGAACGAGCAGGTCAAGGAGAGCATCGGCCTTAGCCTGGGAGAACTGGCGCGGGGGACAGCCGACAAACTCGACCGCGGCATGTACGAACGCTACCGCGAGGTCATGCTGATGGCTGGCCGGCGCACGCTGCGCGACCCGCGCTTTCCGCTGGCCGAACGCCGCCAGGTCCTGACCGACATGCGCGACACCTACCAGTATTACGACTGGATCGGCCTTACCAGCCTGGACGGCCGCGTGATCGTCGAGGCGCGCGGCCTGCTGGAAGGCGTGGACGTGTCCTCGCGTCCCTGGTTCACGAATGCGCTGCGGGGCGTGCATGTGGGCGACGTGCACGAAGCCGTCAAGCTGGCCAAGCTGCTGCCGGGAGTGGACGGCGAGCCGCGCCGCTTCGTCGACGTCGCCTTCCCCTACACCGGACTGGACGGCAAGCCGGCCGGCGTGCTGGGCGTGCACCTGTCCTGGCAATGGGCGCGCGACGTCGAACGCTCGATCATCCAACCGATCCAGGCGCGCGGCCGGGTGCAGGCCCTGATCGTGAGCCAGGCCGGCGTAGTGCTGCTCGGTCCCAAGGACCTGCAGGGCAAGACGATTGCAACCGACAGCCTGAAGCTGGCGCAGCAGAAACGCACCGGCTACCTGGTCGAACAGTGGGACGACGGCGAATCCTACCTGGTCGGTTATGGCGCCACGATCGGACGCAATGCCTATCCTGGCCTGGGCTGGACCGTGCTGGTACGCCAGGACGTGGACGACGCCCATGAGCCGGTGCGCCGCCTGCGCGAGCGTGCGCTGTGGAGCGGCGCTGCACTGGCGGTGCTGTTCTCGCTGGCCGGCGTGCTGGTGGCGCGCCGCATCACCCGGCCGCTCGGCGCGCTCGCCGCATCGGCCGAGCGCATCGGGAGCGGCGAAGCCGTGCAGCTGGTGCCGAACACGAAGGACTATTTCGAGGTGCAGGCGCTGTCCGGCACCCTGAACCAGCTGGTGGGCGACCTGGTGCGCCAGCAGGCCGAACTGCGCGACCTGAACGCCACCCTCGAGCAGCGGGTCGAGCAGCGCACCCGCGAGCTGGAACGGGCGCTGGCCGCGGTACGGGCCAACGAGGGCCGCATCAACGCCATCGTGGAGGCGGCCCAGGATGCCTTCATCGCGGTCGACCAGCGCGGCATCATCCTCGACTGGAACGGCGCGGCCGAGCGCATGTTCGGCTGGCGCCGGCACGAGGCGGTCGGCTGGCCGCTGGCCGAGCTGGTGTTGCCGGAACGCTTCCGCGCCAGTCTCGGCCATGCCCTGAACGCGTTCCGCCAGGCGGGACACCTGCCGATCCTTGACGGGCGCATGGAGCGCGAGGTCATGGACCGCCAGGGCCGCGAGTTCACCATCGAGATGACGGCCGGCCTGGCCGGCGAGGGTGAGGACGCCTTCTTCAGCGTGTTCCTGCACGATATCTCGGAACGCAAGCGGGTCGAGCAGATGAAGAGCGAATTCGTCTCGACCGTCTCGCACGAACTGCGCACGCCGCTGACCTCGATCCAGGCCTCGCTGGCGATGCTGGCCGACGGCATGGCGGGCGAGTTGCCGCCGGACGCGATGCGCTTGACCACGATCGCCAGCCAGAGCAGCGAGCGCCTGGTGCGCCTGGTGAGCGACCTGCTCGACATCCAGAAGATCGAAGCCGGCCACATGGAGTTCGTGCGCACGCCGCAGCCGCTGCTGCCGGTGGCCGAGCGGGCGCTGGCGGCGATGGAGGGCCACGCGAGCCGGGCCGGCGTGCTGCTGCGCCACGACTGGAGTGTGAATGCGGCCGACATCGCGGCCAGCATCGACCGTGACCGCATGGAGCAGGTGCTGACCAACCTGCTGTCCAACGCCATCAAGTTTACGCCCGGCGGCAAGCGCGTCACGCTGGGCCTTGCCCTGGTTGACGGCAAGGCGCGCCTGTCCGTCGTCGACGAAGGGCCGGGCATTGCGCCGGAATTCCAGGGACGGGTATTCCAGCGCTTCGCCCAGGCCGATGGGGCCGACTCGCGCACCCGCGGCGGCACCGGCCTGGGGCTGGCGATCAGCAAGGCCATCATCGAGGAACACGGCGGCGCGATCGGTTTCACCACCGCCCCGGGGCGAGGCACCTGCTTCGCGGTGGAGCTGCCGGCCGCCTAGCCGACCGCCTAACCGGGGGCCTCCTGCTCGTCCTTGCTCTTCCAGAAGCGGTTCAGCAGCGGCGTGACGCTGGTGCCGTGCAGGAAGATGGAACCGATGATGACGGCCACGGTAGCGTTGATCAGTTCGCGCGCGAGCGAGGGCGGCAAGCCGTGGTTGATGGCATAGGTGAGGTAGTAGATCGAGCCGATGCCGCGCACGCCGAACCAGGCGCTGATGGCGGTCGCGCGCCCGCCGATGCCGGAGCCCAACATACTGATCAGCACGCTGAACGGCCGTACCAGGAAAAAGACGAACAGGGCCAGTGCCCACGGCTTCCAGTCGAGCAGGTACCAGCTCGCGGCGCCGCCCAGCAGCAGTACGAGGGTCAGCTCGGACAGCCGCTCCAGGTGCTCCTTGAACACCAGGGCGCCGCCGCTGACGGTCGGTTCTTCCGGAATGGGCGCGTGCGGGTGGGCCTCGTCGGTCTTCGGCTCGCTCAGGCCTTCGTGGTTGATCGGCGCCTTGATCAGGCGCATTTCTGTCTGGCGCAGCGCCACCCCGGCGGCGAACACGGCCAGGAAACCGTAGGTGTGCAGCGACAGGGCAATGCCGTAGGAAAGGCCGATCAGCCCCAGTCCCAGCAGGTCGTCGAGCACTTCATGCCGCTCGAAACGCGCGTGCACCGCCGCGCCGGCCCATGCCAGCGCGGCGCCGCAGGCGATACCGACTGCCAGCCCGCCCAGCGTGGCCCACGCCACGTCGACCAGCACCCAGCGCCACCCCATCTCGCCCAGCTCATGCAGGCCGAGCAGGCCCAGCCCCAGCATAATGAAGGGAAAGGCACTGCCGTCGTTGAGGCCCGCCTCGCAGGTCAGGGTAAAACGCAAGGGATCGTTGTCGCCGGCATGCCTGACCTGGACATCGGTCGCCAGGACCGGATCGGTCGGCGCCAGGACGGCGCCCAGCAGGACCGCCGCGCCGACCGGCAGGCCGAGCACCAGCCAGCCGAACAGGGTGATCAGCCCGACCGAGAGCGCCATCGCCAGCCAGGCCAGCCTGATCGCCGGCATCCAGCGTGGAAGGGAAAAGGGCACCGGCATCTTGATGCCGGCGGAGAACAGTGAAATGAGGACCGCGATCTCGGCGACCACTTCCAGCACCTTGGCCTCGTCGAGCGGATCGAAGGAAAACAGGCCGAGCGCCAGGGGACCGAGCAGGAGTCCGATGCCGAGGTAGATCATGGCCGACGTGAAGGGCAGCCTGGCGATCGTCTGCCCCCACAGGCCGCGCACCAGCATCAGTGCGCCGATCAGCATGAACCACTGAAAAGTTTCCATCATCGCTCCGGGAAGGTGGCCGGGATGCCCGCCCTCCCTGCCGGAGCGCTCTGGCTGAAGCGATTCTAGCGGTGCGACACCCTGTGCACCGTTCTCTTGCGCACACAGGACGGTGTCCGTGCGTCCGGGCTGCCGCCCGCCTGCCCGTTCAGCGCGCGATCAGGACCGGCTCGTCGAAGCCCAGTTCCTTCATGCGCGGCAGCTGGGTCTTCGCATCGCCCACCACCAGCCAGATCATCTTCGACGGATCGAAGTACCTGGTCGACAGGGCCTGGACCTGCGGCAGCGTCATGCCCTTGACGATGCGTTCGCGATCCTTGACATAGTCGGCGCGCCAGCCGTACTTGCTGATGTTGTCGAGCATCTCCAGCTTGGCCGAGGCCGTCTCGAATGCGCGCGCATTGCTCTTGACGAGGAAATTCCTGGTCGTTTCCAGGTCAGCCGCCGTGTAGGTGGCGGGGTAGTCCTGCAGCACCTGCTTCACCAGCTGGGCGGATTCGAGCGTGACGTTGCTGCGCACGCCGCTGGCGATGACGAAGGGCCCAGGGCTCTTGCTGCCCGAGAAATTCGAGCGGATGCCGTAGGTGTAGCCTTTCCCTTCGCGCAGCTGCTGGGTCAGGCGCGACGCGAAGCCGCCGCCGCCCAGGATATAGTTGCTCACGATCGCCGGGTAGTAGTCCGGATCGGTCGCGGCCAGCGCGCGGTAGCCGATGTGCAGCACCGACTGCTTGGCATCCGGCACGTCGACGAAGTAGACCTTGCCCGCAACCGGCGAAGCGGCCGGGGTGGCCGGCGGCAGCATCACCTCCCTGGCCTTCCATTCGCGGCCGAGCCCGGCAAGGGAGCGCGTCACCACGGCTTTCGGCAGGTCGCCGACCAGGTGCATGCGGGCCACCGATGGCGACAGGTTGGCGCGGTAGTAGGCCTTCAGGTCCTCGATGCCGATCGCGTTCACCGACTCGGCGCTGCCGAGCAGGTTGCGCGAGCGCGGGTCATCCTTGCCGTACACCAGCTGGTTGAAATTCCTGCTGGCCAGCGCGTTCGGGTCGGCTTCCTGCTGGCGGATCTGGCTCAGCACGCTCTGCTTGACGAGGGCGAATTCCTTCTCGTCCCAGCGCGGCTGCAGCAGGATTTCCTGCACCAGGTCCAGGGTGGCGGCATAGTTGCGGGCCAGGGTGGTCACGCTGATGCGCACGTCTTCGCTGCGCGCCGACACATTGATCGTCGCACCGAGCTGCTGGATCGCTTCTTCCAGCTCCTGCGGCGTCTTGTTCGCGGTTCCCTGCGTCATGAGGCGCGCCATCAGGTTGGCGACGCCCACCTTTTCCGGCTTGTCGAGCAGCAGGCCGCCGTCGATCGCAATGTCGAACTGCACCAGCGGCACTTCCTTGTTCTCGATGCCCACCACGCGCATGCCGTTCGCCAGCCTGGCATCCCACACCTGCGGCGCCTTGACGAGCGGCGCAGCGCCGTAGGGCGGCTCCTCCCTGCGGTCGATCTTCGACGGGGTCCTGGCATAGGCGGCATCGACGCTCGGGTCGACCGCGTTCTCGGCCCCTTGCACCACTTTTTCCTCGACGACGTCGGCCTTGCTGGACCCGCTCAGGGCCAGCGCCAGCTTGCCCTTCGGGACGAAGCTGGTCGCGACAAATGGCTTACCCTTGATGTAGGTGTCGTACACGCGGCGCACGTCGGCCGGCGTGACCGCCAGCGTCTTGCGGACGCTCTCCGCGATGTGGCCCGGATTGCCGGTCAGGTAATTGTATTCGGCCAGCAGGGCCGACTTGCCGAGCACACTGGACACCGCGGTGTAGAAGCGGGTCTCGAGACCGGCCTTGATGCGGTTCAGGTCGCGTTCGGAAATGCCTTCGCGTTCGAACCTGGCGAAGGCCCGGTCGACCGCGCCCGCCACGTCGTCGAGCGGCTTGCCTTCGAATGCCCGCACGCGCAGCATGAACTGGCCGGCGAGTTCGGACGCCTGGTTGCCCATCTGCACACTCGGGGCCAGCTTGCTGTCTTCCACCAGCACCTGGTAGAAGGGGGCGCGCTTGGTCTGCGACAGGTATTCGGCCAGCACCTCGAGGGCATAGGCGT
This sequence comes from Telluria sp. ZB4P34, assembly GCF_059686055.1. NCBI lineage: Bacteria > Pseudomonadati > Pseudomonadota > Betaproteobacteria > Burkholderiales > Oxalobacteraceae > Telluria > Telluria sp. ZB4P34. The sequence goes on along the minus strand of NZ_JCASIF010000001.1, from coordinate 547,255 downwards.
CCGGATGCAGGTCTTCCACCGTCGGCCAGCTCATGGTCAGCTCGGGCAGCTTGGCGAAATTGTCTTCGTGGGCCAGCTTGACGGTCTGCTTCACGACGCCGGGGCGCTTGGCCATCGCCTTGACCGGGGCGCCGCGCTTGATCTCGGAAAAATACTTCTCGACCCACTTGCGCGCCTGCGCAGGGTCGAAGTCGCCCGCGATCACCAGGGTGACGTTGTTCGGCACGTACCACAGGCGGAAGAATTCCTTGACGTCGTCGAGGGTGGCATTCTGCAGGTCGTCCAGCGAGCCGATCACCTGCCAGTTATACGGGTGGTCGGCCGGATACAGGGCCTTGTTGATGACGTAGCGGGTGTGGCCGTAGGGCGCGTTGTCCACGCCCTGGCGCTTCTCGTTCTTGACGACCTGCTTTTCCTTGGCCAGCACCGGATCGGTGACCGTGTTGATGAACCAGCCGAGCTTGTCCGCTTCGGCCCAGATCATCTTCTCGAGCGCGTCCTTCGGCACCGTCTGCAGGTAGTTGGTGCGGTCCTGCGAGGTGGAGCCGTTGGCGCCGGAGCCGCCGATGCGTGCGCTCATCTTGTCGAGGCCGCCCTTGCCGAGGTTTTCCGATTCCAGGAACAGCAGGTGCTCGAACAGGTGGGCGAAGCCGGTGCGGCCGGCCTTTTCACGGGCCGAGCCCACGTGCGCCGTCAGGTTGACGGCGACCACCGGGTCGGAACGGTCGATGTGGAAGATCACGTCCAGCCCGTTCGGCAGCGTGAACTTCTGGAAGTCCACCCTCAGGCCGGACTTTGCCGCAGCGTGCGCGGGCGTGGCGGACTGGGCCGGAAGGGAGGCGCTTGCAGCGAAGCACGCGGCCAGCAGGAGGGGCAGGGGGGACATCTTCATGCAATCGGATCCTTACAATAGAACGAACGGTTGGCCACAGGCCATCGGTTCTGGATAGTAGGGTAATTTCCCGATTGCTACAACGGGCAGCTGGGCACTCAGGGTGTCGCCCAGGGACGTGCGCCGTACTCCCAGCTCCACGGCATGCCGGTGTCGCCCAGCACGCGCTTCACGATCCCGGGAAACAGGGCTTCGGCCCGCACATCGTTCGACAGGATGACGACACAGTCCTGCAGTCGTTCGAGGCACACCCAGGTATTACCCGTGGAATCGTTGTGCCCGCCTTTCTGGAAGCCGCGTCCTTGCGGCCCCTCGAAGGTGATCACCCCCAGGCCTGCAGCCAGGCCCTTGTGCCGCCGCTCGGGCGCGGCGCTGGTCTGCAGCGAGGGGAACTGCGACCGGGTCGCGATCGGCAGCTGGGCGCGGGTGAGTTCCGCCCGCGATGCCGGGCGCAGGCCGTCGCCGCGCACGTAGGCCGCCGCGAACCGGGCGAAATCCGCGATGCTCGTGTCCATCGACCCGGCGGCGCGCGTCTTGCTGCGTTCGTCGTGCGGCTCGACGCTGCCGTCTTCCTTCCATCCGTCGGCCAGGTTGGCGGCGAAGTCGGGGCGCCAGGTCATGCTGGTGTTCTTCATGCCGAAGCGATCGAATACGCGGCTCTGCATTTCCTTGCCCAGGTCCAGGCCGAGACCGCGCTCGATGACGAACTGCAGCAGGATCAGGCCGTCGCCGGAGTAGGCATAGCGGGATCCGGGCTCGAAATGGAATTTCAGCTTCCCGTCGGGCTCGAGGAAGCCGAAATTCGCAAAGCCGGCGCTGTGGGTCAGCAGGATGCGGGGCGTGAGCTTGCGCCAGCGCTCGTCGCCGCCGAGGTACTGCCAGGCGGCGTACTTGCGTTCTTCACCGGCGTAGTCGGGCAGGGGCTTGGGCAGGTAGACTGCGATCGAGGTGTCCAGGTCGAGCTTTCCTTCTTCCACGAACTGCATCACCGTATAGGCGAATACGGCCTTGGTGAGGGAGGCGCCATACATCACCGTATCCGGCGTCAAGGGCTCCGCCCGGGCATTGCGCTTGCCCCAGGTACGCACCTGGGTGACGGCGCCGTTCCGGATAGTGGCGACGGCAAGACCCTGTGCGCCTGTGCGTTCCATCCCCTGGACGATATGGCGATCCAGGTCTTCCATCGTCTCATGGGTGGCACAGCCGGCTAGGCACAGGCTCAGGAGGACGAGGCATAGTGTCGAACGAGAAGGCATGGCGCACGCTCATGTGAAGGAGATGTGGCCACTCTAGCATCGTGATGTGGCGGATCGCAAAATATTCATGGAGAATAAAGAGCATGCGCTGCCCGCATCCCATCCGCGCCGTCGAGCAAAGTGCTTGACCGAACATGCAATGAATTGCAGTATGGACATTTTTCCGCGAAAGAATGTCATGAAACCTGCCATTGCCGCCTCGCTCCTGCCGCTTCTGCTGCTCGCATCCGCTCCCGTCCATGCCCAGAAAGGGGTCGAGCTGGCGCGGATCAACCAGATTGCAGACGAAGGCTATAACCACGGGCAGGTCGTGAACATCGCCGCTTACCTCACCGATCAGATCGGTTCGCGCCTGACCAATTCGCCGGGCATGCGCAAGGCCGAAGCCTGGACCCAGCAGCAATTCTCCTCATGGGGCTTGAAGAACGTGCGTGCCGAGGGGTTCGAATTCGGCCGCGGCTGGTCGATCGAGTCCGCCCATACCCGGATGGTGACGCCGCGCCCGCTGAGCCTGCGCACCATTCCGGTCGCCTGGACGCCTTCCACCAACGGGCCGGTGACGGCGCCGATCCTGGTTGCGCCGATCCGCCACGTGCGCGATCTGGCGAAATGGAAAGGGCAGGCCAAGGGCAAGATCGTCCTGATCAGTTTCCCGGAGGCGCCCAAGGACACGAATGACGGCTCGCTCAAGCGCCTCGGCGCCGAAGAGCTGGGCAAGCTCGCGAGCTACGACCAGCCCTTCCACCATCCGGACGAGAACCGCGAAACCATCAAGGAATGGTTCGGGCTGGCCGTCGAGATCGACCGCTTCTTCGCAGCCGAGGGCGCAGTGGCGCTGGTGAAGATGTCCTACCGCGGCGACGGCCTGTTGCATGGCGAAGGCTATTCCCACCTCAAGGGCCAGACGCCCGCGCTGCCCTTCGTCGAGATGGCGCAGGAAGACTACCGCCGCCTGGCGCGCCTTGCCACGCAGGGCGAGGTAAAGATCGAGATCGACAGCCGGGTGCAGTTCGACGACCGCGACACCAAGGGCTACAACATCCTGGCCGACATTCCCGGCCGCGATCCCAAGGCCGGCTACGTGATGGCCGGCGCCCACCTCGACAGCTGGGTGGCGGGCGACGGCGCTGTCGACAACGCCGCCGGCTCGGCGGTGGTGATGGAAGCGGCGCGCATTCTGTCGGCGCTCGGCGTCAAGCCGAAGCGTACCATCCGCTTCGCGCTGTGGTCCGGCGAGGAACAGGGGCTGTATGGTTCGGCCGCCTATGTGGAGCGCCACCTGGCCAAGCGTCCGCCGCAGAAAGACCCGGTACTTGCCAAGTATCCCTTCCTGAGCGATACCTATCCGATCACGCCGCTGCCGGGATTCAATGAGCTGGCCGGCTACTTCAATATCGACAACGGCTCGGGGAAGATCCGCGGTATCTACGCCGAGGGCAATTTTGCCGCCATTCCGCAATTGCGCTCAATGATGGAGCCCTTTGAGAGTCTCGGCGCCAACCGTGTGGTGGCCAAGAAGACGGGCGGCACCGATCACGCGATGATGGCCGCGATGGGCCTGCCGGCCTTCCAGTTCATCCAGGATCCGCTGGACTACAACAGCAAGACGCACCACACCTCGCTCGATACCTTCGATCACTTGCGCACGGAAGATTTGCGCCAGGCCTCCGTGATCCTCGCGACGGTGCTGCTGCAGGCAGCGGAGAGCGAGAATCCCTTGCCGCGCAACGTGCTGCCGCGCCAGCCGAACCAGACCGATCCGTTCTACTACAGGGATCCGAAAAAGGATTGATCGCGGATACCTCCGTGTTCTTGGGACAGGCCGGCGTCACGCTCGCCGGCGGCGTGGCGGGCACGACTTACAACAGCGGGCCGCTCTCGTCCGACGAATTGGAAATCCTCAGCGCCACTCGTGCAAGGCGATGCCGCCGAAGCCTGGCCAGGCCCCGAAATCGCTCTCCAGGCGCGGCAGCAGCGCACGCAGGGCGTCCTTGTTCGCGTGGAAGGTGGTGGCCGAGCCGTCGATGTGGCGGGCGCCGGCCAGCCGGTAGGGCAGGGCGCGCGGATGCGCCAGCGGCTGGCGCAGCAGCACGGCCACCTGCTGGCCCGCCAGCGTGAACAGCAACATGTCGCCTGCGCTGCCGTTCGGTGCGCGGCGGTAGCGCCGCTGGGTCTCGGCCGGCAGCGGGCCGGCCTCGAGCGCGATGCGCACCCGCTTGCCGTTGGCCGCGCCCCAGTCGAGGAAGGGGACGGCGAAGCGGTAGATCTGGCCGGGATCGGTGCGGTAGTCCATCACCGACAGCGCGTCGGCATGGCGCGCCAGGGCGGCCAGTACGGCATGCCGGTCGCTCCACCAGAACGGCACCACGAATTCGAGCGGCATCGGGCCGGCAGCCTCGCGCAGCGCCGCCAGGGTGGCGATGTATTCCCGGTCCAGGCGCTCGGCGGGCAGCACGTGCCCGGGCAGCAGGTAGGGTTCGATGTCGAACTGGATGCCCGACAGGCGCGCCGCCGGCGCGGCCGCAGCATTGTAGGCGGCATAGGCGCGGGCACGGGCCGCGGTGGCGCCGCGCTGCGACGGCAGCACCATGTGCGGATCGCCTTCCACCGCGCTGACGGCAATGCCGCGTTGCCGGGCGCGGCGAACGAAGGCGGCCAGGGCTTGCGCGTCCTTGATCCGGCCTCGTTCGAGCGGCACCACGACGAACAGCTCACCCAGGCCTTCGCGCGCGGCCCAGTCGAGCAATGTGCCGGGGCGCTCGCGCCAGGCATTGCGGTCCCAGATCCAGGTGGCGCGGCGCGCCGCCGTGGAGCCCGCGGCCGGTGGGTCCGGCGCCAGCACCAGCGAATCGAGCAGCAGCGTGCCGCCGCCGGGCGGGCAGACGATGACGAACTGGCGCAAGCCGGCGCGATCGAGTCCGGCGGGCAGCGCCAGGGCCGTGCTGGCCGCATCGCCCGAGGCCGCGATGTGACCCATGTCGAGCGCGGATTCGCGCGCCGCACTCGCCGCATCGGCCGCCTGCCAGCCGAAGCTTCCCGTACCGGAGGAGGTCGCGAGCAGCGTCGCGCGCAATTTCGGAATGGTCCAGGGACCGCGCAGCACCACGCCCGCCGGAAGCCTGCCTGGCCGGCACTCCAGACGTAGCCGGCCTCCCGTTAGCCCGGCCTGTACCCGTTCCTCGACACCGTAGCTGCGGGCCTGCATGGCGGCGAGCAGGTTGGTCCGCAGCGGCATCGGTTCCGGCGCGGCGGGCTGGCCGCCGCCGTCAGGCACCAGGGTCTGCTCGCTGACCTTGAACGGCCGGGTCTTGTCGTCGCCCTGCAGCAGGATGGTGGCCGTGGGCCTGATGTTGCGCCCGAGTACATGCAGGGCTTCGACCTGGGCGGCGCCGAGGTCGATCTCCTCGCACCCCCGCAGTCCGGGGGCGGTGCTGACGACAAGGCGCAGTTCCGCGCCGTCTTCGCCGCGCAGCCTGGCGACGTGCGCGCCCTCCGGCGCGCCGGCCGCGGGGCACAGGTGCAGGAAGGCGGCATGGACGGGAGCGCTCACGGGCAGCAACAGGAGCGCAAGCAGCGACACCAGGCCAGGGCGGTGCATGGCATGCAGTGTAGCGGCGCCGGGCCGGCGGCCGCGCTCATTTGCCGGTCGGGCCCTGCGGCTTTGGCGCATCGCCAATACCCTTGCGCTTCATCGTTCCCCAGCTGGACTCCTTCTGTATCGCCCAGCGGTACAGCCCGGTCAGGCGCCACACGGCGTTGAGCTGACGGTAGCCGAAGTTCTCCAGGATCACGACCAGCCCCAGCATCAGGAGCTGCCTCCCGCGCGGGTAGATGTGGAAAGACATCTCTTCGAGCAGCAGGCCCGAGGCCGACAGCAGGATGCCCATGCCGATGGCGACGAACAGGAAGGCGCCGAAGGCCTCCCAGGAAATCGTGCCGGTAAAGAAAAGCCAGGCCATGAACAGATAGCCGCCGACTTCGATCAGCGGCCCGAGCCATTCGAACAGCAGCATGAAAGGAAAGGCCGCCCAGCCCGGCGCGCCGCCGTTGCGCGAGAACATCAGGCCCCAGTTGGCGTTCAGGCTCTCGGCCAGGCCGCGCTGCCAGCGGATGCGCTGGTTCTTCAGCGTGCGGAAGTCTTCCGGCGCCTCGGTCCAGCACACCGGATCGGGCACGAACTCGATGCGGTAGGGCTGGCGCCTGGCGCGCAGCAGGCGGTGCATGCGCACCACCAGTTCCATGTCTTCGCCGATGGTGTCGACCCGGTAGCCGCCGACCTCCACCACGGTGTCCTTGCGGAACACGCCGAAGGCGCCCGAGATGATCAGCATGCCGTTCATCGACGACCAGCCCAGGCGTCCGAACAGGAAGGCGCGCAGGTACTCGACCACCTGGAACAGCGCCCAGATATTCGTGGGCAGTCCGACGCTGGTGAGAAAGCCGCCGCTGACCGTGCAGCCGTTGGCCACGCGCACGGTGCCGCCGGTGGCCACCACGGTGGGGTCGCGCAGGAACGGTTCGGTGACCTTGGCCAGGCTGTCGCGCTGCAGGATCGAGTCGGCGTCCACGCCGCACACCAGCGGGTAGCGCGAGACGTTGATGGCGGCATTGAGCGAATCGGCCTTGCCGCCATTGAGCTTGTCGATCACGCGCACGTTCGGGTAGCGCGTGGAGCGGTAGATCTGGCGCACTTCGGCGGTGGGGATCCGGCGGCGGTAGGCTTCGGGAAACGGCAGCAGGCCGAATTCGCGCTTCAATACCTCGAGGGTGCTGTCCTTGGAGCCGTCGTTGACGACGACGATCTCGAACTCGGCATAGCTCAGCTGGAGCATCGAGCGGATCGACGCCGCAATGGTGGCTTCCTCGTTGTAGGCGGGAACCAGGATACTGACCGGCGGTTCCAGGCCGGAATAGGCGCGCGGCAGGTCGGCGATGACCAGTTCCTGGCCTTTCAGGCGCAGCGCACGCAGCGCGAAGGCATTGAGCAGCAGGTAGCCGCCGTTGAGCGCGATGAAATAGCAGAACACGAACCAGGTGACGAAGTCGCCCAGCAGCTGGCTCCAGTTCACGCCGCTCATGCTTCTTCCTCGGCCAGCACCTGGTCCAGCATGTCGAGCGCGAAGCGGTCGGTGAGCGAGGCCCGCAGCGCGTCCAGGTCGGCGCGCGCCAGCTGCGGCAGTTCGCGCAGCGCCTGCGCGGCACGGTAGCGCACCCACCACTCCGGGTCTGCCAGCAGGGCCGTCAGGCGCGCTGCGTCGCTGCGCTCGCCGACCCGGCCGAGGGCGCGGGCGGCCTGCACCCGCACCTGCCAGTCCCCATGTCCGAGCAGGGCCCGCACCTCCGGCAGGCTCTCGGGCGTCAGCACCCCGCGCAGGGCGGCGATCACCACGGCCGTGGAGGAGCTGTGCAGCGCGGCGGCCAGCACGCCGGCTGGCAGCGTCAGGCGCAAGGCTTCGGCGATGCGCAGCGCGCGCGGCATGCGGGCTTCCTCCAGTTGCGGCAGCAGGCGCGCCAGCACCTCGGCCACCGGCGTGCCGGCTTGCTGCAGGATGCCTGCCACGTGCGACAGGGCCCAGTCTTCGCGCTCGACGAACAGGGGCGTCAGGTACTCGGCCGCCGCCGCCGGGTCGACCCGCACCAGCGCCCACAGCGCGGTGAGGGACAGGACGCTGTCCGGAGCGCGCGCCAGCGCTTGCAGTTGCTGCCAGGCGGCGCGGTCGCCCAGGTGGCCGAGCACGAGGGTCGCCAGCAGGCGTTCCTCGCGTGCGCCGCGCGCCAGCATGCCGCGCGCCAGCCTGTCCACGCCCAGGCGGCGCGCCACGGCATTGAGCGCCGCGCTGGCTTCGCCGCGCACCGAGCCTTGCAGGTGGGCCCACAGGTGCAGGAAGGGCAGCCGGTCGCGCGGCGACAGCGTGGGCAGGCTGGGCTCCTCGCCCACGATGGCCAGGTTCAGCAGCGGACGCCAGCGTGCGACCACCGCCGCCGCCCGCCGTTCGCGCCGGCGCAGCGACATGCGCAGCACGACGATCTGCAGGGCGAGCAGCAGGGTCAGGGTGAGTACGGCCACCCCGGTCCAGATGGCGATGGTGACGAAGGTGCTGCCGGCGCCTGCTGGCACGGCGTTCGGCGTCATGGTCCCGGCTTCAGGAACCGGCGTACCCGCGCCAGCAATTCGTTGGGCTGGAAGGGCTTGATGACGAAATCGTTGGCGCCGGCATCGAGGGCGCGCACGGTGTCGCGCTCGGTGTTCTTGGCGGTGAGCATCAGGATCGGCACGCCGGCCCAGTCGCTGCGCTCGCGCGCCAGGCGCACCAGCTCGAAGCCGTCGACATAGGGAAGCATGACGTCGAGCAGGACCAGGCCGGGGCGCTCGCTAGCGCCGCCGATGTGCTCGCTCGCGGCACGGCCGTCCGCCAGGTGGACGACGCGGTAGCCCTGGCGCTCGAGCATGAAGCGCAGGACCTGGGCAATGTGCTCGTCGTCTTCGACGACCAGCACCAGGGGGGAGGAGACGTGTTCGTGTTCCATCGATGTCGAATGAAATGGCGCCGCCGCCAGTATAGCCTACCGGCATGCCCGGTGACGGCGGCGGCGCCCCGTGGCGGTGCAGGGGCGGGTCAGCGCGGGCGCAGCGGGTCGAGCAGGCCGCGCAGGTTGTTATGGTCGAGTTCGTACATCAGGGCCAGCAGCTGGCCCAGTTCGCCGCGCGGGAAGCCTTCGCGGGCGAACCAGCCAAGGTAGTGACCGGGCAGGTCCGCGATCTTGCGGCCCTGGTATTTACCATAAGGCATCTCGCGGACGAGGAGAAGGGAGAGGTGATCGGCTTGCATCGTGCGCTACTGTAGCAATAATCGGTGCAACAAGCGCGGCGCAGTATTATCCAAGACACAGGAGGGAAGCATCATGACGCAAGAATTCGACCTGCAACGCTTCGTCGACGCACAGGCCGCGGTCTACGAGACCGCCCTTGCCGAGTTGCGCACCGGACGCAAGCGCAGCCACTGGATGTGGTTCATTTTTCCCCAGCTCGCCGGGCTTGGCCGCAGCGAGATGGCGCAGCGCTACGCCATCGCCTCGGCCGACGAGGCGGCGGCCTACCTGGCCCATCCGCTGCTGGGCGCACGCCTGCGCGCGTGCGCGGCCATCGTGGCCGGGCTCGACGCCGGCGCGATCGAGGAGGTGTTCGGAGCGCCGGACGACATGAAATTCCATTCCTCGATGACCCTGTTCGCCGACGTGGCGCCGCACGAGGCGGTATTCCAGGACTGCATCGACCGCTGGTTCGACGGCGCGCCGGACCGCAATACGCTCGCGCTGCTATGAGGACGCGGCCTCGCCCGAGGTTCAAGCCCGGGCGTACAAGGCTTCCAGCGCCTCCTTCCGGCCGTGTTCGGCGATGTGGATGATGACGGTGTGCGTCAGCTGCAGGACCGGGTGGCGGGCGCGATGCCGGGCGAACCAGAACACTTCTTCCAGGTCCTCTTCCTCGTGCGAGGTGCTCATGAGCAGGCGCTCGGGAGGAACCTCGTCGTAGTCGAAGGCTTCCAGGTGGGCGTCGTCGGCAGACTCGGCCCAGTCGGCGCAGTACTCGCCCCAGGCCAGCAGGGTGCGGCAATGCGAGGCCGCCAGCCAGCGGCTCGCTTCCCAGCGCCAGCTTTCCTCGCAGACCGCGTCGACGACGAGCACCGCCAGGAAGGGCGGGAATTCCCCGATCGGCGGCAGGTCCTGGTGGGGCGGGACATGGAGGTAGGTGAGGCGCGGCTGTGGCATGGCAGTGGACCGTATGCGAAAGCGGGCATTGTGCCAGATGCGTTCCGGCGCCGTCATGCGCACGGTGCACGATACGTCCGCCCTGTACACGCCGACCGCGACGGTGGAGCGTTGTTGCGTATAATCGCCGTCAGTCTGTCCTTTACCTTTAGAAAAAACATACATGGCTTCTTCCGACAATATCAGCATGGCGGTGTTCTGCGACTTCGAAAACGTCGCGCTGGGCGTGCGCGACGCCAATTACGAAAAATTCGACATCAAGCCGGTGCTGGAGCGGCTGCTGCTCAAGGGCAGCATTGTCGTCAAGAAAGCCTATTGCGACTGGGACCGCTACAAGGCCTTCAAGGCCCCGATGCACGAAGCGAACTTCGAGCTGATCGAGATCCCCCACGTGCGCCAGTCCGGCAAGAATTCGGCGGACATCCGCCTGGTGGTCGATGCGCTCGACCTGTGCTACACCAAGTCGCACGTCGACACCTTCGTCATCATTTCGGGCGACTCCGACTTTTCGCCGCTGGTATCGAAGCTGCGCGAGAACGCCAAGCGGGTGATCGGCGTGGGCGTCAAGCAGTCCACCTCCGACCTCCTGGTGGCGAACTGCGACGAATTCATCTTCTATGACGACCTGGTGCGCGAAGTGCGCCGCGCCGCCGCCAAGCGCAAGGAAGAGCTGGACGCGCGCAAGGCCCAGCCAGCTTCGCGCCGCCCGAGCGACGACAAGCGCCGCGAGGAACTCGAGGCGCGCAAGGTGCAGGCGCTCGAGATGGTGGTCGAGACCTTCGACGCCCTGGTCTCGGAGCGCGGCGACACCGGCAAGATCTGGGCTTCGCTGCTGAAAGACACCCTGAAGCGCCGCCGTCCGGACTTCTCGGAAACCTATTACGGCTTCCGCACCTTCGGCAACCTGCTGGAAGAAGCGCAGGCCCGCGGCCTGTTCGAGTTCGGCCGCGACGAGAAATCGGGCACCTACGTGTTCCGCAGCACGGGCACGCCGGCGGCGCTGCCGGTGCCGGAACTGGCGGCCGTGCCGGAAGCGCCCGCCGCCGAGGACGAGGAAAGCGCGGACGAGCCCGGCGCGGCGGAAGCGCGGCAGGAGCCACGCCGCCGCGGTCGCGGCGGGCGCAACAAGGGGGCCGGGCGTGGCGAAGCGGCGGCACCGGCGCCGTCCGCGGCAGCCGCCGACCTGGCTCCCGAGACGCCGATGGCGGTGTTCCCTGATGCGGACGGGTCCGCGCCGGGCGCGCCGGAGGCAGAGCTCGCCGTCCCGGCCGAGGACAAGCCGGACACGCGCCGCCGCGGCCGTGGCCGCGGCAAGATCTCCTACCGTGGCGATGTGACGCAGGCGGCGCCGGTAGACGTCACCGCTGGCGCCACCGGGCCCGGCGCGCTCGTGCCGGCAGTCCCGTCCGCCGAAGACGCTGCGCCCGTGGCCGACGAGGCGCCTGAATCGGCAGCTGAAGTGGCGGCCGAGGCGGCTGCCCCCGTCAAGGAGCGCCGCCGCGCGCCGCGCAAGCCGGCGGCACGAAAGGCCGCGGCAGCGGACAGCGCCGCATCCGCCGAGAGCCTGCCAGCGCCATCCGGGCCGGCGCCTGCGGAACCGGAGGCCCGCCCGGATGTCGCGGCAGCGGCCGGCAGCGATGAGGACGATGAGTTCGACGACGACACCAGTAACGATGTCGACGGCAACGTCGCCGAAGTCAAGGTGGCGCGCAAGACGACGGGGGGACCGGCCCGCAAGCCGGCCGCGCGCGGCACTGCCGCGCGCGGGCGCCGCCCGGCCAAGCCGAAGGCCCCGTCCAAGGGCTGAAGGCGCGCCAGGGCAGGCCCGCGGCGACGTGTGCGACCTGCCGGCGCTGTCGCTGTCATAATGACATCGCCCGCATGCGCGGGCCCGCCGTGGCGGCCGCTGCGGCTGGCACGACCTGCGAAGGAGCTGCCATGCGTGTGCTTGCCGGACTGTTGATGCTGTCGGTGCTGAACACCGCAGGGGCCGCGCCGCAGGCGGACCACCCGATCGTCGGCATCTGGAAACTGAGCCTGCCCGACCTTTCCTGCTCTGAAACCTACCGCTTCCGCCCGGACGGCACCACTCTGGTGACCAGCGCCGAGGAAGTCTCCGAAAGCGAGTACCGCATCCCCGCCAAGCCCAGCGCCAAGGGTTTCTACCGGCTGGAAGACCGCATCGTCAAGGACAACGGCAAGAAGGACTGCTCGGGCGCCATCATGAAACCGGGCGCGAAAGCAACCAATTACATCCGCTTCCATCCGTCGGGGGCGCTGTTCCTGATGTGCGCGGACGAAACCATGAACACCTGCATTGGGCCGTTCGAGCGGGTGCAGGGCGAGGAAGCCTGACCCTGCCGGGCATAACCGGCGGGCATGGGCGGACCCGCTAGCGGCATCCCGCTGCCGTTCCCGCTGGGGCCGCTTGGGTGTATATTGCTGGGCGAATCCATCTTTCCCCCAGGAACTCCATGTCCCCGGCACTTCTTTTCGCAATCCTCATCGGCTACTCCGCGCTCCTGCTCGGGGTCGCCTGGGCCACTTCCCGCAACGCCGACAACGACAGCTTCTTCATCGGCAACAAGAGCAGCAACTGGATGCTCGTGGCCTTCGGCATGGTCGGCACCACGCTGTCCGGCGTGACGTTCGTGAGCGTGCCGGGCGCCGTCGGCGTCGACGGCTTCGGCTATGCCCAGATCGTGATCGGCTACGTGATCGGCTACATCGCGGTGGCCTACATCCTGCTGCCCCTGTACTACCGCCTGCAGCTCACCTCGATCTACCACTACCTCGACGTCCGCCTCGGCCGGCGCGCCTACCAGAGCGGGGCGGGCTTCTTTATCGTGTCGCGCCTGCTGGGCGCCACCGCGCGCCTGTACCTGGTGGTGAACATCCTGCAGGCGATCATCCTCGACAGCCTGGGCGTGCCGTTCTGGCTCAGCACCGTGGTCGTGCTGGGCATGATCCTGCTGTATACCTACAAGGGCGGCGTGAAGACCATCGTCTGGACCGACACCTTGCAGACCAGCGCCATGCTGTTCGGCCTGTTCGCATGCGTGTGGATCCTGCTGGGCGAACTGAACATGTCGGTGCCGGAAAGCCTGAACCAGATGCAGTCGCAAGGTCTGGCCAGGATTTTCACGCACGATCCGGACAGCCCCAACTTCTGGCTCAAGCAGATCGTCGCCGGCGCCCTGATCACGATCACGATGACCGGCATGGACCAGGAAATGATGCAGAAGACGATCTCGGTCAAGACCTTGAAGGACTCGCAGAAGAACATGCTGACCCTCACCGCGGTGCTGGTCGTGGTGCTGCTCTCCTTCTTGTTCCTGGGCGGCCTGCTGTACCTGTACGCGCCGATCGCGGGCGTCACGGCAAGCGGCGACAAGATCTTCCCGGCCGTGGTGATGGGCCACCTGCCGGCGGCGCTGCAGGTCGTGTTCCTGATCGCACTGATCTCGGCCCTGTTCCCCAGCGCCGACGGCGCGATCACGGCGCTGACCTCGTCGACCTGCATCGACCTGCTGGGCATCAAGCGCCGTACCGACATGACGGAAGCGGGCAAGGAAAGCCTGCGCCGCCGCGTGCACCTGGGCTTCGCCGCGCTGTTCCTGTTCCTGGTCATGGGCTTCAAGCTGGCCGACAGTCCGAGCATGATCGTCGTGATCCTCAAGCTGGCGGCCTATACCTACGGTCCGCTGCTGGGCCTGTTCGCCTTCGGCATGCTCACCCGCCGCTCCCTGACCGACCGCCTGGTGCCGTACATTACGATTGGCGCGCCGATTCTTTGCGCTCTCCTTGAGTACAATCAGGAACACCTGCTCGGTTCTTACCGCCTCGGGCTGGAATTGCTCATGGTAAATGGCATACTCGTGTTTGCCGGCCTGTTCGCCATTTCCCACAAGGAGAAGGCAGGCGCGGCCGCGGTGACGGTTTAATGATGTATTGACTGAAGACGGAGTTTCGATGGCTTTCAAACCACTCAGTGCGCTGCGCCGCGCGTTCGGCATGCTGTGGCATGCGGTCGACGTGTCGCGCCGTACCTTCATGAACCTGCTGTTCCTGCTGTTCGTGATCATCGTCGTGATGCTCATGACGGGCGGCGGCGTCAAGCCGATCGGCGCGAAGACCGCCCTGGTGCTGGAACTGAAGGGCGACCTGGTGGAACAGTACCAGTCGAGCTTCCAGGACACCGTGCTCGACTCGGTCGGCGGCGACAGCAAGCGCAGCGTGCGCCTGCGCGACCTGCTGCGCGTGCTCGATGCCGCGGCCAAGGACAAGAACATCGGGACCGTGGTGCTGCTGCTCGACCAGATGGACGGCGGCGGCCTGGCCCAGCTGCGCGAGATCGGCGCCGCCATCGAGCGCGTCAAGGCATCCGGCAAGAAGGTGGTTGCCTGGGGCGGCGCCTATGACCAGAAGCGCTACCTGGTGGCCTCGCATGCCGACGAAGTCTACGTGCACCCGATGGGCATGGTCATCATCGAAGGCTTCGGCGGTCGCCGCAACTACTACCGCGACGCCCTCGACAAGCTGGGCGTGACCGTCAACCTGATCAAGGTCGGCACCTACAAGAGCTTTGCCGAACCGTATATCGCCAACGGTCCGTCCGAGGCTGCAAGGGAAGCCGACGCTTTTCTCTACAACGCCCTCTGGCAGGACTATACCGGGCAGGTGGAGAAGAACCGCAAGCTGAGCGCGGGCAGCGTGGCAAAATGGATCGAGACCCTGCCGCAGCAGATGGAAGCGGCGGGCGGCAACGCGGCCAGGGTGGCGCTCCAGGCGAAGCTGGTGGACGGCCTCAAGACCCGCGACGAGATCCGCGCCATGCTGGCCAAGCGCGGCGCATGGGATGAGCGCATCAAGTCCTTCCGCCAGGTCGGCTTCCACGACTACCTGGCGCGCCACGAGCCAAAGCCCTTCGGCGATGCAGTCGGCGTGATCACCGCCTCGGGCAACATCACCGAAGGCACGAGCGGCCCGGGCGTGGTCGGCGGCCTCACCACCGCCAACCTGATCCGCCAGGCGCGCGAGGACGAGGCGATCAAGGCCCTGGTGCTGCGCGTGGATTCGCCCGGCGGCAGCGCCTACGGCTCGGAACTGATCCGGCGCGAGCTGGAACTCACGCGCGCCGCCGGCAAGCCGGTGGTGGTGTCGATGGGCAGCGTGGCCGCGTCGGGCGGCTACTGGATCTCGATGGCGGCCGACGAAGTCATCGCCGACCCGGCCACGATCACCGGCTCGATCGGCGTGTTCACCATCCTGCCGACCGCCGAGAAGGTGAGCGACAAGCTGGGCATCCATACGGGCGGCGTCACCACCACCTGGCTGGCCGACGCCTACAATCCGCTGCGCCCGCTCGACCCGCGGTTCAGCTCGCTGGTCCAGAGCAGCATCAACCACGTGTACAGCGAGTTCACCACCAGGGCGGCGCAGGCCCGCAAGACCACGCCGGCGAAGATCGACGAAGTGGGGCAGGGCCGCGTCTGGACCGGCGCCCAGGCCAAGGAACGCGGCCTGGTCGACCGACTGGGCGGCTACCGCGACGCACTGGCCTCGGCCGCCAGGCGCGCCAGGCTGGGCGAGGACTACCGGGTTGCCTATGTCGAACGCCCGGTCAGCCGCGTCGAACGCTTCCTCAACATGATGGGCGCCTCGACCGTGCAGGCGGTCAACATCCAGGTCAAGCTGGGCCTGATGGAAGACGTGCTGCCGGCTGGTCCGATGGCGCAGGTGGCGCAGGACATGGCCTGGCTGAAGGATGTGGCGGACGGGCGCAAGCCGTTCGCCGCGGTCACGCACTGCATGTGCGCTACGCCGTAAGAGATTTGTAGCGGCTTTGTAAGCGCTTGCAACAAACGCGAAACGGGTGCGGAAGCGATTTCCGCACCCGTTTTGCATTCGGTGGCCCGTCGTGCCGATGACCGGTGCGCTCCGCATCGCGTCCATGCCGACCCGGCAATGTAACAAGATGGTGCGCGCAATGTACGTTACGAAACATATGACTTGAGGAGCCCGTGCTACGCTTTTCGGCAGCTGTTAACTGAATAACATCAAGGCTAAAAAAACAAGGTTGAGCATGGATTCCCACTCGTCTCCCAAGTCCGCCCTCACCAGCCCGCCGCCAGCTTCTCCCGAAGCAAAGCGCCGCAAGCGACTGATCGGCGCCGTGGTCGCGGTGCTTGCGATGATCGGCCTGGCCGCGCTGGCCTGGTACCTTACCCACCGTCCGGCGGCCGGTGAAGCGGGCGGGCCGCCGGGAACGGCCGGCGCGCGCGCTGCCGGAGGCGGTGGGCCCGGCGCCGGCGGCAGAGGGGGCCGGGGCGGGCGCGGCGGCCCGGCGACCACGGTCGGCGTCGCCACGGCGCAGCAGGCCGACATCCCCGTCAACATCGAGGCGCTCGGCACCGTCACGGCGGCGGCCACGGCCACCGTGCGGCCACAGGTCTCGGGCGTGGTCCAGAAGATCCTGTTCACCGAAGGGCAGATGGTGAAGCAGGGCCAGGTGCTGGCCACCATCGATCCGCGGCCCTTCGAGATGGCGCTGCTGCAGGCACGCGGCCAGCGCCAGCGCGACGAGGCCCAGCTCGAGAACGCGCGCCTGCTGCTGTCCCGCTACCGCACCCTGCTGGAACAGGAATCGATCGCGCGCCAGGAAGTCGATACCCAGGCGGCGCTGGTGAAGCAGCTGGAAGGCACCGTGATGACCGACCGCGCCGCCGAAGGCATTGCCCGGCTCAACGCCAGCTATACGCAGGTCAAGGCGCCGATCTCCGGGCGCGTCGGCCTGCGGACGGTCGACATCGGCAACCTGGTCGGCAGCGGGGACGCCAACGGCGTCGCGGTGATCACCCAGCTCGCGCCGATCGACGTCGAATTCACGCTGCCGCAAGACCAGGTGCCGGCGCTGCAGGCGCGCATCGCGGAAGGAGCCAGGCTGCCCGCCACGGCGCTGGACCGCACCCGCACCACCGCCCTGGCGACCGGCAGCTTCATGGCGCTCGACAACCAGGTGGACGTGCAGACCGGCACCGTGCGCGCCAAGGCGCGCTTCGCCAACTCCGACAACAAGCTGTTCCCGAGCCAGTTCGTCAACCTGCGCCTGGTGCTGGACACCATCGAGAACGCCGTGGTGGTGCCGGTGACGGCGCTGCGCCATGGATCGAACGGCGACTTCGTCTACGTCCTCGATCCGCAGCAGCGCACGGTGTCGCAGCGCGCCGTCACGCGCGGGCAGGCGACGGTGGACAGGATCCAGATCACGTCCGGCCTGAAGGTGGGCGAGCAGGTGATCACGGAGGGTGCGGACCGGCTGCGCGACGGGGCCAAGGTGACGCTGCCGGGTGACAGGCCGCAAGGAGCGCGGGGCGGCGCCGGCGGACAGCGTGGCGGCGGGCAGGAAGGGCAGGGCGAAGGCCGTCGCCAGAGGCAGGGAGCGCAGCAATGACCAGCATGCGTTGGCCGCGCGGTCGGCGAAGCCGACCACCCTACGTAGGGTGCACGGGTTTCCCGTGCGCGCGTTCAAATCGTGCATGCACTGATGCGCCGTACCGGAACATGCCATGAGCCCATCCGCCCCATTCATCCGCAGGCCGGTCGCCACAGCCTTGCTGATGCTGGCCATCGTGCTGGCCGGCCTGGTCGGCTACCGCTTCCTGCCGCTGTCGGCGCTGCCCCAGGTGGACTTCCCGACCATCCAGGTGCAGACCCTGTACCCGGGCGCGAGTCCCGAGGTGATGGCGCGCACCGTCACGGCGCCGCTGGAACGCCAGTTCGGCCAGATGTCCGGCTTGACACGCATGAGTTCCACCAGCGCCGCCGGCGTGTCGGTGATCACGCTGCAGTTCGGCCTCGGCCAGACCCTGGACGTCGCGGAACAGGAAGTGCAGGCCGCGATCAATGCCGGCGGCTCGCTGCTGCCAGCCGACCTGCCGGCCCCGCCCGTCTACGCCAAGGTCAACCCGGCCGACGCGCCGGTGCTGACCCTGGCCATCACTTCCGATTCCTTGCCGCTCACCGAGGTCCAGAACCTGGTCAACACGCGCCTGGCCCTCAAGATCAGCCAGGTGTCCGGGGTGGGCCTGGTGACCCTGTCCGGCGGGCAGCGCCCGGCCGTGCGCATCCAGGCCGACACCGAGGCGCTGGCTTCCTACGGCCTGGGCCTGGACACGCTGCGCAGCGCCATCACGGCCGCCAATGCCAACAGCGCCAAGGGCAATTTCGACGGCCCGACCCGGTCGTATGCGATCAACGCCAACGACCAGCTGCTGGCCGTCGAGGACTACCGGAACCTGATCGTCTCCTATCGCAACGGCGCCCCGGTGCGTCTGCAGGACGTCGCGCGCGTGGTCGACAGCGCCGAGAACGTGCGCATCGGCGCCTGGGCCAACCTGAAACCCGCCATCATCCTGAACGTGCAGCGCCAGCCCGGCGCCAACGTGATCGCCACCGTGGACGGCATCCGCGAACGCCTGCCCGAGCTGCAGGCCGGCTTGCCTGGCTCGGTGCGCATGGACGTGCTGAGCGACCGCACCGCCGGCATCCGCGCCTCGGTCCACCACGTGCAGATGGAACTGCTGCTGGCCGTGGCGCTGGTGGTGCTGGTGATCTTCGCCTTCCTGCACAGCCTGCGCGCCACCGTGATCGCCAGCCTGGCGGTGCCGATCTCGCTGATCGGCAGCTTCGGCATCATGTACCTGATGGGCTACAGCCTGAACAACCTGTCCCTGATGGCGCTGACGATCGCCACCGGCTTCGTGGTCGATGACGCCATCGTCATGATCGAGAACATCGCGCGCTACATCGAGGAGGGCGAACAGCCGATGGCGGCCGCCCTCAAGGGCGCGAAGCAGATCGGCTTCACCATCATCTCGCTCACGGTCTCGCTGATCGCGGTCCTGATTCCGCTGCTGTTCATGGGGGACGTGGTGGGCCGCCTGTTCCGCGAATTCGCCGTGACCCTGGCGGTGACGATCCTGATCTCGATGGTGGTCTCGCTCACCCTGGTGCCGATGATGGCGGCGCGCTGGCTCAGGAGCCACGAAGAAGAGCGCCCAGGCCGCTTCGCGCAACGCTCCCAGGCCTTCTTCGATCGCGTGATCCAGCGCTATGACGTGGCCCTGGGCTGGGTGCTGGCGCGCCAGGGCCTGACCCTGCTGGTGGCCCTCGGCACGCTGGTGCTGACCGCGCTGCTGTGGATCATCATCCCGAAAGGCCTGTTCCCAACCCAGGACACCGGCCAGCTGCAGGCCCGCCTGCAGGCGCGCCAGTCGATTTCCTACGCCGACATGGCCAGGCTCCAGCAGGCCGCCGCCGCCGAAGTGCTGAAGGACCCGGCGGTCGGCTCGCTCAGCTCCTACGTGGGGGTGGACGCCGCCAACAACACCATGCTCAACACCGGCACCATGCTGATCAACCTCAAGGCCGAGGAGCGCGGCGACCAGGAAGCCATCATGAACCGGCTGCGCCAGCGGGTGGCCGGTGTCGCCGGCGTCACCATGTACCTGCAGCCCACCCAGGACCTGACCATCGACGCGGAAAGCGGCCCGACCCAGTACCGCCTGTCGATCGAGGGCGCCGACAGCGCCACGGTGAACGAATGGGCCAGCAAGCTGGTCGCGAAGATGGCCACCCTCGAGGAGCTGCGCAACGCCACCACCGACGCCGGCGCGGTGGGCAGCGCGGCCTACATCGACATCGACCGCGACACCGCCTCGCGCCTGGGCATCACGGCCGCGGCCATCGACGACGCCCTCTACAGCGCCTTCGGCCAGCGCATCGTCTCGACCATCTTCACCGAGACCAACCAGTACCGCGTGATCCTGGAGGCCCAGCAGGACGAAACCATGTCGCTGGCGAGCCTGTCGCGCCTGCAGCTGCGCACCGCGTCCGGCCAGCCGACGCCGCTGTCGGCGGTGGCCACCATCCGCGAGGCCGAGGCGCCGCTGCAGATCACCCATGTCGCCCAGTATCCGGCCGCCACGGTCGGCTTCGACACCGCGCCCGGCGTCTCGCTCGGCACGGCGGTAGATGCGATCCGCGCCGCCGGCGAAGAGATCAGGATGCCGGCCTCGGTGAGCATGAGCTTCCTGGGTGCTTCCGGCGCCTACCAGGCTTCGCTGTCGAGCCAGCTGTGGCTGATCCTGGCCGCCGTGGTTTGCGTGTACATCGTGCTGGGCGTGCTGTACGAGAGCTACGTGCATCCGCTCACCATCCTGTCCACGCTGCCCTCGGCCGGCGTGGGCGCGCTGCTGGCGCTGTGGGTCACCGGACAAGGGCTGGGGGTGATCGGGATCATCGGCATCATCCTGCTGATCGGCATCGTCAAGAAGAACGCGATCATGATGATCGACTTCGCCATCGAGGCCGAACGCGACGGGGGCAAGAGCCCCTTGGACGCGATCCGCCAGGCCGCGCTGCTGCGCTTCCGCCCGATCCTGATGACGACCCTGGCCGCGCTGTTCGCCGCCGTGCCGCTGATGCTGGGCTGGGGCGAGGGCGCCGAGCTGCGCCGTCCGCTGGGCCTGGCCATCTTCGGTGGCCTGATCGTCAGCCAGCTCCTGACGCTGTTCACGACGCCGGTGATCTACCTGGCATTCGACCGCCTGGCGCGCAGAAGGGGTGGAAAAAGCGCGGGCAAGGCGCCGGGGAAACCGAAAGAGGTCGGCGCATGAACCTGTCGCGGCCTTTCGTGGAGCGGCCGATCGCGACCGTCCTGCTGACGATCGGGATCGCGCTGGCCGGCATCGCCGCCTTCTTCGTGCTGCCGGTCTCGCCACTGCCGCAGGTGGACTACCCGACCATTTCCGTGTCGGCCTCGCTCCCCGGCGCCAGCCCGGAAACCATGGCATCGAGCGTGGCCACGCCGCTGGAGCGGCGCCTCGGCGTGATCGCGGGCGTGAACGAAATGACCTCGAACAGCGGCAACGGCTCGACCCGCGTCAGCCTGCAGTTCGACCTGGACCGCAAGATCGACTCGGCCGCGCGCGAGGTGCAGGCCGCGATCAACGCGGCGCGCGCCGACCTGCCGGCCACGCTGCGCAGCAACCCCACCTACCGCAAGTCCAACCCGTCCGACGCGCCGGTGCTGATCCTGGCGCTCACCTCGAAGACCCGCTCGCCCGGCCAGATCTACGAGTCCGTTTCCAACCTGGTCCAGCAGCGCCTGGCCCAGGTGAAGGGAGTGGGCGAGGTCGAGATCGGCGGCGGTTCGCTGCCCGCGGTGCGGGTGGAACTGCTGCCCTATGCGCTGAATAAATACGGCCTGTCGAGCGAAGACGTGCGCGCCGCGATCCAGGCCACCAATGCCAACCGCCCGAAGGGTGCGATCGAGGGCGGCGGCAACCGTTTCCAGATCTATTCGCAGCCGACCGGCCAAGGGGGTGAAAAACCCGGGCAGGGCAGGCCCCAGGCGGCAGCGTACCGCGACCTGGTCGTGGCCTGGCGCGACGGCGCGGCGATCCGCCTGCGCGACGTGGCCGAGGTGATCGACGGCGTCGAGAACGTGAATACGCTCGGCCTGTTCAACGGCCAGCCGGCCGTGATCGTGCTGGTCACGCGCCAGCCGGACGCCAACGTCATCGAGACCGTGGACGGCGTGCGCGCGCTGCTGCCTTCGCTGCAGGCCCAGTTGCCGGGCGACGTGAGCCTGCAGGTGGCCTCGGACCGCACCAATTCGATCCGCTCCTCGCTGCACGAGATCGAGTTCACGCTGGTGCTGTCGATCCTCCTCGTCGTGCTGGTGGTGAGCGCATTCCTGCGCAGCGTGCGCGCCACCATCATTCCGGCGGTGGCGACCGTGGTGTCGCTGCTGGGCACCTTCGGCGTCATGTACCTGCTGGGCTTCAGCCTGAACAACCTGTCGCTGATGGCGCTCACCGTGGCCACCGGCTTCGTGGTGGACGACGCCATCGTGGTGCTGGAGAACACGGCGCGCCACCTGGAGGCCGGCATGGACCGCATGAAGGCGGCATTGCTGGGCGCGCGCGAGGTGGGCTTCACGGTGCTGTCGATCTCGCTGTCGCTGGTGGCCGTGTTCATCCCGCTGCTGTTCATGGGCGGGCAGGTGGGGCGGCTGTTCCGCGAATTCGCCGTGACCCTGTCGGCGGCGGTGATGATTTCGCTGGTGATCTCCCTGACCACCACGCCGATGATGTGCGCATGGCTGCTGCGCAGGGAGGACAGGGAAAAGAAGCCCGGGGTGCTGGCGCGCTGGTCCGAGAAGGGCTTCGCCAGGGTCTTGCGCAGCTACGAGCACGCCCTCGACTGGGCGCTCGACAGCAAGCTGCTGGTGATGATCATCCTCGCCTTCGTGGTCGGCCTGAACGTCTACCTGTTCGCGGCCGCGCCAAAAGGCTTCTTCCCGCAGCAGGACACGGGCCAGCTCAACGGCGGCATCCGCGCGGACCAGAGCATTTCCTTCCAGGCCATGCAGGAGAAGCTGCGCCAGCTGGTGAACATCATCAAGCGCGACCCGGCGGTTGATACGGTGGTGGCCTTCACGGGCGGCGGCCGGGCCGGCGGCGGCTTCATGTTCATCAACCTCAAGCCCGTGGACGAGCGCGCCGAAGGCGACACCGGTCAGGCCGTCATCGCCCGCCTGCGCCCGCGCCTGGCGCGCGTGACCGGCGTGTCGATCTTCCTGAACCCGGTGCAGGACCTGCGCATGGGCGGGCGCTCCAGCAATTCCACCTACCAGTACACGCTCAAGAGCGACAACTCGGCGGACCTGAAACTGTGGGCCACGCGCCTGGCCGAATCGATGAAGCGCCAGCCGGCCCTGGTGGACGTCGACACCGACCAGGCCGAAAACGGCGTCGAAACCTTTGTCACCATCGACAAGGACACCGCTTCGCGCCTGGGAATCGGCACGCGCGACGTCAACAATGCGCTGTACAACAACTTCGGCCAGCGCCAGGTGGCCAACATCTACGACGAGCTGAACCAGTACCGTGTGATCATGGGCGTGGCCCAGCGCTATGCGCAGTCGCCGGAAGCCCTGCGCGACGTCTACGTGCCGGCGCGCGGTGCGGGGAACGCGGGCGCCACCGCCACGGGAGCCGCTAGCACGGCCGGCGCGCCGGGCAACCTGACGGCCGCGCGCGACCCGGCCAGCGGCGCGGCCTTGTCCACGGGCGCGACCACCATGGTGCCCCTGACGGCGATCGCCAGCTTCGCCGAAAGCTCCACCCCGACCTCGGTCAGCCACCAGGATGGCGAACTGGCCACCACGGTCTCGTTCAACCTGGCGCAGGGCTACAACCTGGAAGACGGCCAGGCCGCCGTAAAGCAGGCCGAGGCGGACATCGGCATGCCGACCAACGTGCGCGGCAGCTTCCAGGGCACGGCGCGCGCGGCCCAGGAATCGGCCCGGGAACAGCCGCTGCTGATCCTGGCGGCCATCGTCGTCATCTACATCGTGCTGGGCATCCTGTACGAAAGCCTGGTGCATCCGGTGACGGTGCTGTCCACGCTGCCCTCGGCCGGCGTCGGCGCGGTGCTGGCGCTGCTGCTGTTCCGGATGGAGTTCTCGATCATCGCCCTGATCGGGGTCTTCCTCCTGATCGGCATCGTCAAGAAGAACGCCATCCTGATCATCGATTTCGCGCTGGAAGCGGAACGGGCGCGGGGCCTGAGCGCGATCCAGGCCGTGCGCGAGGCCTGCATCCTGCGCTTCCGCCCGATCCTGATGACGACCCTGGCGGCCGCCCTGGGCGCGCTGCCGCTGGCGATCGGCTTCGGCGAAGGCTCCGAACTGCGCCGGCCGCTGGGCGTCGCCATCATCGGCGGCCTGGTCGCCAGCCAGCTCCTGACCCTGCTCACCACCCCGGTGGTCTACGTCCTGCTCGACAGGCTGCGCAAGAAGAAGGCCGACGAGCACGAGCTGACCCGCCATGCCGACCTGGACGATCCTATTCCTGCCAAATAAGACCGACATGCGAACCCATCCCATTTTCCGCCTCCACCTCGCCGCCCTTGCCGCCAGCCTGGCTGCCGGCTGCGCCATCGGCCCGGCCTACCAGCGTCCGGCGACGCCCGAACCGGCGGCCTTCAAGGAAGCCGAAGGCTGGGTGCCTGCCGCGCCCGCCGATGCGCTCGAGCGCGGCCCCTGGTGGCAGCTGTTCGGCGATCCGGTCCTGAACGACCTGGCCGGTGCGATCGCGGTGTCGAACCAGAACGTGGCGGTGGCCGCGGCCAACTATGCGCAGGCACGCGCCCTGGTGCAGCAGGAGCGCGCCGCGCTGTTCCCGAGCCTGAACCTGAGCGTGGGCGGCGAGCGCGCCGGCGTGCGCGGGCAGGGCGCGGACAATGCTTATCGGCTCAACCTCGGCGGCGGCTGGGAGCCGGATGTGTGGGGCCGGCTGCGCGCCGGCGTCACCAGCGCCCGCGCGGGAGCGGAAGCCTCGGCTGCCGACCTGGCCAGCGCGCGCCTGTCGGCCCAGGGCGAGCTGGCCGCCAACTACTTCGCCGTGCGCGCGCTCGATGCGCAGCGCGCCCTGGTCGAGCGCACCATCGCGGGCTACGAGCGCGAGCTGCGGATCACGCAGAACCGCTTCAATGTCGGCATCGTGGCCCGCACCGACGTGCTGCAGGCCGAGACCCAGCTCGCCAACGCCCGCGACGACGCGCTCGGGCTGGCGCGCCGGCGAGCCCAGTTCGAGCACGCCATCGCGATCCTGGTCGGCAGGGCGCCGGCCGAGTTCACGCTCGCGCCGCTGGGCGAATGGCGCGCGACGGTGCCGGCGGTGCCGGTGGGCCTGCCGTCCACCCTGCTGCAGCGCCGTCCGGACATCGCCGCCGCCGAACGCGACGTGGCGGCCGCCAATGCGGAGATCGGCATCGCGCGCTCGGCCTACTTCCCCAACATCGGCCTGTCCGCTTCACTGGGAACGGGCGGCTCGCGGGTCGCCGACCTGTTCTCTGCATCGAACGCCGCCTGGTCCTTCGGGCTGGCGGCCGCGCAGTCGATCTTCAACGCCGGCGCCACCCGCGCCAGCGTCGCGGGCGCCGAGGCCCGGCACCAGGCGGCAGTGGCGCGCTACCGCCAGACGGTATTGAACGCCTTCGCCGACGTGGAAGACCAGCTCACGGCGGTGCGCGTGCTGGAACAGCAGCAGGAACTGCGGCGCGTGGCCTCCGAAGCGGCCGACCGGGTCGAGCAGCAGATCCTGAACCGCTACCGGGCAGGGCAGGTCAGTTATTCGGAAGTCGTGCAGGCCCAGGCGACCGCGCTGAACGCGCGGCGCGCCCTGGTGCAGGTGCAGGCCGACCGGCAGGCGGCGGCGGTGGCGCTGATCCAGGCGCTGGGTGGCGGATGGCGCGCAGCTGGAGAGGCCGGCTGAGTGTCGAAGAATCTGACAAATGCTAACTTTATTGCAATAACCAATTGTATAACTTGTTGATTATTTTCAATTAGTTCCAGCTGGCATTCATCTTGCATTGGCATGGGCGTTCATCCCACAACCGAGGAAACGCCATGAAGACCCTGTCCCGTTCGATCCTTGTCCTTTCGCTCCTGGCTGCAAGCAGCGCCCAGGCCGGCACCGTAACCGTCACCAGCGTGGGCGCCGCGTTCACCACGGATGCCTGGTACCTGACCAATTTCCGCGACAAGTCCAACGGCTATAAGTCGGACACCTTCGCAGGGATCACCGCTGCCAACCCGCGCAATGGCAGCGGATCGGTCGAGATGTCGTCCACCGACGGCAGCGGCAAGGCCGACTATGCCCTTACCTGGGGCTTCGTGGACGGCCGCACGCTCGGCAATGTCGATGTCGTCGGCTTTGACTGGTTCCGCGCCCCCGGCACCTCGGCCGGACACCTGGCGCCGGCCATGCGCCTCCTGTACGACGCCGATGGCGACGCCGGCACGACTGTCGACCGTGGCTACCTCGTCTGGGAGCAGATCTACAACGGCCCGACCGCCCAGAACACCTGGGTTTCCAGCGACCTGGAAAACCAGTATTTCTGGCAGCGCAAGTTCACGCCCGGTACCACGGTGGAGGATTTCGACATCACGCTGGACAACTGGGCCGCCGGGGCGATACCGAACGTGCCCAACGGGACGCCATACGATGTGCTGGGCACCTCGACCGCCATCCTCGGCATCGAGTTCGGTATCGGGTCCGGCTGGGGCGGTACTTTCCGCGGCTTCGTCGACAACGTGCGCATCGGTTTCACCGGCGAGGAAGCGACGACATACAACTTCGAACTTGCCCCTGCAGAGGTGCCGGAACCTGCGAGCATCGCGCTGCTCGGCCTGGGGGCATTCGGCCTCGGCGCGGTGCGTCGCCGCAAGCAGCTCTAAGCAGCTAAACGCAGCTATAGGCAGCGCAGCGCCTGGCGGCCCGTGCATCCGGGGAAAAGATACACGGGCCTTGTCGACAGAAAAATCAGCGGTTGTGCGTGGTGGTGGTCGTGCGGTGATCGTCGTGCTTGCGGCGCAGGCCGAGCAGGCCGGCAAGGCCGAGCAGGCCGATCCAGCCGTAATCGGTGTCGTCGTCGCGCTCGGTCTGGGTGGTCGTGGCGGTACCGGTGTTGGCAGCGTCGCCTCCGGTGTTCTGGGCCGCGGCCGGCAGGGCGCAGGCGAGGGTCAGCGACATGGCGACGAGGGTACGGCAAGCAGCAGGCATTATTTTCTTCATGGTTTTCTCCGTTGGTTGTGAGCGTATCGATGCATTCGCCCAGGTTTATTGCCTTATTTATTGCAACAACAAAGTCAGCTACGTCCAGAAGGTTGGGAACCGTCTTTGACCCAGTATAGACACGCAGGCAAATGGGCTCAGCACGGTACAAATCAGAAATAAACGGCGGGATGCATCATCGTTCCCGCGGATCGAGTCTGCTGTCATCAAGGCCTGTCGCTATCGCTGGTGTCAGGCCACCCGGCAGCCGTCATTACGCCGAAAAACGACCTATGCGGATGTAACAATAGCTATACTCCCGGCTGCATTCATTCGCCTGGGATTCCACCTTGTTCAAATCGATCGTCCTGCCCGTCGCACTGATGGGCGCCGCGAGCGTCGCTGTCGCCGACGAAGGCCAGTGGCAACCGCACCAGCTGCCGCAACTCAAATCCGAACTCAGGCGCATCGGCATCACCATGCCGGCCGAAAAGCTGGCCGACCTCACCAGGCATCCGATGAGCGCCATCGTCTCGCTGGGCGGCTGCTCGGCCTCGTTCGTGTCCCCCGAAGGCCTGGTGGTCACCAATCACCACTGCGCCTACGGCGCGATCCAGCGCAACGCGACGCCGGAAAAGAACTACATCGTCAACGGCTTCCTGGCCAGGACCCGCGCCGAGGAACTGCCGGGCGGCCCGAGCACGCTGGTCTACGTCACCGAAAAGGTGGAGAACGTGACGGACCGCGTGCTCAAGGGATTGAACGCGAACCTGTCGGGACGCGAGCGCCACGAGCTGGTCGAATCCCGCATCAAGGCCCTGGTGGCGGAATGCGAAACCGACAAGTCGATCCGCTGCTCGGTGCCGGCCTTCCACCGCGGCCTGGAGTACTACCGCATCAAGCAACTGATGATCCGCGACGTGCGCCTCGTGTACGCGCCCTCCGACCGCATCGGCAACTTCGGCGGCGACATCGACAACTACGAGTGGCCGCGCCAGACCGGCGACTATGCCTTCCTGCGCGCCTACGTCGGCCCCGACGGCCGTCCGGCCGATCCGTCGCCGAACAACGTGCCCTACAAGTCGAAGGACTTCCTGGTGGTGTCCGCCGAAGGCCTGAAGCAGGGCGATCCGATCCTGCTGGCCGGCTACCCGGGCCGCACCAGCCGCTACAAGCTGCCGAGCGAAATCCGCTTCGCGCGCGACGTCGACTTCCCGGGCAGGGTCGCCAGCATCACCGCCGACCTGTCGGTGATCTCGGCCGCCACCATGGGCAACCCGGCCTGGGACGTGCGCTACGCGAGCGTGGCCAAGAGCTTGAACAACGTGCTCAAGAAAACCCAGGGCCTGCTGGACGGCTTCGCGCGCAAGGACATCGCCGCCATCAAGGACGTGCAGGACGCCGAGTTCCGCACCTGGCACAAGCAGAACGGCAATGGCGCGAAGAACCTGCTGGGTGAGCTGGACAGCGTGATCGCGCAGGACATGGCGGCCTCGCGCCAGGAAGGCGCCTGGCTTGAGGCCACCCACAGCGACCTGCTCAAGAGCGCGCGTACCCTGTACCGCCTGGCGCTGGAGCGCCAGAAACCGGATGCGCAGCGCGAAGCCGGCTACCAGGAGCGCGACCTGTCCTTCATCAAGGCGCGCCTCACGCGCCTGGAACAGTCCTTCGTGCCGCAGGTGGACGAAGCGCGCTGGGGCGCCGCGCTGGCGCGCTATGCGCGTACCGACGCCAGGCTGCGTCCGCAAGGGCTGGACGCGCTGCTGCCCGCGCCGACTACGCTGAACGCGATGTACAAGGCGACCGACCTGGACGACACCGCCAGGCGCCTGGCCTGGATCGGCAAGGACGTGGACGCGTTCCGCAAGTCGGGCGACCCCTTCATCGCGCTGGCTGTGCGCTTGCATGAGACGGGACTCAGCCTGGAAAACCGCCGCAACGAGATCGACGGCAACCTGGAACGCGTGATCCCGCAGTACATGGCGGCCGTCATCGCCTGGAAAAAGTCGCAGGGCAAGCCGGTCTACCCGGACGCCAACTCGACCCTGCGCGTCACCTACGGCACCGTGTCGCCGTACGCGCCGCGCGACGGCCTGGTCAAGGGCCCGTTCACGACCGTCGAGGGCATCGTGGAGAAGGCGAGCAACAAGGATCCGTTCATCGCCCCGGCGCCGCTGCTCGACGCCATCAAGGCCAGGCGCTACGGCGTGTTCAAGGACCCGGTGCTGGGCACCGTGCCGGTGAACTTCCTGTCGAGCGCCGACACGACCGGCGGCAATTCCGGCTCGGCCGTGATGAACAGGCGCGGCGAACTGGTAGGCCTGAACTTCGACTCGACCTACGAATCGATCACCAAGGACTGGTACTTCGACAGCGCCATCACGCGCGCGATCCACGTCGACATCCGCTACATGCTGTGGGTGATGAAGGAAGTCGACCGCGCCGACAAGCTGCTGAAGGAAATGACGATCAAATACCCGAGGAAGTAATCGGGAAGCGTGGAACGAGCCGCGGCCGGAGCAATCCCGCCGCGGTTTTCGTTGGGCGCAGGGAACCGGATCTCGAAGCGCGTTTCTCCCCGGCCGGGGGGCGCAAGGGAACAGGGTAAAGATGTCCAGATCCGGACGGTCCGCCTTGCGCATTCAGTGGCGAGTAGCCATAATCGCCTGCCGACCCGACCTCGCATCCCTTGCGCCGCCTTCCGACCGTCCCTGAATGAACGAACCGCTCGCCTTCCTCGGTTTCAGCACCACGCCGCTGGAACTCATTTCCTTCCTGCTGGCGGCGACCACCGTGCTGCTGAACATCCGCCAGAAGCACTGGGCCTGGCTGTTCTCGATCGCGTCGTCCGCCACCTATGCCGTGGTGTTCTACGACGCCAAGTTGTACGGGGACATGGGCCTGCAGTTCGTCTTCATCGTGGCCTCGGTATGGGGCTGGTACCAGTGGCTGCACGGCGCCGGCAATCAGCCCCTGGTGGTGACGCGCCTGCAGGCATCCGGCTGGCGCTGGGCGATCGCCGGCTGGGCCGCCGGCTTCGTGCTGCTGGCCGGCTTCCTCGACCATTTCACGGACACCGACGTGCCGCATGCGGACGGCTTCCTGACCGCCGGCAGCCTGGTGGGCCAGCTCCTGCTGGGCCGCAAGAAGGTCGAGAACTGGCTGGTGTGGATCGTGGTGGACATCCTGTACGTCGGCCTGTACGTCTACAAGGGACTGATGCTGACCGCGCTCCTGTACGCGGTGTTCGTGGTGCTGGCCTATACCGGCCTGCGGGCCTGGTCGAACATCGCACGGAGGAATGCGTGAGCGGGGCGGTGGAACGGGTCGCCGTGCTGGGCGCCGAGTCGTCCGGGAAGTCGACGCTGTGCGAAGCGCTTGCGCGGCACTACGGCAGCGTGTGGGTGCCGGAATACCTGCGCGAGTTCGTCGACACCCGGGCCCGCGTTCCTTTCGAGAGCGACCAGTACCCGATCGCCTCGACCCAGCGCGCGCGTGAAGATGCGGCTGCCGCGCGGGCCACGCGTTTCCTGTTCTGCGACACCACGCCCCTCATGACGGCCCTGTACAGCCGCCAGTACTGGGGCAGGGTCGACCCGCAGCTGGCGCGCCTGGACAGCCGCCACGACTACGCCTGGACCTTCGTCACGGCGCCCGACAGCCCCTGGGAGCCGGACGGCCTGCAGCGCGAATCGGAGGAGGTGCGCCAGAAGGTGCACCGGATGCTGCTCGAGACCCTCGATGCGCGGCGCATCCCCTACGTGCTGCTCGAAGGCGGCCTGGCGCAGCGGCTGCAGCGGGTGGAGGAAGTGCTCGGGCCTGTTTGCCCCGAAGCCGGCGGCTTGCGTCCGCCGCGATAGACGCTGTGCGGCGCGGGCTGCGCAAGACGGCTGGACGGCGCCGCCGGGAATGTCGAGTGGGCCTTTTTGACGCCTGAGCGGGCTCTCGCCTGGTTCTAGTAGCCAAAATGAAACACTCCAGACTATTGTTGGATGACTTTCTGTTGATTTCTGGTATTAGAATGGATGCTGTACTGACACAAATAAAAAGCGGTGAATAATGAAAAATTGGATCGGCCGCCTGTTGGGCGGCGCCGAGAAGGAGACCGTCACCCCTGTCCGCGCCGATGAGGCCGCGGTGGCGGATGACGAAGACATGGCGGCCGACGTGGACGCAGCCTATTACCGCTGGCTGGTCGCCTCGAGCGGCGCCAATGCCGGCGCCGAAGTCGAGCAGCAGATCCTCGACGAGGTGCGCGCCCTGATCGACGACCCGGAGAAATCGGCCGGGCTGGTGCCGCGCGTGCCCGAGCTGGTGGCCCAGCTGCTGGGCGCGCTGTCGGACGAAAACATCTCCACCGCGGCCTTGTCGGCCGAAGTGGGGCGCGACGTGGTGTTGGTCGCCGAAGTGATCCGCGAGGCGAACAGCGCCTACTACCGTCCTGCCAAGCCGATCGAGACCCTCGACGGTGCGGTGACGATGCTCGGCCTGAACGGTTTGCGCATGCTGCTCGCGAAGATCGCGATGCGCCCGCTGATCCGGGTCAAGGCGGTGGGCGTGGCGCGCCAGGTGGCCCCGAACGTCTGGCGCCACTCCGAACGCTGCGCCTTCGCCGCCAGCGTGATGGCGCCGGGCCTGTCCGCGGGCGTATTCGAATCCTACCTGGCCGGCCTGATGCAGAACGTGGGCCTGCAGGTCGCGTTCCAGGTGGCCGACCGGGTCTGCGAGGGCAAGGTGCCGGGCGCCGGACACTTCGGCATCGAACTGTTCGCGGCCAGCCGCCAGTTGTCGGCGGTGATCGCCCGGCACTGGGACTTCCCGGCCGAGGTGGTCGAGGCGATCGCCTGGGCTGGCGACCCGGACGGATCGAACCTGGCCCAGGCGCTGACCCAGGGCGACCGCATTGCCAAGCTGCGCCTGCTGCTCGATGCGGAAGTGATCGTGATGGACGACAGTTTCGTCGCGACCGGATTGAACGGCTTCCAGCGCCGCTGCCTGGGCAAGCTGGCCGACCTGGGCGAGTGAAGCGGGCCGGTGAAGTGATCGAGTCCAGTGGAGTGATCGAGTCCGGTGGACTCGATCACAAACACTACCCTCAGAAGTCGAACTGGGCCGACACGCGGAAGGTGCGCGGCGCGCCCGGCAGCAGGTAGCCGCCCAGCGACTGCGTCACGTCGCGCCAGTAGAACTTGTCGAACACGTTGTCCACGCGCGCGCGCAGGACCGTGTTCACGCCGCCCATCCGCAGGGCATACGACGCGCCCAGCGCGGCCACGTGGTAGCCGGGAACGATGGCGCGGTTGGCCGGATCGAAGGCCTTGCTGCCCGCGTACTGCCAGGTCGCGTCCAGCTTCATGCCGGCGACGGCCGGCACCGCATATTCCACCCATGCGGTCGAACGCAGTTCCGGCACGTTGGTCACGCGCTTGCCCTCGACTTCGAGGTCGCCGGTGCCGGTCTGCCTTGCTTCGAGCGCCATCAGCGACAGGCTGTAGTTCAGGTCCGCATCGAGACGTCCCTGGGCCGCGAATTCGAGGCCGCGGTGGCGCTGCTGGCCGGCGCGCACCAGGATGTTGGCGGCATTGACGTATTCGAGGCCCTGGCGGATGTCGAACACGGCGGCCGACAGCATGAGGGCATTGCCCACCACGCCTTTCACCCCGAGCTCGGCCTGTTTCGATCGGCCCGGCGGCAGCGCGGTGTTCTCGTTTTCCGTGCCCATCTCGGCAATGCCGCCGTGCTGCAGGCCATGGCTCACCGAGCCGTACACGCTCCAGTCCCGCGCCGGCTTGTAGACCAGCGCCACGCTCGGCAGCACAAAGCTGTCGCGCGCGTGCACCCACGGCTGGCCGATCTCGGCCAGTTCATCGCGTTTGAGGCGTACGTAGCGCAGGCCGGCGTGCAGCGTGAACTGCGGCGACAGGCTCATCACGTCCTGCGCGAACAGGGCGCGTTCCTGGTCCATGCGGCGCACCATCACCGGGCCGGTGGTACGGTCCGGCGAAACCGGCGGCACGATGCGCCTGTTCCAGATGTTGCTGTAGCCGACGTAGTCGTACACGTACTCGCCGAAGCTGTCGCGGCGCTCCGAGAGGGCCGCGCCAACGGTGAGCTGGTGGCGCACGGCGCCGACGGCGAAGCGGCCCTGCAGCATGGCTTGCGCGCCCCATGGGGTCTTGCGCTCGCCCACGCTCTGGTAGTCGTACACGTCGAAGTCGCCGTTCGAGCAGTAGCCCGGATAGAAGCCGTCGCCCTCGTTGCCGCAGCCATAGGGGAAGGCGGTGTAGTCATCGCGCTTGAACCAGTGCTTGTTGGCGTTGACCGTCGCCGTCCAGTCGGGGGCGAGGCGGTATTCGAAGCGCAGGCCCAGGTTGCTGCTGTCGGTCTCCACCGGCTTGGTCCAGGGCTGGTCGTTCAGCAGGGTCTTGGGGGATATGCCGGTGGGCAGGACTTCATTGCGCAGCAGCTGGTAGCCCGGCGCGGTGACCTGCGCGCGGTGCTGGTGGTCGAGGTCGAGCGCCAGCTGCGCGTCCGGGCTGATCTGCCAGTCGAAGGCGCCGGATACGAACTGGCGCTCGCCGTCGGCGCCGCGCACGTAGGATTTCAGGTCATCAAAGGCGGCATTGATGCGGTAACCGAAGCGGCGGTCCTCGAAGCGCCCGCCGAGGTCGATGGAGCCGTGCAGGGTGCCGCGCTCGCTCACTTCCACCAGCGCCGAGCGCAGCGGCGCGCTGGTCGGGCGCTTGGTCACGAAATTGACCATGCCGCCCGGCGCGGCGACGCCGGCCTGCAGCCCGGCCAGGCCGCGCAGCACCTCGATGCGCTCCTTGTTCTCGAGGGGGATCTGGGTGTCGGCGGGGATCGCGATGCCGTCCTTGCGGTAGCTGTTGGCATTGTCGAGCGCGAAGCCGCGGATCGAGAACTGCTCGGCGTAGCCGACCGCGTTATAGGCGTCGCCGACCGAGGCGTCGAGGCGGGCCGCATCCGACACGTTGCGGATCGACAGGTCGAGCATCTTGCTGCGGTCGATGGCCGTGATCGATGCAGGGGTGTCGAGCAGGGGCGCGTCGGAAAAACCGCCAATGCTGGCGCGGTCGCTGGCGACCCAGCGGCTGCCGGTGACGACCACCGAGGTGAGGCTGCCGGTGTCCTGTGCGAACGCGGCGACGGAGAAGGCCTGCAGGATGGCGCAGGGGAGGACGGAATGCTTCAGGTTGAATGTCATGGTGTGCTCGTCTTCGCGCGCCATGGACGGCAGGGCGCGCTGCTTTTAACAAAAAGCCGGAGCCAACGTGGGGGAAGGGCAAGGAGGATGGGAACTGCGTTGCGCTTTCCTTCGCTGGCATTATCCAGATCAGGTACGAAGGGTATCTCTCACCCGGCAACGCGCTTCGCGCGCACCAGGACCCCTAGCGAGGCGGCAGTGTACCACGGACCCGGGCGGGCGTGGTGAAAGTGGCAAGGACCGGCGGAGGGCGGCGATTTCCGGCGCCCGGCCGGGGCGGGCTCAGGGCACCCGCTTCAGGTCTTGTCCCTGTTCCATGAAGCTCGCGGCCGCGCCGCGGAAACCGGTGCAATGGTGCGCGCTCACGACCCGGGCATGGGTGTCGTCCGCATCGATCACCATCGTGCACAGCGGACGCTCGTCGACGACGCCGCCCTCGATGAAGTTCACTGCGCGCAGGGTCAGGCGCTGGCCGTCGCGCGTGGCGAGGCCCTGGACGTGGCCCTTGTGCTGGGTCTGGTTGGGCGCGACGATCTGGAAGTCGACCGCGTAGGCGTCGCCGTCGACCTGGGTGAGCCTGAGGCGGCTGATGCCGGTCGGCGAATGGGCCGTCACCGCTTCGTAGGTGAGCGTCCGCGCTGTCGCAGTCCCGGCGCTCGAGGACGAAGCAGCCAGCAGCAGGGTAGCAAGTACAAGGATGTTCATGGGAGCGCTTTCGGGTAGTGGAGCGGCGCGGCACACGGCTTGCATGCATCCGTGTTGATGACAATCACGGTAGCACGGCGCATGCTGGAAAATGCTCACCGATTGTCACGCAGCCTGCGGCGCCGGACGGCCCCCGCGGAAAAACACGGGCGCGCCGCCTGGCCGGCCGTTCAGGCTTCGGCCGTTGCCGGCGCCGCCGCGGTGCGGGCCCGGGTGCTGGCCGCCGGCGCCAGGTGGCGCAGCAGCGTGGTGCGGGTCGAGTCGCCGATGGTGCGCCAGAATTCGCGGCGCTGGGCGGCGCGCTTGCGGTGCTTGGACGGCATGTCGGCCAGCGGCTTCAGGTAGAAGGGCAGGCGGATCAGGTAGCTGCGGCCAGGCATCTCGACCCCGCCCAGGATCTTCCAGAAACCGTCGTAGGCGTTCTCGAAATGCTTCACGTCCGCCGGATCGTAGGCGATGTGCGAGGTGCACTTGATGGCCACGACCTGGTCGATGCCCAGCGCCTGCGCCACGCCCTGCATCGCGGCGAAGCAGAAGAAGCTCGGCGAATTGTTGGGGAAGGCTTCCTCGAAGGCGTCGAAGGCCGCGCCGGAGTCGGTCCAGCGGCCCTGGTTGCGGGTAAGGAAGGGCACGGTCGGCAGGTTGACGCCGGCCAGCTGGCCGTCCACCCAGGTGTAGGAAAGCCGGTGCAGGTACTTGCCGTCGGCGACCAGCGAGATGGTGAGGTCGCCCTCCGCATCGAGGCGCGGCGCCATCTCGAGGCGCAGGACGAAATCGTGCTCGCCGCTCTCAAGCTGGACTGCATGCTGCCACAGCGTGAGCCCGCCGCCGCCATACACGGCCTGGTGGTAGGCGTTGCTGAAGGCGGCATCCTCGAAACGGTAGTGCGACAGCACGCACTGCACGCGCTGGCGTGCGCTCAGGTCCCTGGACAGGTAGCTGCGGTGACTCAGGTGGTGGAACAGGTCGTCGTGTGGCGCGCTTGCCACGAAGCGGCGCACCAGGTCGAGGCGGCACAGGGCCTGGTGTTCGCGCCAGTAGCGCAGCACACGCAGGCTGCGCACGATGCTCAGCACCCACGACGCGGGCGAGGTCTGGCTGCGGCGTGCGCGCCAGGACCTGGAAAGGTGAGCGAAAATCATGGGACGCTCCATTCGGCGTAAAGTTACGGGCGCAGTCGGCGCCTCAGTCTTTATCTTCGATGCCCGCCCGGTCGAGAACGGGCTTGCACAGCAGAAACCATATTCTGCCATGCATTTGTGCCGGGAGCTAACTGGTGCCTGGATAAGTCAGGGAATGGAGGAGGGAATGGAGGAGGGAAGCGCTGGACAGGGTGGCGTTCATGTTGTCTCTCTCGGATGGCAATGACTACGCGCGATAAGGGATGGCTGTTGGCATCCTCCTTCGCGTCATTTGCGACTTTTTGTTTTCGCCTGACAGGCAACACAAGATTACCATGTTTGTGCGGCGACACGCTTCCGATTCATCATCGATAATTGCGCCAGACCGAAGCAGACCGGAGGTGCGAGATGGCGTATGAACTTTTTTACTGGCCGGGTATTCAGGGACGGGGCGAGTTCGTCCGGCTCGCCCTCGAGGAAGCCGGGGCCGAATACGTGGACGTGGCGCGCCGCGCAGGGGGCATGGACCTGTTGCTGTCGGCGCTCGAGACCGAAGCCCATCCTTCGTTCGCGCCGCCCTTCCTGCGCGCGGGCGAGCAGACCATCGGCCAGGTCGCCAATATCCTGCTGTACCTGGGCGAGCAGCATGCGCTGGCGCCGCGTTCCGACCCGGGCCGGCTGTGGACGCACCAGCTGCAGCTGACCATCGCCGATCTCGTCACGGAGATCCACGACAGCCACCACCCGATCGCCACTTCGCTGTACTACGAAGACCAGAAGCCGGAAGCGCAGCGGCGCGCCGCCGACTTCATCGAGACGCGCCTGCCCAAGTTCTTCGGCTATTTTTCGCGCCTTCTCACCAACCCCGAGCCGCGCGACTGGCTGGTGGGCGACAAGCCGACCTATGCCGACCTGTCGCTGTTCCAGGTGATCGAGGGCTTGCGCCATGCGTTTCCGAATGCGATGAAGCGGCTCGCAGGCGAGTACCCGGCGCTGGGCGCGCTGCGCGACCGCGTGGCCGCGCGCCCCAACATCGCGGCCTACCTGGCCTCGCCGCGGCGCATCCCGTTCAACCAGAACGGGATCTTCCGCCACTATCCGGAGCTGGACGAATAAGGCGGCAGCGCCGGCGCCTGGACAGGGAGGCGTCGACCGGCGCGATGGATCCCTGCCCTGCAGCCGGCGCGGCGGCAGCATATGATGGCGGTCGTTCCGATAACAGAAAGAGACTGCCATGACGGAATCCGCCATCGAGCCATCCGACATCCAGCGCATTGCCGCCTTCTCCGACGGCGACGCCGGCGGCAACCCCGCCGGCGTCTGGATCGGCGAGGCGCTGCCGCCGCCTGCCGAGATGGCGGCGCTGGCGCACGCCATCGGATTTTCCGAAACCGTGTTCGCCGCACCCCTGGCAGGGAGCCAGGGCTGGCGGGTGCGCTATTTTTCGCCCGAGTCCGAAGTGCCGTTCTGCGGCCATGCCACCATCGCGCTGGGCGCCGCGCTGGCGCGCCGCTTCGGCGACGGGCGCTACGCACTGGTGCTGAACGCGGCCGCGATCTCGGTCGAGGGCAGGGTCGAGGGCGAGCGCGTCGCGGCCAGCCTGCAGTCGCCGCCGACCTGGAGCGGGCCGGCCCCGGCCGCGCTGGCCGATGCCGCGCTGGCGCTGTTCGGCTATACCCGCGCCGACCTCGACGACCGCATTGCGCCGGCCCTGGCCCATGGCGGCGCCGACCACCTCGTGCTGGCATTGAACAGCCGCGCCGCGCTGGCGCGCATGGATTACGAACTCGATGCCGGCCGCCGCCTGATGAACGAACACGGCATCGTGACGGTCGTGCTGGCCTGGTCCGAGACCCCGCAGCTGTTCCATACCCGGAACCCGTTCGCGTCCGGCGGCGTCCTGGAAGACCCGGCAACCGGCGCCGGTACCGCCGCACTGGCCGGCTACCTGCGCGATCTCGGCTGGCCGCACGGCGGGCGCATCGAGGTGGTGCAGGGGGAGGACATGGGCATGCGCTCGCGCCTCACGGCCGAGATCGGCAATGAGGCCGGCGCGTCGATCCGGGTGTCCGGCACGGCGCGCATGATGTAGGGGCGCCTGCCGTTCAAATATTGCATTACGGCATTAATTTATGCTGTATCCTTGCGCTTCGACGCTAGTACCGGCGCCTGCACCTGCACGTCACGATCCGCCCATGTCCATGTCAACACCGAAACCTCGTTCGTCGTTCCTGGCTGCCGCGCATGCAGCGGTGGAACAGGTGTTGGAACTGTTTGCCTACTACCTGATCCCGCTCGGGATCGGCCTCGTTTCCCTGGTGGCCCTGGCGTTCTGGCACGACCAGTACCGCACCCATGGCGACGTGCCGCTCTCGATGCACGTCACCGTCCAGCAGGGCGCCGCGCTGTCGCCCGCCGCCGCGCTGGCGCATGCGCACGCCTCCAGCCTCGTCACCAGTCACGACACCCACCTGTCCGAAGCCCCGGTCTGGTTCGCGGTCGAACCGATGCCGCGCAGCGGCAGGCAGGTGATCGAGTTTCCTTCGCGCCATGCGCTGGACGTTGCCTGCTGGGATGCCGGCAGCCTGGCGCCGCTCGGCGCCGCCACCCGGGGCGCCGGCAGCGGCAGGATCAAGGGCTCGAAGGCCGGCTTTGTCCTGGAGCTGGCGCCGCTGCCGCAGGAACTGCTGTGCCGGGCCCGTTTCTCCGGTCCGGCGCGCCTGTCGGTGCTGCAGTGGCCGGCCGGGCAGTATGCGCTGGCGGTGGAGCAGTACCACCGCAAGTCCGGCCTGCTCGACGGCGGCATGGTGGTGCTGGCGCTGTTCGTCCTGATCACCGCGCTGATCAACCGCCAGCCGCTATACGTGCTGTTCGCCGGCTGGCTGGTGCTGAACCTGCGCGTCGCGGCGCTCTCGGCCGGCTGGGACATCCAGTGGCTGGGCCAGACGCTCCCGTCCGACTGGCTGCTGCGCAGCCGCTCTGTGACCATCACCCTGTACGGCATCGCCACGCTCACCCTGTACCAGTCGCTGTTGAAGGACAACCTGACCGCGTTGCCCTATGCGCTGCCGTTCCGCATCATGCAGTGGCTGTGCCTGCCCATGCTCGCCGCCGCCATGTTCCTGCCCTATGGCCTGTACTTGCCGTTGCTGTGGGGTATCACGGTGTGCGGCTTCTCGGTGATGTCGATCGGCCTGTTCAAGATCATCGCCGAATCGCGCAACCGGGTCGCGACCTGGTTCGCGGCCTCGTTCGGCGTCAGCTTCATGGCGACCATCGCCGAGGTCGCCGCGGCCGCGCTCGGCATGCGCGAGCTGCTGGGCGTCATCAACAGCGTCACCGCCGCGCTAGCGTCGAGCCTGCTGGCGGCGCTGGCCGTGTCCGAGCAGATGCGTGTCGAGACCGAGCAGCGCGAGGCGGCCCAGCAGGAACTGGAACACGCCTACCAGGCCATGCCGGTGGGCCTGTTCACGCTCGACATGCACGGATACTTCCTGAGCGTCAATCCGGCCCTGCAAAAGATGCTGGGCATCGCCAGCCTCAATCCTGGCCGTACCGCATGGCGCCAGTTCTTCACCGAAAGCACCTGGACCGCGCTGCACGAACAGGTGCATGCGCGGGCGGAGGCCGAGATGGAACTGACCAGCCGCGACGGCAGCCAGCGCTTCCTGGTCAGCGCCACGCTGGCGCGCGCCCGCATCGAGGGCGTGCTGCAAGACACCACCGAAAAGCACAAGGCCACCGAGCAGCTGCAGTTCATGGCCCACAACGATCCGCTCACCAAGGTCTTCAACCGGCGCGGCATCGAGCACGAGTTCGTGCTGGCGTCCGGCGGCCTGGCGGCGGGCAAGCCGATGGCCCTGGCCTATGTCGACCTCGACCGCTTCAAGCTGATCAACGACCTGTTCGGCCACGCGGCCGGCGACGACGTACTCAGGCAGGTGTGCGAGCGGATGGGCACGGTGCTGGCCGGCGGCCAGCAGATCGGCCGCGTAGGCGGCGACGAATTCGTGATCCTGATGCCGGAAACCGCGCTTCCGCTGGCCTCGATCATTTGCCGCGGCATCGTCGACCGCATCGGCAACACCCCGTTCCGCGTGGGCGACAAGGCCTTCCACGTGCGCGCTTCATGCGGCCTGATCGAGGTCACGCGGGGCATGGTCATGAAGGATGCGGTGTCGACCGCCGACCGCGCCTGCCGCGAGGCCAAGCTAGGTGCCGGCGAGGGCCTGGTGGTGTACGAGTGCGGCGCCGACGCCTTCCGCCAGCGCGCAGCCGAGCTGGACATGGTGGAGCGCCTGTCCGGGCCGGATGCGACCGACGGCCTGCTGCTCGAGATGCAGCCGATCATGTCCCTGAAAAACCCGCGCCAGTCGCTGGACTTCGAAGTGCTGCTGCGCATGCGCGAGCCGGACGGCCGCGTGGTGCCGGCCGGCGCCGTGATCGGCGCGGCCGAGAAAAGCGGGCGCGCGAGCATGATCGACCGCTGGGTGCTGAACACCACGCTGGCCTGGATCGCCGAGCACGCCGACAGGCTGGGCAATACCCGTTTCGTGTGCATGAACCTGTCGGGCGCTTCGCTCAACGACGAGCGCTTCGTGCAGGATACCTTCGAGATCCTGGGGCGCTACGTGCATGTGGCCAGCCGTTTGTGCCTGGAGATCACGGAGAGTGTCGCGTTGCACGACCTCGACAACACGCGCCGCTTCATCGACCAGGTGCGCAGCTTCGGCGCCAAGGTGGCGCTGGACGACTTCGGCGCCGGCTATACCTCGTTCTCCTACCTGAAGGAACTGCCGGCCGATGTGCTCAAGATCGACGGCAGCTTCATCGTGAACATCAATGCGCACCCGGCCAACGTGGCGATCGTCGAAGCGATCGTCAGCCTGGCGGGCAACCTGGGCATGCAGACAATTGCCGAGTGGGCGGAAGATGCCGCCACCGTGCAAACGCTGGCGGAGATCGGCGTGGATTACGTGCAGGGCTGGGCAGTGGCGCGCTCGCAGCCGCCGGAGCGCCTGCTGCAGGCCCGCTCGGCGGCGGATTTCATCACCCACCCTGCGGTGCTGGACGTACTCGCGGGGCTGGAGGCGCCGCCATCGTCCACTCCGGCGAGCGTGGCGCGGCGATCCGCCCTGAACCGGTTCGGCTGAGTCCGAACCCGGGTTTCCGGCCGGCGCTCAGTCCAGCGTCGCCAGCGTCTGTTTGCCGCCCGCACCCAGCAACAGGAACTGCGCCCGCGCCGCCTTCAGGGTGGCCACGTCGCGCATCAGCGGCTTGGCTTTGGCGCGCGGCGCCGCCACGCGGCGCTGCACGGCCGGCGGCAGCACGTCCTGCTCGGCGACCAAGGGATAGGGTTCGGCGCGGGTAGTACCTTCGTCGGCCGGCGAACTGGCCAGGCGCACGGTGGTCGCGCCGGCGTCGCAGGGCTGGTCGGTCAGGGTAATGCGTCCCGCGCCATCGACGCACTTGACGATGTCCGACCCGGCATGCACAAGCGTGGCGGTGGGTGCGGCCACGGCCGCGAGGAAAATGCTGAGGCAGAGATGACGCTTCATGGGCGGCTCCTTTTCTTGAGCCCCCATTGTCCGTGTCAGTCTTACAAGCTTCTGTTCGCTATCCCACGCCTGCGCTGTGCGGGCGCAAGAATCTCTCAGCCGTATTCAGGTATGCGGCCGTTCTGCAACCAGCTGCACTTCCACCAGGAAACCATAGTGCAAGGCCGGCACCGGCACCACGGCGCGCGCCGGCCGGTGCGCGCCGAACACGCCGGCATAGACCGTGTTGAATGCCGGCCAGTGCTCGACCCCGGCAAGGTAGGCGGTGCATTGCACCACGTCATCGAACCCGCAGCCGGCCGCGCGCAGGATCTGTCCGCACTGCGCGAACACGGATGCGCATTGGGCCTCGAAGCCCGTCTCCGGCAAGTCGCGCGCCGGCAGCACGCCGGACACGAACACCAGGCCGCCGCGGGTAACGACGGCCTGCGAGTAATGCCCGGCGGGCGCGGGCAGCTCGGGTGACTGGATGAATTCCATTCAGGCATCCATCGATTG
This sequence comes from Telluria sp. ZB4P34, assembly GCF_059686055.1. NCBI lineage: Bacteria > Pseudomonadati > Pseudomonadota > Betaproteobacteria > Burkholderiales > Oxalobacteraceae > Telluria > Telluria sp. ZB4P34. The sequence goes on along the minus strand of NZ_JCASIF010000001.1, from coordinate 505,602 downwards.
CAGCAGCTCGGCGAAACGCGACAGGTCGACGTTGCCGCCGCTGATCAGGATGCCGACGCGCTTGCCCCTGACGTCGACCACGCCGTGCAGTGCGGCCGCCGCCGCCAGGCAGCCGGTCGGCTCGACGATCATCTTCATGCGCTCGGCAAAGAAGGCCATGGTCTGCACCAGCTGGGCGTCGCTCACGGTGACGATGTCGTCCACGCTGCGCCGGATCACCTCGAAATTGTGCTCGCCGACGTGGGTCACCATGGCGCCGTCGGCAATGGTTCTGGGCACGGCGATGTGCACGATCTCACCCCTGCGCAGCGATTGCTGGCCATCGTTGCCGGCTTCCGGCTCCACGCCGATCACCTTGCAATTCGGCGACAGGGCGCGCGCCGCCAGCGCGCAGCCGGCCAGCAGGCCGCCGCCGCCCAGGCAGACCAGCAGGATGTCCAGTTCGCCGGTTTCCTCGAACAGCTCCCTGGCTGCCGTGCCCTGGCCGGCGATCACGTCCGGATGGTCGTAGGGCGGAATCAGGGTCATGCCGCGTTCTTCCGACAGGCGCCGGCCGATCTCCTCGCGGTTCTCGGTATAGCGGTCGTAGGTGATGACTTCGCCGCCGTATTCCTTCGTGGCCTTGACCTTCAGCGCCGGCGCATCCTGCGGCATGATGATGACGGACTTGATGCCGGCCAGCTTCGCCGACAGGGCGATCGCCTGCGCGTGGTTGCCCGACGAGAAGGTCAGCACGCCGGCGGCGCGCTGGGCCGCGTCGAACTTCGCGATGGCGTTGTAGGCGCCGCGGAACTTGAAGGCGCCCATGCGCTGGTAGTTCTCGCACTTGAAGAACAGCGTGCCGCCGGACAGCGTGTTCGCCGTGGTCGAGGTCAGGACCGGCGTGCGGTGTGCGGCGCCTTCCAGGCGCTCGGCGGCCAGTTCGACGTCACGATAGGAGAGGGCGGAAGGTGGGGTCATGGCGGCGGTCATGGCGGGCTCGCGAAAGTCGAAAGGCGACAGTATAGCGAAGCCGCAGGGCCTGCGACCGCCCACCCGGCGCGCACGGTGACAAACGGACGCTTGCCTTTTTCTTCAATCTGTACTTTAATTTCTGTAACAACAGAAATAAAGGAAATCATGAGCCTGAGCCCGACCGCGCAGAAGTTCGTCCTCCACTGGGGCGAGATGGGAACCCGCTGGGGCGTCAACCGGACGGTGGCGCAGATCCATGCATTGCTCTACCTGTCCGAGCGTCCGCTCACCGCCGACGACATCGTCGAGACCCTCGGCGTGGCGCGCTCCAACGTCAGCAACAGCCTGAAGGAGCTGCAGAGCTGGAAGCTGGTGCGCGTGAGCCACGTGCTGGGCGACCGGCGCGATCATTTCCAGGCCTTGCAGGACGTGTGGGAAATCTTCCGGGTCATCCTGGAGGAGCGCAAGCGGCGCGAGATCGACCCGACCCTGAGCGTGCTGCACGAATGTGCGATCGAAGGGGAAGAGGACCGCGACCTGGACGCCGCCACCCTGGCGCGCATGCAGGTCGTGCTCGAGTTCCTCGAGATGCTCAGTACCAGCTTCCAGGATTACCAGCATTTGCCGCCGCAGACGCTGCAGCGCTTCCTCAAGATGGGCGGCCAGGTCGCCCGCTTTCTCGGACCCAAGGACAAGGAGCAGCCATGACATCGAGCGCACGGGGTTTGACCGGACTTCGCGATGTGATCGCCGCAGCGCGCGGCCAGGTCGGGCGCAGTACTTCCGCCATCGACTTCGACAGGCACAAGCGCACCGTCCTCGTTACCGGCGCCACCGGCTTCGTCGGCCAGCACCTGGTGCCCGCCCTGTTGAATGACGGCCATGCGGTGATCGTCCTGAGCCGGCATCCGGCAGCGGCGGCGCGCCTGTACGCAGACCGGGCGCGCTGCATTGCATCGATGGACGCGCTGCCGGCGGACACCCGGGTGGATGTCGTGGTCAACCTGGCCGGCGCGCGCATCCTCGGGCCGCGCTGGTCGTCCGCGCGCAAGGAGGCCCTGCGGGAGAGCCGGATCGGCCTGACCCGCCGGCTCACCGGCTGGATCGCGCAGGCCCGGCACAAGCCCTTCCTGCTGCTGAATGCCTCCGCGATCGGCTACTACGGCATCCAGCCCATCGGTGACGCCGCCGAGCTCGACGAGACGGCGCCGCCGCAGCCGGTCTTCATGTCGGACCTGTGCCGCGAATGGGAAGAAGCGGCCGGGGAAGCCGCGCGCCATGGCGTGCAGGTGGAATGCATGCGCTTCGGCCTGGTCGTAGGCAGGGGCGGCGCGCTGCCCATGATGCTGCTGCCGATCCTGCTCGGCCTGGGCGGCAGGCTGGGAAGCGGGCGCCAGTGGCTGTCGTGGATCCACGTGGACGATGTGGTGGGCGGCATCGCGCACCGCTGGCGCCATGCGCTTGCGCATCCGGCGCCGGGCGCCGTCGGGGCCAGCAACTTCACGGCGCCGGAATGCGTCACGCAGGCGCAGTTCAGCCGGGTGGCGGCGCGCATCTGGCGCCGCCCCGCCTTCGTGCCGACGCCCGGCTGGCCGCTGCGCCTGGCGCTGGGCGAGCAGTCCGACCTGCTGCTGCAAGGCCAGCGCGTCGCGCCGCGCCGGCTAAAGCAGGAAGGCTTCGTGTTTCGCTATCCGACCCTGGCGCAGGCCTTGGAAAGCCTGAAATAGACGCCTAGGGCGACTGTAGGGTGGTCGGTTTCGCCGACCGCGCGTTCAGCCGAAGCATGCATGGCCACGATGCGTCCGTGAGTCGAACGCGCGGTTGGCAGAGCATGCCTTTAGCCCGCCAGCGGCAGCGCCAGCTGCAGCAGCAGCCCGCCGCCTTCGCGGTTGCTCACCGTGAGCTCGGCGTTGTGGCGCGACAGTACGCGCTCGACGATCGCCAGGCCCAGGCCGGCGCCGTTGGCCTGGCCACGCGCGCTGTCCAGGCGCGTAAAGGGTTTCAGCAGCTGGTTGATCTGGTCGTCCGGCACGCCCACGCCGTGATCGCAGATCTCGATCACCGCCCGGCGCCCGTGGCCGGTCGCTTTCACTCGCAATACGATCGCGATCTCGGTATGGTCCTGGCCCGGCGTCTTGCCGTACTTGCGGGCGTTCTCGATGATGTTGTTGACCACGCGCCGCAGGTCTGTGGCGTTGCCCATCACGTGCACGCCCGGCATCAGGTCGACCTTGACCTGAAGGTCGCGGATGCGGCCCGCCTCGCGGCCCACTTCGGCCAGCATCTCCGACAGGTTTACGGCAACGAAGGTGGCGGCATCGGTCGGCTTGGCGAAGTCGAGGAACTGGCCGATGATGGCGTCCATCTGGTTGATGTCCGACTGCATGCCTTCGCGCGCATCCTGCGGCAGGTGGGCCATCTCGATTTCCAGCTGCATGCGCGCGAGCGGCGTGCGCAGGTCGTGCGAGATGCCGGCCAGGATCACGGCCCGGTCTTTCTCGACCTGGGCCAGGTCGTCCACCATCTGGTTGAAGCTGCGGTTGGCCTCGATGATCTCCTGCGACCCCTTCTCGGGCAGCGGCGTCGGCCGTTCACCCTTGGCGATGGCGCGCGCGGCTGCCGTCAGGCGCGCCAGCGGCAGGTTGACAAGATTCGAGATCACGGCCGCGCCCACCAGCGACAGCAGGCCCACCAGGGTGGCCCAGCCCAGCCACTGCACGCCGGTCATGCCGGCCAGGCGCTCGCGCTCGAGCATCAGCCAGTATTCGTCGTCCTCGATGTTGAAGCTGATGTAGAAGCCAGGGACCCCGTTCACGCCGCTGGCGAAGCGCGTCTGCTTGCCGAGGCGCTCGCGTACGGCAGCGGCGATGTCGGCCATCAGCGGCGTGTTGGGCGGCGGATCGACGATGTCGTCGTTGTTCAGCGTGAGGATGCGAATGCCTTCGTTCGACACCAGTTCGAGCAGCAGCTCGCGCCGCAGGTCGGGCGCCGAGTGGGTCAGCGCCGCGCGGGTGAGGGTGACCACCGAACCGACCAGCTCGGCCGTCTGCTGCACCTGCGGACCGCGCTGGAAGACGTTGATCATGCCGATCCACGAGCCCATCGAGGCGGCGGTCAGCAGGGACATCAGCAGGAAGGTGCGCCAGAACAGTCCGCTACGGTACCAGGCGAAACGGGCGGCGCGGCGCGCCGCCGAAAGCGGGGCGAACATCGGAGCGAACACTAGCGCGGCTGTCCTTCAGGGATGAACACGTAGCCCAGGCCCCAGACCGTCTGGATGTACAGCGGGCTGGATGGATCCGGCTCGATCAGCTTGCGCAGGCGCGAGATCTGCACGTCGAGCGAGCGGTCGAACACTTCGTATTCGCGGCCCCTGGCCAGTTCCATCAGCTTCTCGCGCGACAGCGGCTGGCGCGCGTGGCGTGCGAACACCTTCAGCACCGAGAATTCGCCGGTGGTCAGGGGCACGGTCTCGCCGTTCTTCTTCAGGGTGCGGGTGCCCAGGTCGAGCACGAAGTCGCCGAACTCGAAGCTTTGCGGCGTTTCGCTGGGAGCGCCGGGGATTTCGTCCGGGCCCTTGCGGCGCAGGACCGCGCCGATGCGGGCCACCAGCTCGCGCGGGTTGAAGGGCTTGGGCAGGTAGTCGTCGGCGCCCATCTCGAGGCCGACGATGCGGTCCACGTCCTCGCCCTTCGCGGTCAGCATGATGATCGGGGTCTGGTCGCCGGCGCCGCGCAGGCGGCGGCAGATCGACAACCCGTCTTCTCCCGGCAGCATCAGGTCCAGCACCAGCAGATCGTAGCGTTCGCGCAGCCACAGCTTGTTCATGGCTGGCGCGCTTTCGGCCGTCACCACCTGGAAGCCCTGCTCGGTGAGATAGCGGCGCAGCAGGTCGCGCAGGCGCACGTCGTCGTCCACCACCATGATCTTGGCGGAATGGCCGCCTTGGTTGCCGGGAGCGCTGCCGCTGGTCGGGGTATTGCCCGTATTGTTCGTCGTCGCGTTCATATGGAATCCAGAATTGTCAGAATCATGTCGCTATGGTAACGTCTTATCGCTTGGATATCTCGTCCTGATGGCTCAGCCATTACATTGTGTTACAAACTTTACCCAATCAGGCTTACACCCCGAACGCTATGCACATACACTGGCGGCAAGTGGAAATCACAGCTTATCTGTTTATATGGCATCGCGGAAGAGGAACACCATGAACCACGTGTTTACCAAAACTAAGGCAGCAGGCAGCGTCGGATTGGCCCGCCTCGTCAGGCACGGGGTGGTGGCTTGCGTCCTGGCCTGCACCGCCGCAGGCGCCATGGCCGGCTGGCAGGACCGCAGCCCGCGCCGCGAGGACATGCAGCAGGCACGCGAGCGTTTCGACAGCCGGGCGCAGGAGCCACGCAACGACGCGCGTGCCTATGAGATGCAGATGCAGGAAGAGGCGCGCCGCCGCGCGATGGAAGACCAGCCCCGCATCCAGCGCGATGACGGCGGCCGCCGCATGCGCATGACGCCTGACGAGCGCAGCGAACTGAAGCGTCAGATCAACGAAGCCAACCGGGACCTGTACCCGAACGCGCGCCGCCGCTGAGGCGGGGAAGGCCGGACGGACGGCGCCTGCGGGCGCCGTCGTCGTTTACGGGAGCGACAGTGTATTCCCCCCAAAGGTGGGGTTTCTGCGCCAGATCTTGTTGCATTATGTTCATTTCCATTTCGCAACATGCTATCTTAAGCACACCAGATTACCGAGAGAGTGTGCCGTGATCACTTCCGCCGTATCCAGCGCGCCGGTTCCGCCCGCCGCGCGCCCTCTCGCGTCCGCCGCAGGCCCCGAAGCGTGCATCGCGCGCCAGTCCGACGGCGTGTACTGCGACGCCTCCGCACTCGGTCCCATGCTGCTGGCGGCCGTGGACGCCATTCTGCTCGGGAACCGGTATTTCGCCGGTCTCGATTACCTCGTCCTGATGAAGGCTTTGTTCGGGTATGGCCCGGAACTGCCGTGCAATGCACGGGGCGAGCCCATCGTGCGCCTTGCCGGCGACATCTTGCCTTTCGATCCCGTCCGCCGCACGCTCTACCGCGCCGTCAAGATCGCCGACGGCCAGGCCGAATACTATTTCGAACCCCTGTTCCTGCCCGACGCCGACGGTGTCGAACAGCCGGCCCGGCTCGACGTCGACGAGTTCATCGCCGACATGTGGATGAAGGGTATCCGCTTCGGCATCGACGTCGAGGCGGTGCAGGGCGCCATCGCCTCGGGTGCGGCCGGGCGCATCGTGGTGGCGCGCCGGCTGCCGCCCCGTCCAGGCGAGGATGCGCGGGTGGTCGAGGTCTCCAACGAACTGCACCGCAGCGACGCTCCACGCCAGCTGGCCAACGGCCGGCTCGACCTGATGAGCTTCCAGAACCGCTTCCCCCAGGTACAGCGCGGCAAGCGCCTGCTGCAGAAGCTTCCGCGCGTGCACGGCGAACCGGGCTTCGACCTGTCCGGTATCGCGCTCGCGCCCGAGATCCCCGCCGATCTCGACCTGGAAGGCTGGAGCGGCCCGGGCACGGTCGTCGACCGGATCGCCGAGGGCGAGTTCGTGGTGGCGTTGCAGGACGGCTTCCTTCAGGTGGAAGACGGCCGGCTCTCGGTGGGCGACAAGATCGTCAGCCGCGACGGCGTCAGCGCCAGGACCACCGGCAACCTGCAGCTCGAAGGCGACTACGAGGAATTCGGCGAAATCCAGGAAAACCGCGTCGTCGAGGGCGAGAGCATCACCGTGCATGCCGACGTGTTCGGCAACCTCGTGTCGCGCGGCGGCGTGGTGCGCCTGAACCGCAACCTGGTGGGCGGCAGCGCGCGCAATGCGGATGGCCCGATCCAGGTGCTGGGCCTGGCGTCCAACGCCACCATCCAGAGCATGAAAGGCGAAGTGAACCTGCAGCGCGCCGAGAATTGCATCATTTCGGGCGACCGGGTGGTGGTGGCGGAAGCCATCAACTGCGAGATCATCGCGGAAGAGCTCGAGGTGGGCCAGGCCGAGGGTTGCGCCATCGCCGCCAAACGGATCGCGATCGGGCGCGCCGCGCCGCGCGGGCACAGCGAGATGCGGCTATTCGTGCTGCGTCCCGACTGCGGCCGCCTCGAAGAGGCAATGCAGATGGTGCGCGAGCGCATGGCCCAGTTCGGCGAGCTGGCCATGCAGCGCCGTGCCGCCATGAATGCCGTGACCGCCCAGCCCGAGGTGGCCAACTACGTCAAGCTGGCCGGCAAGGTACGCAAGGGTGAACTGGTGCTGACGCCCGAGCAGCAGCCCGCGTTCAAGCGGCTCGCGGCGGCGGTCGCGCCGGCGCTCAAGCAGATGGCCGCGCTGTCGCAGGAGATCAAGGACCTGGAAGCCGAGCAGCAATCCGGCATGTTGCTGGTGGCGCGCCTGGAAGACCAGCGCGCGGAGCACAGCGGCACGGTCAGCGTCGCCATCGCCCAGGTGGACGGCGAACTGACGGTGCGCGCCATGAACGTCGAGCCGGATGCGGCGGGGGCGGAACGCACCAGTGTCCACCAGCTGCCGGCACGCGAGATCAAGGCGCGCCTGCGCGACGCCAACGGCGCCGAGCTGCTGTTCGCCGGCAGCAGCGGCAGTTTCAGCTGGAGCACCGAACAGGCGCCCGCGTCCTGAGTCGTGCGGCTCAGTTGCAGGCGCAGTCGTCCTGTGCCGGCCTGATCTCGGTGCTTTGGTGGAAGCTGTTCTTCCAGCCTTCGGGCTGGCGTACCCACAGGTGTGCGAAGCGCCCGCGGAAGGGACGAGCCGAGGCGCCGGCTTGCAAGGTGCGGAAGGTGCCGGTGACCAGGGCCCTGGCGCCGCCGTCGAGCACCTGCACCTCGGTCGACTCGATCTCGTAGCTCCGGAAGCGGAAGTCGTCGCGCTCGAGCGCCGTCAGGAGTTCGGTCTTGCTGCGGATGCGTCCGCGGCTGTCGACGTGGTAGTACTGGCGGTCCATCAGCTTGCGCATGGCGGCGACGTCGCGCCGCAGGATGGCGCCGGCGCGCTGGCGTTCGAGCGTCGCCAGCAGGGCGTGCAGGCCGATCTCGCGCGCCGCGATAGGGCGCTCGCCCTGGACCTGGAGGTCGGCCGCGCCGCCGGGAGCCGGCAAGGACAGGAGGGCGAGCATGCCTGCCAATAGACCCGCGGGCAGGAAGAAGGAGCTTGACGGCGGGGCGCAGGACGGCGGCTTCATCGGTTCCTCCGTGAACGGACAGGAGCGTGCTACGCCCACATCATACCCCCGCCCCGTCCACCTGCGCTACGCCCGTGCGCTACGCCCGTGCGCTACGCCCGTGCGCTACGCCCGTGCGATGTGAATCTTTTCCTTGATGTGCTTGAGATTGGCGACGATGGTGAAGGTCATGATCACCAGCAGCGACCATGAGCTCCACTTGCTCACGTGGACCACTGACCAGGCGCCCAGCTGGTTCGGGTAGCGCCACACGCCCCAGAAGGTGCCGATGTTCTCGGCCAGCCAGATGAAGAAGCCGATCAGCACGAAGGCGAGCAGCAGCGGCATCTTGCGGTCGCGGTCGAGCGGCCGGAACACCACGGTGGTGCGCGAGTACAGGCCGAGCGCGCAGGCAGCCAGGTACCATCGGTAGTCGCCGATGTAGTGATGGGTGAAGAAGTTCAGGTAGATCAGGATCGCGATCGTCCACGCCATCCAGTGCGGCGGATGGTGGCGGATGCGCAGGTCGAACAGGCGCCAGGCCTGTACGATGTAGCTGCCGATGGCGGCGTACATGAAGCCCGAGAACAGCGGCACCTCCAGCACCTTGGTATAGGCGAAGTCCGGATAGGCCCAGGACTGGATGGCGCTTGAGACCTTGAAGGCCTCGAGCGCGAAGCCGATCGCGTGGAACAGGCAGATCGCTTTCAGCTCGTCCATCGTCTCCAGGCCGGAGCGCACCATCCACAGCTGGATGGCGAGCGCCACCAGCAGCAGCACGTCGTAGCGCGGAATGCCGAACATGCCGGTGCGTGGCGTGAGCATCATGGCCGCGAAGAACAGGCCCACGAACAGGCAGGCGCGCGCGTTCTTGAACCCGAACCAGAGGAATTCCATGCCGGCGCGGCGCCAGCCGCCGAGCTGGCGCGGCCGGGTGTCGAGCAGCACGTTGTCGAGGGCGATGGTGATGGGCGCGGAGCCGGGCGTCTTGTTCATGTTGTCGGTCTGGCAGGCAGGTCTGGCGATCTTGTCACAGAAGGGGGGGCGAATCAATGGCATGCATCGAAAACGATGCTCGTACGTAAGGAAACCTTGTCGAAATGGATAGCGGTACAATGGGTAGTCATTACTACCGACCTGGACCATGGGGCTCCACGACCACGCCTTCCGCGCACTGTTCGACGCCTCGCCGAACCCCTATCTGGTGCTCGATCGCGCGCTCACCATCGTCACCGCCAACCGGGCCTACCTGGCCTCAACCGGGCGCACCCTGGCCGAGATCGCCGGGCGCCGGGCCGAAGAGGCCTTTCCGGCCGACCCGGCCACCATGCGCCACATGCTGGCTTCGTTCGACCGGGTATTGCGCTCCAGGCGCCCGGACACGATGGCGCTGCTGCGCTACGACGTCGCCAGGTCCGAGGCCGACGGCGGCGGCATGGAGACGCGCTACTGGACCATCACCCACCTGCCTGTGCTGGATGCAGCGGGCGAGGTCGAGCTGGTGCTGCAGCATCCGATCGACGTCACGGGCCTGGCGCGCATGCGCGAAGCGGCGGGCATGGCGCTGGATGCGGACAGCCCGTTGCTGGCCGAGCAGACCGGCCTGATCGACCGCGCCCGCCACGTCCAGGAATCCAACCAGCTCCTGGAAGCCGACGTCGCGCGCCTGCGCACGCTGTTCCTGAAGGCGCCGAGCTTCATGGCGGTGCTGCGCGGCCCGGACCACGTGTTCGAATTCGTCAACGAAGCCATGATCGAGCTGCTTGGCCCGCGCGCCTACGTCGGCCGGCCGGTGCGCGAGGCGCTGGCGGAACTGGCGGACCAGCGCCTGTTCGAGGTGCTCGACGCGGTACTGGCGTCGGGCAAGGAATACCTGGCCTACGACATCCCGATCCAGGTCCGGCGCGGCGCCGGCGCGGAGCTGGAGCGGCGCTACATCAACGTGATCTACCAGCCGATCGTCGAGGACGGCGCGATCGCCGGCATCTTCGTCGAAGGCACCGACGTCACCGAGCAGCACCTTGCGCGCCGCACCGTCGAGCTGCAGGTGGCGCAGATGAAGCAGGTCGAGCGCCAGCAGGCTTTCCAGCTGGCGCTGGCCGACCGCCTGGCGCCGCTGGACGAGGTCGAGGAGATCATCGGCGCGGCCAGTGCGCTGCTGGGCGACACGCTCGGCCTGGCGCGGGTGCTGTTCGCCGAGGTAAGCGAGCCGCTCGGTGCGACGACGATCCGGCGCGACTGGTGCCGCCCGGGCATGCGCAGCCTCGCAGGCGTGGTGACCTCGCTCGATGCCTTCGGTCCCGACCTGGCGCAGGAACTGCGCCGTGGGAACAATGCGGTCGTGGCCGATGCCGCCCGGGACCCGCGCACCAGGGCCTTCCTGTCCGCCTACGAGGCATTCGGGATAGGCGCCCACGTCACCCTCCCGCTGATCAAGGCCGGGGAGCTGCGCATCGTCCTGAGCATGCACTGCAGCGAGCCGCGGTCATGGAGCGACGACGAAGTGCGCATGGCGCGCGAGATGGCCGAGCGTACCTGGGCGGCCGTGGAAAACGCGGCGGCCCAGGCCGCACTGCGGGCCGAGCGCGACCGCTCGCGCTACATCTTCGACACCATGACCGAAGGCTTTGCCCTGGTCGATGCCGGCTGGACCATTACGCGCATGAACGCGACCGGCCTGCAGCTGGTGCAGCGGACGGAGGACGAAGTCGTCGGCCGCAATCACTGGGACGCCTTCCCGGATTCGGTGGGTGGCGAGATCGAACGCATTTGCCGCGACGTCATGGCTTCGGGCGCTGCCGGCCAGGTCGACTACGCCTATCCGTTGCCGGACGGCGGCAAGCTGTGGATGGAAGTGCGCGTCTACCCCTCCCTCGATGGGGGGCTGGCGATCTTCTTCCGCGACATCACCAAGCGCCGCCGCGCGCAGGAGCAGCTGCGCCTGGAGGCCCAGCGCAAGGACGAATTCCTGGCCATGCTGGCCCACGAGCTGCGCAATCCGCTGGCGCCGATCGGGGCTGCGGCCGAGCTGCTGGCGCTCGGGCGGCTGTCGGAAGACGGCGTGCGCCACACCAGTGCGATCGTCGCGCGCCAGGTCGGCCACATGACGAGCCTGATCAACGACCTGCTGGATGTCTCGCGCGTGACGCGCGGCCTGGTGGCGCTGGCCTGCGAGCCGGTGGACGTCAAGACCGCGGTAGCCGACGCGCTGGAACAGGTGCGCCCGCTGGTGCAGGCGCGCCAGCACCGGCTGGAATTGCACCTGGCGCCTGACGAAGCGGTGGTCGAGGGCGACCGCAAGCGCCTGGTGCAGGTGCTGGCCAACCTGCTGAACAACGCGGCCAAGTACACGCCGGACGGCGGCCGCATCCTGGTGGGGCTGGAGGTGCAGGACGACTGGGTGGTCCTGTCCGTCGCCGACAACGGGATCGGCATGACGCCGGACGTGCAGCGCGGCGTGTTCGACCTGTTCACCCAGGCCGAGCGCACCTCGGACCGTTCGCAGGGCGGCCTGGGCATCGGCCTGGCCCTGGTAAAAAGCCTGGTCGAACTGCACCACGGCAGCGTGTCGGCGCACAGCGCGGGGCTGGGGCAGGGCAGCCGCTTCTCGGTCTGCCTGCCGCGCATGACCGCCCCGGCGCAGCTGCGCGACGATGGCGTGCAGGGGGCAGGACGCCAGGCCGGCGCAGCGCCGGTGGGAGGTCGGCGCGTGCTGGTGGTCGACGACAACGTCGATGCGGCCGAGCTGCTGGGCATGATGCTGGAAAGCGTCGGCCACCGCGTCCGCATCGACCACCATTCGCACGCTGCGCTCGAGTATGCACGGGCCGCGCTGCCGGATGCCTGCATCCTCGACATTGGACTGCCCGACATGGACGGCAACGAACTGGCGCGCCGGCTGCGCGCCCTGCCCGGAATGGCTGGAGCGCTGCTGGTGGCCGTCACCGGCTATGGCAGGCCCCAGGACCGCGACGCCTCGCTGGCGGCCGGCTTCGACCATCACCTGGTCAAGCCGGTCGACATCCAGCAGTTGCTGGACCTGCTGGCGCCGCCCCGGGACGGGCGCCTGCCGTAAAATGCTCCCATGAGCGCATTCCATCCGAAACGGGGCGAGCACGGAGGGGCCGTGCCGCTCCATTCCCCCACCGCGCCGACGCCGCCGGACAGCTGGCTCGATCCGCACCAGGTGGCCACCGTGATTCCGCAAGGCGTGCTGCCGGCCGCCCTGAACGGCATTCCTTTCCTGGCCTGGCGCGATGCGCCCCGGACCAACGCCGGCTGGGCCGCGGTGGCGGGCCAGGATGGGACGTTCAACGAACCGCCCTTCGTGCCGGCGCCCGGCAAGCGCGTGGCGGCCGGCGTCGTCATCGCCGAACCGGATGGCCGGGTCTGGGTGGTGCATCCGTCGAACGGCTTCGGCGGCTACCAGGCGACGTTTCCCAAGGGGACGCTGGACCCGGGCGTCCCGCTGCGGGCGAACGCGATCCGCGAGGCTTTCGAGGAAAGCGGCCTGCAGGTAACCTTGACCGGCTTCCTGATGGACCTGACCCGCAGCCGCAGCCGGACCCGCTACTACCTGGGCCGGCGCATCGGCGGCTGCCCGGCCGACATGGGCTGGGAGAGCCAGGCGGTGTCGCTGGCGCCGCGCGCGCAATTGGGCGGGCTGCTGGTCAATCCGAACGATGCGCCGCTGGTGGCATGGCTGCAGGCTTGAGCGGAGACACCATGGAACCCATCGCGCTTGTCATCGGGATCGGGGTGGCGGCTGCCGTCGCGTACGGCGACTACAGGTATGCGCGCGGCGCGCGCGACATCGTACGCCTGGCGGACGAGGAATTCCGGCAGATCCTCGTCAAGGGAGCGCCACCTGAACTGTGCTTCGACGGCCGGAGCGCCGAAATCGTCGACGAGAGCGTGTCTTACCAGGACAAGGCCCGGACACGCGTCCTCAGCGTGACCCGCTACGCGCGCAATGCCTTCGGCGAGTACTTTTTCTTCATGTCCGAAGGCAGCGGCAGGCCCTTGTTCAGGCATATCGAACAGCGGTCCGCCCGGGCCGCGCTGGGCAAGCGGTATGTCGCGCCCGGACAATCGCAGGACAGGAGGCTTTAGGGCAGTGCAATTGTTGACTGCAGTCAACAATTCGAGGAGAGCTCGCCTTTAGCATTGGTGGTGCTGATGAAAGGACTGCCATGCCGAACCAACTCCTTGCCACTTCCCAGCAGTTCCTCGGGTTCACCCTGGGCGGGCTCGACTATGGGCTCGACTACGCCGCCGTGCAGGAGCTGAAGGCATACCGGTCGCTCGAGCGTTTCAGCAGCGATGGCGAGATCATCGGCGGGGTGGCGCTGTCGCGCGGCGTGATCATGCCGGTGATGGACTTGCGCGCCGCCTTCGCCCCCTGTTTTTCGCTGCCCGCGCCGGACACCGACGTCGTGATCGTGCGGGTCGCGGCGGGCGTGGCCGGGGTGGTGGTCGAACGGGTGACGGGGGTGGTGCGCCTGCGCCCCGAGCAGGTAGTGCCGCTGGCGGGGGCGCAGTGCGAGGCCGACTACCTGATCGGCCTCGGTCTTGCCAAGGGACGGCGCATGTTCCTGATCGACATTGAGCGCCTGATGTCGGTGGCGCCGGCCGCATCGCGCCAGGTGGCCTGAGGCATCAGGCGGCGGCCAGGCCTTCGAGCTGCTCCTGCAGTTCCAGCCATTCGGATTCGAGCTGCTCCAGGTCGCGCACGGCAAAGGCCTGGTCGGCCACGAGAAGCTTGAGCTTGTCCTTGTTTTCTGCCTCGTAGATGCTCGGCTCCAGCAGCCGTGCGTCGATCTCGGCCTTCTTTGCGTTCAGCTTGGCCATCTGTTCTTCCAGGCGTTTGACGCGGTTTTCAAGCGGCTTGCGCAGCGCCGCGACGCGCTGGCGCTCTTCCGCTTCGAGGCGCTTCTGTTCCTTGCGGTCGGCCGGCGCCAGCGCCGGAGCCGCTGCCCTGGACGCGTTCGCGGGCGTCGGCAGGGGCAGGGACACCGTGCCCTTGCCCAGCTTGGTCTGGAACAGCCATTCCTTGTAGTCGTCGAGGTCGCCGTCAAAGGGCTGCAGCTTGCCGTCCGCGACGATGATGAACTCGTCGGTAGTAGCGCGCAGCAGGTGGCGGTCGTGCGACACCAGCACCACGGTCCCCTCGAACTGCGCCAGCGCCATCGTCAGCGCCTCGCGGGTTTCCAGGTCCAGGTGGTTGGTCGGTTCGTCCAGCAGCAGCAGGTTCGGGCGCTGCCAGACGATCAGGGCCAGGGCCAGGCGCGCTTTTTCTCCGCCGGAGAAGGGCGCGATCGGGCTGCTCACCATCTCGCCCGGGAAGTTGAAGCTGCCGAGGAAGTTGCGCAGCTCCTGCTCGCGGACGTTCGGCGCGATCTTCAAGAGGTGCCACAGGGGCGACTCGTCGTGGCGCAGCATCTCGACCTGGTGCTGGGCAAAGTAGCCGATCGACAGGCCCTTGCCCAGGGTGGCCTTGCCCTCCAGGGGCATCAGTTCGCCGGCCACGGTCTTGATGAGCGTCGATTTACCGGCGCCGTTCACGCCCAGCAGGCCGATGCGCTGGCCGATCTGCAGCGAGAAGTTGACCCGCTTGACGATCGCCTTGCCGCCGACCTTGTCGCCATGCTCGTCCAGCAAGGGGTAGCCGGCATCGACATTGTCCAGCACCAGCAGCGGATTCGGGGCGGACAGCGGCTCGCGGAATTCAAAAGAGAATTCGGCGGCCGCGCGCAGCGGCGCCAGTTCTTCCATCTTGGCCAGCGCCTTCATGCGGCTCTGGGCCTGGCGCGCTTTGGTGGCCTTGGCCTTGAAGCGGTCGACGAAGGACTGCAGGTGGGCGCGCGTGCGCTGCTGCTTTTCGAACGCGGCGGCGGCCAGCACCAAGTGCGCGGCGCGCTGGCGCTCGA
The DNA here is from genome assembly GCF_059686055.1 of Telluria sp. ZB4P34. NCBI lineage: Bacteria > Pseudomonadati > Pseudomonadota > Betaproteobacteria > Burkholderiales > Oxalobacteraceae > Telluria > Telluria sp. ZB4P34. The sequence continues at coordinate 490,516 of NZ_JCASIF010000001.1, read as the reverse complement.
AGGCGCTGTAGTTGCCCGAGTAGCGCTTCAGCGCGCGCTCGTCGATGTGCACGACGACGTTCACGATCTCGTCGAGGAAGTCGCGGTCGTGCGAGATGATGATCAGGGTGCCCGGGTAGCGCTTCAGCCAGTCTTCCAGCCAGATGATCGCGTCCAGGTCCAGGTGGTTGGTCGGCTCATCCAGCAGGAGTAAATCGGAAGGGCACATCAGGGCCTGCGCCAGGTTCAGACGCATGCGCCAGCCGCCCGAGAAGCTGGCCACCGGCTGCTGCATCTGCTCCAGCGAGAAGCCCAGGCCCAGCAGCAGTTGCTCGCCGCGCGACTGGACCGTGTAGGCGTCCGCGTCCGCCAGCAGGCTGTGGATCTCGCCCAGGCGCATGCCGTGGTCGCCCGCGTCGGGATGCGCTTCCAGCTCAATGAGCTCGGCCTGCAGGCGGCGCAGGTTGACGTCGCCGTCGATCGCGTAGTCCAGCGCCGGGCGGTCCAGGGCCGGAGTCTCCTGCGCCACGTAGGCCATGCGCCACCTGGCGGGGAAGTCGATGGCGCCCTGGTCCGGGTGCAATTCGCCACGAAGCATGGCGAACAGGCTCGATTTGCCGGCGCCGTTGGCGCCGATCAGGCCGATCTTGTCGCCCGGGTTGAGGGTGAGGTCGGCGCTATCTAGCAGCGGCTTGGTGCCGCGCATCAGGCTGACGTTCTGGAAGCGGATCATTGCAAGTTTCTGGGTTCATGTAGGGTGGTCGGCCATGCCGACCGCGCGTCCAGCCGCATCATGCGCAGCCACGGTGCATCCGGGAGTTGAACGCGCGGTCGGCGAAGCCGACCACCCTACGAAAATCTATAAAAGCGATTACCGGGCCTGCAACTGCTCGGCAGTCAGCAGGAACACCGCATCGTCACCGGCGCTGGTCGTGAGCCAGGTCAGCCCGAGATGGCCGAACGCGGCTTCGGCGTAATCACGCTCGTTGCCGATCTCGACCACGAGAATACCTTCCGGCGTCAGGCGCTCGGCGGCGCCTTCCACGATCTTGCGCACCAGGTCCATGCCGTCCTCGCCGCCGGCCAGGGCGATCTGCGGTTCGCGCAGGTATTCCGGCGGCAGCTTGCCCATCGAGACGCTGTTCACGTAAGGCGGATTGGTGACGATCAGGTCGTAGCGCTTGAAGGGCACGTTCTCGTACAGGTCCGATGCGATCGGGTTGACGCGGCCTTCCAGCTTGTATTCGCGGATGTTGTGCTCGGCCACGGCCAGCGCGTCCTTCGAGATGTCCACCGCGTCGATCACGGCGTTCGGGAAGACGTCGGCCATCATGATCGCCAGGCAGCCGCTGCCGGTGCACAGTTCCAGCACGTTTTCGACAAGCTCCGTGTCCTGCACCCAGGGGCTGAAGGTCTGCGGGATCAGCTCGGCGATGAAGGAACGCGGCACCAGCACGCGCTCGTCCACGTAGAAGCGGTACTCGCCCAGCCAGGCTTCCCTGGTGATGTAGGCGGCCGGCACGCGCTCGCTCACGCGGCGCTCGATGACTTCCATCACCTGGATCACTTCGTCCGGCAGCAGCCTGGCGTCCAGGAAGGGATCGAGGCGGTCCAGCGGCAGCTTGAGGGTGTGCAGGACCAGGTAGGCGGCTTCGTCGAAGGCCTCGGCGCTGCCGTGGCCGAAGAACAGCTTGGCGCCGTTGAAGCGGGTGATCGCATAGCGCAGCAGGTCGCGCGGGGTGCTGAAAGTGGTGGTGGTCATGGCCTTCTCCCGGTTTCTATTGCTCGTTATTGCTCGTTACTGCGCCAGCAGCTGTTCCAGCGTGCGGCGGTAGATGTTCTTGAGGGGATCGATGTAGCGCAGCTCGATGTGTTCGTCGATCTTGTGGATGCTGGCGTTCGGAGGCCCGAATTCTATCACCTGCGGGCAGATGCGGGCGATGAAGCGGCCGTCCGAGGTGCCGCCGGTGGTCGACAGCTCGGCCTGCACGCCCAGTTCCTCTTGGATGGCATCGCACAGAGTGTCCGAGAGCAGGCCCCTGGGCGTCAGGAAGGGCTGCCCTGATAAGGTCCACTGCAGCTCGTAGTCCAGGCCGTGGCGGTCGAGGATGGCGTGCACCCGCGCTTCCAGGCCGTCGGCGGTGCTGGCAGTAGAGAAGCGGAAGTTGAAGTCGACCGTTACGTGGCCCGGGATCACGTTGGTGGCGCCGGTGCCGGAGTGGATGTTCGAGACCTGCCAGCTGGTCGGCGCATAGTACTCGTTGCCTTCGTCCCAGGCCTCGAGCGCCAGCTCGGCCAGCGCCGGCGCGGCCTGGTGGATCGGATTGCGCGCCAGGTGCGGGTAGGCGATGTGGCCCTGGATGCCCTTGATCACCAGGTGGCCCGACAGCGAGCCGCGGCGGCCGTTCTTGATGGTGTCGCCCAGTACGTGGCTTGACGTCGGTTCGCCCACCAGGCAATAGTCGAGGGTCTCGCCGCGTTCTTCCAGCTTCTCGCACACGACGACGGTGCCGTCGGTGGCCGGGCCTTCCTCGTCGCTGGTGATGAGGAAAGCGATCGAACCTCGATGGTCGGGATGGGCGGCGATGAATTCCTCGCAGGCGACCACCATGGCGGCGATCGAGGTCTTCATGTCGGAGGCGCCGCGGCCGTACAGCTTGCCGTCCCTGCGGGTCGGCACGAAAGGCGCGGACTCCCACTGGTGCTCTGGGCCGGCCGGCACCACGTCGGTATGGCCGGCAAACACGAACACCGGCGCCGTCAATCCCTTGCGCGCCCACAGGTTGGTGACGCCGTTCGCAGCGATGGTCTCGCAATGGAAGCCCAGCGGGGCGAGCAGCTCGATCAGGCGCTGCTGGCAGCCCTTGTCGTGCGGGGTGACGGAATCGAGGGCGATCAGTTCCTCGGTCAGCAGGAGGGTGCGCGAGGGCTTCATGCCGCCTGGCCCGGCTGCGCCTTGAACCTGGCCTCGTACATATCGGGCGAGAAGCCGACCGATACCGGGCCGACACCGGCAAGCACCGGACGCTTGATGACGGACGGGTTCTCCAGCATCAGCGCCAGCGCGCCAGCCTTGTCGACCACCTGCGCCTTGCGCTCGTCCGGGAGATTGCGCCAGGTCGTGCCCTTGCGGTTGACCAGGGTTTCCCAGTCGAGCTGATCGAGCCAGCCGGCCACCAGTTCGCGCGACAGGCCCTGTTTCTTGAAGTCGTGGAACGTAAAGTCGTGGCCGTTATCAAGCAGCCAGGTGCGGGCTTTCTTGACGGTGTCGCAGTTGGGGATGCCGTAGAGGGTGATGGTCATGGTGCGTCGATCCTTGCGCCCGCGCGAACGTGCAGGCTGATGGTATTTTGGAAAGGCGGCAAGGATAGCACGGCACGCCCCCTCGGGATTCTACACAGGGGCGTTTTTCCGCAGCGGACGAATGGACGACCGGGGCCTTGCCCGGGTGAAGCTCAGCTCAGGGTGAACTCGGTAAACGACGCCCCCGGCGGTTCGGCGCCAGGTTTTTTCTGCTCATCCTCAGGCTGGGCCTGGCTGTCCGGCCCATTGTTGAGCAGCCAGAGCAGGTTGGTGGCCGAGTCGGCATTGGCCAGCGCTTCTTCCTGCGTCACCAGCCCATCCTTGACCAGCTTGAGCAGCGCGGTCTCGAACGACTGCGAGCCCGGCGACAGACTCTTGTCTATCGCATCCTTGATCTGGCCGATGTCGCCCTTTTCGATCAGGTCGGCGATGTAGCGGGTGTTCAGCATCACCTCGACGGCGGCCTGGCGCTGGCCGCCAGCGCTCGACTTGACCAGGCGCTGCGACACGATCGCCTTCACTGCCGAGGACAAATCCTGCAGCAGGGCGGCGCGGTTCTCGATCGGGTAGAAGCTGATGATGCGGTTCAGGGCGTTGTAGCTGTTGTTGGCATGCAGGGTGGCCAGTACCAGGTGGCCGGACTGGGCGTAGGCCAGCGCCGCCGCCATGGCTTCCTTGTCGCGGATCTCGCCGATCAGGATGCAGTCCGGCGCCTGGCGCATCGAGTTGCGCAGGGCGGTGCCGAAGCTGGTGGCGTCGCTGCCGATCTCGCGCTGGTTGACGATCGATTTCTTGTTCTTGAACAGGTATTCGATCGGGTCTTCCAGCGTCAGGATGTGACCGGTGCGGTGTTCGTTGCGGTGGTCGAGCATCGATGCGATCGTGGTCGACTTGCCGGAGCCGGTGGCGCCCACGATCAGGAGCAGGCCGCGCTTTTCCATGATCAGCTCGGACAGCACGGGCGGCAGGCCCAGTTCGCCGATCGGCGGGATATTCGCCGGCACGAAGCGGAACACGGCCGAGATCGAGCCGCGCTGGCGGAAGGCTGACAGGCGGAAGCGCCCCAGGTTGGGCACGGAAATGCCCATGTTGAGTTCGTTTTCGCGCTCCAGCTCGGTCATCTGCTCGGGCGTCGCGATCTCGGACAAGAGCATCCGGATGTTCTCTGGCTCGAGCTTGTTCTGGTTAATCGGGATCAGGTTCCCGTTGATCTTGATGTGGACCGGCGAGTTGGCCGCAAAGAACATGTCAGACGCGTTCTTTTCCTTCATCAACTGGAACAGGCGTTCCATCATCATGTTCGTTTTCCTTTGCTTCGCCGTATTCTTGCACTGAGGTGATTCTAACCCAAGCGCCCGGGTGTGCAATGGGAGAAGGCTTCAAGGAAGGCGCTGCGCGCTGCGCCAGTCCGCCAGGGCCTGCCTGCCGCTGCCCAGCGTGGCCAGCAGGCGGACGCCGGCGATGGGCGCCAGGTCGCGCACGCCCGTCCCGCCGGCCCACAGCGCGCTTCCCTCGGGCAGGGCCTGGCGCAGTTGCAGCAATGCCGGGCCGAGCTGGCGGCGCGGATAGGCGGCCGAGAAGGACAGGGCCACGATGTCGCAGGACTGCGCCGCCGCGGCGCGCACGATGTTCGAGGCCGGCGTTTCGGTGCCCAGCGGCAGGCAGGCCGCGCCGTCCAGGGCCAGCAGCGCTTCCACCATCGCCAGTCCCAGGCCATGGGTTTCGCCGGGCAGGCTGGTGAGCAGGATGCGTGGCGCGCGGCCGGCGGCCGGCAAGGCGGCGCTTGCGTGGCGCAGGACGCGGCCGAGCGCCTCGGTGCAGAAATGTTCGTCGTGGATGTCGAAGTCGCCGTCTTCCCAGCGCGCGCCGACCGCCGCGGTGAGCGGCGCGGCGAGGCCCTCGACGAAGCGTTCCAGCCCGAGGCGGGCGAGATGGTGCTGCAGGGCGTGCGGGAAGCCCGCCGGATCCTGCTTGACCAGGGCCAGCAGGGTGTCGATGGCCTGCACCTCGCCGCCAGTCGCGGCATTGGGGTGCGCGCCACATCCGGCGTCCTGGCGCTGCGCCAGCCGCGCCAGCTCGTTCATGGGCAGCGCGGCCAGGCGCCCGGGGCGCAAGCCCTGGTCCATCAGGCGTTTCATCAGGCGCAGGCGCTCCACCTGCTCGGCCGGGTAGCAGCGCTCGCCGTTGCCGTCGCGTTCGGGCGCGGGAAAACCGTAGCGTTTTTCCCATGCGCGCAGCACGTCTTTCGATAGCCGCGTTTCGCGTTCGACGGCGGAAATGCCGAGGTTTGCCGGTGTCATGGCGCGCATCTCGGCTTGGATCAGCCCGGCCGCCCAGGGGCCATGTCGCCCGCGTCCGCGGAAGCCGGCAACAGGCCCTCGCAGCCTCCGCGGATGGCGACCAGCAGGCGCTCCAGGTCGCGGTCCAGGCGCCGGTCTTCGTCGATGAACGGCACCAGCTGTCCGAGCCGCTCCAGCGCCGCGCGCAGTCCCGCGCCGAGCTGCGCGGGCGGCCCGTCGGGATGGCGCAGCGCGCAGGCCTGGCGCGTGGCGATCAGGAGCGCGGCCGCGACCTGTTCCGTGAGCGCGAGCACGCGCAGGCAGTCGCGCGCCGCGATCGTCCCCATGCTCACCTTGTCCTGGTTGTGGCATTCGGTCGAGCGCGAGAATACCGAGGCCGGCATGGTCAGCTTCAGGGCCTCGGCGGTCCAGGCGGACACGCTGATCTGCAGCGCCTTCAGGCCGTGGTTCACGGCGGCGCGCGCGCCCTGCGCGCCACGCAGGTTGGGCGGCAGGCCGTTGTTGTAGCGCGCATCGACCAGCAGGGCCATCTGGCGGTCGAGCAGGTCGGCGATGTTGGCGACCGCGTTCTTCATGGCGTCCATGGCGAAGGCCATGTGCCCGCCGTAGAAGTGGCCGCCATGCAGCACGCGGCCATTGTCGACGTCGACCAGCGGATTGTCATTGGCGCTGTTGAGTTCCAGCGCGACGTGGCTGCGCATCCAGGGCAGGGCGTCGGCCAGCACGCCGATCACGTGCGGCGCGCAGCGGATCGAATAGCGGTCCTGCAGGCGCGGGCTGTTGCGCAGCTGCTCGCCGGGCCGATACGCCAGGTCGTCCGCGATCCATGCCGCGACCTGGCCCATGCCCGGATACGGCTTGGCGGCGAACAGCGTGTCGTCGAAATGGTAGCCGTTGCTTTCCAGCGCCAGCGCGGACAGCGCCGTGATGCGGCTGGCCAGGCGCACCAGATTGTCGGCGCGGTCAAGGGCCAGGCAGGCCAGGCCGGTCATGGCGGCGGTGCCGTTCATCAGCGCCAGCCCTTCCTTCGGGCGCAGGCGGATCGGCTGCAGGCCGGCGGCGTCGAGCGCCGCGCCGGCGGCGACCGGCCCGTGCTCGCCCCAGACCTCGCGTTCGCCGCACAGCACCGCCGCGACGTAGGACAGCGGGGTCAGGTCGCCGCTGGCGCCGACCGAGCCCTCGGACGGGATCACCGGCAGCACGTCGTGTTCGAGCAGGGCGGCCAGCGCCCGCAGCAGGCCCGTGCTCACACCGGACTGTCCCCGGCACAGGGAAGCCAGGCGCACCGCCAGGATCGCGCGGGTTTCTTCGCGGCTGAACGGGACGCCCAGGCCGCAGCCGTGGTAGGTGAACAGCCGGTGCGGCAGTTCCGCCACCAGCTCGGGCGGGATCACGGTGTCGCAGGAGTCGCCGTAGCCGGTCGTGACCCCGTAGATGACGCCGTCCTCGCGCAGGATACGGTCGAGCAGCTCGGCGCCGGCCGCGATCCGGGCCGTGAAGCGCGGGTCGTCCGACAGCACAGCACGGGCGCGCCGCGCCGCCAGTGCGGCCACCTCGTGCGGCGACACGGGGCCGGCGCCGAACAGGACGGCGTGCGGGGCGCTGCCCGGCATCGCCATCCGCGATGTGTCTGTCATGTGATACTCCAGTCGGCGGCTTTACCCATGCCGGTGCAGGGCAGTTCGGCGCCGAGCGTCAGCGCCTTGGGGCGTTCCGGCGCGCTCAGGCGCCCGTCGATCCAGCTGCGCAGGCTCGCCGCCAGACCGGGGTCGGCGCCAGCGTCGGGGTGCGGAACGATGAAGGCCTTGAGGCGCTCGCCTTCGTCGGGGCGCATCAGGCGCACGGCGGCGTCCAGCACCTGCGGGTGCTCCAGCAGCGTGGCGCGTACGCGCGAGGGAAACACGTTCACGCCGCCCACCTGCACCGCGCCGTCGCGGCGCGCGCCGACGGCGAAGCTGCGCGGACCGCTCCAGGCCAGCGCATCCTGCGCCCGCAGCGCTTCGCTGCCGCCGGCCGGCAGCATCCGGCGTACGAGCGCCTCGTCCTGCGGGTCGCGGGCGAGATAGGGCAGCAGGCGGTAATCCTCGAGCTGCGAGCTGCGCCAGCCCAGGCCGCCGGTTTCGGAGGCGCCGTAGATCTGGAACAGGCGCGCCAGCCCACAGCGGGTGGCGGCCTCGCTGACCGAATCCGGGCAAGGGGCGGTTGAACTGACGCCGACGACGTCTTCCGGGAAGGTCGACCCGCCGGCGGTGGCGGCCTGCCAGAACTGCGGGTGGCCGACCACCAGGTCGCCCGGCTGCGCCAGGTGCGCCAGCTGCGAAGGCAGGCGCGTGCGGACGGCCACGACGGCCTCCGGCGCCAGGCCCAGGTAGCGCGGCAGCAGCTGGGAAAACAGGAAACCGTAGATGTGGTGGCTGGGGACGGCCACGAGCAGGCGCCGCCGTCCGGGGAACAGGGTGGCGAGCGCTTGCGCCTCCTGCTCCAGTTTGTCCAGGACATGGAGGCAGCGCTTAGGCTGCCCGGTGCTGCCCGAGGTGCTGAACAGCAGCTCGCTGTCGCGGTGCTGCAGGGCCGCGCCGGCGATGTCGACCCAGGCGCCGAGCGTACGGCGCGCCAGCAGGTAGTCCTCGATGCCGCTGTGGTGCATCTGCAGCGCCGCGGCAAGGGCGCCGGCCACGTGCAGGAACTCGAGCGAATCGAGGCCGAGCTCGTGCTGCAGGGACAGGCCTTCGGTCCAGCCTGCCGGGGAGACGAGGGCATCGTGGCGCAGCGCCCCCAGCTCGCAGGACAGCAGGTCGGCGACGAAGCGCAGCAGGGCAGGCCGCGCCGCCCACCACGGCGCCGGGCGCGGGTCGTGTGCGTGCATCGGCTTACAGGCGCTTGACGAAGATCCAGAAGGTGCCGTCGCTGATCGCCTTCTTCATGTGGATCTTCACCTTGGTCGGGTTCATCTTGTAATCGAACACATATTCGAACATGGTGTTCAGGGTGTTGGTGCGCACGCCTGCGTCGAAGATGCCCTTGAAGCGCGGCGTATTCGTGCACGGCGCCACATCGCGGAAGAAGTTGCTGCCGATGACCGCGCTGGCCTGGCGGCCGGTGATCTGCGCTTCCGCTTCGTTATAGCGCAGGATCTTGCCGTCTGCATCGAGCTGGATGGCGCCGAAGGCCAGCTCATCGATCTGCTTGGGTGACAAGCTCGACAGTTTGTTGTCGATGTCGTCTTTGCCGAAGGCAATCACGTTCAGGGTGGCGGTCATGCGGTTCCTCTGGAAAGTTAAGTGGTTTTGTCTAGGACAAAACGAACTATACATTACCGTACGGAAATAATTCAGCACCTACGGCAAACCTTTTCAAATTTGTCTAGGACAATTGCGGTTCGGAAACATCCGGATATTGGAAGTTTCTCGCTAGCGGAGGCGGGACAACGCGTGGGGAAGGCCGATACGGAACCGATGGGAAGCCGGCCACCCGCGTGGCCGGCCCAGGGGCGCAGGCGCGCCCGGCGAATCAGTCGCCGCGCAGCAGTTCGTTGATGCCGGTCTTGGCGCGGGTCTGGGCGTCCACGCGCTTGACGATCACGGCGCAGTACAGGCTGTACTTGCCGTCGGCGGACGGCAGGCTGCCCGACACCACCACCGAACCGCTCGGCACGCGGCCGTAGCTGATCTCGCCGGTGGCGCGGTCGTAGATCCTGGTCGACTGGCCGATGTACACGCCCATCGAGATCACCGAGTTCTCCTCGACGATCACGCCTTCGACGATTTCCGAGCGGGCGCCGATGAAGCAGTTGTCTTCGATGATGGTCGGGTTGGCCTGCATCGGTTCCAGCACGCCGCCGATGCCGACGCCGCCCGACAGGTGCACGTTCTTGCCGATCTGGGCGCAGGAGCCGACGGTGGCCCAGGTGTCGACCATCGCGCCCTCGTCGACGTAGGCGCCGATGTTGACGTAGGACGGCATCAGGACCACGTTCCTGCCGATGTAGCTGCCGCGGCGGGCCACGGCTGGCGGCACCACGCGGAAACCGCCTTTGGCGAAGTCTTCCTGGGTGTAGTCGGCGAACTTGGTCGGCACCTTGTCGTAGAACTGCGGGCTCCCGCCGAGGGCTCCGCCGCCGCCCATGACCACGTTGTTCTCGAGACGGAAGGACAGCAGCACGGCTTTCTTGATCCATTGGTTCACGACCCAGCTGCCGCTGTCCTTCTGCGCCACGCGCAGGGTACCGGCATCCAGGCCGGCGAGCACGTGGGCGACCGCGTCGCGCACTTCGCTGCTGGCGTTGGACGGGCTGATCTCCGCGCGCTGTTCCCACGCGGTGTCGATGATGTTCTGGAGTTGTTGGGTCATGGGATTCTCTCGTTATGGATTCGTTGGTGCTGCCGCTTTCAGCTGCTTGCAGAACTCGATGATGCGGTTGGCGGCCTCGAGTCCTTCGTCGACGCCGGCAACCAGCGCCATGCGGATGCGGTCGCGGCCCGGGTTGAGGCCGTGCGCTTCGCGTGCAAGATAACTGCCTGGCAAAACCGTCACATTATATTCGGCGTACAGGCGGCGTGCGAAGTCGGTGTCCGACAGGCCGGTGCGGCGCACGTCGGCCCACAGGTAGAAACCGGCGTCGGGCAGCTCGACGTCCATCACTTCCCGCAAGAGCGGGGTGATGAGCTGGAACTTCTCCCGGTACAGCGCGCGATTGTCCTGCACGTGCTGTTCGTCGCTCCACGCCGCCACCGATGCGGCCTGCACGGGCGGCGACATGGCGCCGCCAGAGTAGGTGCGGTAGAGCAGGAATTTCCTCAAGAGCTGCGGGTCGCCCGCCACGAAGCCCGAGCGCATGCCCGGCACGTTCGAACGCTTCGACAGGCTCGAGAACACGACCAGGTTCGGGTAGGGGCGGTCGCCGCCACTGCGGCCGAGCTGGTGGGCCGCTTCGAGGGCGCCCAGCGGCGGGGTCGCGCCCAAGTAGATCTCGGAATAGCATTCGTCGGCGGCGATCGCGAAGCCGTGGCGGTCGGACAGCGCGAACAGCGCCTTCCAGTCCTCGAGCGTGAGCACGGCGCCGGTCGGGTTCCCCGGCGAGCAGACGTAGAGCAGCTGCACGCGCGCCCATACCGCGGCGGGCACGCTGCCGTAGTCGGGCGCGAAGTTGCGGCCGGGCTCGGAGTTCACATAGTAGGGCGTGGCGCCGCTCAGGTAGGCCGCGCCCTCGTAGATCTGGTAGAAGGGGTTGGGGCTCATCACCAGCGCCGCGCCGCGCGATGCATCGACCACGCACTGGGCAAAGGCAAACAAGGCCTCGCGCGAGCCGTTCACCGGCAGCACCATGGTGGCCGGGTCGACCGCCGGGATGCCGTAGCGGCGCTCCAGCCAGCCGGCGATGGCGCCGCGCAGGGCTTCGCCGCCGAGGGTGCTGGGATACACCGCCAGGCCCGTCATCGCATGGTTCAGGGCTTTTTCGATGAAGGCCGGCGTGGGGTGCTTCGGTTCGCCGATGCCCAGGCTGATCGGGCCGTAGGCCGGGTTCGGGGTGATGCCGCTGAACAGCTGGCGCAGCTGCTCGAAGGGGTAGGGGTGGAGCTGGTCGAGATGTGGATTCACGTCGGTACCGATGGGTGCGCTTTGGATGTTCAGGCAATTATAGCCCCAGCGCGCCGGAACGATGGGCGGCCGCCGCGCCTTTGCGGCCGCTCAGGCCAGGGCTTCCTTGGCCGCTTCTTCCGGGGTCAAGCCGTCGTAGAACTGGTCGGTGAACCATTCCACCTGTTCTTCGATATGGTCTTGCGCCTGCTTCACGGTGGCCCCGCCCGCCACCAGGAACCCTTCCACTTCGATGCACCACTGGATCAGGGCCAGGGTTTCTTCGTCCAGCTCTTCTTTCTTTGCCATGTCTTTCCTTATCTGCTGCGATGTCGTCCGAGGATGTCGGATCGAAGGATTCTACCGCAGCCGATGCCGCCGGCGCCCGGCGGCGCTAGATCAGCCCGAGCGTCAGTGCCTTGAGGGTCGCCGCCGCCCGCGTGGAACAGCCGAGTTTACGGAAGATGCTTTCCACATGGGTGCGCACGGTCGACGGGCTGATCTGCAGTTCGCGCGCCGCTTCCTTGTTGCTTTCGCCCAGGCTGATCCGGCGCAGCACGGCGGCTTCGCGATCCGACAGCAGTTTCCTGCCCTCCGCGCCCACTACCGCCGGCTTGGGCGCGCTGCCGCCGGCGGCCGCGATCACGGCATGCACCGCGGCGGTGTCGAAGCGGCCGGCGGCGCCGTCCTCGCACAGGATGCGCGTTGCCTCCTGCGCCGGCAAGGCCGCACGCCAGGGGCGCGGCATGCACAAGGCGGCATAGGCGGCGGCTGCGGCCAGCAGGCGCTGCGGCTGGCCCAGCTGGGAGGCCTCGAGGTCACGAAAATAGCCGCTGCCATCCAAGCGTTCGTAGACCTGCGAGGCCAGCAGCGCTTCCGCGCGCATCGACGGCACCTGCGTGCCTGCGCGCGCGGTCCAGTAGGGCGCCAGCCGCACCTGTTCCCAGTCCGCCGGGCCGAGCTTGCCGGCGCGCTGCCACACGGCGTTGGGCACCGCCGCGCGGCCGATGCCGTGGATGAGGGCGGCACGCGCGAGACACGCCTGCTGTGCTTCGGGCAGGCCCGCCTGGGCGGCCGCGCGTTCGGCCAGGCCGGCCACGCTGCGCGAATAGCCGAGCAGCCAGGGCAGTTTCAGCTCGATCATGTCGGCCACGAGCGTCAAGGGAACCTGCTGCGACATGAGCTGGGCGTCGGGCGGGCAGGGCGCGACGTCGGCCTGGTCAAGCCAGTGCCGGGCATGCAGTAACAGCTTGGGCACCAGGTCGGCGGGGTACTTGCGTCCGGCCAGTGTGCCGATCACGCGCAGCGCTTCGTCGATGCCATGGGCGCGCGTGAGCACCACCAGGTCGCCGGCCAGGTTGGCGTGGTACACCACCGGCGGGATGTGCGGCGCCTGCAGGCGCTCCGGCATGCCGCCGCCATCGTAGTGTTCCCAGACCCGGCGCAGGCCGAGCTGCACTTCGCTGCCCAGGCCGAGGGTGTCGGCGATGGCGCCCGACACTTCGCAGTGGATGCGTGCGAGCGGCGCGACGCTGGCGAAGTCCTTGCGCTGCTCGGGCGGCAGGGTGTGGGTGATCAGGGCGTCGCGGGAGGCGACGTCGTCGCCCATCAGCACCGAGAAGCCGGCTGCATTGGCCGTGCATCCGGACCAGCGCAGCATCGTCACCAGGCGGGCATGTTCGCAGCCGCGGGCGTCGGCGCCGTCGGCCAGCGCCAGGCGCTCGGCCACGTGGGCCGAGCGGATCGACTGGTCAGTGGGCTGGCCCATGCTGAGGTCGCCGACCATGGCCAACAGCTGGACCGCTTCCTCGACGGTAACGCTGTGTTTTTCTTGCATCCCGGAACTTTACAGCATGTGCCTCGCCTTGACGAGTTCAGCCGCCCGTTCTCCGATGACGACGCAGGGCGCCATGGTGTTGCCGGTGGTAATGCGCGGCATGATCGAAGCATCGGCGACACGCAGGCCCTCGACGCCATAGACCTGCAGGTCGCTGTTGACCACCGCCATGTCGTCCCGTCCCATCTTGGCGGTGCAAGACTGGTGCCAATAGGTGACGGCGCCGTTGCGCAGGTACTGTTCCATGGCTTCTCGCCCCAGCTTGCCCGGCATGCTCTCTCCCTTGACCAGCCCGGCGAAGGCGCCGGCATTGCCCAGGTCGCGGCACATCTGCACGCTGGCCAGCGCAGCCGCCAGGTCGTCCGGGTCGGACAGGGTGTTGGCGCGGATGATCATCGGGTCATCCGGACCTGCACCGGAGAGCAGCAGTTCGCCGCGGCTCTTCGGATGCGCCAGGCCGGCGAACATGGTCCAGCCGTGTTCGGGCACGCCGTGCTGTGCATTCTCCGCGCTCGGCACCGGGAACTCGACCTGGCAGTGCAGCATGTCGGGCGCGTCCAGGCTCGGGTCGCTCTTCCAGTACAGGGTCGCCTCGGAACCGCCGTTGCCGACCTGCTGCGGTTTGGCGTATTCCCAGATGCAGCCGAAGGACACGTGGTCCTGGTGGTTCTGGCCGACGCCGGGCAGGTGCTGCACGACGTCGATGCCATGCCGTTCCAGTTCGCGCCGCGGCCCGATCCCGGACTGCATCAGGACCTTCGGTGTATTCACCGCGCCCAGCGACAGGATGACTTCGCCCGTGGCGCCGAACCAGACGCGGCGGCCGTCGAGGATCACGTCCACGCCGGTGACGCGCTTGCCTTCGAAGGTCAGCCGGGCGACCTGCGCATGGGTGAGCACGGTGAGGTTCGGCTGGGCCATGCGCGGATAGGTGTACGAACGGAACACCGACAGGCGCTTGCCGTCGCGGATGCGCAGGTCGTTGATCGCGGCCCCGCCGTCGCCTTCCATCATCGCGCCGTTCGGGCTGTCGAAGGTGGGAATGCCGAGCGAGCGGGCCGCATCCAGCATCAGGGTGGCGGTCGGCTGGGGATGACTGGCCGGCGCCACGTAGACCGGGCCCCCCTGTCCACGGCGTTCCGGATCGGCCGGGCCGTGCCAGTCCTCGATGCGGCGGTAGATCTTCAGCACCGATTCGTAGTTCCAGGCTTCGTCGCCGGCCTCGGCGGCGAAATGGTTCCAGTCGCTGCGGTGCCCGCGCGCCCAGACCATCACGTTGATGCTGGAGCCGCCGCCCAGGACCTTGCCCATGCTCATCGGGATTGCGCGGCCGTTCAGGTGTGGGTTCGGCGTTGCCATGAACCCCCAGTCGCGCTCCGAGCCGAGGTTGAGCGGCCATTGGGCCGGTTCGATCACGCTGGCGACCTCATCGTCGCCGCCGGCTTCCAGCAGGAGCACGCGCACGTCCGGGTTCTCGGCGAGCCGGCCCGCGACGACGGAGCCCGAGGAGCCGGCGCCGCAGACGATGAAGTCGTAATGGGTTCTCAGGGTGCAGTACTGGGTGGCCTGGTTGGCGCGGACCGCCTCCGCAAATGCCTTGTCGTTCGGTTCAGCAGGTGTCATCGTGATATGTTCGGTAAGAATGGATGCTGGGCGCTTGGGCAGCGCCACCGTCATGGAAGTCAGCAGGATGGACCGAGGCCACGGCGGCAGCTGCCACCATGGCCCCACGGCGCCTGGACTTACTTGGTCGCGGCAACGGCCTCGAGGATCACCTTGGCGACTTCCGCGGGGCGCGATTGCTGGGGCACGTGGCTGGCCGGCAGCGCGGTGATGCGGGCGCCGATCTTGCCGGCCATTGCCTGCTGCAGGCCGGGGTCGATCATGCGGTCCCTGGTCGCCACGATGAACCACGAGGGCTTGGTCTTCCAGGCCGCGCCGGAGACCTTCTCGCCGAAGGCCCTGGCCTGGATCGGCCCCTGGGTCGCCGTCATGACGGCGGCCTGGGCGCGCGGCACGTCCTGGGCGAAGTCTTCACGCATGGCCGCTTCGGGCAGGCTCAGGAAACCCTCCGTGTCGGCGACGAAGCGCTTGCTGCCGGGTGCGGCCGGGTAGCCTTCGCCGGTCTCGGCGGTCGACTTGCCCGCGTCCGGCGCGAATGCGGCGACGTAGACCAGGCTGCCGACCTTCTCGTGCTGGCCGGCCTCGGTGATCACGGTGCCGCCCCAGGAGTGGCCGACCAGCACCACCTTGCCGGGCTGGCTCCCGATCGCCCGGCGCGCCGCGGCGGCGTCGTCGGCCAGCGAGGTCAGGGGATTCTGCACGGCGGTGACCTTGACGCCCTTGGCCTGCAGCAGCGGGATCACCTTGGCCCAGTCGGAGCCGTCGGCGAAGGCGCCGTGGACGATGACGACCGATGGCTTGGCGCCGGCTTCGAGCGGGGCGGCATGGGCGCCGGTGGCAGCCAGGATGGCGGCGGCGGCAAGGGTGCGCAGGGATTGTTTAACACTGGTCATGGTGATCTCCTCGGGTGTGGTGGGCAAGTGAGACCAGTGTAGGGATCGGCCGGGATGGCCGGTATCGGTCGATTGACCGATGGGGGCTTATTCCCCCAGGTACTGGGCCTGGGTGTCGCGCCAGGCGCTCGGGTTGACGCCGGACCATTCGCGAAACGCGTGGGTGAACGCGCTCTGCTCCTGGTAGCCGAGCAGGAAGGCGATGTCGACGAGGCCCAGGTCGCGCTGGCGCAGGTAGCCGCGCGCCAGTTCGTAGCGCACGCCGTCGAGCACTTCCTGGAAGCTGGCGCCGGCGTCGGCGAGCTTGCGCTGTAGCGTGCGCGGCGACATGCCGAGTTGCGCTGCCAGGATCGGCAGCCGCGCCGCGCCTTGCGGGAGCTCGCGGATTACGGCGGCGCGCACCTGCGCCAGGATGCCGTCGCCCGCGGCGCGGCGCTCGCCCAGCAGGCGCTCGGCGTGCTGGCGCAGTACCGGATACAGGCTCGGGTCCGCGTTCGGCACCGGCGCGGCGAGCAGGGCGGCGTCGAAGCGCGCCTCGTTGTCCGGCGCCCCGAACTGCGGCGCGATGCCGAGCACGCGCACGTATTCGTCGAGGGGCGCGTCGCTGCCGTGCACGAAGGCGATGCGGCGCGGACCGAGCGGCCGCCCGGCCAGCCAGCTGCCGAACACGCGGATGCCCGCATATACGCTTTCCACCAGGTGGCGCGAAGCGGCGGGATAGTGGCTGGTCCAGCCGTACAGCGCCTCCGCGCCCTCTACCCCCAGCCGGGTGCGGCCGAGGTCGTGGGCCAGCTGTTCGTAGCGCTGGGTCTGGGCCAGCACCTGGCCGAAATCGCGGCAGGCCATCAGCACCAGGCCGTACACCGAGAAGGTGCCGGGGCGTACCCGTTCGCCCACGTGCAGGCCGAAGTGCGGGTCGCCGCCCAGGCGCGCACCGGCGTCCAGCAGCGCGATGTAGTCGCGCGCCGCCAGGGTATCGGCGCCGAGCGCGGCGCGCGACACGCCGGCCGCCTGCGCCAGCCGGGCAGCGTCGATGCCCTGCGCCGCCGCCGTGTCGAGGACCGGCTGCAGGTAGGCGCCGGTTACCCGGCCGCCGTCCGGCGGGGCGGATGGCGCAATGGAGCAAGGCTGTGTCATGAAAGCGCAAGACGCGAGGGCGATGGACCTTTAGGCTGGCAGCATTAATAATGGCTGGCGGCAACGGCAAGTATAAGGGGAAACGGGGATGCGGCGATGGAACGGCTGGGGGGACGACGCGGTCGACGTGGCGCTGGGCGAGGAAGCGCGCGCCTTCCTGCGCGAACGCCTGGGCGAGGGCACCCCGCCCCGTGACGCCGGCTTCGACGCGCTCTGCGCCGGCCTGCCGCCGGGGCGCCTGCCGGCGCATCCGCTGGTCGACGCCAGCCCGCAGGCCAGGCTCCTGCATGCGCTCGGCCAGAGCCTGCCCGACTGGCTGCGGCTGCGCTACGGCCGGGTCCACGCCGCGCCCGACGCCGTGGCCTACCCTGAAAGCGCGGAACAGGTGCGTGCGCTGCTGTCGTATGCGGCGCAGCACGGCGCCGCCGTGATCCCCTACGGCGGCGGCACCAGCGTGGCCGGCCACCTGGGCGTCCAGGATGCGTCGCGCCCCGTGCTGACGGTGGACATGGGCCGCATGCGCGCGCTGGTCGCGCTCGACCGCGAGGCCCAGCTGGCCACCTTCGAAGCGGGCGTGTCCGGGCCTGACCTGGAAGCCCAGCTGCGCGCACACGGCTACACCCTCGGCCACTTCCCGCAATCCTTCGAGTACTCGACGCTGGGCGGCTGGGTGGTCACCCGTTCCTCGGGCCAGCAGTCATTGCGCTACGGGCGCATCGAGAACCTGTTCGCGGGCGGGCGTGTCGAGACGCCGGCCGGCGCCCTCGAGATTCCAACCTTTCCCGCGTCGAGCGCCGGCATCGACCTGCGCGAAATGGTGCTCGGCTCCGAAGGCCGGCTCGGCATCCTGACCCACGCCACCGTGCGCATCAGCCGGCTGCCGCACCACGAAGCCTTCCACGCCGTGTTCTTCCCGGGCTGGGAGGCGGCTTTGAGGTCGGTGCGCGAGCTGGCCCAGGCGCGCCTGCCGCTATCGATGCTGCGCCTGTCGAACGCGGTCGAAACGAGGACGGTCCTGACGCTTGCCGGCCATGCGAGGCTGGTGCGCCTGCTGGAAGGCTGGCTGGCGCTGCGTTCCTGCAGCGACGGCAAATGCATGCTGATGATCGGCGCTACCGGCCCCAGGGCGCAGGCGCTGCCGGCCCTGCGCGCGGCGCTGCGCCTGGTGCGCCGCCATGGCGGCGTGTATGCCGGGCGCGCGCTCGGCGAGCGCTGGCGCCGCAACCGCTTCCGGAGCGTCTACCTGCGCAATAGCGCCTGGGCGCACGGCTACGCGATCGACACGGTCGAGACGGCGCTCGACTGGCCACGCGTGACGGGAGCGATGGAGGCCATCGAGCGCGCCGCCGCGCAAGCCCTGCAGGCCTGGGGCGAACGGGTGCACGCCTACACCCACCTGTCGCACCTGTATCCGCAGGGCGCGAGCGTGTATTCCACCTTCGTGTTCCGCCTGGCGGGCGACTTCGAGACCGACCTGATGCGCTGGCGCGTCCTGAAGGACCGCGTGTCGGAGGCCATTGTCGCCGCCGGCGGCACCATCAGCCACCAGCACGGGGTCGGGGTCGACCACGCACCCTGGCTGGTGCATGAAAAAGGCGCGCTGGGACTCGGGGCGATGGCGGCCCTGTTCCGCCATGTCGACCCCGACGGGCGCATGAACCCCGGCAAGCTGGTGGCGCCATGAAGGAAGGCCGATGGGACCTCCTGGTGATCGGCGGCGGCATCACCGGGGCCGGCATCCTGCTGGAAGCCGCGCGGCGCGGGCTCAAGGCGCTGCTGGTCGAGCAGCGCGATTTCGCCTGGGGCACCTCGAGCCGCTCATCGAAACTGGTGCACGGCGGCCTGCGCTACCTTGCCGAGGGACAGCTGCGCCTGACGCGCGAATCGGTGCGCGAACGCGAAGCCTTGCTGCGCGATGCGCCCGGACTGGTCGAGCCGCAGGGCTTCGCCTTCCCGGACTATGGCGGACGCCGGGCGAAGCGGCGCAGTTTCCTGGCGGGACTGGCCGTGTACGACCTGCTGGCCGGGCGGCATCGCATTGGGCCTGATTCCCACTGGCTCGATGCCGATCGCTTCCACATGCTGGCGCCGAACATCCGGCGCGAAGGGCTGCTCGGGGGCATCCGCTACCTGGACGCAAAGACCGACGATGCGCGCCTGGTGCTGCGGGTGCTCGACGAAGCTGCGCGCCATGGCGGGCAGGCGCGCAACTACGTGGCCGTGACGTCGCTGCGCCGCGAGGACGGCCAGGTGACGGGCGCGCTGCTGCAAGACGCGCGCAGCGGAAAAACCGAAGACATTGCGGCGCGGGTGGTGGTGAACGCCACTGGCGCCTGGGCCGGCGGCATCGAAGGACAGGGGACCCAGGGCCGGGCGCCGCGCCTGCGCCCGCTGCGCGGCAGCCACCTGGTGCTGCCGGCCTGGCGCCTGCCGCTGGCGCAGGCGGTCAGCCTGATGCATCCGCTCGACGGCCGGCCGGTGTTCGCCTTCCCGTGGGAGGGCGTGACGCTGGTCGGCACGACCGACGTCGACCATGCCGGCGGCCTGGCGCGCGAGCCGCGCATCACGCGCGCCGAGTTCGACTACCTGATGGCGGCGCTGCGGGCGCAGTTTCCCCAGCTGGGCTTGCAGGACGGCGACGTGCTGGCCACCTATGCCGGCGTGCGCCCCGTGCTCGACGGCGGCAGCCGGGGTGCGCCGTCGAAGGAGACGCGCGCCCACCTGGTATGGGACGAACCGGGCCTGGTCGCCGTCACCGGCGGCAAGCTGACCACTTTCCGCGCCATCGCCCTCGACACGCTGCGCCACGTGGCGCGCCAGCTGCCCGACTGGCATGCGGACCTGGCGCCGCGGCAGGTGTTCGCACCGCAGGCCGTGCCGCAGGGGCCGCGCGGCGCGCGCAACACCGCGCCGGCCGTGCTGGGGCGCCTGGCGGGCCGTCACGGCCGCCATGCGCAGGCCCTGGTCGACGCCGCCCAAGCGGGCGAACTGGACACCATTCCCGGCACGCTCACACCCTGGGCCGAGCTGCGCTGGGCGGCGCGCAGCGAAGCCGTGCAGCGCCTGGAAGACCTGCTGCTGCGCCGCACCCGCCTCGGCATCCAGCTGCGTGGCGGCGGCGTCGCCCAGATGGCGCGCATCCGCAGCATCTGCCAGCCGGAACTCGGCTGGAGCGACGCGCGCTGGGAGACCGAGCAGGAAGCCTACCTGGCGCTGTGCGCATCCTGCCACGGCATTCCCGACCACCAAGAGTCCACCCATGCAACATCCCTCCCATGATCCCCTGATCCTCGCCATCGACAACGGCACCCAGAGCGTGCGCGCGCTGCTGTTCGACTTGCGCGGCGAGATCGTCGCCAAAGCCCAGGTGCCGCTGAACTACGCCAGCGAACACCCCGGCTGGTCCGAACACGAGCCC
Source organism: Telluria sp. ZB4P34 (assembly GCF_059686055.1). Lineage (NCBI taxonomy): Bacteria > Pseudomonadati > Pseudomonadota > Betaproteobacteria > Burkholderiales > Oxalobacteraceae > Telluria > Telluria sp. ZB4P34. The sequence goes on along the minus strand of NZ_JCASIF010000001.1, from coordinate 470,449 downwards.
GAAGGCTTCTGGCAGGCGCTGTGCCAGGCCTGCGGCAAGCTGTGGGCGCAGCCGGGCGCCGACCGTGCGCGCATCGCCGGCGTGGCAGTGACGACCCAGCGCGGCACCGTCGTCAACGTCGACCGCGAGGGCAGGGCCCTGCGCCCCGCCATCACCTGGATGGACCAGCGCAGGACCGAGGCGGTGCCGCCGATCGGCCCGCTGTGGCGCACCGCCTTCCGGCTGGCGCGGGTGCACGGCACCATCGACTACTTCCGCGGCGAGGCCGAGATCAACTGGATCCGCGCGCACCAGCCCGAGGTCTGGCAGGCGACCCACAAGTTCCTGCTGCTGTCGGGCTACCTGAACTGGCGCCTGTGCGGCCGCTTCATGGATTCGTCCGGGTGCCAGGTGGCCTACCTGCCGTTCGACTACCGCCGGCGCCGCTGGGCCGGCCGGCGCGACTGGAAATGGCAGGCGCTGGCGGTGGAGCCGCGCATGCTGCCCGAGCTGGTCGAGCCGGGCGGGCGCATGGGCCATATTTGCGCCGCGGCGGCCCGCGAGACCGGCATTCCGGAGGGCTTGCCGCTGCTGGCCGCCGCCGCCGACAAGGCCTGCGAGGTGATCGGGGCCGGCTGCAGCGCGCCCCACGTGGGCTGCCTGAGCTACGGCACCACCGCCACCATCAACACCACCACCACGCGCTACGTCGAGGTGACGCCATTCGTACCGCCGTATCCCGCGGCGATTCCGGGCGCCTACAGCACGGAAGTCCAGGTGTTCCGCGGCTACTGGATGGTCAGCTGGTTCAAGGAGCAGTTCGGCCACCACGAGCAGTCGCGCGCCCTGCTGGAAGACGTGGCGCCGGAGCGCCTGTTCGACGAGCTGGCCAATGCCGTGCCGCCCGGCGCAATGGGCCTGATGCTGCAGCCCTACTGGACGCCGGGCATCCGGGTGCCGGGGCGCGAGGCCAAGGGCGCGATCATCGGCTTCGGCGACGTGCACACCCGCGCCCACGTGTACCGGGCCATCCTGGAGGGCCTGGCCTATGCGCTGCGCGAGGGTAAGGAGCGCATCGAGCGGCGCGGCGGGGTACGCGTCACGGAGCTGCGGGTGTCCGGCGGCGGCTCGCAGAGCGACGCGGCGATGCAGCTCACGGCCGACATCTTCGGCCTGCCGACCTCTCGCCCGCATGTGTACGAGACTTCCGGGCTGGGCGCGGCGATCGACGCCGCGGTCGGACTGGGCTTGTACCCGGATTTCGGCACGGCCATCGCGGCCATGACGCGGGTAGGGCGGGTGTTCGAGCCGATCGCGGCGAACCGGGCCGTCTACGACCGGCTGTACCGCGAGGTCTACCTGAAGATGTACCGCCGGCTGCAGCCGATGTACCGCGACATCGCGCGCATCACCGGCTATCCGGCTGGCGCCTGAGCCGGCCGGTGCAGCGTCAGCGGGCGCATGCCCGCTGCATGGTTTCCCACGCATGCCCCCCTTCGACCGCCAGCGACCGGTTGCGCCCGGCCGCCTTGGCGTCGTACATGGCGCGGTCGGCGGTGAGGAACAGGGAACGGAGGTCGTCGAACGGAGTCGGATGGAAGGTGGCGGCGCCGATGCTGACGGTCACGTAGTCGGAGGTCGTGGAGCCGGGGTTGGACACGCGCAGGGCCTCGATCCCGGCGCGGATGGATTCGGCAACCCTTGCTGCGCCCGCATGGGGAGTGTCCGGCAGCAGCAGCACGAATTCCTCGCCGCCGTAACGCGCCGCGAGGTCGGTCGCGCGCAGCGCATGCGCCTCCAGCGCGGCTGCCACCGACCGCAGGCACTCGTCGCCCGCGGCATGGCCGAGCAGGTCGTTGAACAGCTTGAAATGGTCGACGTCCAGCACCAGCAGCGACAGGGGCCGCGCAGTGCGGATGGCGCGCTGCCATTCCCGTTCGAGGCAGGCGTCGAACTGGCGGCGGTTGGCGATCGCGGTCAGCGGGTCGACCAGGGCGGCGCGCTGCAGCGCGGTCTCGGACTGCTTGTGGTGGGTGATGTCGTGCAGCAGGGCGACGTACAGCTGCTCCCCCGAGGCCATCGGCGACAGGCTCAGGTCCATCGCGCGCAGGCTGCCGTCGGGCCGCTGCACCAGCACCTCGCGGGTGCCGCGGCAGCGCGCCAGGCTGGTCTCGTCGCGGCGGTCGAAGTAGGCCGCATAATCGTTCGCGGCAGGTTCGGCCAACAGGCCCGCCAACGGACGCCCGGCCAGCTCGGTTTCCGAGTAGCCCAGGCAGCGTTCGGTGGCCGGGTTGGCGTACTGGATGCGTCCGTCGGGCCCGACCAGCATCAATCCTTCTTCCATGCCCTCGACGATCATGCGCAGGCGGCGCGTCTGGCGCATCTGCTGCTGGCTGCTGGACTGCATCTGCAGCTGGGCGCGCACGCGAGCCTGGACTTCCGGCAGGCGCACCGGCTTGGAAATGTAGTCGACGGCGCCATGGTCGAAGCCGGACACCACGTCGTCGGTCGCGGTGCAGGCGCTGACGAAGATGACGGGAATGCCGGTCGTTTCCGGATGGGCCTTGAGGCGGCGGCAGGTTTCGAAGCCGTCCAGGCCCGGCATCATGACGTCGAGCAGGATCAGGTCGGGCTGGATGCGCTGCGCCAGTTCGAGGGCGCGCGCGCCGGAATTGGCGATGAAGGTCAGGTAGCCCTGGGTGCGCAGCATCGCATCGAGCATCTCGAGGCTGTCGGGAGCATCGTCGACGATGAGGATCGTGGCTTGCCGGGTAGGCACGCTGATCGCTGGAGAGGCAAGATTCATGAAGTCGCTTAGTTGCCGTAAAGTAATACTGCCGGGATCATACTCCCTTCGGCGCGACTTGTGTCTAAAATGTTGCCTTGCATCCACTTATGATGCCGAAAATGCAAAACCGCCGGGCTGGCCGGCGGTTCGATTCGTGCTTAGGGGACAAGGACTCAGAGCATGTCCTTGATCAGCTTGCCCAGGATGGCGATGCCTTCGCGGATGCGTTCCGGCGGCACGGTCACGAAGGACAGGCGCAGGGTGTTGGTGGCCGGCTCGTTGGCGTAGAACGGCGCGCCCGGCACGAAGGCGACGCGCGCGGCCAGCGACTGGTCCAGCAGTTTCATGGCGTCGATGCTCTGCGGCAGGGTGACCCAGATGAACATGCCGCCTTCCGGCCTGGTCCAGCTGACGCCGGCCGGGAAGTGCTCGGCCATCGCGTCCAGCATGACCTGGCACTGGTCGCCGTACAGCTTGCGGATGGTCGGGATGTGCTGGTCGAGGAAGCCGTCCTTCACCACTTCGTGCACCACCATCTGGGTCAGTTGGGCGGTGTGCAGGTCGGCGGCCTGCTTGGCCAGCTCGAGGCGGCGCACCAGCGGCAGCGGGGCGCACACGTAGCCGAGGCGGATGCCCGGGGTCAGCACCTTCGAGAAGGAACCCATGTAGATGACGCCGTCCGGGTTCATCGCGACCATTTTCGGCATCGGTTCGCCAGTGTAGCTCAGGGTGCCGTAGGGATCGTCCTCGATCAGCGGCAGCTTGAACCGGGCGCAGGTTTCCACCAGTTCCTGGCGGCGCTCGATGGACAGCGAGCGGCCGGTCGGGTTCTGGAAGTTCGGCAGCGCGTACAGCAGGCGCGCGCCGTCGGCGACGCCGGCGATCGAGGACGGCACCAGGCCGTGGTCGTCCGTGTCGACCGACTTGAATTCAGGACGGTAGACCGAGAATGCCTGCAGCGCGCCCAGGTAGCTCGGGGTCTCGACCAGCACGCGGCTGCCTTCGTCGATCAGAACCTTGCCCAGCAGGTCGAGCGCCTGCTGCGAGCCGGAGGTCATCAGGATCTGTTCCGGCAGGATGCGGCTGCCTTCCGTGGAAAGAGAATTCGCGATCCATTCGCGCAGCGGGCCGTAGCCGTCGGTCGGGCCGTACTGCAGCGCGACCTTGCCGGCGTCGGTCAGGACCTTGTCGTACGCTTCCTTCATGCGCTCGACCGGGAAGGTGGCGGGCGAAGGCAGGCCGCCGGCGAAGGAGATGATCTCCGGACGCTGGGTGATCTTCAGGATCTCGCGGATGAACGAGCTTTGCAGCTGCTGCGCGCGCTCCGAAAACTGCCACTGGATGGGGTTTGGATTCTCGATTTTCATACTTGGCTCTCTAGGGACGGACCGCACGGGTAGTGCCGGACATTATAAAGCAGCCGGGTAGGCGGCTTCAGGGAAGGCCGGGCCGGATAGGCCCAGCCCGCTCGCGCCTCACAAGCCCCCCAGTGCTGCGTTGCATTCGTCTCGCCGTACTGGCGTACAGTCTTCGACGATGCGCCTTGCCCTGGGGGCCTTATCAGGCGCGCTATCTTCACGCCACTTCGGCGATCATCTCGATCTCGACGCAGGTGCCGCGCGGCAGCGAGGCCACGCCGAAGGCGGAGCGGGCATGCTTGCCGGCGTCGCCGAACAGCTCGCCGATCAGTTCCGAGCAGCCGTTGGTGACCAGGTGCTGTTCGTTGTATTCCGGGGTCGAGGCGACCAGGCTCATCACCTTGACGATGCGCTTGACGCGGTTCAGGTCGCCGCCCACGGCTTCCTGCAGGGTGCCGATCAGGTCGATGGCGACCGAGCGTGCGGCGGCCTGGCCGTCGGCGGTGGTCTTGTCGCGGCCCAGGATGCCCGCGTTGGGCGAGCCATCCGCGTTCTTGGCGATGTGGCCCGAGATGAACACGAGATTGCCGGTCTGCACGTACATGACGTAGGCGGCGGCCGGGGTGGCCGGCGCGGCCAGGGTGATGTTCAGTTCTTTGAGTTTGTCGTAGACGGACATGGTGATCGATATGCTCTTCTGGTGAAAGAAGCCGGTATTGTACGTCCACCGGCCGGAAACGGCATGACTACTGCTGCCGTACCGCCATCCGGCGTCCCCCGAACACGACGGCGGCCACCGCCAGCGCGAAGGCGCAGTTGGCCAGGGTCAGGGTCTCGCCCAGCAGCACGGCCGCGCCGACCAGGCTCAGGAAGGGCTGCAGCAGCTGCACCTGGCCCACCCGCGCCACCCCGCCCAGCGCCAGGCCGCGGTACCAGAAGAAGAAGCCGACGAACATCGAGATCGCCGTCACATAGGCGAAGGCGAACCAGGCCGCGGGACCCACGCCGGCAAGAATCGGGATGCCGTGCCACAGCAGCACGGGAAGCAGCACGGGCGCCGCCAGCACCAGCGCCCAGCAGATGGTTTCGGGCCCGCCCAGGCTGCGCGACAGGCGGCCGCCCTCGGCATAGCCGACCGCGGCCGAGACGACAGCGCCGAACAGCAGCAGGTCGGCCAGGTGCAGGCTGCCCCCGCCCTGGGCCAGGGCAAAAGCGATCACCAGGCCGGAGCCGAGCAGGGCCAAGCCCCAGAAGCCGCGCGAGGGCCGCTCGTAGCCGCGCAGTGCGGAGTACAGCGCCGTGACCAGGGGCAGCACGCCGACCAGCAGGGCGCCGTGCGCGGCGGGCACGGTGCGCAGGGCGATCGAGGTCAGCAGCGGAAAACCGACGATGCAGCCGCCTGCCACCAGCGCCAGCGGCGCCATGGCCTGGCGCGACGGCAGCGGCGCGCGGCGCCAGGCCAGCCATGCGGCCGCCAGCACGGCGGCGCCGAGCGCGCGGCCGAGCGCGATGAAGACCGGGTCGAGTTCGGCCACCGCCAGGCGGGTGAAGGGCATGGTCAGGCTGAACATCGCCACGCCGATCAGGCCGAGCAGCATGCCGCGGCTCTCGTCGCGTCCATTGGTCGTCGATATTAATGTGGATGGGGCGGCAGGGCTGGCGCTGGACATGGGACTCCTTTGGACAATGCTTGCAACGGGCTGGGATAGGGGTCTATGCTAGCGCTGCGGACCAATACAGTCCCAGTACACTTGCGCATTTAATTGATTCACTGTGATGGCGACATGACCAATACGCCCCTCTTGACCCTTGCGCGCGCGAGCAGCGAGCCCCTGGCCGACCAGATCGTGCGCGCGGTGGCCGCGCGTATCGATGAGCGCCTGCTGCGGCCCGGTGCGCGCATGCCCTCGATCCGCCAGTTCGCCCAGGCGCACGAGGTGTCGCCGTTCACCGTCGTGGCCAGCTATGACCGGCTGGTAGCCCAGGGCTACCTCGATTCGCGGCGGGGCGCCGGTTTTTTCGTGCGCGAGCGGGCGCAGCCGGCGTCGGCCGGGGCTGGAGCAGGGGCCGAGCGCAAGGCCGCGGCGGGCGCCGGCACGCCGGGCGCCGCCGCGCTCGACGTGGCCTGGCTGATCCGCAACCTGTTCCGCCAGGCCCCGCTGCAGCTGTCGCCCGGCGCCGGCGTGCTGCCGGCCGACTGGCTCGACGGCGCCGCCGTGGCCAAGGCATTGGGGAGCCTGAGCCGGCAGAACAGCGCCGCCTTCCTCGGCTATGGCGCGCCACAGGGTTTCCTGCCGCTGCGCCAGCAGCTGCGCCTCAAGCTGGCCGAGTTCGAGATCGAAGCGCCGCCCGAGCAGATCGTCATGACGCTCGGGGTGACCCAGGGGCTCGACCTGGTCGCGCGCGAGTTCTGCCGGCCGGGCGACACCATCCTGGTCGACGATCCCGCCTGGTTCCTGATGTTCGGTTCCTTCGCGGCCATGGGCCTGAATGTGGTCGGCGTGCGCCGCCTGGCCGACGGCCCCGACCTGGAACAGCTGGCCGAGCTGGCGGCCCGCTACCGGCCCTGCCTGTACGTGATCAACTCGGTGCTGCACAACCCGACCTCGAGCTCGATCTCGGCATCGAGAGCCTTCCAGGTGCTGCGGCTGGCCGAGCAGCACGGCTTCACGGTGGTGGAGGACGACATCTATGCGGACCTGCACCCCGGGAACGCGACCCGGCTGGCGGCGCTGGATGGCTTGCGCCATGTGATCTACCTGGGCGGCTTCTCGAAATCGATGGCGCCGAACCTGCGGGTCGGCTTCATCGCGGCCTCCAGCGAACGCGCGGCGCGCCTGGCCGACCGCAAGATGCTGGCCACGCTCACCACCAGCGACATTGGCGAGCGCGTGGTGTACAAGATCCTGTCCGAAGGACTGTACCGCAAGCACCTGGACCGGGTACGCAACCGGCTGGATGCAGCACGCCCTAAGGCCCTGCGCGAGCTGGAGGCGCTTGGTCTGCGGCCGGTGCCCACCCCGGGCGCGGGCATGTTCATCTGGGTCGATGCGGGGCGCGACACCAGCGAGCTGGCCGCGCGCGCCATGCAGCAGGACCTGCTGCTGGCGCCGGGCAGCCTGTTCTCGCCGAGCCAACTGCCCTCGACCCGCATGCGCCTGAACGTGGCGGCGCTGCAGGACGCGCAGGCGCTACGCCTGCTCGGGCGCCTGCTTTAGGCGTTCCCGCAGCCGGTCGGCATTTCCCTGGCCATCGCGTCTTCGATCTCCTGCGGCGTCATGTCGCGGATGTGGGTGGCGATGGCCCAGCGGTGGCCGAAGGGATCGACCAGCTGGCCGTAGCGGTCGCCCCAGAAGGCGTCGCCCAGCGGCATCAGGGGCCTGGCGCCGGCCGCCATGGCGCGTTCCCATGCGGCGTCGGCGTCCCGTACGTACAGGTGGATGACGACGGTCGAACCGCCAAGGGCGAGCGGGCCGCGGCTGCCGAATTCTGGGAAGTCGTCGCACAGCATGACGAGCGAATCGCCGATGCGCATCTCTGCATGCATGATCTTGCCGCCCGGGCCGGGCATGCGCGCGACTTCTACCGCGCCGAAGCAGTCGCGGTAGAAGTCGAGGGCCTTGGCCGCGCCTTCGCAGACAAGGTGCGGGGTGACGCTGTGAAAGCCTGCCGGGATGGGTCGTATTGCCTCGTTCATGATGAATCTCCTGTTCTGGTTGTGGGTGCCGCTGCCAGGACGACGAACGGCGCCGGCCGGATTCGACACGCAGCGCGAAAAAAGAGCGCCCAGCGCAAAAACTTGCCAGAAAGACTCTTGAAATCGGTGTCGGCATCCTTATATGCCCCCGAGTTGGACCACCCCACCCATGTTTTTTTAACGAGGAATAAGATGGCAGTTGCCGAAAAAGAAACCCTTGGCTTCCAGGCAGAAGTAAAACAGCTGTTGCAGCTCATGATCCACTCCTTGTATTCGAACAAGGAGATCTTCCTGCGCGAGCTGATCTCGAACGCTTCCGACGCCGCCGACAAGCTGCGCTTCGAAGCGATCAACAACGACGCCCTGTACGGCAACGACCATGAACTGAAAATCAAGGTCAGCTTCGACAAGGACGCGCGCACCCTGACGATTTCCGACAACGGCATCGGCATGAGCCGCGACGAAGTGGTCGCCCACCTGGGCACCATCGCCAAGTCGGGCACCAAGGAATTCTTCAGCAAGCTGTCGGGCGACCAGCAGCAGGATGCCGCCCTGATCGGCCAGTTCGGCGTCGGCTTCTATTCGGCCTTCATCGTGGCCGAGAAAGTCATCGTCAACACCCGCCGCGCCGGCGCGTTCGCCTCGGAAGGCGTGCGCTGGGAGTCGACGGGGGAGGGCGACTACAGCGTCGAACCGATCGAGAAGGCCGGTCGCGGCACCGACGTGATCCTGCACCTGCGCGCCGGCGAGGAAGAGCTGCTGTCCTCGTGGAAGCTCAAGTCGATCATCCGCAAGTACTCGGACCACATCTCGCTGCCGATCGTGATGCAGAAGGAAGAGTGGGATGAAGAGAAGAAGCAGACCGTCTTGACGGACGAATTCGAGACCGTGAACCAGGCCAGCGCGCTGTGGGCCCGCACCAAGAGCGAGATCACGGAAGAGCAGTACAAGGAGTTCTACAAGCACGTCTCGCACGACTTCCAGGACCCGCTGGCCCACACCCACAACCGCGTGGAAGGCCGCAGCGAGTACACCCAGCTGCTGTATGTGCCGGCCCATGCGCCCTTCGACCTGTGGGACCGCAACAAGCGCGCCGGCATCAAGCTGTACGTGAAGCGCGTGTTCATCATGGACGACGCCGAGCAGCTGATGCCGACCTACCTGCGCTTCGTCAAGGGCGTGATCGACTCGAGCGACCTGCCGCTGAACGTCTCGCGCGAGATCCTGCAGGAGTCGCGCGACGTGCGCGTGATCCGCGAAGGCTCGACCAAGCGCGTGCTGGGCATGCTGGAAGAGATGGCCAACTCGGAAGAGCAGGCCGGCAAGGATAAGTACACCACGTTCTGGAAGGAGTTCGGCCAGGTCCTGAAGGAGGGCATCGGCGAGGACGCGACCAACAAGGACCGCATCGCCAAGCTGCTGCGCTTCGCCTCCACCGCCAGCGAGTCGGACGAGCAGGGCGTCTCGTTTGCGGACTACATCGGGCGCATGAAGGAAGGCCAGGACAAGATCTACTACGTCACTGCCGACAACTACAACGCGGCCAAGAACAGCCCCCACCTGGAAATCTTCCGCAAGAAGGGCGTCGAAGTGCTCCTGATGACGGACCGCGTCGACGAATGGATGCTGTCCTTCCTGAACGAGTTCGACGGCAAGGAACTGGTGTCGGTCGCCAAGGGCGGCCTGGACCTGGGCGCCCTCGAGGACGAAGCCGAGAAGAAAGAGCATGCAGAGACGGAAGCCGGCTACAAGGAGCTGGTCGAGAAGATGAAGGGGGCGCTGGCCGAGAAGGCCAAGGACGTGCGCGTGAGCTTCCGCCTGACCGATTCGCCGGCCTGCCTGGTCGCGGACGAGAACGAGCTGTCGGGTAACCTGCTGCGCATGCTGAAAGCGGCCGGCCAGAACGCGCCGGAATCGAAGCCGATTCTCGAGATCAACCCGAACCACCCGCTGGTGACGCGCCTGAAGTACGAGGATGCCGAAGGCGCGCGCTTCGCCGACTGGTCGCACATCCTGTTCGACCAGGCCATGCTGGCCGAAGGCGGCAGCCTGGGCGACCCGGCCTCGTTCGTGAAACGCCTGAACGAGATGCTGCTGGCGGGCGCGAAGTAAGCGTCGTTTGGACGGGAAGACCATGAACCGGGGCCGCGCGCCCCGGTCTTTTGTTTACGCTTGGCGTAGGGTGGGCGGCTACACCACAAGGCCCGGTCAGCCACTAGCCCGGATGCCGCCCGCGCGTTCAACTCACAGTGGCATAGAGACGCACATCGATCCGCTACGGCTGCTTGAACGCGCGGGCGGCCCCGATGCCGCAGGCAGATCGCACTCCAGGGTGTAGCCGCCCACGCTACGAGCGCTGCGCTATTCAGTTGCCGCAGCGCGCTTTAGTGCCTCAAGCCGTGCGTCCGATCTCGTCGCAGAATTCCTGCAGCAGGCGCTCGCCTTCCGGCCAGGGGCCGTGCCCCGAATCCGCATTCACGTGCCCGGCGTCGCCAATGCGCACCAGACGGCTGCCCCAGGCCCCGGCAAAGGCGGCGGCGCGCTCGCTCGACACGTAGGGATCATCGGTGCTGGCGACCACCACGCTCGGGAAAGGCAGGGCAGCGAGCGGGATGGGCGCGAAGCCGTTGACCGGCGCCGGGTAGCTGGGCGCCTCGACGTCGCTCGGCGCCACCAGGAAGGCGCCGGCCACTTTCAAGGGCGAACGGCTGGCGGCCCAGTGCGCGACCAGCATGCAGCCCAGGCTGTGGGCGACCAGGATCGGCGCGCCCTTGCAGGCGCCGATGGCGGCGTCGAGCTCGGACACCCACTCGTCGCGGTCCGGGCAATTCCAGTCGCGGTGCTCGGCCTTGGTCCAGGCCGGGTAGCGCCCCTGCCACTGGCTCTGCCAGTGCTCGGGACCGGAATTCCACAAGCCTGCCAGGATCAGTACGTCGCACTTCATCATGCCTCCATCGCCATTGAAAAAAGATCAAGGCGATTGTACGTCGAAATCCGCGCCGGCAGCGGCGGCCGCTCAGGCTTCGGACTTCTCTGCCGCCACGACATCATGCGCTCGGGGACGGCGGCCCGGCAGCAGCCGGGCGAACAGGGCGTGGTACAGGCCGCGGCGGCGCTCGGTCACGGTTCCGAGCAGGATGGTCACGGCGCCGATCGCCACGCCGAGCAGCAGGTGGTCGGCGCCGCCGTGCCGGTCGTGCGGGTAGAAGGCCAGCCACAGGCCGATCACGATCGAGTGCGACAGGTACAGGGTGAAGGTGTGCGAGGCCAGCAGGCGCACCGCCGGCGCGACTCGCAGCAGGCCGGAAAAACCGGCCTCGCGCGCACAGGCGAAGTTGGCCAGCACGAGCAAGGTTACCAGATAGTCGGCCAGGAACCGGTCGGCGCTGCCCAGCGGCAGCGCGGGGAAAGGCCACCAGGCCAGGGCGGCCGCGCGCAGGGGGCTTTCGAGGTCCAGCGCCACCCAGGCGCCGAGCAGCAGCATGCTTGCCAGCCAGCCGCACCTGGCCACCAGCGGCGACATCCACGGGCCGCGCCAGGCATGGAACAGCCATGCGCCAGCCAGCCACACCGGCAGCAGCAGCCACAGCTTGTAGCCCATGACCGCCAGCGCCAGTGTAACCAGGGCAATGCGGCGCGCGCCGCGCAGGTAGCAGGCCAGCCCGAACAGCAGGTAGTACCAGGCTTCGTAGCCGAGCGACCAGTAGGGCACCATCAGGGGCGGGGTTTCGGCCAGGTTCCAGTGCTGGCCGAGGAACAGCAGGTGAAACGGCAGGTACACATACAGCTTGTCGAGCACATAGCCTTCTACCTGGAAGGCGCCGGACCACACCCGTATCGCGCAGGCGGCCGCCAGCGCCAGCAGCAGGACCGGCAGCGCCACCGAGTACACGCGCGACAGGCGCGCCACCGCATAGTCGCGCGCCGAGGGACGGCGCTGCGCCACGGTGGCGGCGATCACGAAGCCGGACAGCACGAAGAACACGATCACCGATTCGCGCCCCATGGCCGGCAGCTCACCCCAGGCGCCCGGCGCGATGAGGCCGAAGAACCCGTAGTGCGAGACCACGACCAGGACCGCGGCAAGGAAGCGGGTCAGGTCGAGATAGACCGAGAATGATTGCTCAAGCGGCTGCCCGAGCGTAGGCGGTGGCGGCATTGTTTCTTCAGGTCATGGAGACATGCGATCATACACTGCTCTGCGGCTGCTTCATCATGCGTAATACATGGGACGGACAGTCTGGAAAGGCATTAGATCAGCGTGATGCCATCTACCTGCATCAACTACCGACAGTGCGGCGATTATGGCTGCAGGCTCACGAAAAAACGCATACTATCTGTTGTTGCTTGCTTGCTTGCCAGAATATCTTGTTGCTACAGAGATTGCAAAAGGGTAAATCGGATCAATCAAACTGTAGCGTACGAACATTTGCTGAATTCGGGTTAAACCATTCCTCAAAGAACGAAAAATATTCAACTCCCATGACAAATAAAAAGACACCAGTGACACGAGATGATCTATTGCTTTCAAGGCTTCAGGAGATGTCTGAAGCTGAATTTACTGAGACGGCAATCATCCCACTTTTTAAATCTATGGGATACCAAGTCGATTATCATGGCGGTCCTTCGGAAGGGGGGAAGGATGTAATTTGTAGGAAAGGCGGAAATTTTGGCTATCAAGAGATTTGCGTTATTCAGGTTAAAAAAACAACGGCCTCTGCAGCTGCTGGGAAATCTGCAAGTTTCGCAGGAATCGTATCGCAACTTCAGCAAGCTTCAGAAAAAAAAGTTCCTTCCCTCTCTGGGCAAGCTCAGCTGCCGACAAGTATCTATTTTATTACTCCTTACGAGATCAATACACGTGCGCTGGAGAGCAGATTCGAAGGGGTCTCAGGACTAGCAAGTCGTGGTGTGCGAATTCTTGATGGTCGTATGATTGTGGTTGAATTGGTTCGACTTTTACCTGAAATTGCAGAGAAAATTTGCGGTCAATCTTTCGCCATCGAAGCGAAATTGCTTTCAAATATCTCAAATGCGGATTTGTTGAGCGCCCTCAACTATTCCAATGAAAAGAAGGTAGCTGATTTTTACTGCGATCTGGATTTCGGCGTCGGGAAAATTACTACTAAGAGTCTGTTCTCTACTACGTTTTCTCCAGTGCAGATGCACTATACAATCCCGCACTCTCGCTGGTTAAGATTTGAGGAGCTGGCAATTGCCTCTTTGCATTTCGGAACAGACGAGATCTTTAGTCCCTCAATTGCTGAGTTGCGCGAAAAATTCAATATTGAATATAAGAGATGGATCTCGCCAGCGAATCAAGCTCTATTGAAAGAAATAATATCCGCGCGCACCCAGATCGAGTTTGCATTATTGGCGTTCGTCGAGAGCGCTGGGCAAGTAGTTTCAGATGCCTTAACTGAAGAGATTAAGCTTGACAGCGCACACCTTTCAAATGTTAAACCTAAAAATGAATTAACACTTGACGAAAACCATCGGCTTAATAGAATTCGTTCGGAAAATTTGGGTTTGCAAGCTCAGCTGCAATCGCTCCAAGAGAGTCAACATACTACCGAGATAGTTTATGATCGTCTGGGTCTAGTAATTGATGAGTGTAGTACGCACGCTCAGCAGGTTTCGGCAGAAATTGCCATACTAAAGTCTACAGCAAAAGTTCGACTTTCCGCTTTGTTGAAAGAGCTGGCATTGGTTAAGTCCAAGCATAAACAATTGAGTTCGCGGATTGCAAAAAGAGTTGAGGAGCCGAACTATGAGATCACAATAGATGGGCATGTGCTAGCGCACGGCATTGAGCTAGAAAAGGCTTGGCTTGCAAAAAGGATAAATCTACTGTCAAGCGGAAGCCAAAGTCCCGTTGAGATTAGGGAGTTCTTTTCCCGTTGCCAAAAGCTTTTTGTGTTGCTTGAAGACTTGTTTGGGGATAAGTATTTTTCTGGCGTATTAGTCCCGGAGAATGCTTTAAACGACTCAAAGCTCAGTTCATCTCAGCGTATCAGCATGCCGTTGCGCGAGGTGTTTGCTACAAGGATTCATTGCGCTGTTTATGGAGAGGCTGGGGCAGGAAAATCTACAACGTTGCACCAGTATGCAGCTTTCGCATCTGGCAGAGATTCAGAAAACGAACTTACCTTATTCCTTCCATTGACCCGTATTCTGGCAGAGAAAATTCTTCCGCCAATATCGAGTCCGCTATCGCCTGTGCAAAAACTTGAGAGCTGTTTGTCATATTTCCTTGCTGCAGAAAAGGCCTATAGCGCCAATGAAATGGCTGCGTTCATTAAGGCTAAGCAGCGTGTCACTTTTATTTTCGATGGTGTGGATGAGGTGGTAAAACGCACTCCGTGGATATTGGAAGCAATCGAGGGAGTAGAGAAGACATACGCCAACTGTCAAATAATTCTATCGTCTAGAATGAGCGGGCGTTATACCGATGATATTCATTATCTTGGTCTAACTTTGCTACCTTTTACAGATGAGCAGGTGCTTCATTTTATTCAGGGATGGTTTATTGATAGGCCCGACTTGGCTAATACGGTTAAGCAGCATCTTGCCAAAGCGAAGGAATTGCGGGAGATAGTGCGAAGTCCCTTGCTTGCGACTATCCTCTGCGTATTGGCTGAGAATAACGTGCCATTGCCCGAGGGTGAGTTGAGCATGTATGCAGAGCGATTCAAACTTCTATTTGGGCATTATGACATCCACAAAAAAACAAGAAGAATTGAATCGCACCATTCTGCGCTTGAAACTATTGCAAGAAAACTGGCCTTTTACCTTCATTCTCGCAACGTTCGTTCTGCAACTCTGAAAGATCTTGAAAATGCAGCGGTACGAATTGCTGGTCGACGGAGCCGCATGAGTGAGTCCCATATAAGGCTTGCTGTTCATGAATTGGTCGACCCTTGTAATGTGTTAGTCCCAATGACGTCAGATGGTGACTTCGGATTTGGTCATCTGCGATATCAGGAGTATTTAAGCGCAACCGAATTATGCGCAAATCGAGGTATAGATATTGGCCCGCTTCTGTCCTCCCCATGGTGGCGGTCGGTGCTAACCCTTTTTGCTAAAATGACTGATGATATATCATACGTTTTAGAGGATATGCTTGAAAAGGGGCTAAACGTTACTAAATGCCAAGAGAATTTACTCGGAATGTTTGAGACTAAGAGCAAATCAGAACAACAACATTTGCGAAGAATCGTTGAGGGCCATGTTGAGCTAGACAAATGGGATGCCGATGTTCATGATTTTGAGGATTATGAACCTGAATGGGGACGAGATCGATATTGAGTTATCAAGGTTTTGAACTCTAGAGGGCGGTACGCAGCGCGAACAATTCCGGGAACAGCACGACGTCGAGCATCTTGCGCAGGTAGCTGGCGCCGGAGGTGCCGCCGGTTCCCTGCTTGAAGCCGATGATGCGCTCGACCGTGCTGACGTGGCGGAAGCGCCAGAAACGGAACGCGGTCTCCAGGTCGACCAGCTTCTCGGCGAGTTCGTACAGGGCCCAATGGTGTTGGGTGTCCTGGTAGACGCCCAGCCAGGCGGCCTTGACGCTCTCGTCCGCCCGGGTCGGCTGGGTCGGATCGGCGTCCAGCCGTTCCGGCGCGATGGTGAAACCGCTGCGCGCCAGCAGCTTCACCGCCTCGTCGTAGACGGAAGGCGTATTCAGCTCGCGTGCGAGGACGGCGTGCGCCTCGGGCGACTTCTCGTGCACGCCCAGCAGGTTCGCGTTCTTGTTCCCAAGGATGAATTCCAGCTCGCGATACTGGAAGGACTGGAAGCCCGACGAAGCGCCCAGGTAGGGACGAATCGCCGTGTACTCGGGCGGCGTCATGGTGGCCAGCACGTCCCAGGCATGCACCAGCTGATCCATGATGCGGGCCACCCGGGCCAGCATCTTGAAGGCCGGCGGCAGCTCGCCTGCGCGGATGTGGCGGCGCACCGCCTGCAGCTCGTGCAGCATCAGCTTGATCCACAGCTCGCTGGTCTGGTGCTGGATGATGAACAGCATCTCGTTGTGGTTCGGCGAGAGCGGATGCTGGGCCGACAGCACCTGGTCCAGGCCCAGGTAGTCGCCATAGCTCATCGACTCCTTGAAATCCAGCTGGGCGCCGTGCCATTCGGCCTTGGTGTTCGCTTTGTCGTTCATGCTGGGCTCCAGTACTGGTTCAGGTCACGGCGCTGGGTTGGAGCGCCGCGTCGTAGTCGCGGCGCTCGAGGATGTCCTTCAGGATCGCCACCGCATCCCACACGTCGGCAAAGCCAGTGTACAGCGGGGTGAAGCCGAAGCGCATGATCTCGGGTTCGCGGTAGTCGCCGATCACGCCGCGCGCGATCAGGGCCTGCATCACGGCGTAGCCGTGCGGGTGGGTGAAGCTGGCCTGGCTGCCGCGGCGCGCATGCTCGCGCGGCGTCACCAGGCCGAGCGGGTGGCCGGCGCAGTGCGACTCGACCAGTTCGATGAACAGATCGGTCAAGGCCAGCGACTTGGCGCGGATCGCCTCCATCGTGGTCGCCTCGAACACTTCCAGCCCGCATTCGACCAGGGCCAGCGACAGCACCGGCTGGGTGCCGCACAGGGCGCGGCCGATGCCCTCGGCGGCGGCGAAGCCGTGCGACATCGCAAACGGCCTGGCGTGGCTCCACCAGCCGGTGAGCGGATGGGCAAAGCCGGCCTGGTGGCGCTGCGGCACCCAGATGAATGCCGGGGCGCCCGGGCCGCCGTTCAGGTATTTGTAGGTGCAGCCGACCGCGAAGTCGGCTTCCGCCGCGTGCAGGTCGACCGGCACCGCGCCGGCGGAGTGGGCCAGGTCCCAGACGGTCAGCGCGCCGGCGGCGTGAGCATGGCGGGTCAGGCCGGCCATGTCGTGCTGGTAGCCGGTACGGTAGTTGACGTGGGTGAGCATCAGCACCGCGCAGTCGGCATCCACGGCCGCCGGGATCTCTTCCACCGAGTCGACCAGGCGCACCCGGTAGCCCTGCTGCAGCCAGCGGGTCAGGCCTTCCGCCATATAGATATCGGTCGGGAAGTTGCTGCGCTCGGTGACGATCGTGCGGCGGTCGCTACCGCCGCCTTCGGACTGCAGCTGCAGCGCCGCAGCCAGGGCCTTGAACAGGTTGAGCGAGGTGGTGTCGGTGACCACGACTTCGCCGTCGCGGGCGCCGATCAGGGGAGCCAGGCGGTCGCCGAGGCGCTTGGGCAGGTCGAACCAGCCGGCCGTGTTCCAGCTCTTGATCAGGTCCTGGCCCCATTCCCGGGCCACGACCTCCTGCGCGCGCGCCAGCGCCGCTTTCGGGCGGGCGCCGAGCGAATTGCCGTCGAGGTAGATCACGCCCGGGGGCAGGTCGAAGCGCTCGCGCAAGGGGCGCAGGGGGTCGCGCTCGTCTCGGGCGAGGCAATCGGCGCGGGTGGCCGGAGTGTTGATGCGCGGAGTGTCGATGCGCGGGCTGTTCATGCGTGTTCCTTCCTTGGCAGTTCGCGCAGCACTGCGCGCACCGGGCTGGCGTCCATGCCGGCGAATTTCAGGGGCAGGGCGACCAGTTCGTAGTCGCCCTCGGGCACCGCGTCGAGCACGATGCCTTCGAGGATGGCCATGCTGGCCGCGCGCACGGCGTGGTGGGCGTCGAGCGTCTTGGAATCCTGCGGGTCGAGCGAGGGAGCATCGGTGCCGACGAGTCGCACGCCGCGCGCGGCCAGCAGGCGGATCGCGGCCGGGCTGATGGCGGGGAAGGCCGGGTCCCAGGCATGCTGGGGCGCGCTGGCATAGGTGCGCAGCAGGACGCGCGCCGGGGCGCCTTCGAGCCTGCCTTCCAGGTGGGCCGCATCGACCGTTCCCACGCCCACGCAGTGGATCACGCGGCAAGGGCCGATGTAGGGACGCAGGTCGACCTGATCGATCGCCGGGCCGGCCGGGTCGTAGTGGCTGGGGGCGTCGGTATGGGCGCCGAGGTGGGTCGTCATCGTCATGCGGCTGACGCGGACCGGGCAGCCGTCCTGGATCTGCCAGGTAGGGGCGGCCTCGAAGGGCGTGTCGCCGGGCCAGACCGGGATGGCAGCCGAGATCGTCGGGCTGATGTCCCAGAGTCGTAAAGATTCCATGCTTGCCTTGTTTGATATGGTTGAGGCTTGAAGCGTCTCCAGCCCCGCAGTGTAGCAAGATCCCGACCCCGCTGCCCCATGTTGTTGGCTTGCTGCCAACACATTCTCTCGCATTCAGGTTTGCGAAAATTTTTTTAAAAATTTTCTCAAGAACCCTAAAGTTCCCCAAACCCCTGCCGTTACCGGTACCAGAAGCGCAGTAAAGGGTCTCGAAAAATTTTTTAAAAATACCCTCAAGTTCTCGCCGGCGCCTCCGTTAATGGAGGTGAGAGGTGCGAAAGGGTTGAAAAAAAGTTTGCGAAAACCCTAAAGTTCTCCGAAAGCTTGACGTAAACCGTATCAAGCGCACGACAGCAAGCAGGTCAGGCGTCCACAATCCGGCGGGTTTTCCGCAACTCGCACAGCCCCTTTTTCATAGGGGCGTCATAGTGATCCGGCAGGGTTTGTCAGACAAACTCCTACGGGTCATTCCGTCATTTTGCGGACGAAAAATACAGATTTCGTCCAATATCAAAAAAGTTTCCTCACAGTCAGAATCTATCTCAACGGCAACACACAAGTCGCCGATCCAACGCACGGAGAGATGAAAATGACGATGAACGACATGATGGCTGAAATCCGCGATGCAAACCTGAGCTACCTGATGCTGGCCCAGCAGATGATCCGCGCCGACAAGGTCACCGCCATTTTCCGTCTCGGCGTCTCCGCCGATATCGCTGACCTGATCGAAGGCATGAGCAATGCCCAGATCCTGAAACTCGCCGGCGGCAACATGATGCTGGCCCGCTTCCGCTTCGACGACACCGCCATCCTGTCGATGCTGACCAGCCACACCAAGGAGCGCAGCCTGGCCCAATCGCATGCCGCGATCCTGATGGCCGGCCAGCCGGTGGAAGAGATCGTATAAAATCCCGCTAAAGCGCTCCCGCCGGGATCGCACCAGAAATACTAGCGGGAGCGGGAATGAGCAAGAAAAGCGTCGTATCGGAAGCCCAGGAAATCCAGCTTGCGATCGAACTGATCAACTTGGGGGCGCGCCTCCAGCTGCTCGAAACCGAAGTGTCCCTCTCGCGCGAGCGCCTGCTCAAGCTGTACAAGGAACTCAAGGGCGTCTCGCCGCCCAAGGGCATGCTGCCGTTCTCGACCGACTGGTTCCTGACCTGGCAGCCGAACATCCATTCTTCGCTGTTCATCAACATCCACCACTTCCTGGTGGAGCACGCCGGCGCCACCGGCATCCATGCCGTGATGAAGGCGTATCAACTCTACCTCGAACAGATGCCGCCCGCGCCGGGCGAGGAGCCGCTGCTCTCGCTCACCCGCGCCTGGACCCTGGTGCGCTTCTTCCAGAGCGGCATGCTGGTGCTGGCCCCGTGCGGGAAGTGCCAGGGCAAGTTCGTCGTCAATGCGCTCGACCTGAACGCCGGCTACCTGTGCGGCCTGTGCCACATGCCTTCGCGCGCCGGCAAGACGCGCAAGGCCAAGGACGCCCGGGACGCCGCGGCCAGCCAGGGCGCCGGCCAGGCCGCCGAGTGACACCGGCCGTCGCGGCGCTGCTGCTGCAGGCCGCCGCCGTTCCCCCGACCCTGGTGCTGACCTGGCTGCTGGCCAGCGCCGGCCTGCCCATGTCCTATTTGAACGTAGCCCTAATCCAGGGTGTCCTCGCCGCCGCGTTCAGCTGGTGGCGCGGCCTGGCCAGCTGGTGGCGCGCGATCGGACTGCTGTTTCCCGTGGCGCTGGTGGGCGCGTCCGGGTTCGACATCCCGCCCGGGGCCTTCCTTGCAGTCTTCGTTTTCCTGCTGCTGCTGTATTGGTCCACCTACCGCACCCAGGTGCCCTACTATCCGTCCAGCCGTCCCGTGTGGGAGGCGGTGGCCCGCCTGCTGCCGCCGCGCGATCCGGTGCGGGTGATCGACATCGGCAGCGGGCTGGGCGGCCTGGTGCTGCACCTGGCGCGCCTGCGCCCCGGGGTCGAGGCGACGGGCATCGAGCTGGCGCCGCTGCCCTGGCTGGCGAGTTCCCTGCGCGCGCGCCTGGCGGGAAGCGGCGCCCGTTTCGTGCGCGGCGACTACGAGGACCTCGACTTCGCCCGCTACGACCTGGTCTTTGCCTACCTGTCCCCGGCCGCCATGGGGCCGCTGTGGCGCAAGGCCGTTCGTGAAATGCGTCCGGGGACCTCGCTCGTCAGTTACGAATTCGTCATTGACGATCGTTCACCGGACCGTACCGTCTATCCCACAGAGGGCGGTCCAGCCCTGTATATCTGGCACTTTTAGACGACAAAACCGGCCTTTTTGCTTGCCGATGGGGCGTTCTCCCGCTAGAGTGGTTCCCTGCATCAACTTTGCTTGAAATCACTTAATTTGAGTAGCCGGAGTTGTCGTCCGGCGTTCGTGGAGCGGGTCCCTTGTTAGTCATTCTTGGTTATATCGTTGTCTGCCTTTGCGTGTTCGGCGGCTTTGCCCTGGCCGACGGTCACCTGGCTTCGCTGTGGCAGCCGATTGAACTGTTGATGATCGGCGGCGCCGCGCTGGGCGCCTTCTTCGTGGGTAACACCATGAAGTCGATCAAGGCGACCGTCAAGGCCCTGCCGACCGTGTTCAAGGGCTCGCAATATACAAAAGACATGTACATGGAGCTGATGGCGCTCCAGTTCGACGTCCTGTCGAAAGTGCGCAAGGAAGGCCTGATGTCGATCGAAGGCGACATCGAGGAACCGGAAGCCTCGCCGCTGTTCTCCAAGTACCCGGCCGTGCTGGCCGACCACCACATCGTGGAATTCATGACCGATTACCTGCGCCTGATGGTGTCGGGGAACATGGATGCGATGCAGATCGAAAACCTGATGGACAACGAGATCGAGACCCACCACCACGAAGGCGCCATTCCCGCCCACGTGATCGCCAAGGTCGGCGATGGCCTGCCGGCATTCGGCATCGTGGCGGCGGTGATGGGCGTGGTCCACACGATGGAATCGGTGGGCCTGCCGCCGGCCGAGCTGGGCATCCTGATCGCCAAGGCGCTGGTCGGCACCTTCCTCGGCATCCTGCTGGCCTATGCCTTCGTCACCCCGCTGGCCAGCGTGCTGGAACAGAAGCTGGAAGAATCGACCAAGATGTTCCAGTGCGTGAAGGTCACGCTGCTGGCCAGCCTGAACGGCTACGCGCCGGCGCTGGCCGTCGAATTCGGCCGCAAGGTGCTGTACTCGACCGAGCGTCCGTCCTTCGCCGAGCTGGAAGAGCACATCAAGAAGAAGAAGTAAGCTGCATGCCACTTCGATCCGACCAATTGAGCCACTCGAACCAGGGGAGCAACCATGGCCGATGACGGCATGCGCCCCATTGTCATCAAGCGCATCAAGAAGGTGCAGGGCGGCCACCATGGCGGCGCCTGGAAGATCGCCTACGCCGACTTCGTGACCGCGATGATGGCCTTCTTCCTGCTCATGTGGCTGCTCGGCTCGACCGCCAAGGGCGACCTGGAAGGCATCTCGGAATACTTCAAGACCCCGCTGAAGGTGGCGATGGCGGGCGGCACCGGCGCCGGCGACTCGTCCTCGGTCATCAAGGGCGGCGGCACCGACCTGACCCGCCGCAACGGCCAGGTCAAGAAGGGCGACATCGATCCCACTTCGAAGACCTACAACCTGGAGGCCGCCAAGGCCCAGGTGGCGCGCGCCGAAGCCGAGCGCCTGCAGTCGCTCAAGACCAAGATCGAATCGATCATCGAGGTCAACCCGCTGCTCAAGAAATACAAGAACCAGCTGCTGCTCGACATCACCAGCGAAGGCCTGCGCATCCAGATCGTGGACGAGCAGAACCGCCCGATGTTCGCGCTTGCCCGGGCCGAGCTGCAGCCCTACACGAAAGAAATCCTGAACGTGATCGGCATGGTGCTGGGCGAGGTGCCGAACAAGATCGGCCTGTCGGGCCATACCGACGCCACCCCGTACTTCAGCGATGCCGGCTACAGCAATTGGGAACTCTCGGCCGACCGCGCCAACGCCTCGCGCCGCGAACTGGTGCGCGGCGGCCTGCCCGACGACAAGGTGCTGCGCGTGGTGGGCCTGGCCTCGGCCGCCCACCTCGACCGCAGCGACCCGTTCAACCCGATCAACCGGCGCATCAGCATCATCGTGATGAACAAGCGCACCGAGGAGGCCGTGCAGCGCGACGCCGCCTCGCTCGAGGTGCCCGCGCAGCAGCCGGCAGCGGCGGCCGGTGCACCGGTGGCCGAGGCGGTCGCGGCGGGCGCCAGCGCGCCGGCCGTGCGCTAGCCCGGCCGGAAGGAGACTCGAATGAAAAGAAAAAAGATACTCGGATCGCATGTGAAGCGCCTGCTGTCGGGCGTGGCCATCCACGGGCGCCGTCACCTGACCGAGGTCGAGACCGACCTGCTGCAGACCGAACTGCTGCTGGAGGAAGCCATCGACAAGCTGACCAGCAGCTTCATGGCCATCCACACGGCGGTGGGCGCCCGCCAGGAAGCGATCAACCGGCTGCTGGCCGGCGAGACGCCGAGCGCGGAAGACAGCGCCAACCTGGCGGACATGTCGGGCGAGATCGGCCTGCACGTGAACTCGGCCATCACCAGCATGCAGTTCCAGGACATGACCAGCCAGCTGATCGACCGCACCCTGCGCCGCGTGGCCGGCCTGCGCGAGTTCCTTGGCACGCTGAGCGAGCATGGCGCCGAGATTGCGCCGGAGACCGACAGCGACGAGATCGTCGAGCGCCTGGGCAAGGTCAGCATGGCGCTGGCGATCCAGTCGCTCGAGCTGCGCAGCATGCTGCGCAAGTCGGTGGACCAGCATCACCTCGAGAGCGGTGACATCGAACTCTTCTGAGTCCGCCGGCAGCCCCTTTTATTTAGACGAACCTTCGCCACTCAACATTCAACCGGACCAGTCCGGATAAAACAGCAGGAGCAAAACATGGCAAAAACGATTCTCGCGGTCGACGATTCCAGTTCGCTGCGCCAGATGGTGGCCTTCAGCCTGAAGGCGGCTGGCTACAACGTGGTGGAAGCCGTGGACGGCCAGGATGGCCTCGACAAGGCGAAGCTGCAGAGCGTGGACCTGGTCCTGACCGACCAGAACATGCCGCGCATGGACGGCCTGGCCCTGATCAAGACCTTGCGCACCCTGCCGACCTATGCCAAGACCCCGATCCTGATGCTGACCACCGAATCGTCCGACGAGATGAAGGCCAAGGGCCGCGCTGCCGGCGCCAACGGCTGGCTGGTCAAGCCGTTCGATCCGCAGCGTCTCATCGAAGTGGTGAAAAAGGTCATCGGCTAAGTCGATGACGCATCAGGCAATCCAGAGAATCTCATCATGACGATCGACATCAGTCAGTTTTACCAGGTCTTTTTCGACGAGGCAGAGGAACTGCTCGCCGAAATGGAGCGGCTGCTGCTGGCCGTCGACGTGGCGGCGCCCGACCCGGAAGACCTGAACGCCATCTTCCGCACCGCCCATTCGGTCAAGGGAGGCGCCTCGACCTTCGGCCTGACCGACATGAGCGAAGTCACGCACGTGCTCGAGTCGCTGCTGGACCGCATCCGCAAGGGCGAGATGGCGCTCACCTCGAACCACGTCGACGCCTTCCTTGCGGCCAAGGACAGCCTCAAGATGCAGCTCGACGGCCATCGCCATGGCGCGGCAGTCGACCAGGAGGTGGTCGCCAACGTGCGCATGGTGCTGCACGACCTGGCCGAGGGCCTGGTGCCGCAGGCGCCCAACGTGGCGCCGTCCTATCTCATTGCGGAAGCACGGACGGCGCATACGACCGAAGGGGCGCACCGCTACAAGATCGAGCTGCCGCCGGTGGAGCAGCGCGACATCAGCGCCCTGGTCGACGAGCTCGGTCTGATGGGGCGGACCAAGGTCACGCCGCTGGACGGCGGGCGCAGCGCCATCATCATCACCACCCACGAGAGCCTGGACGACATCATCGCGATCTGCTCCTTCGTGCTCGATCCGGAAGACCTGAAGATCTTCGAGGCCCCGGCCCTGACGCCGGAACAGCGCGCCATCGAGGCGGCCGAGCGCAAGCGCATCGAAGACCAGCAGGGCTACGGCTTCTTCGACTTCGACGACGACGGCGCTGCCGCCGCGGACGGGGGAGCCGACGAGGACCTGTCGGACGACGAGCGCGGCTACGGTTTCTTCCAGCCGATCGAGCAGATCCGCGCCGCTGCCGGCATCACCGCCGAATCGAAAGCGCAGCCGACCCAGCCGAAGGGGCCGGAACCGATCGAGGTGACGGAACTGGCGGCCGAGCATGCGGCCGAGAAGAAGGCCGCGGCCAAGAAGGACCCGCACGCCGAGTCGTCCTCGATCCGCGTTTCTGTCGAGAAGGTCGACCAGCTGATCAACCTGATCGGCGAGCTGGTAATCACCAACGCCATGCTCGAGCAGAGGAGCGGCGGCCTGGATCCGATGGCGCACGAGCGCCTGCTCAATTCCATCAGCCAGCTGGGCCGCAATACGCGCGAGCTGCAGGAAGCCGTCATGTCGATCCGCATGATGCCGATGGACTTCGTGTTCTCGCGCTTCCCGCGCATGGTGCGCGACCTCGCCTCGAAACTCGGCAAGAAGGTCGACTTCATCACCAACGGCGCCGCCACGGAACTGGACAAGGGCCTGATCGAACGCATCGTCGACCCGCTGACCCACCTGGTGCGCAATTCGATCGACCACGGCATCGAGATGCCCGCGGCCCGTGTCGCGGCCGGCAAATCGGAGGCAGGGCGCCTGTTCCTGTCGGCCGGCCACCAGGGCGGCAATATCGTCATCGAAGTCTCGGACGACGGCGGAGGCCTGAACCGCGAGCGCATCCTGGCCAAGGCGGCCCAGAACGGGCTCGAGGTCTCGGAGAACATGAGCGACGAGGACGTGTGGCAGCTGATCTTCGCGCCCGGCTTCTCGACCGCCGAGCAGGTGACCGACGTGTCCGGCCGCGGCGTCGGCATGGACGTCGTCAAGCGCAATATCGCCTCGATGGGCGGCACGGTGGACATCCGTTCGGCGCGCGGCTTCGGCACCACGATCTCGATCTCGCTGCCGCTGACGCTGGCGATCCTGGACGGGATGTCGATCCGCAGCGGCGAGGAAGTCTACATCCTTCCGCTGTCCTTCGTGGTCGAATCGCTGCAGCCGGCGCCGGAAGACATCCGCGAGATCGCCGGGCGCGGGCGCGTGCTGAAGGTGCGCGGCGACTACCTGCCCCTGATTCCGCTGTACCAGATGTTCGAGATCACGCCGCGCATCACCGACCCGTCCGAGGGCATCGTGGTGATCCTCGAAACGGAGGGCAAGAAGGCCGCGCTGTTCGTCGACGAGCTGGTGGGGCAGCAGCAGGTGGTGGTGAAGAACCTGGAAGCGAACTACCGCAAGGTGGCCGGCATCTCGGGCGCCACCATCCTGGGCGACGGCGGCGTCGCCCTGATCCTGGACGTGGCCGCGCTGGTGCGCTCCTCGCGCCAGTTGCTGGACGACCACCTCGTTTCATGACACCCGACTTTCACATACACTAACCGTAACCGTAGAGGACGCGACCATGTCGACTGTACAGAACAACAAGCCCCTCGAAAGCGCCGACGGCGCGGGCAGCGAATTCCTGGCCTTCACCCTCGGCGCCGAGGAATACGGCATCGACATCCTCAAGGTGCAGGAGATCCGCGGCTACGAGGCGGTCACGCGCATCGCCAATGCGCCGGAATTCATCAAGGGCGTGATCAACCTGCGCGGCATCATCATCCCGGTGGTCGACATGCGCATCAAGTTCAAGCTCGGCACTCCGGTGTACGACCAGTTCACCGTCGTGATCATCCTGAACATCGCCGGCCGCATCATGGGCATGGTGGTGGACAGCGTCTCGGACGTGACCACGCTCACCCCGGACCAGATCAAGCCGTCGCCGGAAATGGGCACCGCCTTCAACTCCGACTACATGATCGGGCTGGGCACCGTGGACGAGCGCATGCTGATCCTGGTCGACATCGACAAGCTGATGTCGTCCGGCGAGATGGGCCTGATGGACAAGATGGCAGCATGATTTTGTAGGGTGGGCGGCTGTGCCGCCCACGCGGTGATACCTGACGGCGAGATCATCGCGCTCGAAAACGGAGCCAATAACGATCACCGCGTGGGCAGGAAACCTGCCCACCCTACGCCCCCGGCACGAGCAACACGCAACAGCAAGGAAGAGGCAACACACGTGCCGCAGCAAAGAACCGATACGGTCAAGGAATTCGACTTCACGCGGAGCGACTTCGAACGGGTGCGCGCGCTGATCTACCAGCGCGCCGGCATCTCGCTGGCCGACAGCAAGCAGGAAATGGTCTACTCGCGCCTTGCGCGGCGCCTGCGCGCGACCGGTATCCAGTCCTTCGCGCACTACCTCGACGATCTCGAGGCCGGCCGGATGGCGACCGAATGGGAAGCCTTCACCAACGCCCTGACCACCAACCTGACCTCGTTCTTCCGCGAGGCGCACCATTTCCCGCTGCTGGCCGAGCACCTGGCGGGCCTGCGCCGCAAGGACGGCGCCCCGATCACCATCTGGTGCTCGGCCGCCTCCACCGGCGAGGAACCGTATTCGATCGCGATGACGGCCTGCGAAGCCTTCGACACGCTCACCCCGCCGGTGCAGGTGGTGGCGACCGACATCGACACCAACGTGCTGGCGGTGGCTGCGGGCGGCGTGTATCCGATGGAGCGCGCCGACAAGGTGGGGCAGGCGCGCCTGAAGCGCTTCTTCCTGCGCGGGAAGGGCGCCAACGAGGGCATGGCGCGGGTGCGCCCGGAACTGCGCCAGCTGGTCAGCTTCCGCCAGCTCAACCTGCTGGGCAACGACTGGCCCCTGGAAGGGCAGTTCGACGCCATCTTCTGCCGCAACGTAATGATCTACTTCGACAAGGAGACCCAGCGCCGGATCCTCGCGCGCTTCGTGCCGCTGATGAAGCCGCATGCCCTGCTGTTTGCCGGGCACTCCGAGAACTTCCTGTACGTGTCGGATTCGCTGCGGCTGCGCGGCAAGACCGTGTACGAGCTTGACCAGGCCATGCGCCGCTGATGTTCAGCTGCACCGCACCGCACCGGATTCGACCATGAACAACCAGTTTGCCACCAACGTCTACTACGACCGCACCTTCGACTGCGACGCGGCCAAGATCCTGCCGGGCGAGTACTATTACACCGGCAAGAACATGCTGATCGTGACCGTGCTCGGTTCCTGCGTGTCGGCCTGCATCCGCGATCGCGTCACCGGCCTGGGCGGCATGAACCACTTCATGCTGCCGGATGGCGGCGACGCCGGCAGCCCGGTCTCGGCCTCGATGCGCTACGGAAGCTTCGCGATGGAGATCCTGATCAACGACCTGCTCAAGGCCGGCGCGCGCCGCGACAACCTGGAGGCCAAGGTGTTCGGCGGCGGCGCGGTACTGCGCGGCTTCACGGCGATGAACGTGGGCGAGCGCAATGCCGCCTTCGTCACCGACTTCCTGAAGACCGAGCGCATCCCGGTGCTGGCCTCGGACCTGAACGACGTGTATCCGCGCAAGGTGTACTTCTTTCCCAAGACCGGCAAGGTGCTGGTGAAGAAGCTGATGCAAACCCAGAACGACACGCTGGCAAGACGCGAACTCGATTACGCCAAGCGCCTCAAGGTCGAGCCGGTCGGCGGCGCGATCGACCTGTTCTGACCATATTGACAAAAGAATAACAAGACCTGAAAGGACGACGCATGACAATCAAGGTTCTGATCGTCGACGACTCAGCGCTGATCCGCAGCGTGATGAGCGAAATCGTCAACTCGCAGCCGGACATGGAAGTGGTGGCCACCGCCCCCGATCCGCTGGTTGCGCGCGACCTGATCAAGCGCCACAACCCGGACGTGCTCACCCTCGACGTCGAGATGCCGAAGATGGACGGGCTGGACTTCCTGGAAAAACTGATGCGCCTGCGCCCGATGCCGGTGCTGATGGTGTCCTCGCTGACCGAGCGCGGCTCGGAAATCACGATGCGCGCGCTGGAGCTTGGGGCGGTCGACTTCGTGACCAAGCCGAAGATCTCGATCCAGACCGGGATGCGCGAGTACACGGAGCTGATCGCCGACAAGATCCGCGCCGCCAGCCGCGCCCGCATCAAGCGCGCCGTGCCGGGCGCGGTGCCGACGCCGCAGTTGTCGGCCCTGCGCAGCCCCCTGATCTCGTCGGAAAAGCTGATCATCATCGGCGCCTCCACCGGCGGCACCGAGGCGATCCGCGAATTCCTGATGCAGATGCCCTCTGACTGCCCGGGCATCCTGATCGCCCAGCACATGCCGGAGGGCTTTACCACTTCCTTCGCCAAGCGCCTCGATTCGCTGTGCAAGATCAGCGTGGTCGAATCCCAGGGCAACGAGCGCGTGCTGCCAGGCCACGCCTACATTGCGCCGGGCCACTCGCACCTGCTCTTGAGCCGTTCGGGCGCCAACTACATGACGCGCATCGAGCAGAGCCCGCCGGTCAACCGGCACCGGCCCTCGGTGGACGTGCTGTTCCGCAGCGCGGCGCAAGCGGCCGGCAAGAATGCCGTCGGCGTGATCCTGACCGGCATGGGCAAGGACGGCGCCGCCGGCATGCTGGACATGCGCAACGCGGGAGCGCACAATTTCGCCCAGGACGAGGCGAGCTGCGTGGTGTTCGGCATGCCGCGCGAGGCGATCGCGCTCGGCGCCGCCCACGATGTGGGTCCCTTGCAGGAGCTGCCGCGCATGGTGCTGGAACATCTGGCGGCGCAGGGCAGCCGGGCGTTGCGTGTTTGATCCGGATACGGTGGTATTACCGCCACTTTATCGCCGTAGAGCAACATTAATGCTATTCTTGAGGCTGACTCGACGTGACCCGGATTGCCTTGCGGGCTGATCTGTTTCGGCGCTCATCCACTAAACCAAAGTACAAGATTCAAAACGGAGTAATTCATGGCTGATCCAAAGATGCGTTTTCTGGTTGTTGACGATTTCTCGACGATGCGGCGCATCGTCCGGAATCTGTTGAAGGAACTGGGTTATGCCAACGTCGACGAAGCCGAAGACGGCGTGATGGGCCTGGCGAAGCTGCGCAGCGAGTCGTTCGACTTCGTGGTGTCGGACTGGAACATGCCGAACATGGATGGCCTGACCATGCTGCAGAACATCCGCGCCGATCCCGCGCTGGCCAAGCTGCCGGTGCTGATGGTGACTGCCGAAGCCAAGAAGGAAAACATCATCGCGGCCGCGCAGGCAGGCGCCAGCGGCTACGTCGTCAAGCCGTTCACGGCCGCGACCCTGGATGAGAAGCTCAACAAGATCTTCGAAAAGATGGACAAGGCGGGCTGAGATGATTGAGCAGACCGCTGTCCCGGTGGAGGGCTCCAACGAGGAAGTCCTGAGCCGGATCGGGCACATGACCCGCTCGCTGCACGAGAGCCTGCGCGGGCTCGGCCTCGACAAGCTGATCGAAAAGGCGGCAAGCGACATCCCCGATGCGCGCGACCGCCTCGACTACGTGGCGCGCCTGTCGGAAAAGGCCGCCAAGCGCGTGCTGGACGCCACCGATGCCGCCGGTCCCGTGCAGGACGCCATCGAGACCCGCTCGAGCGAGCTGGCCGGCGCCTGGCAAACGCTGCTCGACAAGGGCGCCACGGACGCCGACTGGCGCGCGCTGGCGCAACGCACCATCGCCGGCCTGGATGAGTCGCGCGCCGGTGCGGTCGCGACGCGCGCCCAGCTGATGGACATCATGATGGCCCAGGATTTCCAGGACCTGACCGGCCAGGTGATCGGCCGCATCACCGGCATCGCCCAGAACCTGGAACAGCAGCTGGTGCAGGTGCTGATCGACTTCGCACCGAGCGAGATCCGGCGCGAGTTCGACAATGGCCTGCTGAATGGCCCGCAGATCAACCCGGAGGGCAAGCACGAAGTGGTGGCCGACCAGGGCCAGGTCGACGACCTGCTCGACAGCCTCGGCTTCTAGCCGCGCCGAGGGTCCGGCGTTTTCTGCGGCGCCGGACTCCCGCGATCCGGCGCGTGCAGCGCAGCACGCGCTCCGCCATACCTTCACACCGCGCCCACATGCATCAGACAAATTTTATCGTCCGTGAACCACTGCTCGATCCGGCGCAGCGGGTCATCGGCTACGAGCTGTCGTGGCAGCACCACGACGGCAAGGTCCCGAGCGACCAGGAGCTGGAAGACCTGGTCGGCTTCGTCGCCGGGCACGTCAACCATGCCGAGCACGGCTGGCTGCTGCGCGACAAGGTCCTATTCCTCGATGCCGTCCCCGCCATGCTGTCGCTCGATGCGCTGCACGCGCTGCCGCCCGAGCGCACCATTCTCACCCTGAACATCCGCAGGCTGACGGATCCCGACGTGCGGGCCGCGGTGCAGGCCGTGCGCGCCGGCGGGGTGGGGGTGTCGATTCGCGGGGCCGACCTCAACCTGCTGGGACGCAACCTGTCGCCCTATGCCTCCTGGGTCGAGGTGCAGTTCGGCGGCAACGACGTGGGCGCGCAGGCGCGCACCTATGCGGCCGCCAAGCACGCGGCAATGCGCATGGTGGGCCGCCCGGTAGCGACCTGGGCCGACTTCGACGCCTGCGCCGCGCTCGGGCTGGACGCTTTCGTCGGCAAGCTGCACCTGACGCCGCGCCCCGGCAATCCGGTCAAGGGCATGAACCCGACCCAGGGCACCATCCTGCAGCTGATGCAGCTGGTGCAGAACAACGAGGACGTGCCCAAGCTGGAGAACGTGCTCAAGCGCGATCCGGCGCTTACCTACAAGCTGCTGCGCTACATCAACTCGGCCGGCTTCGGCGCCGCGCGCGAGGTGCAGTCGCTGCGCCAGGCGATTGCCCTGATGGGCTATGCGCCGCTGTACCGCTGGCTGGTGCTGCTGCTGGCCACGGCCAGCACCAGCGGCTATTCGCCGGTGCTGATGGAAACCGCGGTGGTGCGCGGGCGCCTGGCCGAGCTGCTCGGCGCGAACTCGCTGCGCGGGGAATCGGAGAACCTGTTCGTGGCCGGCATGTTCTCGCTGCTCGACCGCCTGCTGGGACTGCCGATGAAGGAGGTGCTGGAGGCGGTGCCGCTGCCGGAAGAGGTGGTGAGGGCGCTGATTGGCCGCGAAGGACGCTACGGGCCCTACCTGGCGCTGGCCGAGGCCTGCGAGCTCAATTCCAACCTGGTGGCTTCGCTGGCGGCGTCGCTCGACATCAGTCCGCTCGACGTGAACAAGGCGCACCTGTCGGCGCTGGCCTGGGCGCAGTCGGTGGCGGGCTAAGCCGCTTTTGCGTCCGGCGGGTGGCCGCAGCGCCTACCTGGCAGTCCTGCGCTCGCCCGCGCCGGTGGTGAGGAAGCGCTGCAGCGTCTGCTGCAACTGCATCGACATGCCCACGAAGCTGCAGCCGATCTGCACCTGCTCGCCGAGCAGGAAGGTGCGGAAGGGACGCAGCAGGCGCACCTCGAGGTCCGCCTCGATGACCAGGTTTGGCCCCAGCTGGATACGCACGCCGTCCAGTTTTTTCCCCACATGCAGCCCGAAGCATTGCTCGGGCGTGGCGCGCAGGCCGATGCCGCCCTCGGAGAAATCGTAGAGCGGCAGCTCGATCTCGTTGCCCTTGATGCGGAAGCTGGCCTGGAAATTCACGCCGACGGGCGTCTCCACGCGGCGCTGGGCGCGCCGGTTCAGCACCAGGCAGGCGGGCGGGAATTCGGCCGCCACGTGCATGCGATTGTCCGGCAGGGGTTTCCAGGACTGCTCGAGCTCGAACTGCAGCTTGGCATTGCCGCCGAGCGAAGCGACCAGGATGGCCTTGCCCGGTGGCGGGCGCTCGCTGCCGGTGAAATCGAGCACGAAATGCGGCAGCTCGGGATCGACCGATTCGATGCGCGCCATCAGCGGCTCGATCCAGCCGGCCGGGAACACCGTCACGGGATCGCCCGACAGCGCCAGCGCCGTGAGCGCTTCGCCGATGTCGAAGGGATCGCGCATTTCGTGGGGCTGGGCGGTGCTGCCGATGCGGTGCAATGCATCGGTCGGCTTCGGCGGACCCTTGCGGACGAGGGGAGCAGCGGTTTCGTTCACGGCAACTTTCCTTGCGAGTGTGCTTCAGGATGCGCGCTGCCAGGCGCGCCCGTCAAGTATAAGCCCAGTCTTCCGAAAATTGCAATTTCGCAATCAAAGCGTCTTTTGACACTACTCAGATTTCAAGATTGTCGATCAGGCGCGTATTGCCGAGTTTTGCCGCGGCCAGCACCACCAGCGGCGCACCCGCTTCCAGCTCGGCCGCATTCGGCGCCTGCAGGTCGATGCGCTTGCGGATCGAGACATAGTCGGGCTTCCAGCCGCGCGCGGCCAGGTGCTCCATGGCCCGGCGCTCGATCGCCCGGCACTCCATCGCGTCATGGGCGCCGCCGCCTTCGCGCATGGCCTCGGCCACCCGGTTCAGCTGCTGGAACAGCACCGGGGCCTCGGCCCGCTCTTCGCCAGACAGGTAGCCGTTGCGAGAAGACAGGGCCAGGCCGTCTTCGGCGCGGAACGTCTCGGCGCCGATGATCTCGGTCGGCAGGGCGAACTGGCGCGCCATGTTACGGATGATCATCAGCTGCTGGTAATCTTTTTTACCGAACACGGCCACGCGCGGCTGCACGCAGGAGAACAGCTTGGTCACGACGGTGCACACACCCTCGAAGAAGCCGGGGCGGAATTCGCCTTCCAGCGTGTTGCCCAGGCCGTCCGGCGGGCGCACGCGGTATTCCTGCGGTTCGGGATACATGTCCTTTTCCGTCGGCGCGAACAGCACGTAGACGCCTTCCTTTTCCAGTTTCTCGATGTCGGCCTGGAAGGTGCGCGGGTACTTGTCGAAGTCCTCGTTCGGGCCGAACTGCAGGCGGTTCACGAAGATGGACGCGACCACCGGGTCGCCGTGCCTGCGCGCCAGGCGCATCAGCGACAGATGGCCCTCGTGCAGGTTGCCCATCGTCGGCACGAAGGCGGTGCGCAGCTGGCCGCGCAGCTGGTCGCGCAGTTCGTCGATCGAGGAAATGATTTTCATGGGGTAACAGAATAGGAAGGTGATAAGCGGCTATTCAAGCCGGGGAATAGGCCAGGCGCACGTAGATCGGCGCGAAAGGCTCTGCCTGCGTGATCTCGATCAAGGTTTCCTTCGCCAACTCGAGCATGGCGACAAAGTGTACAACCACGATCGGAATCGTGTGCCGGCCCGCGAACAATTCGGAGAACTCGACGAAGCGCTGCGACTGCAGGGTGCGCAGGATGGCCGACATGTGCTCGCGCACCGACAGTTCCTGGCGGCCGATCCGGTGGTGCTGGGTCAGCTTGGCGCGGCGCAGGACGTCGAGCCAGGCGCGCTGCAGGTCCCAGGGGTCGACGTCCGGCAGGACTGGCGCCAGGCCCTGTTCCACGAACAGCTGCGGGCGCACGAAGTCGCGGCCTTCCTGGGGCAGGGCGCCGAGCGCCAGCGCCGCCGACTTGATCTGCTCGTACTCCAGCAGGCGGCGCACCAGCTCCGCGCGCGGGTCGCCGACGTCCTCGACCAGGTCGTCCTGCCGCTTGGGCAGCAGCATCCTCGACTTGATCTCGATGAGCACGGCCGCCATGAGCAGGTACTCCGCGGCCAGCTCCAGGTTGCGCTGGCGGATCTGCTCGACGTATTTCAGGTATTGCAGGGTTACCTGCGCCATCGGGATGTCGAGGATGTTGAAGTTCTGCTTGCGGATCAGGTAGAGCAGCAGGTCGAGCGGCCCTTCGAAGGCGTCGAGGAAGACCTCGAGCGCGTCCGGCGGAATGTACAGGTCGTTCGGCAGGCGCATCAGGGGCTCGCCGTACAGGCGAGCGATAGCCGCTTCGGCCGCGTCGGCAGCCGCGTTCAGGCCGGCGTCGCCGGCGCTGTCGTGGATTTCCAGGGGCGTCCCATCCTGCTGGGGAGCGGCCGGCGCATCCTCGTCGGGCGGCGCAGCCTGTTCGGGCAGCATGGGAACGCGTCCTGGTTCAGACCTTGGACTGGTACGGATAGGCCTGCTGGCGCAGGCGCGACTGCTGGATGCGCTCCTGTTCGTCCAGCGAGAGCGGCGCCTTGTCCCACAGCAGGGAACGGCCTTCCACCTGGCGCGCTTCCATGCCCGGGGTCCTGGCCTTCAGTTCGTCGATGAACTTGGTGTGTTCGGATACGTACTGCGAATGTTGTTTCTTGAAGATCATGGTTCTAAGTAGGTGTGATTGGCCCCGGCAGATTCTTCTGTGGCGGGGCGGCCGCGTCAAGTTTACTTGTGCAGTTCGTTCAGCTGGCGCGCGATGATGTCGTGGCTGAGCCACAGCACCGGCGCGATCTTTTCGGAGGCGCCATGGAACATCAGCGGGCCGGCGCCTTCGAGTACCAGGCCCGACAGGTGGTCGGTGATCAGGGCCTTCCTGTCCTTGTGCAGGGCGGTGATGTCTTCCGAGGTGCCGATCATGACCTCGGCCAGCGCCGGCGTGTTGTCCATCGGCCAGGCTTCGAAGTTGCGGAAGTGGGCGCTGGTGGCGTCGTTGTTGTAGCGCTCGATGGTGTCGAGCAGCGACTGCAGCGAGCTGCCTTCGCTCAAAAGATCCTGGCAGATTGCCCATTGCTGTTCGGCCCATTCTCCGCCGCCTTCCTTCTTCAGGGCCGTCAACAGCGGGAACAGCGACAGTTCCACGCCCACGAAGATGTCCGAGGAATTGGTGCGGATTTCCGGGCAGTTGAACACGGTCGCATAGACGCCCTGGTTCCAGGCCGCCTGGGCGATCGACTCCAGGCGCATCTTGGCGTAGCCCTGGGTATAGTTGGTATAGGTCTGCCAGGTGTACTCGCCGCCAATCAGGATCTCGGTGCCGTGGTAGCCGTAGGCCGTGTAGCGCACTTCGCCGCCGGCCCTGGTCACGCGCTCGCGGATCGCGCCCGATGCGTCGATCAGGTACTTGAGCGTGTTGGCCGTGACTTCGTCGAAGTTCATCAGGATCAGCTTGCCCAGGTCGCTCTCCAGCAGGGCGCGCGAGGATTCGAAGCGCTCGCCGCGGCCCTTGTAGATGCGGTTGGCGATGGCCAGGAAAGCCTTGATCTTCGGGATGCCGCCGGCCATGGTGTGGGCGAAGAAGACGTTGGCGCCTTCCGGGATCAGCTTGTCGATTTCCCCCATGACCTGCGCGGCGCTGGTGGTGAAGCGGCGCACGCCTGCTTCACGGCAGCGCCCGATCTTGTCCCAGTCCAGCTTGTCGTCCTGCCAGGTCTTGAGCTTCACGTCCGCCAGCAGTTCGGTCGGATTCTGCTCGCCTTCCGGCGCGTCCATGTCGAAGCCGGCCATCAGGGGCACGTTGATAATCTTGCCGCCGAGCTTCTCTTCCGCCTCGACCAGTTCTTCCGCGTCCAGCGCGCGCAGGGCGCCGGTCTCGTCGCGGCGGCCGACGGTGATGCCGACGATCGTCATGCCGGCCTTGCGCGCCTCGTCGATCAGGCCGTTCACATAGCCGCGGCCGAACAGTTCGCCGAACAGGACGAACACGTCGCCCTTGCGGAACACCTTGGCTTGCGGGATATGGCGGAGAGGAGTGAATTCGGTCATCTTGTTATCTACCTTTTTTGTATGGTCTGAAGGAGGGGCCGGCGATGGGCGCACGGGCGCAAATTTCAGAGAAAAACACGCCATTATAACGCTGTGCTTGATGGCGGGTTTGATTTTGGGGGCGGGGAGGTGGGGCAAGGATGCGGAGCGGGTCCGCTTGGGAACCTGGGTCCCGGCCTGCGCCGGGACAACGGTTTCAAGGCTGGCAAGTCGATGCGCGTCCGTGCTCCGGACCCTTCGCATCGTCAACCCGGCGAAGGCCGGGATCCAAGCTGGAGCAGTGTCAGCGAATCCGCATGCCCGGCTGCGCGCCCGCCATCGGATCCAGCAGGTACAAGCCTGGATTCGCCTTCTCATCCGCAGCGGACGCACACAACACCATCCCCTCCGACACTCCGAACTTCATCTTGCGCGGCGCCAGGTTGGCCACCATCACGGTGAGCTTGCCGACCAGATCTTCCGGCTTGTAGGCCGACTTGATGCCCGAGAATACGTTGCGGTGGCGGCCTTCGCCCACATCGAGGGTCAGGCGCAGCAGCTTGCCGGCGCCTTCGACGTGTTCGCAGTTGACGATGCGGGCCACGCGCAGGTCCACCTTCAGGAAATCGTCGATCGAGATTTCCGGGGCCAGTTCCTCGATCTCGCCGGCGGCCGGCGCATCCGCGGCCGCAGCAGCGGTTGCGGCGGCCGGCGTGGCGGCCTGGGCGGCCACGGCCGGCGTGGCCGCAGGGACGCCTGCCGGCTTGTCGAACAGGTTCTCGACCATCTTCGCATCCACGCGCTGCATCAGGTGGCTGTAGGCGCCGATCGAGCGGCCCAGCATGGTCTCGTAGACGGCCGCGCCGTGGGTGTCGAGCCAGCTCAGGTCGTTATCGCCCAGGAATTCGCTCACGCGCGCGGCCACCTGCGGCAACACCGGCGACAGCATGATGGTCAATTGGCGGAACAGGATCAGCGCCGTTGTGCAGACGTCGTGCAGCTCCGCGGTCTTGCTTTCGTCCTTGGCCAGCAGCCAGGGCTTGTTCTCGTCCACGTACTGGTTGACGATGTCGGTGATCTCCATGATCTCGCGCATCGCGCGGCCGTACTCGCGCGCCTCGAAGGCGGCGGCGATGCTGGCCTGGCGCTCGGCGCCATCGATCATCAGGGCCTTGCAGATCCAGCCCTTGGCGTCGCCGGAAAGCGAATCGGCCAGCCTGCCCTCGAAGCGCTTGGCGATGAAGCCGGCGCAGCGGCTGGCGATGTTGACGTACTTGCCGATCAGGTCGCTGTTCACGCGGGCGACGAAGTCTTCGCCGTTGAAGTCCAGGTCCTCGACCTTGCTATTGAGCTTGAACGCCAGGTAGTAGCGCAGCCATTCCGGGTTCATGCCCAGTTCCAGGTAGCGCAGCGGCGAAATGCCGGTGCCGCGCGACTTCGACATCTTTTCGTTGTTGACGGTCAGGTGGCCGTGCACCGCCACCTTCAGCTTGTCGATGATCGGGTGCTGCGAGAAGTTCAGCATCGCCGGCCAGAACAGCAGGTGGAAGGACACGATGTCCTTGCCGATGAAGTGGACCTGCTCGGCTTGCGGATCGTTCAGGAAGGCCTCGTAGTCGATGCCCTGTTTGCTGAAGTAGTTCTTCAGCGAAGCCAGGTAGCCCACCGGCGCGTCCAGCCACACATAGAAGAACTTGCCCGGCGCGTCGGGAATCGGGATGCCGAAATAGGGCGCGTCGCGCGAAATGTCCCAGTCTGCCAGCTTGTCGCCGGATTCGCCCAGCCATTCCGAGACCTTGTTGACCATTTCCGGCTGCAGGCGGCCCGGGGTGTTCAGCCACTCCTTCAGGAAGGCGAAGCAGCGCGGGTCGGACAGCTTGAAGAAGTACTGCTCCGAGGGTTTCAGCACCGGGGTCGAGCCGGTGAAGACCGAGAATGGATTGATCAGTTCGGTCGGCTGGTAGGCGGCGCCGCAGACTTCGCAGTTGTCGCCGTACTGGTCCTTGGCGTGGCAGGTCGGGCACTCGCCCTTGATGTTGCGGTCGGCCAGGAACATGCCCTTGACCGGGTCGTAGAAGCGGTCGACCGTCTTGGTGACGATGAGTCCCGCGTCGCGCAACTTGCGGTAGATACCCTGCGACAGTTCGACGTTTTCCGGCGAATCGGTCGAATACCAGTTATCAAAAGCGATGTGGAAGCCGTCCAGGTATTGCGGACGGCCAGCGGCGATCTTGGCCACGAACTCCTGCGGCGTGATGCCCTCCTTCTCGGCCGCGATCATGATCGGGGTGCCGTGGGTGTCGTCGGCGCAGACGAAGTGCACCTGGCGCGGCTGTCCGCTCATTTGGTCCCCATCGCGCTGCATTCGCTGGAACCTCACCCAGATGTCGGCCTGGATGTATTCCATCATGTGGCCGATATGGAAGGCGGCGTTGGCGTAGGGCAGGGCAGTGGTGACAAACAGCTTGCGGGTCATGGTCGAAGCGCTTTAGGTTTTGAAAAAGAAGCATTTTAACAGCGGAAGCGCCGCATGCGCAGGCGCGGCCGGCCGGTTTGCCAAACCAACAAGAAGCGTGCGAGGTTTTGCGTTACACTTCGCTCCAATCACCTTGGAGAAACACATGAGCATCACTGAGAACGATGTCAAGGCAGCACTGTCGGCCGTCATCGATCCTAACACCGGGAAGGATTTCGTTTCTTCCAAATCGATCAAGAACATCAGGCTCAGCGGCAACGACCTCGCTTTCGATGTCGAGCTGGGTTATCCGGCCGCCAGCCAGGTCGCATCGATCCGCGACAGCGTCGTGGCGGGCGTGAAGGCGTTGCCGGGCATCGGCAACGTGAGCGCCAAGGTATACAGCAAGATCCTGTCGCACGCGGTCCAGCGCGGCCTGAAAGTCATGCCGAACGTGAAGAACATCATCGCGGTCGCCTCGGGCAAGGGCGGCGTCGGCAAGTCGACCACTGCCGTCAACCTGGCCCTGGCCTTGGCAAGCGAAGGCGCCAGCGTCGGCATCCTCGACGCCGATATCTACGGCCCCTCGCAGCCGATGATGTTGGGGATTAACGGGCGTCCGGAAAGCACGGACGGCAAGACCATGGAGCCGCTGGAGAATCACGGCGTACAGGTGTCCTCGATCGGCTTCATGATCGATCCGGACGAGCCGATGGTCTGGCGCGGCCCGATGGTCACCGGCGCGCTGCAGCAGCTGCTCGAGCAGACCAACTGGCGCGACCTCGACTACCTGATCGTCGACATGCCGCCGGGTACCGGCGACATCCAGCTGACCCTGTCGCAAAAGGTCCCGGTGACCGGCGCCGTGATCGTCACCACGCCGCAAGACATCGCCCTGCTGGATGCGCGCAAGGGCCTCAAGATGTTCGAGAAGGTCGGGATCCCGATCATCGGCGTGGTCGAGAACATGAGCACCCATATCTGCTCGAACTGCGGCCACCACGAGGAGATCTTCGGGGCGGGCGGCGGCGAGAAGATGTGCCGCGACTTCGGCGTCGATTTCCTCGGCAAGCTGCCGCTCACGCTGTCCATCCGCGAGCAGACCGATTCCGGCCGCCCGACCGTCGTTGCCGATCCGGACGGCCCGGTTGCGGGCATCTACAAAGAGATTGCGCGCAAGGTCGCCGTCAAGGTCGCCGAGAAGGCGAAGGACATGACCAGCAAGTTCCCGAGCATCGTCGTCAAGAACGACTGATTTTTTACCAACCGGTAAAAAATCCACGATGCGACTGTCAAGCATCCGCGAGCGCCTGGCCCTGCTGGGCGCGCTGCCGCAGCACCAGGAGCGCGTGCTGCGCGACTGGGTGCAGGGCGCCGCGCACGAACGCGGCCGGCGCCCCGCCTCCGATTTCCTTCCCAAGCCGGTGCGTGAAGCGCTGCCGGCGCTCGACGCCGAGCTGGCGGGCCTGGCGCGCGTCGTCTCCGCCCATCCAGCCGAAGACGGCTCGGAGCGCCTGCTGGTGGGCCTGCAGGACGGCCAGATGGTCGAATCCGTGCTGTTGCCGCGCGAGGGCGTGTGCGTCTCGAGCCAGGTCGGCTGCGCGGTCGGCTGCCGCTTCTGCATGACCGGCCGCGACGGGCTGCTGCGCCAGGTGACGAGCGGCGAAATCGTCGCCCAGGTGGTGCTGGCGCGTGCGCGCCGCGCGGTCAGGAAGGTGGTGTTCATGGGCATGGGCGAGCCGGCCCACAACCTCGACAACGTGCTGGAAGCGATCGAGCTGCTCGGCATCGAGGCCGGCATCGCTCACAAGAACCTGGTGTTTTCCACCGTGGGCGACCCGCGCGCCTTCGAGCGCCTGCTCGAGGCCCGCGTGAAGCCGGCGCTGGCGCTGTCGCTTCACACGACGAAGGCTCCGCTACGCGCCGAACTGCTGCCGCGCGCGCCGCGCCTGTCCCCGCAAGAACTGGTGGAGCATGGCGAGCGCTATGCGCGCCTGACGGGCTACCCGATCCAGTACCAGTGGACGCTGCTGGAGGGCGTCAACGACGGTCAGGACGAAATGGACGGCATCGTGGCCCTGCTGCGCGGCAAGTACGCGATCCTCAACATGATCCCCTACAACACGGTGCCGGAGCTGGCCTATCGACGGCCCAGCTGGGAGCGCGCGCGCGCCATCGCGGCGCAGCTGCACGGGCGCGGCGTGCTGACCAAACTGCGCGATTCGGCCGGGCAGGACGTCGACGGCGGCTGCGGCCAGCTGCGCGCCCGTGCCGGACGGACCATCACCCTGCGCCGCGCCTGACGCGCCGACCGATCTGAACTTTCAGGGGATCGGTGCAGGGCGCCCAAGCAGGTAGCCTTGCCCGGCAGTGACGCCCAGGCCGCGCAGCACGGCCAGTTCGGCCTCCGTTTCGATACCCTCGGCGACGACGGCGCTGCCGGTGTCGCGGGCGAAGCCGGTCAACGCGGCGGCCAGCGCGCGGCGCCCGGGATCGCCCTCGATGCCGCGAATCAGGCTCTGGTCGAGCTTGATGATGTCGGGCCGCAGCTGCAGGATGTGCCGGAAACTGGCGTAGCCCGAGCCGGCGTCGTCGATCGCCAGCCGCAGGCCGCGTGCGCGCAGGCCGTCGAGCGCTGCGCCGATCGCTGCGTATTCCTCGATCGGCGCGTGCTCGGTCAGTTCCAGCACCAGCCGGTCGAGCGGCGCCTCGGCCAGGCGCGCCGGCAAGGCTCCGCCCAGGATGGTGGCGGGCGAGACATTCAGCGACAGGTAAACGCCGGCCGGCAGGCGGGGCAGGGTGGCGAGCGCCAGCTCGATCGCCAGCAGCTCCAGTTCAGGGCCCTTGTCGACCCGGTGCGCGTCCTCGAACCAGGTGGCCGGGCAGCTGTCCGGGGCCGGGAAGCGCGACAGCGCCTCGTAGCCGAGCATGGCGCCGCTGGCCAGGTCGACGATCGGCTGGCACGCGATGCGGATGGCGCGCCTGCCGAACACTTCAGCCAGGCGGGCGCAGATCTGTTCGGTCGCCCGCTCGGCGAGTACCCGCTGTTCCAGCATGGCCGCGATCAGGTTGGCGAAGCGCCGCAAGGCGTCGGCATCCACCTGGCGCAGGCTGCTGCTGGCGCTGTGGCTGTAGCAGCAGAAGGTGCCGTACACCGAACCGTCGGACAGCCACACCGGCACACCCAGGTGGGCGCGGATCTGCAAGGCTTCGGTGCAGGCCAGGTGTTTCAGGATGGGATAGACGTGGCTGTCGTCCACAATCGCCGGGATGGTGCCGCTGATGACGTACTGGCAATAGCTCTCTGCTAGCGGATCGGAATGCCCCGGCTCGACCGGCAGCGGACCATCGGCGGACAGGTGGCGGAAGATGCGGCGGCCCTGCTTGAATTCCGAAACAAAGGCGACATCCATGTGCAGGCAGATCCTCGCCAGGTCGACCGCGGACTGGATGATCCGTTCGAGTGGTACCTGCAACTGCCGGGGTGGCGCCACCATGCTCATTCCCTCATCGGTATGGATTGTCGAGTTGCCCGAGTGACATTATAGGAGTGAGCCGGCGAGCCGTAAATATGCGCGTCGAACCTACCCGTCGTGCATGGGCGACGAGGCGCCCGGCTTTCGTGTCACTGTCTGTCCCAGAATAAAGCCTGCTGGAAATTCCTGCCTACACTCGAACGTTGGAACGTGGCAGGAACACCGATGAGCGAGAACAGCATGCAAGGCGAAACGCGGCAATGGCGGGGGCGTTACCTGGACGCGGCTCACTTGTTCGTACCCGCCCGGCTGCGGCAGGATGCCGCCGTGCTCGCGCGGGCCGAGAACGTGGTCAGCGCGGCACTGCTGGCGGCCACCGCCGGTCCCCTGTATGCACTGGCCTACTGGCTGCTGGGCCTGGAGACGGCGGCCGTCGAGATCCTCGCCTGCTGCCTGTTCATGCTGATGGCTCCGCCCGTGCAGCGCCTGAGCGGCAGCATCGCCCTGGCGCGCGAACTGTTCCTGTGCGCGCTGTTCTTCAATTTCACCTGGCTGACCTGGCATCTGGGTGGCATCGGCGCGCCGACCGCCAGCTGGCTGATTACCGCCCCGGTGGTGGCGATGTTCCTGGGCGGCGTGGCCAGCGGCGTGTTCTGGATGGCGATGAGCTGCGCCGCCGCGACGACGATCTGGGCCCTGCCGCTCATCGAGGGGGCCGCCCCGGCCGCCCCGAGCCTCGACATGCCGCTGCTGCAGCTGATCTGCAACCTGGGCCTGTACGTGGTGGTGCTGGTGTTCGTGCTGCTGTTCGAA
Organism: Telluria sp. ZB4P34; assembly: GCF_059686055.1. Lineage (NCBI taxonomy): Bacteria > Pseudomonadati > Pseudomonadota > Betaproteobacteria > Burkholderiales > Oxalobacteraceae > Telluria > Telluria sp. ZB4P34. The sequence goes on along the minus strand of NZ_JCASIF010000001.1, from coordinate 428,158 downwards.
CTGACCAAGACCGAAGGTTTCGTCAAGCTGCAGCGCGCGCTGGCCACCATCAACGAGCTGGCCATCCGCGACGAGCTCACCGGCAGCCACAACCGCCGCTTCCTGCTCGGCCTGATCGAGCGGGAAAAGGAGCGCTGCGACCGCAACGGGCGGCCGTTCTGCCTGTGCCTGTTCGACATCGACTTCTTCAAGCGCATCAACGACAGCTACGGTCATGCAGCCGGCGACCTGGTGTTGCGCAGCTTCGCCCATGCGGTGCAGGGCCAGATCCGCGGCACCGACGCTTTCGGCCGCTACGGCGGCGAAGAGTTCCTGCTGATGCTGCCCGAAACCCCGGCGCCGGATGCGGTGGTGCTGGCCGAGCGGGTGCGGCGCGTCATCGAGGCCATGCGCTGCGGCGCCGGCACCGGCGACGGCGCCACCGGGATCAGCCTGACGGTATCGGTAGGCGTGGCCGAGTACCGGCTCGGCGAGACAGTGGCGCAGGCCGTCGCGCGCGCCGACGAGGCCCTGTACGCGGCCAAGTCGCTCGGGCGCAACCGGGTGCAATGCCACGACGAGGACGAACGCCCGCCGGTGCTGCCGAAAACGGAAGGGCAGGGGGGCGGGGACGATGCGGCCGCGGCGCCCGGGCCGGGCAACTGCCGCCTGGTGGACCGCGCCCAGTGCGACCAGCTCACCGGCCTGCTCAACCGGAACCTGCTGCGCGACCGCCTGCGCCACGCGATGGCCCGCGCCAACCGCAACCGCCGCCTGGTGGCCTTGCTGCTCCTGAACATCAACGGCTTCAAGGAGATCAACGACGAACTCGGCTACGAGGCGGGCGATGCCCTCCTGACCCAGGCCGGGGCCGCGATCCGGCGCTGCCTGCGCGACTCGGATACGGTGGCGCGCTGGGGCGGCGACGAATTCATCGTCCTGCTGGAAGACCTCGGTTTCGAGTCCGACGCCCAGGTGGTGGCCGAAAAGATCCTCGACCGCTTCGGCCTGCCTTTGGCGGTGGCGGGGCGCGCGTGCTTCGTCACGCTGGCGGTGGGCGTGGCCCTGTACCCGGCGGCCGATTGCGACCTCGATGCGCTGCTCAAGCGCGCCGACATCGCCATGCGCGGCGCCAAGCGCTGGGGCGAAAACAACGTGCAGGTGTATTCCGGCGACACCGCACAGCCGCAGAGCGAGCGCCTGGCGCTGAAGAACGGCTTGCGCGACGCGCTTGCACAGGGCCAGCTGTTCCTGGAATACCAGCCCCAGATCGACCTGGCCACGCAGCGCGTGACCGGGGTCGAGGCGCTGCTGCGCTGGCAGCACCCGGTATATGGCTGCGTCCCGCCGGGCCGCTTCATCCCGCTGGCCGAGGAAACCGGGATGATCGTGCCGATCGGCGACTGGGCGCTGCGCACGGCCTGCCTGCAGAACCGCGCCTGGCGCGCGGCCGGCCTGCCCGAGATCAAGACCGCAGTGAACCTGTCGGCGCGCCAGCTGAAGGAGCCGGGCCTGCCGGCGCGGGTGCTGGCCATCCTGATGGAGACCGGCATGCCGCCGCACTGCCTCGACCTCGAGATCACCGAAGGCATGCTGATCGAAGACCTCGCCGCCAACTGCGCGCTGATGAACCGGCTGCGCCAGGCCGGCGTGCTGGTGTCGATCGACGACTTCGGCACCGGCTATTCGAGCCTGAACTACCTGTCCGAGCTGCCCGTGGACATCCTCAAGATGGATGGCCTGTTCGTGCGCCGGCTCGGGTCCGCTCCCGGTGCGGCGGCGGGGCGCGGCCGCCATTACGCGATCGCCGAGGCCATCGTGTCGATGGCGCAGCGCCTGGGGCTGGCGGTGATCGCAGAGGCCGTCGAGACGCCCGAGCAGCTGGCCGACCTGTGCGCGATGGGATGCGACGCCGCCCAGGGCTACCTTTTCGCCCGCCCGCTGCCGCCCGCGGAAGTCGCCGCCATGCTGGCGCGCCAGGTGCCGGCGGCGCCGCCGGTGCCCGCATGAACCCTGTTCGCCTACCCCTTTGCCGGAGGATGCCGTGTTGAATGAACCGATTCCCTTTGATCCCGCCCACGACCTGGACGCGCTGGCAGCGTCCGGCGCCCTGGGCGGCAACGTCGCCCTGTACCGCCAGCCGCGCGGCCCCGACCTGCAGCGCCGCGCCGCGCCGCTCGAGGAGTGGTGCGCGCTGCGCACCCGCCATGGGGTCTGGCCTTATAACCGCACCCTGGATGGCCCGCCGGCGCCGCTGGCCTTGGTGGAGGGCGACGGCCTGGCGGCGACGCAGGGCATCAACTTCGCCTCGCAGGACTACCTGTCGCTCGCTTCGCACCCGGCCGTCATCGATGCGGCCATGCGGGTGCTGGCCGAATGCGGGCCGCACAGCGCCGGCTCCGCCATCCTGCTCGGCAACAGCCGCTATTCGAACGCGCTGGAAGCGGCGCTCGGCGCGCTGCTGCGCTGCCGCCAGGTGGTGCTGTTCCCGACCGGCTGGGGCGCGGCATTCGGCGCGGTAACGGCGCTGGTGCATGGCGGCGATCACGTATTGATCGACGCCCTGGCCCACGCCTCGCTGCGCCAGGGCGCCGCGGCCGCGACCCGCAACGTGACGGCATTCCGGCACCTGGACTGCAACCACCTGCGCGAACTGCTGGCCGGTATCCGCGCGCTGGACGCGAATGGCGCGATCCTGGTCGTCACCGAAGGCCTGTTCAGCATGGACGCCGACAGTCCCGACCTGCCCCTGACGCAATACCTGTGCCGCGAGTACGGCGCCACGCTGCTGGTGGACGTGGCGCACGACCTCGGCGCCATGGGACCTGCGGGAACCGGCGTGATCGGCGCCCAGGGCATGCTCGGCAAGATCGACATCGTAATGGGCGCCTTTTCCAAGACCTTCGCCTCGAACGGCGGTTTCGTCGCCTGCCATGAACCCAGCATGCGGCGCCAGCTGCAGCTGTTCGCCGGACCCCACATGTTTTCGAACGCGCTCTCGTCGGTGCAGGCGGCCACGGTGCTGGAATGCCTGCGCATCGCCGGGAGCCCTGAGGGCGACGCGCTGCGCGCGGACCTGATGCGCAATGCAGTGGAGCTGCGCGCGCTGCTGCAGGAAGCGGGCATGCGCTGCCTGGGCGCGCCATCGCCGATCGTTCCCTTGTGGACGGGCGCGGAAAGCGCGGCGCGCATCGCCGGCATGCTGCTGGCGCGCGAACGGGTATTCGTCAATCCGATGGAGTTCCCCGGCGTGCCCCTGGGCGCTGCGCACCTGCGCCTGCAGCTGATGGCGCAGCATACGCCGGCCCAGGTGCGGCGCGCGGCGCCGCTGCTGGCCGCGGCGGTGCGGCGCGCCCTCGATGCGCCACGGCCGAGCGTGCGGCCGTGCGGGCCGGCCGCAGCCTAGGCTGGCCGGGGCGGGGCGGCAGGGCGGGTGCTGCGCGCCCGCAGGACGGCGGGGTAGAATACGACCTTTACCTTTTTCGCATCCAGCCATGACCGTCCGCACCCGCTTTGCTCCCAGCCCGACCGGCTACCTCCACCTGGGCGGCGCCCGCACCGCGCTGTATTCCTGGGCCTATGCACGCCACTTCGGCGGCACTTTCATCCTGCGCATCGAAGACACCGACCTGGAACGCTCGACGCCGGAAGCGGTGCAGGCGATCCTGGACGGCATGCAGTGGCTCGGCCTGTCGCACGACGAAGGCCCGTTCTACCAGATGCAGCGCATGGACCGCTACCGCGAGGTGGTGGCCTCGATGCTGGAACAGGGCACGGCTTACCTGTGCTATTGCTCGCCGGAGGAAGTCGAAGCGATGCGCGAGCGCATGCGCGCTGCCGGCGAAAAACCGCGCTACGACGGCACCTGGCGTCCTGAGTTGGGCAAGACCCTGCCGCCGGTCCCGGAAGGCGTCAAGCCGGTGGTGCGCTTCAAGAACCCGCTGGACGGCGAAGTCACCTGGGTCGACGTGGTCAAGGGCCCGATCACCATCGCCAACAAGGAGCTCGACGACCTCATCATCGCGCGTCCCGACGGCACCCCGACCTATAATTTCTGCGTGTCGGTGGATGACTGGGACATGAAGATCACCCACGTGCTGCGCGGCGACGACCACGTGAACAACACCCCGCGCCAGATCAATATCCTGCGCGCCCTCGGCGCCGAGCTGCCGCAGTATGGCCACCTGCCGATGATCCTGGGCGCGGACGGCCAGAAGCTGTCCAAGCGCCACGGCGCCGTCAGCGTGATGCAGTACCCCGAACAGGGCTACCTGCCGGAAGCGATGCTGAACTACCTGGCGCGCCTGGGCTGGAGCCACGGCGACGACGAGATCTTCTCGATGGAGCAGTTCGTCGAGTGGTTCAACCTGGAGCACCTGACTGCGTCGGCGGCCCAATTCAATCCGGAAAAGCTGGCCTGGCTGAACAACCACTACATCAAGGCGGCCGACAACGAACGCCTGGCGGACCTGGCGCGCCCAAGGCTGGAGCGCGAGGGCGCCCGCTTCGATGGGGCGCCGGCATTGGCGGCCGTGATCGCGCTGGTGAAGGACCGCGCCAACACCATCGACGAGCTGGCCGACACGGCGATGCTGTTCTACCGCGAGCCGCAGCCGGAGGCGGCGCTGCTGGCCCAGCACCTGAGCGATGCGGTGCGTCCGGCGCTGGCGGCGTTTGCGGAGCGTTGCAAGGACGTGGAGTGGAACAAGGCGGCGATTGCCGCGCTGTTCAAGGAAGTGCTGGCTGCACACGGCCTCAAGATGCCGCAGATCGCGATGCCCTTGCGCCTGATCGTCACCGGCCAGCTGCAGACTCCGGCCATCGATGCGGTGCTGGAACTGTTCGGCCGCGAGCGCGTGCTGGCACGGATCGCCAGGTATCTATAAGCGCCTTTTTTCGGAATCTACATTTTCTGAAAACAGGTATTTGCGAAATGCAAGGCGCTCCGCTATAATGCTCGCACTTCAGCAGCACACGGTACGAAGCAGTAGGCAGTAAGGTACAGTGAAGAGGGGGTATAGCTCAGCTGGGAGAGCGCTTGCATGGCATGCAAGAGGTCAGCGGTTCGATCCCGCTTACCTCCACCAAACTCTGAAGTGCGGCAGCGAAGTGCGACAGCATCCAGGCCGCGGTAGTAAAGTAGGCAGTAGCAAGTTCAGGTCCCCATCGTCTAGAGGCCTAGGACATCACCCTTTCACGGTGAGTACCGGGGTTCGAATCCCCGTGGGGACGCCAGCGTGCAACCAGCGGCGCGCGGTAGTAGAAGTAGTTGCAGTATGTTAGAATATTGTTTTCCCGTAGGGGGTATAGCTCAGCTGGGAGAGCGCTTGCATGGCATGCAAGAGGTCAGCGGTTCGATCCCGCTTACCTCCACCACGTTGGAAAAACAATAGTTCTACAGTCCGGGTCCCCATCGTCTAGAGGCCTAGGACATCACCCTTTCACGGTGAGTACCGGGGTTCGAATCCCCGTGGGGACGCCAAGAATTTGGTTCACGCCGATGCCGCGCTGCGGTGCGGCGTACAGCAGCAGATCATCGTAGTAAACGCAGTTTTAGGTCCCCATCGTCTAGAGGCCTAGGACATCACCCTTTCACGGTGAGTACCGGGGTTCGAATCCCCGTGGGGACGCCAGTAAAAGACCGGAGTAAACCAACGCGCATGCGCGGAGAGGTGCTCCGGTTTTTCTATTTGTCCAAGGCTTTCGCAGCCTGTCTGCGCCCATCGACATGACATCCACTCCTGCCCTTACACTGGCGATCTTCTGCAAGGTCGTCGACAACTATGGCGACATCGGCATCTGCTGGCGGCTGGCGCGCCAGCTGTCGGGCGAGCACGGGCTAGGGGTCGCGCTCTGGGTCGACGACCTGGGGAGCTTTCGCCGCATCTGTCCGCAGGTCGACACGGGCGCCGGCGGGCAGGTGGTCGAGGGCGTGCTGGTGCGCCACTGGCGCGACCAGGAAGGCAGCTTCGCCCCCGGCGAGGTCGCCGACATCGTGATCGAGTTCTTCGCCGTCGACATTCCGCCAGGCTACGTGGCCGCGATGGCGCAGCGCACGCCGCGGCCCGTGTGGTTCAACCTCGAGGGCCTGACGGCGGAAGACTGGGTGGAAGGCTGCCACCGGCTGCCGTCGATGCATCCGCGCCTGAAGCTCACCAAGCACTTTTTCTTCCCCGGCTTCACGGCGCAGACCGGCGGGCTGCTGCATGAATCCGGCCTGGACGCGCAACGCCTGGCCTTCCAGGCCGACCCGGCCGCGATGGCCGGCTTCCTGGGGCGCTTCGGCGTCACGGCCGCCGAGATGGATGCGCTGAAGGTGTCGCTGTTCTGCTATCCGCACGCACCGGTGGATGAACTGTTGCAAGCCTGGTCGGAGGGCGGGCGTCCGGTGAGCTGCCTGGTGCCGGAAGGCGTCGCCGCCCCCACGGTGCAAGCGTTCGTTGGCGGTCCTGCGCCGGCCGGCAGCAGTGCGACGCGCGGCGCGCTGACGCTGCGCGTGCTGCCCTTCGTGCCCCAGCCGGACTACGACCGCCTGCTGTGGGCCTGCGACTTCAATTTCGTGCGCGGCGAGGATTCCTTCGTGCGCGCCCAGTGGGCCGGACGTCCTTTCGTCTGGCACATCTATCCGCAGGACGAGAACCTGCACCACAAGAAGCTGCGCGCCTTCCTCGGGCGCTATGCGGACGCGGCCGGCGAGCCGCGCGCACTGGACGCGCTGCAGGCCTTCGCGCTCGGCTGGAACGGCGCACAGGACATCGCTTCCTGGCCGGCGGCGTGGCAGGAGCTGCAATCGGCCATGCCGCGCATTGCCGTCCGTGCAGAAGAATGGCGCCGCGAAGTGCTCGCCCATGGCGATTTGACGACGAAGCTGCTGGAATTTGCCCGTGCGCTGAGGCTGGCCGCACAAAATCCGGTATAATGCGCGGTTAGTCTGTAACGAAATACACAGGATCAAACGTAGGCTTCCAGGCTTTCTTCGCTCACCGGCCACCGCTGATTTAATGCAACTACCTTTTTACGTAAAACTACTATGAAATTCGCTAAAGAAATCCGTGTTGGCAACATCATTATGGTGGAAGACAAGCCGTTCATCGTGCTGCGTTCGGATGTGAACGGTTCGAGCCGCACGGGCTTCACCTACAAGTGGAAGATGAAGAACCTGCTGACCAACGCGCCGCTGGAGAACGTGTTCCGCGGTGACGACAAGTTCGACGTCGTCGTGCTGGACAAGAAGCCGGTCACCTACTCGTACTTCGCCGATCCGCTGTACGTCTTCATGGACGAAGAGTACAACCAGTACGAAATCGAAGAAGAGAACATGGGCGACGCCATCAACTACCTGAAAGACGGTATGGAATGCGAAGCCGTGTTTTATGACGGCAAGGCGATCTCGGTCGAACTGCCGACCACCATCGCACGCCTGGTCGTGTACTCGGAACCGGCCGTCAAGGGCAACACCTCGGGCAACGTCCTGAAGGAAGCCAAGATCGAGAACGCCATCGAAGCCAAGCAGCATACCGTGATGGTGCCGCTGTTCGTCAGCACCGACGACGTCATCGAGATCGACACCCGCACCAACGAATACAAGCGCGTCGTGCGCAACTAAGCGACGTCGCCTCGCTGTTCGCTGTAGAAAAAGCGCTGCCTTCGGGCAGCGTTTTTTTTCGCCCGGGCTCCTGAAAATTTGCCACGCTGCTATCCTATTGCTTTAGATAAAAACAGGGAGACAAGATGGATCGCAGGGACTTCGTACGACTCGGTGTGGCGGCCGGCGCGGTAGCGGGCGCCGCAGCAGCGGCAGGCGGCGCACAGGCGGCAAGCCCGGGCGCGGGCGGCATCCTCGATGCGGGCGTGCGCGAGCAGGGGGCCCAGATGGCGGCCGGCAAGCTGAGCTCGGTCTCGCTCGTGAAGCAATACCTGGGGCGCATCGCCGCCATCGACAAGGCCGGGCCGCGCCTGAACTCGGTCATCGAAACCAACCCGGACGCGCTCAAGATCGCCGCCGAGATGGACCGCGAGCGCGCCGCCGGCAAGCTGCGCGGACCGCTGCACGGCATTCCCGTGCTATTGAAGGACAATATCGCCACCGCCGACCGGATGAGCACGAGCGCAGGCTCGCTGGCGCTGGACGGCGTGCGCGCGGTGAAGGACGCCCACATCGTGACGCTGCTGCGCAATGCGGGCGCCGTCATCATCGGCAAGACCAACCTGTCCGAATGGGCCAATATGCGCTCGACCAATTCGGTCAGCGGCTGGAGCGGGCGCGGCGGACAGACCAGGAACCCGTACGCGCTCGACCGCAACACCAGCGGTTCGAGCTCGGGCTCCGGCGCGGCGGCGGCGGCCAGCCTGGCCACCCTCACCGTCGGCACCGAGACCGACGGCTCGATCGTCTCGCCTTCGTCTTCGTGCGGCATCGTCGGCATCAAGCCGACCCTGGGCCTGCTCAGCCGCAGCGGCATTATCCCGATCGCCCATTCGCAGGACACGGCCGGCCCGATGACCCGCAGCGTGGCCGACGCCGCCCTGATGCTGGCCGCGATGGCCGGCCCGGACGCGGCCGACAAGGCGACCGCCGACAGCGGCAAGCACATCGCCGACTATGCGGCGGCGCTGCGTACGGACGGCCTGAGGGGCAAACGCATCGGCGTCGCCCGCAATTTCTTCGGCAGCAATGACGCCGTCGACGAGATCATCGAGAAGGAACTGGCGGTGCTGAAGGCACAGGGCGCGATCCTGGTGGACGTGAAGATCCCGAACGTCGGCAAGTACAACGCCAGCGAGCTGCAGGTGCTGCTGTACGAATTCGCGCCCGGCCTGGCGTCCTGGCTGAAGAACTATGCGCCGCATGCGCCGGTCAAGAACATGGCCGATGTGATCGCCTTCAACGAGAAGAACGCGGCGCGCGAAATGCCGTTCTTCAAGCAGGAACACCTGGTCGCCGCCCATGCCAAGCCGGGGCTGGACGCCAAGGAGTACCGTGAAGCCCTGGCCAACGACCTGCGCTATTCGCGCGACGAGGGCATCGACCAGGTGATGAAGGAGCACAAGCTGGACGCGCTGGTGGCGCCCACGGGCGGCCCGGCCTGGCTCACCGACTACATCAACGGCGACCACTACGGCGGCAGTTTCTCGAGCCCGGCCGCGGTGGCGGGCTATCCGCACATCACGGTGCCGGCCGGCTTTACGCGCGGGCTGCCTGTCGGGATCTCCTTCGTGGGCGGGGCCTGGAGCGAGGCGACGCTGATCGGCATGGCCTACGCCTACGAGCAGGCCACCCAGCGCCGCCGCCCGCCGACTTATCCGGCGAGCATCAACGTCAAGCTGTAAAGCTCAGCGCGAGGCTTCCCGCACACCCTCGCGCGACGCTCCGCCCTTGGCCCTGGCGAACACGGGACCCCATTGCGGGTGGCCCTGTTCGCCAGGCGCCAGGTCGAAGGAAGGGTCGAGGCGCAGTGCCCGCTCGAAGGCCTGCTGGCAGGGCTTCGGCCGGTTGGTGACGCAGTAGCTGAAGGCCGTGTACTTGAGCGCGGCGACGCGCTTGCGCACGGGCGCGCCGTTCATGTCGTTCGAGCCGAGCCGCTTGATCGCGGCGTTGAATTCGCCCTCGTGGTACAGGGCGATGCCTTCGCGCAGGGCGATGTCGTCGCGGTCGGCCGCCGGACGTTCGGGACGCGGCGCGGGCCGATCGCGGCGTTCCGCGCGCTCGGCGCGGGCGCGCGCCACGTCCTCGGCGCGCGGATGCGCGCGCGCCGGCTCCCGCTTGCTGCCAAGGATCGAGTCCAGCTGCGCGTTCAGTTGGGCGCAGCCGCCGAGCAGCATCGCGGCGGCCAGCAGGCCGGCCCGTTCCAGGCGCAGATTGGTCATGAGATTCACTCCATTCCCTCCTCAGTAAAATCCAGTTCGATCACCGAAGATGCGCCCCTGACGGCATTGACCGTCACGGTATGCTCGGGGAAGTTCGGGTTGACGATGCGGATCGTGTGCTGGCCCGGCGGCAGGTTCAGGCGCTTGAGCGGCGGGCTGGCGCCGCGGTCGACGCCGTTGACCTGCACCATGGCCCAGGGCTTGATCACCAGTTTATACGTCGCGTCGGTGGCCACAGACCCGCGCCCGGCGCCCGTGGCGGGGGCGGCTTGTCGGACCGAGGGTGGCATGCCGGCGGCCTGCTGCACGCCCGGCGCTGCGGGAACGGGCCCCGCGTCGACAGCAGCGGCGGCCAGCAGGTCGGACTCGGCCGTTTCTTCCGGCGCCGCCGTGGCAGGATCAGGGAGGAGCACCGCGGTAGCGGCGGGCGGCGCAGCAGCATCGTCCGGCAGGGCGAGCGTCAGCGTATCGCGCGAATCGGCGCCGTGCAGCAGGGCGAACAGCGCGCCGAGCGCGGCCATCAGCACGGTGGCCGCGCCCACCAGCAGCAGCCAGCGGCGCAGGCGTCCCGGTTCGGCCGCCGCGGGACGCGGCTCCGTCAGGAAGGACACCGCCGGTTCCGGGGCCGGCGCAACGACCGCCTGCGCCGGGATGGCCGGGCCGAGCGGCACGATGCCCAGCAGGTTGCGCAGCGCTTCGATGTTGTGGGGCCGCGCCTGCGGGTCGGGCGAGAGGCAGCGGTCGACGGCGGCGACGAAGGTGTCGCTGTAGTCGTCGCCCAGGCCGCGTCCCTGCAGGGGCGCGGCCGGCGGGTATTCGCGGGTGATGGCGTAGTGGACGACGGCGGCCAGGTCGTGCATGTCGCCCGCCTCGGACCAGGCGCTGCCGACGTTCTGGGAGGGCAGCAGCATCGGGTCGCCCGAGTCGAGCACCAGCACCGTTTCCGGGTTGATGGAGCGGTGCGGCATCTGCATGGCGTACTGCAGCTCAAGCGACTGCAGGATCTGGCGGAAGATGCGCCGGCACCAGACTTCGTTGACGAGTTCCTGGTTGAACTCGACCACCTCGCGCACGGTCCGGCCGTCGGTTTGCTGTTGCTGGGTTACGGGTGTGCTGGTCATCATGGCATCTGGCCGCGCCGCGACACACAAAGGATGTGTCCAGGGGTGCCCCCGGCGCGGTATTTGTATTTTGACAAATAATGCCAGATTTGCCGCAGCGGTGGCGCTGATGAGCCAACCGTGCGCGCCTGTTACATCTTGCTTACAATTCGCCGGGAGGGAGCCGGACAGGCGCTCACACCTCGAGGAAACGCATCTTGAAGTAGCGGCCCTTGATGGCGCCGAATTCCGGTCCCGGCGCCTGGCGGTCGCGCAGTTTCGCCACGGCGGCATGGGCCGCGTGACGGTCGAGCGCCACGTAGCTGGCGAACTCGCCCACGTTGATCTTGCCCACCTGTTCCTTGGTCAGGCCGGCGTCGCCGGTCAGCGCGCCGAGGATGTCGCCGGGGCGCAGCTTGGCCTTCTTGCCGCCGGCAATGTGCAGGGTCAGCATCGGCGCCGGCGCGGCCGCTTCGAGCTGTTCGCCCAATTCGTCGAGCTTGTGCCACTCGGCCGGGGCATCCTGGTATTCCTCGATCAGGCGCACCCACTTCTTCTCGTTCGGCGCGCACAGGGTCAGGGCCAGGCCGCTTTCCTGTCCGCGGCCGGTGCGGCCGATGCGGTGCACGTGCACTTCGGGGTCCTTCGACACGTCGGCATTGATGACGGTGTCGAGACTGGTGATGTCGAGGCCGCGCGCGGCGACGTCGGTGGCCACCAGCACCGAGCAGCTGCGGTTGGCGAACAGGACCAGGATCTCGTCGCGCTCCCACTGTTCCAGCTCGCCGTACAGCGCCAGCGCCGAAAAGCCTTGTTCGCGCAGGTGGTCGGCCAGTTCGCGGCAATGCGCCTTGGTATTGCAGAAGGCGAGGGTGGACACCGACTGGTGGTGCTTGAGCAGGCGCGCCACCGCATCCATGCGGTCCTCGAAGCCGATCTCGTAGAAGCGCTGTTCGATCTTCTCGGCGCTGTGCTGGCTCTCGACCGCCACTTCGAGCGGGTCGCGCAGGAAGCCGGCGGTGGCGAATCGGATGTCGTCCGGGTAGGTGGCCGAGAACAGCAGGGTCTGGCGGCGCTCCGGGCAGGCGCTGACGATGCCGGCGATCTCGTCGTAGAAGCCCATGTCGGTCATGCGGTCGGCCTCGTCCAGCACCAGGGTCTGGACCTTCGACAGGTCGAGGGTGGCGCGGCCCAGGTGGTCGCGGATGCGGCCCGGGGTGCCGACCACGATGTGGGCGCCATGCTCGAGCGAAGCGATCTGCGGGCGCATCGCCACGCCGCCCGTCAGCGTCAGGATCTTGACGTTGCCGACGCCGCGCGCCAGGCGCCGCAGTTCGTTCGCGACCTGGTCGGCCAGTTCGCGCGTCGGGCACATGACCAGGCCCTGCACCGCGAACCATGCCGGATTGAGCTTGTGCAGGACGCCGATGCCGAAGGCGGCAGTCTTGCCGCTGCCGGTCTTGGCCTGGGCGATCAGGTCGCGCCCCTCCAGAACGGCTGGCAGGGACGCGGCCTGGATCGGCGTCATCCCGTGGTAGCCCAGGGTGGCGAGGTTGGCGAGGAAGCGCGGCGCCAGCGGCAGCGAAGTGAAGGATTGGGTTTGCATGCTAGTCCAGCCAAAAGGGTTGGCCCTGAGCGGACTACGCTGAGGCCGGCGCCCAGACCGGCAAGCCGGTCAGGTCGAGATTGTCGTCGCGGCGCCAGACAGGCAGGCCGCTGATGTCGGATTCTTCCAGCTCGCCGAGAAGATTCAGCTGTTCCTGCTTCAGGGAGCTGCGGCGCTCCCTGGCGGCGGCGCGCTTCGGTTCGACAACGGGCTCAAACGGTGCGGCGGGCTCGAAGCCCGGCAGGTCGATCGTTGCGTTGTCTTTCTTGTCTCTCATCAGCTGTGCTGCGCTGCCCGGGCAAGACGCAGAAAACAAAAGCCCGGCTACAAGAGTCGGGCTTTGGTCGGTATTTGGTTGCGGGGACAGGATTTGAACCTGTGACCTTCGGGTTATGAGCCCGACGAGCTGCCAGACTGCTCCACCCCGCGTCTGAGAAAAAGATTATAACCCGGATTGGCCCGCGATGCAATCCATGCCTTACCTGCCGCCGTTCAGCCTGCCCGGGCGCGCAGGCGCCACAGCGAGGTGACTTCGCGCGAGCGCGCCGCGTGCAGCGGATCGTCCGGGTCGCCGGCCTTGCCGTGGGTCGGCCGCACATCGTGGCGCGCCGCCACGGCGAGCCCGGCCGCGTCTATCCAGCCGAGCAATTGCTCGCGGCTGCGCAGGCCCAGGTGTTCGGCCAGGTCCGACAGGATCAGCCAGCCTTCGCCGCCGGTTTCCAGGTGGGCCGCGAGCCCGCCGAGGAAGCCGCGCAGCATGCGGCTGTCAGGGTCGTAGATCGCGTATTCGATAGCCGAGCTCGGCTTACCTGGCAACCACGGCGGGTTGCACACGACCAGGGGCGCGCGGCCTTCGGGAAACAGGTCGGCTTCGAGCAGCTCGACCTGCGCGCCCAGGCCGAGGCGGGCGATGTTCTCGCGCGCGCAGCCAAGGGCGCGCGCATCCATGTCGGTGGCGACGACGCGCTGGACGCCGCGCCGGGCCAGCACCGCCGACAGCACCCCGGTGCCGGCGCCGATGTCGAACGCGAGTTTCGTCCCATGGGGCAGGGGCGCCTGCGCCACCAGTTCGACGTACTCGCCGCGCACCGGCGAGAACACGCCGTACCACGGGTGGATGTCGGCGTCGAGCGCAGGAATGCGCACGCCCTTGCGGCGCCATTCGTGGGCGCCGATCACGCCCAGCAGCTCACGCAGCGAGGCGACATAAGGCTCGTCCGCCGGCCCGTAGGCTTCGCCGCAGGCCGCGCGCACGTCGGGCGCGCGGCGCAGCGGAATCGTGTGGTCCGCCTCGAACGGCAGCAGGAGCATGGCAAGGGTGCGGGCGCGCTGCAGCTGCTGCAGGCGGTGGCGGTGGAACAATTCGGTCGGCGTAGGCGGGCTCTTGTGCGCCTTGGCGCGGCGTGCACGGTCGCTCTTGCCGTCGACGCGGCGCACCAGCGCATTCAGCAGCTGGCGCGCGTTCTGGAAGTCGCCGCGCCACAGCAGGGCGGTGCCGTCGAGCGCCAGCCGGTAGGCGGCGTCGGCGGTCATGGTGTCGTCGGCGACGAGCACCTTCTTCGGCGCCGGCCAGCCGCTCTCGGAACGCCACTGCGCCGTGCGCTCGGCGCCGCCTTCCATCCACGCGATCCGGGCCATCGACGAGATCATCAATGACTCATCAATGGTGGTGGTGCCAGTTGCCGTCGGCGGATTCGAGGTAGGACTTGACGGCGTCCGGGCTGCCGGTCGCGTGGCGCCTGGGCTCGCCGCATTCGCAGACGCCCAGGTAGGGCTGGATGTGCGAGCAGGCCGAGACCTTCTGCAGGGTGACCTTGACCGGTTTGGCGCACTTGACGCATTTGAAGGTGAGGAAGCGGGCAGGTTTCATGGTCGTAAGGATATTGGTCCGGGAAAGTGCGGCATTCTACACTGCCTCATTGCAGACGCTCACTGCGCGCGCAACGCGTAAGCATGCTGCCTGCGCTCACTGCGCCACCACGACCGAACTGCTGCCGCCGCCGCCCGGGCGCACCAGCACCTTGGTGGCGATGCGTTCCGTCATCTCTTGCACGTGCGAGATCACGCCCACCTTGCGGCCGAGCGACTGCAGGGCGTCGAGCGCGTCCATGGCCACGCCCAGGGTGTCGGTATCCAGGCTGCCGAAGCCTTCGTCGATGAACAGCGATTCCACCCGCACCCGGTTGGACGACAGCGACGCCAGGCCGAGCGCGAGCGCGAGCGACACCAGGAAGGACTCACCGCCTGACAGGGAATTGACCGACCGCACTTCGCCGCCCATGTCCTGGTCGCGCACCATCAAGGCCAGCGAGGGCGCGCCGTTGTGGCTGACGCGCTCGAGGCGGTAGCGCCGCGCCAGCTGCCCCAGGTCGGCATTGGCGTAGCCGAGCAGCACGTCGAGCGTGAACTGCTGGGCGTAGTTGCGGAACTTCTTGCCGTCGCTGGAGCCGATCAGCTCGGACAACTTGCCCCAGCGCTGTTCCTCGAGCTGCTGGCGCTCGACCTCGGCGAGCACCGCCTGCGCCTGACCGCGCCGGGTGTCGTCCTGGGCCGCGCGCATGCGCAACTCGGTCGCCAGGTCGTGGGCGGCGCGGCGTTCGGACGTGAGGACCTCGACCGCGGCCGCCACCGTCTCGGCGCTCAGACCGCTCTCGGGCTTGCCTTCATCGTGCAGCACGCGCTGGGCGCGGCGCTCTGCCAGCACCGCGACGGCGCTGCCCACGGCGGCGTCAAGCGCGCCCAGGGCCGTGCGTTCCTGGGCCAGCCAGGCGCCGCCGACCGCCAGCAGGCGGCCGAGCTCGGCGCTGTCCTCGATCGGGTCGAGGCTGTTCAGGAAGGCCGACTTGCGGTACTCCTCCAGCCAGTCGGCGAGCTGGGTTGCGGCCCTGGCGCCGGCACTGTCGAGGACGGCAATCTGCTCGGTGAGCTGGGCGCGGGCGGTGCGCGCACTGGCTTCCCGCTGCGCCGTTTCGTTGCCGATCGCCTGGCGCGCCGACAGGTGGTTGCGCGCGGCGCCGAGGCTGGCCTGCAGTCCCTGTTCGACTTCGGCGACGGGGCGGCCGTTCCACAAGGCCAGGCGCTGGGCGCGCCTGTCCGCGAGCTCGGTGTCGATGCGCTTGAACTCGGCCGCCACCCCGGCGCCGTGGCGGTCGGCCTGCGCGATGCGCAAAAGCGCACCCGCCACTTCCGCTTCCAGCGTGGCGGCGCTCGCCGCGCCCCTGGCTTGCTGCGCCGTCTGTTCCTGCCACTGCACCGCCTCCTGGGCGCGCGCGGCGCGCCAGCCGGCCGGATCGCACCGCCAGGCATCCTGCCAGCCGTCGCCGACCGCGGCGCACAGTACCGGATCGAGTTCGGCCAGCACTGCCGCCAGCTGGGCGGCGCTGGTTTCCTGCTGGATCGACATGGCGCGCAGCTCGGCCTGCAGGCGTGCGCCGGCATCGCGCGCGCCGTCGGCAGCCTGGCGCAGGCGGGCATGGTCGAGCTGGGCCGCATCGTAGGCAGCCTGGGCGGCATCGCGCGCTTGCGCCGCGCGGCGCAAGGCGGCCACGCGGCCGTCCAGCGCTGCGGTCGCGCCCCGCAGCGCTTCGCGCGACGCGGCGAACCACGCCATGCGGTCTTCCTCGGCCGGCGCTGCGGCCGTCACTTCGGGCGCCAGCGGCTGGGCGATCCATTCCGCTTCGAGCTCGTCCAGCAGCTTGCGCAGGGTCGTGCGCTCCCGTTCGAGCCCGGCAAGGCGCTCGCCCGAGGCGGCCAGGGTGGCGGCCTGCGCCGCCTGTACTGCTTCGTTGTCGCGCACGCGGGTCCGGCAGTCTGCCACTTCGGCGCGCAAGGTGGCAAGCATGCCGCGCAGCATGTCCTCGCGGCCATGGTCACGGTAGGGGTGCTCGTGTCCGCCGCATACCGGGCAGGGCGTGTCGTCGCTTAAGGTGGCGCGCAGCTCTTCCACGCCGGCGGCGCAGGCCAGCTCCGCCGCCCCCAGCGACTTCTCGGCCTGGTGCATGGCCGCAGCCAGGGCGGGGGCAGCCAGGCGTGCTTCTTCCAGCAGGCGGCCGGCGCCGGCGCGGGCGGTGTCGACGCGGTCGAGTTCGAGGGCGGTGTCGGCCACTTCCTGGCGCGTACTCGCCAGGGCAGTCCAGGCCCGTTCGGCGCCGGCGAGGCGCTCGCGGTGCGCGTCCAGGGCCTGGCGCTCGTGGTCCAGGGACTGCGGGTCGGTGGCGTCGAGGGCGCTCATGGCCTCGCGCCGGACGCTGTCCAGGCTTGCCAGGCGGGCGGCGGCATCGCTCAGCGCCGCATTGGCGGCCTGTTCGCGCAAGCCGGCTTCATGGGCCTGGCGGCTTGCCGCCGCCAGTGCCGAGGCGGCGCTCGCCTCGGCCGTGACCGATTGCGCGGCGCCGGCCAGCAGCCTGTCCCAGCGCGGCCATTGCATCGCCATCGGCTCGAGCCGGCCATGGGCCGCCAGCCATGCGGCGGCCCGGTCGCGCTGGCCCCTGGCCGCGTCGAGTTCGGCCGCTTTCGCGCCGTGCACGGTGCGCGCCTGACGCGCTTCATGGCGGGCGGCTTCCAGCGCAGCGGCGGCCTGCCCATGCGAGGGTGCGAGCGCAGCGATGGCGGCGTCGAGGGCCTTGGCCGCGTCGAGCTGGGGTGCGGCGGTGCGCAGCGTGCCGTCGGCCGCATCGACCGCCGCGAGCGCCGCATCGACGTCGAGTGCGGCTTGCCGGCGTGCGTCCAGCGCCGCCGCCAGCGCACTGTCGAGCCTGGCCGTCGCCTCGAGCGCAAGCCGGTGTTCTTCGTGCAGGCGCCCGACCTCGAGCACGAGCGGTCGCGCCGGCTGCACCGCGTCGAGGGTGGCGAGCCGCCCGCGCCGCCCAAGCGCTTCCAGCTGCGCCGCCTGCGCCGCCGCCAGCGAATCGCCGGCCTGGGCTTCGCTGCGTTCGAGCTTGGCGGCTTCGTGGTGCCAGCGCAGCTCGCCTTCGAGGGCGGAGCGGCGCGCATCGGCCGCCTCCAGCGCCAGCTCGGCGTTGACGCGTTCGGCGTCGAGCTTTTCCCGTTCGTCGGGCGGCATCGGGGCCTGGTTGGCCAGCTTGGCTGCCAGCATGCGGGTGCGTTCCTGCTCGGCGCGGTAGCGTTCGAAGGCGCGCCGCGAGATATCGCTGTAGATCGTGGTGCCGGTGAGCGTCTCCAGCAGTTCGCCGCGTTCGTTCTCGTCGGTCTTGAGGAAGGCCGAGAACTCGTTCTGGGCCAGCAGCACGGCGCGCGTGAACTGTTCGAAGGAAAGACCGATGCGGGCGACGATCTCGAGCGCCACCTCGGTCTTGGTGCCGCCCAGCGGCGCCAGTTCCGGCAGGCGGTGCAGCGTCATTTTGGAAGGCTGCAGGGCGCCACTCGGCTTGCCGTAGGCACGGCGCACGCTCCAGCGCGCACGGTAACGGATGTCGTCGTTGCCGAGGAAGTCGACCTCGGCCCAGGCTTCGCTGGCGCCGCGCCGCAACAGGGTGCGCGGGTCGAGCGCCGAGATGGTGTCGCCGCCCACGTCCGGCAGCTGGCTGCCGGCGCGCTTGAGCAGGCGCGGCGTGGCGTCGTACAGCGCGAGGCACAGGGCGTCGAGCAGGGTGCTTTTCCCCGCGCCGGTGGGGCCGCTGATGGCGAACAGGCCGCTCGAGGCGAGCGGTTCGGCTTCGAAGTCGACCAGGAATTCGCCGGCCAGCGAGGCCAGGTTCCTGCCGCTGATGCGCAGGATCTTCATGCCCCGTCTCCCAAGGCCGTGGTGAGTTCGGCAAAGGCGGACAGCTGCTCAGGCGGCGCTTCGTCACCGTAGCGCTGGGCCCACAGGCGGCGGAAGATGTCGTCGGGCTGCAGCTGGGCCAGCTGGTCGAGACTCAGGGCTTCGGCCGGGCTGTCGGGAGCGGCGTGGCGGCGCGTCGGTTCGATCTTGGCCAGGCGTACCGGCTTGCCGTCGAGCGCCGCCTCGATGCGCGCACGCAGGCCCGGCTCGGGGCCCTCGAGCAGCACGCGCACTTCGAGGAAGGGCTGCTGGTGCGGCGGCAGCTCGGGCAATGCGAGTGCTTCGAGCGCAGCCAGCACGTCGTCGAGCGGCGCCGGCTGGCCTGGCACCCGCAGCAGCTGCACCGCACGCGGCACGTGCAACGGCGTCACCGAAGCGGCGGCCGGGCCGTCGAGCTCGATGCGCAGCACCTGGTGCTGGTAGCCGACTTCCGAAAAGGAGAGCGGCAGCGGGCTGCCGCAGTAGCGCCGGTGCTCGTGGCCGCCGACGCGCTGGGCCAGGTGCAGGTGGCCCAGGGCCACGTAGGCCACGGCGGGGTCGAACATCGAGGCCGGCAGGGCTTCGGTGCCGCCGATCACGATGCGGCGCTCGGAATCCTGGGAAGACTGGCCGTCCACCATGTGGCAATGGCCCATGGCGATGATGGCCTCGCCGCCCGTGCAGCGCGACTGCGCCAGCGCGAAGGCCTGGCGGTAGAGCAGGGCGGTGCCGTGCAGGTAGGGATCGAGCGCCATGGCCTCGTCGTCGGCCACGATGCGCGGCACGTCGCCGGGACGCAGGAAGGGGATCGCCAGGCACCAGGCCTTGACGCCGCCGTCGCGGCCGCGCAGCGGCACCAGCAGGCGCTCCAGGTCGATGCCGCCCTCTAGCGTGCGCCCGACGTTGCCGACGACGATCGTGCCATGGGCTTCGAGCAGGGGCGTGGGCGCTTCCAGCCGGCCCGGCGAGTCGTGGTTGCCGGCAATGACGACCACCTGCAGGTGCGGGACCCTGGCCTTGGCCTGTTGCAGGAAACGATAGAGCTGGCGGTGCGCGGCGGCCGACGGGTTGGCGTTGTCGAAGATGTCGCCGGCGACCAGGAGCACGTCGATGTCTTCCACCGCCAGCGTCTCCACGAGCCAGTCGAGGAAGCAGGCGTGCTCGTAGCTCCGGTCGAAATTGTGCAGGGTCTGGCCCAGGTGCCAGTCGGAAGTGTGCAGCAGCCGCATGGTATTTATGCAAAGTCGGGTCGGCGCTCACTATAAACCAGATGGAACGTGGATTGGCCGTGTTGTCGGGAAAAAGACTGTGTTTTTTTACAGTAGTATTGGTTTGATATTAGAATCAAGACATGAGCGACATCAAACCGGAGTTCGAGTTGTCCGTGGGCGCCGCCCGCGCCCTGCACCTGGCCGCGCAGGACATGCTGGCCCCGCGCCGGCGGCGCGCCGTCAAGGCCGATGTGCTGGCGGCGATCCGGCGCATGGGGATGCTGCAGATCGACACCATCAGCGTGGTCGCGCGCAGTCCCTACCTGGTGCTGTGGAGCCGCCTGGGCGACTACGACCCGGGCTGGCTCGACGAACTGCTGGCCGAAGGCGCCCTGTTCGAATACTGGGCCCATGAAGCCTGCTTCCTGCCGATCGAGGACTACGGCCTGTACCGCCACCGCATGCTCGACCCGGAAGCGATGGGCTGGAAATATTCCGCCAGCTGGATGCGCGAACGCGCCGCCGAGGCGCAGGCCTTGCTGGCCCACGTGCGTGCGCAGGGCCCGGTACGCTCCTCCGACTTCGAACGCAAGGATGGGCAGGCCGGCGGCTGGTGGGCATGGAAGCCCGAGAAGCGCACCCTGGAGGCGCTGTTCACGGCCGGCGAACTGATGATCGCGCGCCGCCACAATTTCCAGCGCATCTACGACCTGGCCGAGCGCGTGCTCCCGGGCTGGCACGACGGCCGCATGCCGTCCCTGGACGAGGTGCGGCGCAGCTTCGTGCTGCACACGGTGCGCGCCCTCGGCCTGGCGAAGGCGGCCTGGATTCCCGACTACCACCGCACCCGGCGCCCGCATCCGGACCCGGAGCAGCTGGTGGAAGCAGGGCTGCTGCTGCGCGGGCGGGTGGAAGGCTGGAACCAGGCGGTGTACATCCACCCCGAGCATGCGGGGCTGGCGCGCGAGGCGATGGCGGGGCGGCTGGCGCCGCGGCTGACGACCCTGCTGTCGCCTTTCGATCCGATCGTCTGGGACCGGCGGCGCGCGCTCGAGCTGTTCGGCTTCGACTACCGCCTCGAATGCTATACGCCGGCAGAAAAGCGCCGCTACGGCTACTTCACGTTGCCGGTGCTGCGCCGCGGGGCCCTGGTGGGGCGCGTCGACGCCAAGGCGCAGCGCAAGGCCGGCCGGTTCGAGCTGCGCGGCATCCACCTGGAGCCGGGCGTGCGCATCAGTGACCGCCTGGCGGCCGACCTGGCCGGCGCCGTGGCGCGCTGCGCGCGCTGGCACGGATGCGCACAGGTCAGCCTGACCGGGGCCGTGCCGGACGACTTTGGTGCAAGGCTGCGCAGGGCCCTGGCGGACTCGGGAACAGCCGTGTCCGGGTAATCGTATTTGGACATCGCGGGCACGGGAAAGTCTCCAATGTCGACGGGGCCGGGTTTGCGCCAGCTCAAACCCGAGCTGGGGCATGTCTCTACACTACGAGTTCCCAAAGGCCGGCTACAACAACAAAAGCTGCCTGCCTGACCCCGACAAAAAGGCTTCCCCAGCGACTGCATCGCGGCCACCGCCAGGGCTGCGCGCTGGCGAAGCCATCCCGAGAGGAGACATGATGCTGACATCCACCTATACGCTGGTCGCCCTGTCCATCGAGCAGGCCAGCGCCCGCATCGGCCTGCAAGCGCTGCTCGAACACTGGCAAGCGGGCGCCCGCAGGCCGAGGCTGCCCGCCGGGCGCGAATGCGAACTCGCCTGCGATGCCCTGCGCGTGGCCTTCGACAACTGTTACTGGCGCAAGCTCGACAATTTTGTACTGCCGGCCCTGCGCCGGGCCGGCGTAGCCGCCGCCCTGCTGGCCGAACTCGACGCACTGACGCTGGCAGCCATCGAGGCGCGCGCCGACGCCCATGCGGCGGCAGCCGTGCAGGACCCGGGCTTCGGCGCCGCGATCGAGCGCTGCTGCAAGCTGTTGCTCGAGCGCCTGGAGCGCGAGGAACGCGAACTGTTCCCGCTGGCGCGCGCCCATGTGCCGAGCGAGGCCTGGTTCGCGATCGCCAACCAGATGCTGGTCCAGGAAGCCTGGCAGAGCGAGAACCGCGGCTATCCGCCCGGGTCCATGCCGGCCGGCGCCATGGTCCGGAATGCCACCATCAAAAGCCCTGTGGCAACTACCCCGCATTACGCCGCGCAATACGCCACGCACTGAGCCACGCACTGAGCCACGCACCGAACCATGCACTGCGCGCACCGGGCGAGCGCCACCATGGTTCTTTGCTATGATGGCGATTTTGGAAGTGCGATTTCATCATGTTCGAATTCCTTTTCAAGCGGCAGGGCGGCGACAAGCCGGCCGGCGCCTCCGGTGAACAGCCGGGGGAGCAGCCTGCGGGCGGCCAGCAGGCCGGCGCGCGGGATGCCGGACCGGCCCGGTCCGCACCGACCCCGCGTGAGCAGCAGGCCGAACAGCTCAAGCACCTGGACGGCGACGAAGACGCCGCCGTAGCCTTCATCCTGTCCTCCGAATTTTCCGAACTGCGCCTGGGCGCGGCTGAGCTGGTCCACGGCCGGGCCCA
This sequence comes from Telluria sp. ZB4P34, assembly GCF_059686055.1. NCBI lineage: Bacteria > Pseudomonadati > Pseudomonadota > Betaproteobacteria > Burkholderiales > Oxalobacteraceae > Telluria > Telluria sp. ZB4P34. Next base: position 406,056 of record NZ_JCASIF010000001.1, on the reverse strand, counting down.
GCTCGAGCGGGTCCACGCGGCGATGCGCAATACCGACCGCCGCGTCGCCAAGCTGATGCAGTCGCGTCTCGATGCGATCCGCCACCATGAAGCCGAGCTGCGCCGCGGTCAGGAAGCGCTGGCGCATGGCAGGGCGCTGCTGGACGACGAACTGCTGACTCCCAACCACGTCGCTGAACTCGACCGCAAATGGGCGCTGACGAAGGCGCCCGAACTGGCGCCGGAATTCGATGCCGTCCGTGCCGAGCTCGGCAAGCGCCTGGAAGACCAGGTGCAGCTGCAGCGCGCCATGATCGACCGCCTGGCCGCGCTGCGCCGGCTCGAATCCGCCGGGCTCGACGCCGCCGCGTTCGCCGAGCGTCTCGACACCCTGTCGCGCGAGCAGGCCAGCGCGCTGGTCGCGCAGGGCCACGCATCGCTGCCCCGTTCCCTGGTGGCCGAGTTCGCCACCGAACAGGCGCGCCTGCAAGCCAGCCTCGCCAGCATCGAGCAGGACCGGGCCGCGCTGGCCGCACGCGAGGCGGCGCTGTCGCAGTGGCAGGCCCAGCCGGTGGCCGAGCTGAAGGCGGACAATTTGCGCAAGGAATGGCAGCGCCTGCCGGCGATGCCGTCCAATGGCCGCGGGGACGGGCTGCAGCGCCGCTTCGATGCGTTGCTGGCCAGCCTGCCGCAGGAGCCGCGCAAGCCGAAACAGGAACAGCGCGCGGCTGCTGCACCCGCCGCGTCCGCGACGGCCGCGGCGCCGGCCAGGCCGCCGAAGGCGCCCAACAAGGGCGCCGACCAGCACTTCCTCGACCAGCTCGACGCCATGGAAGCGGCCCTGCAGCAGGGCTCCTTGGGCGCCGCCGCCGAACTCGACAAGTCGCTCAAGGAAAGCAAGGACAAGGGGATGCGCCTCACGCCGGCGCAGCTCGAGCGCCTGAACCACGTGCGCGCCGAGCTCAAGCGCCTGTCCGACTGGGCGCGCTGGGGCGGCAATGTGTCGCGCGAAGAACTCATCAAGCAGGTCGAGGCGCTGCCCGGCGAGAACCTGGCGATGGGCGAGCTGGCCAAGAAAGTAGGCAGCATGCGCGAGCGCTGGAAGGCGCTCGACAGCCTGTCGGGCGCCGCGCCGCGTTCGCTGTGGGAGCGCTTCGACGCCGCGTGCACCACGGCCTATGCGCCGGCCGCCGCCCACTTCAGGCACCTGGCCGAGGAGCGCCACGCCAATGCGGCGCGCGGCCAGGCGCTGGTGGACGAAGCGCAGGCCGAGATCGCGCGGCTCGCGTCCGGCGAGGCCGACTGGAAGCATGTGTCCGGTACGGTGCAGCGCCTGCGTACCGCCTGGAGCCACCTGGGCGCCATCGACCGCAAGGACAAGAAACGCCTCGACCAATTGTTCGCCGATGCGCTGAACACGCTCCAGCGTCCGCTGGAAGAGCAACGCCAGGGCGAGATGAGCGTGCGCGAGGGGCTGATCGAGGCAGCGCTGGCGCTCGACCCGCACGACCGCCACGCGGTCGACGCCTTGCGCGAGCTGCAGGCGCGCTGGCAGGAACATGCGCGCGCGCTGCCGCTCGAACGCAAGGCCGAGCAGGCCTTGTGGCAACGCTTCCGCGCCGCCTGCGACGCGCTGTTTGCGCGGCGCAAGGAACAGGCGCATGCGGCGGACGCCGAACGCCGCGCCCACGAAGCCGCCAAGGAAGCCGTATGTGCGCGCCTGGAGGCGTCCGCACCGGATGCGACGCCCGCCTCCGCCGGCAAACTGCTGCGCGAGGCCGCCGCCGAGTGGGCCGCGATCGGCCCGGTGCCGCGCGCCCACGAGGCGCGGGTAGAGAAGCGCTACCACGCGGCCGTCGCCGCGGTGCAGCACCATGCCGACGTGGTGCGCCGCGCCGCCGGGCTGGCGCTGGCCGGCGCCGTGCGCGACAAGCTGCGCCTGATCCAGGCGCTGGAAAACGCGCTCGTCAATCCGGACGCCCATACCAATCCCGCCGACTGGCGCGCGCGCTGGGATGCGCTCTTGCCGCTCGAGGGCGGCTACGAGCCGGTGCTGCATGCCCGCTTCGAGGCCGCCCTGGATGCGCTGGAAGGCGAGCGCAGCGGCTACGCGGGCCGGCTGGAAGCGAACCGCGAGCGCCTGCTGCACGAGCTGCTGCGCCTGGAGATCGCGGCTGGCATCGACAGCGGCGCCGAGTTCGCACGCGAGCGTCTGAAGCTGCAGGTCGAAGTGTTGCAAAGCTCGCTCAAATCGGGGCAGAAAGCCGGGCACAAGGGCGGCCATGAGACGGGCGCGGGCGGGCTGCGCGAATTGCTGGCGCTGCCGGCGCTGGCCGACGCGCGCACCGAAACCCGCATCGAGCACCTGCTCACGCGCTTTGCAAAGGATGGCCGATGAATGCACCTGCCGCGACCGGTGTAAGCGATATCCGGGTGCAGGAAGCCGACTTCGACCTGTCGGCCGAGATCGCCCGCCTGCGCGCCGGCGACGGCCGGGTCGGCGCCGTGGTCGCTTTCGTGGGCACCGTGCGCGACCTGAACGAGGGCGCCGTCGTCGCAGAGATGGAGCTGGAGCACTATCCCGGCATGACGGAAAAGGCGCTGGAAGACATCGTCGCGCAGGCCAGGACCCGCTGGCCGCTGTTGGGCGTACTGGTCATCCACCGGATCGGCCCCTTGCTGCCGCTCGACCAGATCGTGCTGGTGGCCTGCTGCGCGGCGCACCGCGGCGAGGCCTTTGCCGCCTGCGAGTTCATCATGGACTACCTCAAGACCGACGCCCCGTTCTGGAAGAAGGAGCAGACCCCGGACGGCGCCCGCTGGGTCGACGCCAGGAGCAGCGACGATTCCGCCAGGCTGAAGTGGGCGCGGCGGCGCGCCGACGCATGAGCTGGAACTGGCTGGCGGTGGGCGCGGGCGCGGCGCTGGGCGCCTGGCTGCGCTGGGGGCTGGGCATCTGGCTGGGCAGGCTGCACGGCTATGTCCAGCTCGGCACGCTGGCGGCCAACCTGCTGGGTGGCTACCTGGTCGGGCTGGCGCTGGGATTCTTCAGCGCCCATCCCGAACTCTCGCCGGCATGGCGCCTGTTCGCCATCACCGGTTTCCTCGGCGGCCTCACGACCTTTTCCAGCTTCTCGGGCGAATCGGTGCTGCTGCTCCAGCGCGGCGAAGTCGGCTGGGCGCTGGCGCACACCTTGCTGCACCTGCTGGGCTCGCTCCTCTGCTGCGCCGCCGGGTTCGCCACATGGCGCGCCCTGCGCGGCTGACGGTATCACCGCTTGCTACCACTGAATTCGCGCAAGTTGTCGGGCTACAAGGCATGCTACGTTGGCGGCTGGATCACTTTTTGGAGGACCAGCCATGCAAACCGTTCAACGCCCGACCGCCGCCTTCGTCGGTGCTTCCTGGGGTGCGCTCCTGATCGGCGCCAGCACTTTCCTGATCGGCCTGTGGAACGCCCAGATGCAGCTCAACGAGAAAGGCTACTACCTGACCCTGCTGCTGTACGGCCTGTTCGCGGCCGTGTCGCTGCAAAAGACCGTGCGTGACCGCGCCGAAGGCATTGCCGTCACCAATCTGTATGCGGGCCTGTGCTGGATATCGCTGCTGGCGGCGATCCTGCTCTTGAGCATCGGCCTGTGGAACGCCACCCTGGCCCCCAGCGAAAAAGGCTTCTATGCGATGTCCTTCGTGCTGAGTCTGTTCTCCGTCGTGGCCGTCCAGAAGAACGTGCGCGACCTGAACAGCCTGCGCGAGCCGGTGGCCGGGGCGGCGCTGGAGTGATTTGCCGATGGTGGGGCATTGCACATCTTGAAAAGCCGACAGCGAGCCCTATCTTGCTCCTCAGTTAAGAACACCACTAGGGAGCAATACCATGCGGCAAGACAAACTGACGACCAAGCTCCAGGAAGCGCTGGCGGATGCCCAGAGCCTGGCGGTCGGCAACGATAACCAGTACATCGAACCGGTGCACCTGCTGGTCGCCCTGCTGAACCAGGACGACGGCGGCGCCCGTTCCCTCCTGCAGCGCGCCGGCGTGAATGTCGGCGGGCTGGGCAATGCCCTGAGGTCGGGGCTGGAACGCCTGCCGAAGGTGTCGGGCACCGGCGGCGACGTGCAGGTCGGGCGCGAGCTCGTGGCACTGCTCAACCTGGCCGACCGCGAATCCCAGAAGCGCGGCGACCAGTTCCTGTCGTCGGAAATGATCCTGCTGGCGCTCACCGAAGACAAGTCCGACGCCGGCCGCCTGGCGCGCGAGCATGGCCTGGCGCGCAAGGCGCTCGAATCCGCCATCCTGGCCGTGCGCGGCGGCGAGTCCGTGAACTCGCAGGACGCCGAAGGCCAGCGCGAATCGCTCAAGAAGTACACCCTCGACCTGACCGAGCGGGCGCGCCAGGGCAAGCTCGACCCGGTGATCGGCCGCGATGACGAGATCCGCCGCGCGATCCAGGTGCTGCAGCGCCGTTCCAAGAACAATCCGGTGCTGATCGGCGAACCGGGCGTCGGCAAGACCGCCATCGTCGAGGGCCTGGCCCAGCGCATCGTCAACGGCGAAGTGCCCGATTCGCTCAAGGGCAAGCGGGTGCTGTCGCTCGACATGGCGGCCCTGCTGGCCGGCGCCAAGTACCGCGGCGAGTTCGAAGAGCGGCTGAAAAGCGTATTGAAGGAGCTGGCCCAGGACGAGGGCCAGACCATCGTTTTCATCGACGAGCTCCACACCATGGTCGGCGCCGGCAAGGCCGAAGGCGCGATGGACGCCGGCAACATGCTGAAACCGGCGCTGGCGCGCGGCGAACTGCACTGCGTCGGCGCGACCACCCTGGACGAGTACCGCAAGTATGTCGAGAAGGACGCTGCGCTCGAGCGCCGCTTCCAGAAGATCATCGTCGACGAGCCGAGCGTGGAGGCGACCATCGCCATCCTGCGCGGCCTGCAGGAGAAGTACGAGCTGCACCACAAGGTCGAGATCACCGACCCGGCCATCATCGCCGCGGCCGAGCTCTCGCACCGCTACATCAGCGACCGCTTCCTGCCGGACAAGGCGATCGACCTGATTGACGAAGCGGCCTCGAAGATCAAGATCGAGATCGACTCCAAGCCGGAAGTCATGGACAAGCTCGAACGCCGCCTGATCCAGCTGAAGATCGAGCGCGAAGCCGTGCGCAAGGAAACCGACGAAGCCTCGATGCGCCGCATGGAGCTGATCGGCGAGGAAATCGCGCGCCTGGAGCGCGAGTACAACGACTTCGAAGAGATCCTGAAAGCCGAGAAGGCGGCGGTGCAGGGCACCGCGCACATCAAGGAAGAGATCGAGCGGGTGCGCCACCAGATCGAGGAAGCCAAGCGCCAGAGCGACTACAGCCGGATGTCCGAGCTGTCGTACGGCCGCCTGCCGGAACTGGAATCCCAGCTGAAGAAGGCCGAGGAAGCCGCCGCCGGCGCCGACGGCGAAGCGCCCAGGCCGAAGCTGCTGCGCACCCAGGTCGGCGCCGAGGAAATCGCCGAAGTGGTGGCGCGCGCGACCGGCATCCCGGTGTCGCGCATGCTGCAGGGCGAGCGCGAGAAGCTGCTGCACATCGAGGAAAAGCTGCACGAGCGCGTGGTCGGCCAGGACGAGGCCATCGAAGCGGTGTCGGACGCGATCCGGCGCTCGCGCGCCGGCCTGTCGGACCCGAACCGGCCGTATGGTTCCTTCATGTTCCTGGGCCCGACCGGCGTCGGCAAGACCGAACTGTGCAAGGCGCTGGCGAGCTTCCTGTTCGATACCGAGGAATCGATGATCCGCATCGACATGAGCGAATTCATGGAGAAGCATTCGGTCGCGCGCCTGATCGGCGCGCCGCCGGGCTACGTCGGCTACGAGGAGGGCGGCTACCTGACCGAAGCCGTGCGCCGCAAGCCCTACAGCGTGATCCTGCTGGACGAGATCGAGAAGGCGCACCCGGACGTGTTCAACGTGCTGCTGCAGGTGCTGGACGACGGCCGCATGACCGATGGCCAGGGCCGCACGGTGGACTTCAAGAACACCGTGATCGTGATGACCTCGAACCTGGGGTCGCACAAGATCCAGTCGATGGACACCGACGAGCCGGGCGTGGTGAAGCTGGCCGTGATGGCCGAGGTGCGCGGGCACTTCCGTCCCGAGTTCATCAACCGCATAGACGAGATCGTGGTGTTCCATGCGCTCGACGAGAAGAACATCGGCGCGATCGCCAAGATCCAGCTGCGCAACCTGGAGGAGCGCCTGGCCAAGATGGACATGCAGCTCGACATCAACGACGAAGCCCTGCAGAAGATCGCGGAAGCCGGCTTCGACCCGATCTACGGCGCCCGGCCGCTCAAGCGCGCGATCCAGCAGCAGATCGAGAACCCGTTGTCGAAGGCGATCCTGGCCGGCCGCTTCGGGCCCAAGGACACGATCCCGGTGCGGGTCCGCGGTGGCAACCTCGTGTTCGGGGAGCAGGTGGAACTGGCAAAGTAGACCTGCATTTCGTCAGCAAAGCAAAAGGCGCTGTCAGCGCTAACTGTTGATGACCCCGATCGCAATGCGCAGCAATTGCAGCGCAGTACTCACCCGGTCGCCATCGAGCGCGCGGCGCCAGCCCAGGTAGTTGGGCAGGTAACGCGAGGCCACCCCACGAAACCGGCTCAACCATTGCCGGAATCGCTGGTGGTAGCCATTCACGTTCTGCACGTGGATGGCGCCGGCAGCGCCCCGGCGCACTCGCAGCCGGCACGCAGGTTGACGGCCTCGTGCGCGATGCCGTGCTTGCGGGCGAAGCTGCGGTACGCCGCATGCGCGTCGCTTACCAGGAGCACTTGCCGATCCAGCCTGGGTAGCAGGTGACGCTCCAGTTGCGGCGCCGTCAGCGCGCCGCGGCCAGTTACAGCGTCGACGGTCTGTCCGTTACGGTCGCGCGCGACCAGAATGCAGTCGAGCTCTCTTGAGATGCCGCGCCGACCCGCCTTGCCGCCGCGTTTGCGCGCCGGCCGGTCCAGCTTGCGCGAGCCCTTCTGCGATTCCAGCAAGAACATTTCATCAGCCTCGACGATGCCGTTGAGCTGCCGGGGCTGGTCGTCCCGGGGCCGCTGCAGGAAGCGATGGCGCCAGCGAAAGGCGGTGTTGCGGTGCACCCCGACCTGGCGGGCGCTTGCCCGCACCGACTTCGATTCGAGCATGGCGCCCAGGTAATCCAGCCATTTATCGCGCAACCGCAGCCGCGCCAGCGGTGTACCGCTCAGGTCGTTGAACGTGCGGCCGCAGGCGCGGCAGCGGTAGCGCTGCAGGCCGTTCGCCTGGCCATGCCGGTGGTATCGGTCACAGGCGCAACTTGGACAGCGCCGGGCGGTGGCGCCGATCTCGGTGATGAGCGAGATCACCTGATCGAGCCTGGCGGCCGGTTGCAGGGCCGCGAGCGTCTTGAGGCGCTGGGGGACATTCAGCGCAGGGAGTTTGGCAAACCACTTTGTGAACTGAGGCGATCGCATGCTCGTTCCCCGTCTGTCGTGACCGGTGTTCGACAGCGAATTGGCTCAGCAGTTCCTCCCTCATCCATACATAAGGTTGACAGAGCCAAGCAAAAACGGCGCGGCCCGCAAGGGCACGCGCCGTTTCCCCATCCAGACGCAGAATCAGGCTTTCTTGCGCTTCCTGCGTGCCATGAAGCCCACCAGCCCGAGCCCGCCCAGCAGCATGGCGCAGGTTTGCGGTTCCGGCACCGGCGCGATCGCCTGCGACAGCAGGCTGCCCACCTTGCGATCGCCATCACCGAAGAAGTTCACCTTCAGGTGGGGCGCGTCCAGGCTGGGGGCGCCGCTGAAGCTGAACTGGAACACCATATTGTCGGTCAGCGCCACCCGGTCTCCCGAGAAGCACAGGCTGCGTCCCGCGTGGCCGCCGCCGCTGCAGCCGTTCGCGTTCAGTTCGTTCGACGACAGCGTCCAGTCGGTGGCGCCGCCGGGCGCGGACACCAGGGTCACGTCCGAGAACGTGCCGAGGTCCTTGAGTTGCAGGGCGCCGATGCTGGTGGCCTCGAGCCAGTCGCCGGTCCGGTTGGCGGCGTCGATTTCCAGGGTCAGCAGATTGCCGGACCAGCTCGACGTGAAGCTCACGCCTTGATAGGTGAGCGAGCCGGCCTGGCTCGGTGAGGCCACGCCGGCGGCGAGGGCCAGGGTCACGGCTGCGTTGCGCAATAAGTCTTTCAATTCGAAGGTCTTCAATTCAATCTCCTTGATGACATTGAACGACCCGGGCCTTCGCGTCGGCGAACGGCCCGGACTTGCGTACGTTTAAGAACCTATCCCAGTAGGGAGGAGGAAGCTGGCGGCCTGCCAGGCGCGCCGAAAGCGACTCATTCCCTACTGGGATAGGTTCTAAGTACGCAAGCCCAGCCTAGGCCGCGTGGTGTGATCTTTCTGTTAGGCGACTAACCAATGGCTGAGTTAGCCCGGCAGGCCCGTCAAGGGCGCAAGGGGAGGGCGTTAACGCAAACGGGCCGCCCCTGGGCGGCCCGTTGCGGCAGCTTCCTGTTCGGCTCAGCGGGCTGCCCGGAACTTGCGGCGGCGCGCCACGCCCATCGTCGCCAGGCCCAGGCCGAGGATGGCCAGCGACTGCGGTTCCGGTACTTCGGAAGCGTCGCCTTCCTCGTCGCCCGGCATCTCGATCACGATGACGATTTCCTGGCCCGGCAGCTTGGATCCCATGCCCGGCAGGGTCACCACCGGGGTTGACGGGATCAGCTCGGGAGGCGTGGGGGTGGCGCCGGTCGGCTGGATGCCGGTCGGCTGGATGCCGATCGAGCCGGCCTGGCCGCCGGTCGAGCCGGTAAAGCCGCCGTCGAGGGGCGGGGTCCCGGCCGGCACGGTCGCTGCCGGCGTGCCGGTGGAACCGGTCGGGCTGGTCGGAGCGCCCGGCTCGGCTGGAGCGGTCGGGGTGGTCGGGGTGGCTGGAGCGGTCGGGGTCGTCGGAACACTCGGCGCACTGGCGCCCTGCACCGGGAAGTCGAGCGACAACAGGCTGCCGGTCTTACGGCCCTGCGCATCGACGAAGCGTACTTTCAGGTGCGGCGCGGACAGGTCCGGGGAGCCGGTGAAGGTGAAGTTGAACTGCATGTCGTCGGACAGCGCGATCGCGGAGCCGGTATAGCAGAGGCGGCTCATGCCCGCGGTACTGGTCTTGCCCTTGGCCGCGCTGCAACCAGCTGCGTTCAGTTCGCTGGGCGAGAGCGACCAGACACTGCCCTGCGAACTCATCGTCACACCGGTAAAGGCGCCGACGGTCTTGATCGACAGCGCATTGATGGCGCTTGCGCTTGCCCATCCGCCGCTGCGGTTGGCAGCATCGATCTTCAGGCTCAGGACATTGCCGGTGTAGGTCGAGGTGAACACGACGCCATCCTGCGTGATGACACCGGCAGAAGCGTTGGTAGCGGCAACGACGAGAAGACTGCTGACTGCACGACGGAGGACTGAGCGCATGATCACTTTCGGTAATTTTTATATGTTTTGATGAATTTGATGAATTGCATGATGTCATTACAATTTCGCTAAGTCAACAAATAAATTGATTAATTTGATGATGAACAGCAATCCAACAACGGTCCATCTCATGCATTTTTTACATCGTGAAAAGAACGTTTCGTCTGGTGAAACGCGCAGCAAAGCTGTTTCAGGTACACACTCCCATTCTGAGAAATTTTATTTCATATCATGAAAAATAGAATCCAAGTCATTGAAAGTAAATAGATAAAAAAACTTTTGATGTCTTATATAAGAGTTGTTGTGCTCTGCACAAACTGGTCTATGATGGTGTCAACGGATTCACTTGCACCGGCTTCATCACCAGATTCGACATCAGCTTCTTAACTTGGCGCTTTCATCAGGAGAAACAGCATGGCAACTCGCGAACAACAGATCAGTGAACTCCAGCAAGACTGGGACACCAACCCACGCTGGCAAGGCGTGACCCGCAACTACACGGCAGCCGACGTCGTGCGCCTGCGCGGTTCGATCCAGATCGAACACACGCTGGCCAGGCGCGGCGCCGAAAAGCTGTGGGACCTGGTCAATAACGAGCCCTACGTCAATGCGCTGGGCGCCCTGACCGGCAACCAGGCGATGCAGCAGGTGAAGGCGGGCCTGAAGGCCATCTACCTGTCGGGCTGGCAGGTGGCGGGGGACGCCAATGTCGCCGGCGAAATGTATCCCGACCAGTCGCTGTACCCGGCCAACTCGGTGCCGCAGGTCGTGCGCCGAATCAATAACACCTTCCAGCGCGCCGACCAGATCCAGTGGTCCGAAGGCAAGGACGACATCGACTACTTCGCACCGATCGTGGCCGATGCCGAAGCCGGCTTCGGCGGCGTGCTGAACGCCTTCGAGCTGATGAAGGCCATGATCGATGCCGGCGCCGCCGGCGTGCACTTCGAGGACCAGCTGGCCTCGGTCAAGAAGTGCGGCCACATGGGCGGCAAGGTGCTGGTGCCTTCCCGCGAAGCCGTCGAGAAGCTCAACGCCGCGCGCCTGGCCGCCGACGTGATGGGTACCCCGACCCTGGTCATCGCCCGCACCGACGCCGAGGCAGCCGACCTGCTCACCTCGGACGTGGACGACAACGACAAACCCTTCTGCACCGGCGAGCGCACCGTGGAAGGCTTCTACAAGGTCAAGCCGGGCATCGAGCAGGCTATCTCGCGCGGCCTGGCCTATGCGCCCTTTGCCGACCTCGTGTGGTGCGAAACCGGCAAGCCGGACCTGAACTTCGCCAAGCAGTTCGCCGAAGCCATCCATGCCAGGTTCCCGGGCAAGATGCTGGCCTATAACTGCTCGCCCTCCTTCAACTGGAAGAAAAACCTGGACGACGCCACCATCGCCAAGTTCCAGCGCGAACTGGGCGCGATGGGCTACAAGTTCCAGTTCATCACCCTGGCCGGCTTCCACGCGCTGAACTACGGCATGTTCAACCTGGCCCATGGCTATGCGCGCCGCGGCATGTCGGCCTTCGTGGAACTGCAGGAAGCGGAATTCGCCGCCGCCGAGAAGGGCTTCACCGCGGTGAAGCACCAGCGCGAAGTCGGCACCGGCTACTTCGACGCCGTGACCCAGACCATCCAGCAGAACCAGAGCTCGACCACGGCGCTGCACGGCTCGACCGAAGACGAGCAGTTCTTCGACGAGAAGAAGGTCGCGTAAGCGCGGATCTTCCCTGTGCACCGAAAACCGCAGCGCCCGCGAGGGCCTGCGGTTTTTTTGCTTGCGGATCGGCTTTTGTAGGGTGGTCGGCAGAGCCGACCACCCTACAATGGACCAGTCACGCGCGATGTAGTGGATAATGGCGGCAATATCGCCGTTGAAAACACGGCACCGACTCTCTTCTCAGGAATTCCAGCTTATGTTGAGCTACCGCCACGCCTTCCACGCGGGTAACCACGCCGATGTCCTCAAACACTTTGTCCAGGTTCAGCTGCACCTGTATATGAACCAGAAGGACGTGGCCTACACCTATATCGATACCCACTCGGGCACCGGCGTGTACGCGCTCGACAGCTTCCAGGCCACCAAGACCGGAGAGTTCGACACCGGCATCGGCCCCTTGTGGAATGCGACCGAGGTCCCGGAGGCGCTCAGGCCCTACCTCGACCTGGTCAAGCGGATGAACCCGAGCGGCAAGATGCGCTACTACCCGGGCTCGCCCTACGTGGCCGACCAGATGGCGCGGCCGGACGACCGCCTGCGCCTGTTCGAGCTGCACCCGGCCGACGTCAAGATCCTGTACGAGAATGTCCGCAAGGCCGAGGCGCACAAGGCCGAGCAGGGCGAACGCTCGCGCGGCAAGCGCGTTATCATCGAGCACGGCGATGGCTTCCAGAGCCTCAAGAAACTGCTGCCGCCGCCATCGCGCCGGGCCCTGGTGCTGGTCGACCCGCCGTATGAAGTCAAGGACGACTACAAGAAGGTGCGCGATGCGCTGGAAGACGCCCTGGGCCGCTTCCCGGGCGGCATGTATGCGGTCTGGTACCCGGTACTGCAGCGCATGGAATCGCGCCAGTTCCCAGACAAGCTCAAGCGCCTGCCGGCCAAGGAATGGCTGAACGTTACCCTGACCGTGGCCACGCCCGGACCGGACGGCCTCGGCCTGCACAGCAGCGGCATGTTCATCCTGAATCCGCCCTATACCCTGGAAGCGATGCTGCGCGACACCATGCCCTACCTGGTGCAGGTGCTGGGCAAGGACGCCGGCGCCCGTTTCACCATCGAGCGCGGCACGCAAGTGACCGGCGCCGCATCCGCGCGCCTGGCAGGCGAGGGGCCGCGCGTCCCGGTCGGCAATGCGCGCCGCGCCAGCCCGCTGTCGGGCAAGGGCAGCCTGCGCCTGCCGGGCCAGAGCATGGTGCGCGAAGGCGAGGAAGATCCGCGTGCGGCCAAGCCGGCGGACGCTGGCCCGGCGGCGCGCCCGACCGGAGCGCGCCGGGTATGGCGCCCCGACGGCAGTGCACAGGGCAAGCCGCAGAGCCCGGCGCCGGCAGGCGGGCAGGGCAAGCGCCCGGCTGCGGCAGGCGGCGCGCCATCGCGGCCCGCGACGGCCCGTCCGGGCGGCGCACGCACGGATGGTGCGCGCACCGATGCTGCGCGCCCGGCCGGGCCCCGCTCCGGCGCTCCGCGCAGCGGCGGCGGACGTGGCAACGGCGGCAGCGGCAAGCGCTGAACGCCCGATTCGATGTAAAAATGCTAAGAATGTCGAATTTGTAGTATAGTCTTCGAGGCAGGCGTTTGCGCGCCTGTCCGGCAGACACAGCCATGTCGCAACAGTTTCCAGGAGTATCCAGATGCATGCCGAAGCAACGGCAGCGGCATCCGTGCCGTCCAACGATTTTTTCCTTGCCCGTCAGCCTATTCTCGGCCGTGACCAGCATCTCGTGGCATTCGAGCTGCTGTTTCGCGCCGCGGGCGAGGACGACGACGCCAAGCTGACCGACAATGCCGCAGCGACCGCGGCCGTAATTTCGCACGCCTCCCAGCTCGGCATGGAGCAGGTGGTGGGCGAGCAGCTTGCGTTTGTCAACGTGGACGAGGTGGTCCTGATGAGCGATTTCGTGCGTTTTCTGCCGCCTCATAAGGTTATCCTTGAAATCCTGGAAACCGTCAAGCCGACCCAGCAACTGTTGGCCCGTGTCGCCGAGCTCAAGGAACTCGGCTTCAAGTTCGCGGTCGATGACGTGGTCGAGCACTCTCCCGAACTCGACCGGCTGGTCGGCCTGGTGGATGTGATCAAGGTGGATGTCAAGCTCGCACCGCGCGACGAGCTGGAGGGCCTGGTGGCGTCGCTGAAGGCCACCGGCAAGAAGCTGCTGGCCGAAAAGGTCGAGACCCTCGACGAGTTCCGGCTGTGCATGGACCTCGGCTTCGAATACTTCCAGGGCTATTATTTCGCGCGTCCGGTGATCCTGTCTGGCAAGAAGATCACCCCTTCCGAGATGGCCATCCTGCGCCTGCTGGAGCTGGTGAGCTCGGACGTCGACGCAGGCGTGATCGAGACGGCGGTCAAGCGCGACGCCCTGATCAGCCTGAACCTGCTGCGCCTGGTGAACAGCCGCGCGGCGCCGGGCGAGCAGGTCGAATCGCTGCCGCAGGCCCTCGACCAGCTCGGGCGGCGCCAGCTGCAGCGCTGGCTGCAGATCCTGCTGTACACGACGGCCGGTGGGGTCGAGCTGGCTTCGCCGCTGCTGCAACTGGCCACCACGCGCGGCAAGTTGCTCGAACTGATGACCCTGGCCCGCCGGCCCGGCGACGCTGCCTGCGCCGACCGCGCCTTCACGGTGGGCATCATGTCGCTGGCCGATGCGCTGTTCTCGATCCCGATGCGCGACATCCTCGACAATGTCGAGGTGGCCGATGATGTGCGCGCCGCACTGATCGACCGCGAAGGAGAGTTCGGCACCATGCTGCGGGTGGCCGAGCTGCTCGAGGCGGCCGAGGGCGGGCGCAAGCTGTACAACGCGCTGCGCAGGCTGGGCCTGTCGGTGGCCCAGATCCGCGACATCGAGCTGAAGGCCTTCGACTGGGTGCGCGAGATGACGCACGAGGTGCATTGAACGCGGCGTCAAGCGCTGTTTTTCTCACCGCTAGCAGTGAGGCCGTCGCGGAGGCTTCGGATTACTGCGCCAGGAACAGGAAGACTGTCGGCTTCTTGTGAAAATCCGGTCCCTTGCCCGCCGCCAGTGCCTGCTTCCACTTTGCCGCCGTCATCGTCCTGACCGATTCGCTGGCCAGCGACAGGTCCGTGGCCACGCACACGAGCGTGCCCGGCTGGCAGGCGACCACCAGCGCTTCCAGCATCTGCCCGTTCCGGTAGGGCGTCTCGATCAGCAACTGGGTCTGCTTCTCGCTGCGCGAGCGTCCCTCCAGCTGCTGGATGCGCTTGCTGCGCTGGGCCGCATCGGTCGGCAGGTAGCCGTTGAAGGCGAAGCTCTGCCCGTTCAGGCCGCTCGCCATCACCGCCAGCAATAGCGAGGACGGGCCTACCAGCGGCCGCACCGCGATGCCGTGCTGGTGGGCCAGGCGCACCAGGTCGGCGCCGGGATCGGCCACGGCGGGTACGCCCGCTTCCGATACCAGTCCTGCGTCGCGTCCCGCCAGCAGCGGCGCCAGCAGCTGGGCCAGCGCGGCCGGCGGGGTGTTCACGTTCAGTTCCGCGATCTCGATGTCCTGCAGCGGCCGCGCCAGCGGATGGTCGATGGCGACCAGTTTCAGGAAGGCGCGCGCCGTCTTGGCGTTCTCGGCGACGAAATAGTCGAGGCGCGCGGTCAGCGCCTGCACCTGCGTCGGCAGCAGGGCGGACAGGGCGCCGGGTGCGGCGTCGACGGGGCCAAGGGTGTTCGGAATCAGGTAGAGGGTGCCGGGCATCGTTTCAATGAATCAGTCAGTAAAGGTGTCACACGCCAAAGAAGGGCAGGCCCGCGCGGCGCAGCATGCCGGTCAGGGCGATCAGGGGCAGGCCGGTGAGGGCGGTCGGGTCGCTCGATTCGATACGCTCGAGCAAGGCGATGCCCAGGCCCTCGTTCTTGGCGCTGCCGGCGCAGTCGTAGGGCTGCTCGATGCGCAGGTAGGCGTCCAGTTCCGCATCCGGCAGGTCGCGGAAGTCGACGAAGACCTGCACGTTCTCGAGCTGGGCGGCCCGGGCCGGGTCGGGCGCGCGGCTGTCCCACAGGCACAGCGCCGTATGGAAGACCACGCGGCGCCCACGCATCAGCTGCAGCTGGGCCAGCGCGCGCGCATGGTCGACCGGTTTGCCGATCTGGATGCCGTCCAGCGTCGCGACCTGGTCGGAGCCGATCACCAGCGCGCCGGGACAGCGCGCGGCGACCGCCGCCGCCTTCTCGCGCGCCAGGCGCAGGGCCGTGTCCTGGGGCGCCTCGCCGGCATGCGGGCCTTCGTCGATGTCGGGAGCCACCGCCTCGAAGGGCAGCTGCAGGCGCGACAGCAGCTCGCGGCGGTAGGCGGAGCCGGATGCGAGGATCAGGCGCGGAATCGGGCGAAAATCCGCCGAACGGGAAGGCGCGGAACTTGGTATCATTGCGGTCTGGCGAACAAGTAAAACGATAAGCCCAGCTTATAGACATGACTCTCAGTCAGGCAAGCGCGATAAATGCCACAGTTCGGCATGCGCATGCGACATACGCCGGTCAACAACGAGGTAAGTCTTTGACTCTGCGGGGAGAAGCCTGTTATTATCGCAGGTTTTCCGGGGAAGTTTTCCAAATGAGCGCTTTTGTCATTGACGCCTTCGAGTTTTGCCGGAATAGCGGACACCGCGAGGGGACGACTCCCGTGACCGAGATGACCCGCCTGGCAGCCGATTGCGCCGACAAATCCGGGGAGATCCGCTGGTCGATCGACGGCGGCCTGACCAGGCAGGGCTATCCATCGATGACCCTGGCGGTCGCCGGTCCCGTGAAGCTGGTGTGCCAGCGTTGCCTGACCCCGATGGACTACGAGATCGATTCGTCCACCATGCTGGTGCTCGGCAAGGACGACGAGGATGCGGACGGGATCGAGGAAGTCCTCGACGACGAGAGCATCGACGTGATCGTCGGCAGCCACGAGTGCGACATTCGCCAGTTGCTGGAAGACGAAGCCCTGCTGGCCCTGCCGCAGGC
Source organism: Telluria sp. ZB4P34 (assembly GCF_059686055.1). Taxonomy (NCBI): domain Bacteria; kingdom Pseudomonadati; phylum Pseudomonadota; class Betaproteobacteria; order Burkholderiales; family Oxalobacteraceae; genus Telluria; species Telluria sp. ZB4P34. The sequence goes on along the minus strand of NZ_JCASIF010000001.1, from coordinate 389,923 downwards.
ACCGAAACATGCAGCATGCCCGGACACCAAGCTGCTGGACGTCCTGAAGACCGAGAAGGTCTCGCCATTCGCGGCGCTGAAAAACCTCAAGCCCGAATAAGCTTTACAGAATTAGTGGTGCCGCAGAGTAGTAAGGTAAATCGGCGGTACGACTTGAAAGAACGTGTCAAACGCGTGCAGTAATCGAGTATGGCATTAGGCAGTTGATGTAGCAGCGTTAAAACATGTCGGTAGTGGAAAGATCGCAACGAGTTTGTCAAGATCAGAAGTTACCGCTGGGATACTCGATCTGCAAGTATTTGCAAATCGAATGTGTTAGAATTTTAGAACTTATGTATTAGGAGTCATCATGGCAGTTCAGCAGAATAAGAAGTCCCCGTCGAAGCGCGGTATGCACCGGTCGCACGATTTCCTGACCGCACCGAACCTGGCAGTCGAGCCGACCACTGGCGAGACCCACCTGCGTCACCACATCAGCCCGAACGGTTTCTACCGTGGCCGTAAAGTCCTGAAGACCAAGAACGACGAGTAATCGGCGTTTGTCTTTAGTACTATGAAAGCGGTGCGACGTATGTTATTTGCGTGGCGCCGCTTTTTCTTTGTCCTCGGCTGCAATAATCTTGCACTCCGTCATGTTGAATTGCGTGGACAGCGGCTGGCTATGCGCCATGCCCGATCCCATCTTGCCGCCCGCACGCTTTGTCGTTTTGCATGAGCCGGCATCTCCCAACAAATGACAATCACAATTTCCATTGACTGCATGGGCGGCGATCACGGCCCCTCAGTTACTATTCCGGCAGCCATTTCGTTTCTAAAAAAGCAAGCGGACGTCCATCTGATCCTGGTGGGTCTCGAAGATGTCGTGCGCGCTGAACTCAAGAAGCATCGCGCCGAGTCGCACCCCCGGATCACCCTGAAACACGCCACCGAGGTCGTCACGATGGACGATCCGCTCGAGATCGCGTTGCGCAAGAAGAAGGATTCGTCCATGCGCGTGGCCATCGAGCTGGTCAAGGACGGCAGCGCCAACGCCAGCGTTTCGGCCGGCAACACCGGCGCCCTGATGGCCGTCTCGCGCTATGTGCTCAAGACCATGGCCGGCGTCGACCGTCCGGCGATCTGCTCGATCATGCCGAACCAGAAGAACGGCCCGACCTACATGCTCGACCTCGGCGCCAACGTCGACTGCGAGCCGCATCACCTGCACCAGTTCGCCATCATGGGTTCGGTCCTGTGCTCGGCAATGGAAAACATTCCACGCCCGACGATCGGCCTGCTCAACGTGGGCACCGAGGAAATCAAGGGCAACGACGTGGTGAAGGCGACCGGCGCGCTGCTCCGGGCCGACCACGCGCGCGGCAAGCTGAACTTCCACGGCAACGTCGAAGGCAACGACATCTTCAAGGGCACGGTGGACGTGGTCGTGTGCGACGGTTTCGTCGGCAACGTCACGCTCAAGGCCGTTGAAGGCCTGTCGCGCTTCGTCAAGTCGGTGTTCACGGAAAGTGTCTTCTCCATGGCGGGCGCCTTGCTGGCCCGCAAGTCGCTGAAGAAGCTGAACCCGGAACGCTACAACGGCGCCGGCCTGCTCGGGCTGAAAGGCCTGGTCTTCAAGAGCCATGGCGGCGCCAACGCCTTCGCGTTCGAGTGGGCGCTCCGGCGCGCCTACAACGCGGCCAAATTCGATGTACAAGAGCAGCTGTCGGCCCTGATCGCCGAACTGATGCCGCCCTCGCCCGACGCCCAGCAGCGCCAGGCGTAACCAAAACCAGCAGGATGGTGCAGAAGATGACTGTCTACAGCAAGATCACCGGTACCGGCAGCTACCTGCCGGCCAAGCGCGTCACGAACGACCAACTGGCGGCCCAGCTGGCCGACGGGGGAATCGAGACCTCCGACGAATGGATCGTGACCCGCAGCGGCATCTCGAGCCGCCACTATGCGGCGGCCGACGAGAACGCGTCCGACCTGGCCGTGCACGCCGCGCGCCGGGCGCTCGAAGCAGCCGGCAGGGCGCCAGGCGAGATCGACCTGGTGATCGTGGCCAGCTCCACGCCCGACTTCCACGGCAGCTTCCCCAGTACCGCCTGCATCGTCCAGCAGAAGCTCGGCATGCTGAACAACAGCGCCGCCTTCGACGTGCAGGCCGTGTGCAGCGGTTTCGTGTACGCGCTTTCGACTGCCGACGCCTTCATCCGCGCGGGCGTGTACAAGCGCGTGCTGGTGATCGGCGCCGAGGTGTTCTCGCGCATCCTCGACTTCACCGACCGCACCACCTGCGTGCTGTTCGGCGACGGCGCCGGCGCCGTTGTGCTGGAAGCCTCGCAGGAGCCCGGCATCCTGGCCACCAAGCTGCACGCCGACGGCAGCCAGTCGCACATCCTGTCGATCCCGGGCAACCTGGCCGGCGGCGCCGTGGCCGGCAGCGGCTTCCTGTACATGGACGGCCCAGCGGTCTTCAAGCTGGCCGTCACCGTACTGGAAGAAGTCGCCAAGGAAGCGCTCGCGCACGCGCAGATGCAGCCGTCCGATATCGACTGGCTGATCCCGCACCAGGCCAACCTGCGCATCATGAAGGGCACCGCCAAGAAGCTCGGGCTGCCGCTGGAAAAGATGGTCGTCACCGTCGACCAGCACGGCAATACCTCGGCCGCCTCGATCCCGCTGGCGCTCGACGTGGCGGTGCGCGATGGCCGTATCAAGAAGGGTGACAATGTGCTGATGGAAGGCGTGGGCGGCGGCTTCACCTGGGGCGCGGTGCTCGCCCGCATGTAAGCGTTTGGTGCCGCGGTGCGTGCGCTGCGGTATTGCGTAGGGTGGTCGGCTTCGCCGACCGCGCGTCCAACTTCCGGATGTACTGTGGCGACACTTTCTTTAGCTGAACGCGCGGTCGGCCGACCACCCTACGAACGTCGTGGCAGCCCGAATGTTGCGGTGACCAACACATATTCGAACAGAGAGAACAATAATGAGCAAATTCGCATTCCTGTTTACGGGCCAGGGCGCCCAGGCCGTCGGCATGCTGAACGGCTTCGCCGGCAATCCGGTCGTCGAGCAGACCGTCCTTGAAGCCTCCGACGCCCTCGGCTTCGACATCGGCAAGCTGATCGCCGAAGGCCCGAAGGAAGACCTCGACCTCACCACCAACACCCAGCCCGTGATGCTGACCGCCGCGGTCGCCGTGTACCGCGCCTGGATCGCCGCCGGCGGCCCGGCGCCGCAGGTCGTGGCCGGCCACAGCCTGGGCGAATACTCGGCCCTGGTCGCCGCGGGCGTGATTCAGTTCAAGGATGCGGTGCCGCTGGTGCGTTTCCGCGCCCAGGCCATGCAGGAAGCGGTGCCGGTCGGGCAGGGCGGCATGGCCGTCGTGCTGGGCCTGGGAGCGGACGACGTGCGCGCTGTCTGCCTCGAGGCTGCCCAGGGCGAAGTCGTCGAGGCCGTGAACTTCAATGAGCCAACCCAGATCGTCATCGCCGGCCACGCCGGCGCGATCGACCGCGCCTGCGAGATCGCCAAGGCCCGGGGCGCCAAGCGCGCCATGAAGCTGGCGGTGTCGGCGCCATTCCACTCCTCGCTGCTCACGCCCGCATCAAGCCGTTTGCGCGACTACATGGAAAACATCGCTTTCTCGGCGCCCAGGCTCGACTTGATCAACAACGTGGACGTCGCTATCCTGCACGATCCGGCTGCCATCAAGGACGCCCTGGTGCGCCAGGCCGCGGGGCCGGTGCGCTGGGTCGAGACCATGCAGAAGATGGCGCTTGACGGCGTCACCCAGGTCATCGAGTGTGCGCCGAGCAAGACCTTGATCGGCATGGCCAAGCGTATCGATCCGGTGCTGGCGGGCGAAGCGCTGGTCGACCAGGCGTCGCTGGAACGCGTCCTGGCCGCCATCAAGCCGGCCTGAAGCAAGCAGAAGAACACCACAACAAGAGGACAAGCATGAACCTGCAGAACCAAGTCGCCCTCGTCACCGGCGCATCGCGCGGCATCGGCAAGGCCATCGCGCTCGAGCTGGCGCGCCAGGGCGCCAAAGTGGTCGGCACCGCCACCAGCGAAGCCGGCGCCGAGGCGATCAGCGCCTACCTGGCTGAATTCGGCGGCAAGGGCGCCGTGCTCAACGTGACCGACGCTGCCCAGTGCGGCGCCGTCATCGACGACGTGCAGAAGAGCTTCGGCGGCCTGGCCATCCTGGTCAACAACGCCGGCATCACCCAGGACAACCTGGCCATGCGCATGAAGGACGAGGAGTGGGAGAGCGTCATCGCCACCAACCTTACCGCCGTCGGCCGCCTGTCGCGCCTGGTACTGCGTGGGATGATGAAGGCGAAACACGGCCGCATCATCAACATCACCTCGGTGGTGGGCGCCTCGGGCAATCCGGGCCAGATGAACTACGCCGCCGCCAAGGCCGGCGTGGCCGGCATGACCCGCGCCCTGGCGCGTGAGATCGGCAGCCGCAACATCACCGTCAACTGCGTGGCGCCGGGCTTCATCGACACCGACATGACCAAGGCACTGGGCGAAGGCCAGCACGAAGCCCTGCTGGGCCAGATCCCGCTGGGCCGCCTGGGGCAGCCGGAAGACATCGCCCACGCGGTGGCCTTCCTGGCCGGCCCGACCGCCGCCTACATCACGGGCACCGAGCTGCACGTGAACGGCGGCATGTACATGAATTAAGAACAGAACAGAACAAAACAGGGGCGGATCGGCCGGACCTCGCACTATTGCGAACGAAATCCGGTCTGTACGCCACTTTTAGCAGTAATTTCGGTGGAAATAGCCGTAATCGCCGAAAGTAGTTTTTCAACGCGCAAACCTGATAAAATGCGCGCACTTTCCGCAACACATACCTTAATGGAGCCATAACATGTCGGATATCGAACAACGCGTTAAAAAAATCGTCGCTGAGCAACTGGGTGTTGCAGAAGCAGACATCAAAATCGAATCCTCGTTCGTTGACGACCTCGGCGCTGACTCGCTGGACACCGTGGAACTGGTGATGGCACTGGAAGACGAGTTCGAAATGGAAATCCCTGACGAGCAGGCTGAGAAGATCACCACCGTCAAGCAAGCCATCGACTACGCCACCGCGCACGTCAAGGCCTAAGCTGTCGCTGTCGCTTTAAAAGTTTCTGGGAGAATCGCTTGAGCCGTTCACGCAACCGCCGTGTCGTCGTTACCGGCCTGGGCTGCATCTCACCAATCGGCAACACCATTGCCGAGGCGTGGGACGCGGCGCTGGCCGGGAAGTCGGGCATTGCCAACATTACCAAGTTCGACGCGACGCCGTTCACGACCCATTTCGCCGGTGAAGTGAAGAACTTCAAGGTGGAAGACTACCTGCCGGGCAAGGAAGGCCGTAACATGGATAGCTTTATCCATTTCGGCATGGCAGCCGGCATCCAGGCCCTGCAGGATTCGGGGCTGGTCGTGACCGAGGAAAACGCGGACCGCATCGGTGTCACCATCGGTTCGGGTATCGGCGGCCTGCCGATGATCGAAGCCACCAAGGAAGAGTACATGAACCGCGGCCCGCGCCGCATCTCGCCCTTCTTCGTGCCGGCATCGATCATCAACATGATCTCGGGCGATCTCTCGATCAAATTCGGCCTGCGCGGCCCGAACCTGGCGATCGTCACCGCCTGCACCACCGGCCTGCATTGCATCGGCGCCGCCGCTCGCCTGATCGAGTACGGCGATGCCGACGTGATGGTTGCCGGCGGAGCGGAAGCGACCATCTCGCCGCTGGGCCTGGGCGGCTTCGCCTCGGCGCGCGCGCTGTCCACCCGCAACGACGATCCGGCCACCGCCTCGCGTCCGTGGGACAAGGACCGCGACGGCTTCGTGCTGGGCGAAGGCGCCGGCGTCATGGTGCTCGAAGAATACGAACACGCGGTCAAGCGCGGCGCGAAAATCTACGCGGAAGTCATCGGCTTCGGCATGAGCGCAGACGCCAACCACATCACCTCGCCGGTCGAGGATGGCAGCGGCGCAGCGCGCTGCATGGTGGCGGCCCTGCACAACGCCGGCCTGAACGCCAGCGAAGTCCACTACGTCAATGCACACGGCACCTCGACGCCGCTGGGCGACGTGGCGGAAGTGCGCGGCATCAAGCGCGTCTTCGGCGACCATGCCAGGAACATCGTCGTGAACTCGACCAAGTCGATGACCGGCCACCTGCTGGGTGGCGCGGGCGGCCTGGAATCGGTGTTCACCGTGCTGGCGATTCACCACCAGAAGTCGCCGCCGACGATCAACCTGTTCAATCCGGACCCGGAATGCGACCTGGACTTCTGCGCCAACACGGCGCGGGACATGAAGATCGACTACGCGGTCAAGAACTCGTTCGGTTTCGGCGGTACCAACGGTACCCTCGTGTTCGCAAAAGTCTGAACCAGACACGCCCATTCCGGTCTAACCGGAATGGGCGCCTGACAGCCTGGACCGTTCGGTCCTGCGCTCCAACAGCGTTACCCCCCCGTATCTCCTTCGCGCTCCTCTCGCGCGCTCCGGCCTGCGGCGCCTTTTTTTTCCTGCCCAAACCATGTCGATCGCGATGACCATCGTCGTTGCGCCGTCGCGCCGCCTGCGCTGCCTGCTCGCCGGCTTCGGCGCAGTCTTGTGCGCGGCTGCGCTTGCCACGGCGGCCGGCCCCCGCGCGTCCGCCGGATTCGCTGCCGGGCCGCTTGTCGCGGCTGCGCTGCTGTTCGCCGGAGGATGTGTGCTGCATGCCGCGCTGCGTGCTGCAACGGTGCATCGCATTGATCTTTCTGGACCCGGCCAGCTACGCCTGACGGTACAACAGGGTGTGCGGCCTGGCACTGCCGAAGCGCTGCCGGCAAGGCTCTTGCCTGGCTCGGTACTGTGGCCGCGGATGATGTTGCTGCGACTGGAAACGGGGAGCGAAGCCGGCCGCAGGGCCCGCTGCCGCACGGTTGCCGTGCTGCCCGACAGCGTCGCGCCGGAGGCCTTTCGCGCCCTGGCAGTGGCGCTCGGCGGGGACGGCGGAGCTCCCGGCACGGCATCGATGTTACATAAAATAGCTTGAACTTATTGCAGCGGGCCAACTCTTATGAGGAAGGGCCGTTGCAGCCGATGGGGCAGGGTCCGTGACGACAGAACGCGAGGGTGATCAGGTGTTGGTAGAGCGTGTCCAGGCCGGCGACCGGGGCGCGTTCGACCTGCTCGTGGCCAAATACCAGCGCCGCCTGATGCGCCTGGTGTCGCGCCTCGTACACGACCCGGCCGAAGCCGAGGATGTGGTGCAGGAGACCTTCATCAAGGCCTTCCGCGCCCTGCGGCACTTTCGCGGCGATTCGGCCTTCTACACCTGGCTGTATCGCATCGGTATCAACACGGCGAAGAATTTTCTGGTCACACAGGGCCGCCGCGCACCTACCTCGACCGAGGCGGATGCGGAGCGGGCCGAAGGGTTCGACGACGCAGACAGCTTGCGCGACATAAACACTCCGGAATCGGTGTTGGCGAGCAAACAGATTGCCCATACGGTGAACGCGGCGATGGAAGCGCTCCCCCTGGAGTTGCGAACGGCGATTGTTCTGCGTGAAATAGAAGGATTGAGCTACGAAGAAATCTCCGAGGTGATGGCGTGTCCCATAGGAACCGTACGGAGCCGGATTTTCCGTGCGCGTGAAGTCATCGCCGAGAAATTGCGCCCATTGCTCGATTTCCCGGTTGACAAACGTCGGTAAGTAGCAGGATCGTACACATGCAGGACATATTGAACAGACCGACGGGCGCAGGTTACCAGATGGACACGAACAAGAAGATACGCGACTACATATCGGCCTTTGCAGACGGCGAACTGCCGGACGCCGACCTCGAACTCGCCCTGGCGGCCCTGCGCGAAGAGGACGGAAGGCGAACATGGGAGCTCTACCACCAGATCGGCGACACGCTGCGCAGCGAGCCGGCGGCCTCGGGGCTGTCGCCGGGTTTCGCGGCGCGCCTGTCCGAGAAGCTCGCCGCCGAATCCATCCCCGAGCGGCGGCCGGCTGCCCGGCCCCCGACCCCGGCCGATGCGCTGGCGGCGATCGCGCCGGCCGTGCTGCCCGGGGCCGAGGCGCTGAACGGGGCGGCGCTGGCGAGTCCGGCGCATGAGGCCGCCGTACCCGAGCCGGAGCCGGCGGTCGTCAAGCGCGTGTAACCCATCCTTGCCTGGTGCGGTCTGCACCCACTGATATGCCTGGCGTATCGGACTGGCACCATTGATTCGTATCACATATCACAGACGGCGCGCTGTACCAGCGCCGACCCGCTGTTCCTGCGTCGATGGCAGTGCGGCCGGCCCGTGCAGCACGCGACAAAGCGTGGTTTTTGGCTTACCATAAAGTCAATCTCAGCCTTCCCAAGCCCAGCCCATGACCCGCCACTTCTCCCGTCATACCGCACGCCTGATCCTGTCGGCCATGCTGGCCGCAGGCGGTGGCTTCCTGTTCCCTTCCACCGCCATGGCGGCAGCGCCGGTGCAAACGCCGGTGGTGACCGGACTGCCCGACTTTTCCGACCTGATCGACAAGGTCGGTCCGGCCGTGGTCAACATCCGCACCACCGAACGCGTCAGCCGGGGCCAGGGCATGCCCGGCGAGGAAGAAATGCAGGAATTCCTGCGGCGCTTCTTCGGCGGCCAGATTCCGCGCGGCGGCGGGCGCGGACAGGGCCGGCCGGGCGCACCGGGAGGACCAGGCGGCGCCGAGGAGCAGGTGACGCGCGGCGTCGGTTCCGGCTTCATCATCTCCGCCGACGGCTTCGTGCTGACCAATGCCCATGTGGTGGAAGGCGCGGACGAAGTCACCGTCACCCTCACCGACCGCCGCGAGTTCAAGGCCAAGGTGCTGGGCTCCGACCGCCGCTCCGACGTGGCCCTGCTCAAGCTGTCCGCCGGCAACCTGCCTTACCTGCGCACCGGCGACTCGAGCAAGATCCGGGTCGGCGAGTGGGTGGTGGCGATCGGCTCGCCGTTCAACCTCGACAATACCGTCACGGCCGGCATCATTTCCGCCAAGTCGCGCGACACCGGCGAATACCTGCCCCTGATCCAGTCCGACGTCGCGGTCAATCCGGGCAACTCGGGCGGCCCCCTGATCAATATGCGTGGTGAAGTCATCGGCATCAATTCGCAGATCGCCACCCTGTCCGGCGCCTACAACGGCATCTCCTTCGCCGTGCCGATCGACGAAGTGATGCGCGTGGCCGACCAGCTCAAGACCACCGGCAAGGTCACGCGCGGCCGCCTGGGCGTGCAGATCAGCGAAGTCACGCGCGACGTGGCCGAATCCCTCGGCCTGGGCAAGGCGCGCGGCGCCGAAGTATCGATGGTGGAGGCGGGCGGACCGGCCGAGAAGGGCGGCATCAAGGTCGGCGACATCATCCTGAAATTCAACAACCAGCCGATCGAGACCACGCGCGACCTGCCGCGCCTGGTCGGCGCCACCAAGGTGGGCAGCCGCGCCACCGTCACCGTGTGGCGCCGCGGCGCCCAGCTCGAGGTGCCGGTGACCATCGTCGAGCTGCAGGACGAACGCTCGCCCACGGCCCGCACGACGCCGAAGAAGCCGACCCCGGGCGCCGCGCCGAACGCGCTCGGCCTGGTCGTCTCCGACATCCCGGCGGCCCAGCGCGGCGAACTGGGCATCGACGGCGGCGTGCTGGTCGAGTCCTCCGACGGCACGGCGGCCACGGCCGGCATCCGCCCCGGCGACGTGATTTCGCAGGTCGGCAATACCCAGGTGGCCAATGCCGCCCAGTTCAATGCGCTGGTCGCCAAGCTGGACCCGAAAAAGCCGGTGGCCCTGCTGGTGCGGCGCGAGAACGTCGCCCAGTACATCGTCGTGAAGCCGCGCCAGTGAGCACGAAGGCAACGCGGGTCGTTCCCTTCACGCTATATTCCCGCAGCTACTGTCACCTGTGCGAAGACATGCGGCAGGCGCTGCTGGCACTGCAGGGGCCGGGCGCGCGCTTCGAGGTCGCAGTTGTCGACGTCGATGCCGATCCGGCGCTGGTGGCGCGCTTCGACGAGCTGGTGCCGGTGCTGTTCGGCGACCCGGCGGGGGAGGAGCTGTGCCATTACTTCCTCGACCCGGCCGCTGCGCGTGGCTGGGCGGATGCCTGTACAGCGGTTGCCGCCTAGGATCGTCGTCGTAGGGTGGGCGGGTTCCCCGCCCACGCGGCGATAGTTGGATGTAAAGAGCCGCACAGGCTGCAGCACCTATAGCTGACCGCGTGGGCGGGAGACCCGCCCACGCTACGAAAACCGCGATATCGTCTCTAACGCGGGTCCAAACCACCTTTCTCCCCTCTCGCCGACCCCAAAACCGGGCTTTCCCGCGCGGAATCCGGTAAAATGCGGGGTCGGAAAAGCGTCCGCCCTCAAATACACGATCCGCTGACGCCTCCATTCGCTTTTCGCAAGCGCTTCGGCCGGGGACCGGCATGCCCCCACGGAGCGCTTTTTTGCATGACGCGTACTTGCATGACGATCCCGTCCTGCACCCTGTTTGCCGTACTGCCGCTGCCCGCGGCCTTTTTGGTTTTGAGCTTTGTTAATGAACAACATACGTAACTTCTCCATCATCGCCCACATCGACCACGGCAAATCGACCCTGGCCGACCGCATCATCCAGCTGTGCGGCGGCCTGTCGGAGCGCGAGATGGACGCGCAGGTGCTCGACTCGATGGACCTGGAGCGCGAGCGCGGCATCACCATCAAGGCCCAGACCGCGGCCCTGCAGTACAAGGCGCGCGACGGCCAGGTCTACAACCTGAACCTGATCGACACCCCCGGCCACGTCGACTTCAGCTATGAAGTCTCGCGCTCGCTGTCGGCGTGCGAAGGCGCGCTGCTGGTGGTCGACGCCTCGCAGGGCGTGGAAGCCCAGACCGTCGCCAATTGCTACACCGCGCTCGACCTCGGCGTGGAAGTGGTGCCGATCCTGAACAAGATCGACCTGCCGCATGCCGACCCGGACAATGCCAAAAAGGAAATCGAGGACGTCATCGGCATCGACGCCACGGACGCCACGGTCTGCTCGGCCAAGACCGGCCTGGGCGTGGAAGACGTGCTGGAAACCCTGATCGCCAAGGTGCCGCCGCCCAAGGGCGACCCCGAGGCGCCGCTGCAGGCCCTGATCGTCGATTCCTGGTACGACCCCTACGTGGGCGTCGTGATGCTGGTGCGCGTGGTCAACGGCACCCTGCGCCCGAAGGAAAAGATCCTGTTGATGGCGACCGGTTCGGTCAACCTGGTCGAGAGCGTCGGCGTGTTCACCCCGCGTTCGGTCTCGCTGCCGGAACTGGCGGCGGGGCAGGTGGGCTTCGTCATCGCCGGCATCAAGGAACTGACCGCCGCCAAGGTGGGCGATACCGTCACCCTGGCAGGCAAGCCGGCCCCGGCGCCGCTGCCGGGCTTCAAGGAAGTCCAGCCGCAGGTCTTCGCCGGTTTGTTCCCGGTCGAAGCCAACCAGTACGACGCGCTGCGCGACTCGCTGGAGAAGCTCAAGCTGAACGACGCCGCCCTGATGTACGAGCCGGAAGTGTCGCAGGCGCTGGGCTTCGGCTTCCGCTGCGGCTTCCTGGGCCTGCTGCACATGGAGATCGTGCAGGAACGCCTCGAGCGCGAGTTCGACATGGACCTGATCACCACCGCGCCGACCGTCGTGTATGAGGTCGAGATGCGCGACGGGACGATGATCCGCGTCGACAACCCGTCGAAGATGCCGGAGCCGTCCAAGATCAACGAAGTGCGCGAGCCGATCGTCGACGTCAACCTGTACATGCCGCAAGAGTACGTGGGCGCGGTGATGACCCTGTGTAACGGCAAGCGCGGCGTCCAGATGGACATGGCCTACCACGGCCGCCAGGTCAAGCTGCACTACGAGATCCCGATGGCGGAGATCGTGCTGGACTTCTTCGACCGCCTCAAGTCCACCTCGCGCGGTTACGCCTCGATGGATTACGAGTTCAAGGAAAACCGCGCCGCCGACGTGGTGAAGGTCGACATGCTGATCAACAGCGAGAAGGTCGATGCGCTGGCGATCATCGTGCACCGCGCCAACGCCCCGTACCGCGGACGCCAGGTGGCGGCCAAGATGCGCGAACTGATCCCGCGCCAGATGTTCGACGTGGCGATCCAGGCCGCGATCGGCGCCACCATCATCTCGCGCGAGAACGTCAAGGCGCTGCGCAAGAACGTGCTGGCCAAGTGCTATGGCGGCGACATCTCGCGCAAGAAGAAGCTGCTTGAGAAACAGAAGGCCGGCAAGAAGCGCATGAAGCAGGTCGGTTCGGTGGAGATTCCGCAGGAAGCCTTCCTGGCTATCCTGCAGGTGGATGATAAATAATGGATATGCAACCTATCCTGAGCAATTTCGCTCTGATCCTGTTCGTGCTGATGGTGGTCACCGGCGTCATCTGGTGCCTGGATGTGTTCGTCCTGGCCAAGGCGCGCCGCCGCAAGGCGGATGCCGCCCTGGCCGAATACGATAGGCGCACCAGCAAACTGACGGCTGAGGGCATCAAGGTCGACAGCGGCAACGGGCGCGCCGCGATCGAGCAGGCCCACTTGCGCCAGCCGACCTGGATCGAGTACTCGGGCAGTTTCTTCCCGGTGATCGCGCTGGTCTTCATCCTGCGCTCCTTCCTGTGGGAGCCGTTCAAGATCCCGTCCTCGTCGATGGTGCCGACCCTGCTGGTGGGCGACTTCATCCTCGTGAACAAGTACGCCTATGGCATCCGCCTGCCGATCATCAACAAGAAGATCATCGACGTGGGCGACCCGCAGCGTGGCGACGTGATGGTGTTCAAGTATCCGAAGGACATGAGCCAGGACTACATCAAGCGCATCATCGGCGTGCCGGGCGACCGCGTCACGTACGAGAACAAGCGCCTGACCGTGAATGGCAAGCCGGTGGAACTCACCCCGCTGGACGACTACCTGGACGACCAGCACCCGATCTACCACAAGCAGTTCACCGAGCAACTGACTGCCGTGCCGCACCGCATCCTGAATTCCGACGGCAAGCGCAGCTTCGACCTCGGCGCCGTGGAGAATTTCCCGAATCGTGAAGCCTGCGACTATTCCTACGACAAATTTACCTGTATCGTACCTCCAGGCAACTACTTCATGATGGGCGATAACCGCGACAACAGTGCCGACAGCCGCTATTGGGGCTTCGTTCCGGACAAGAACATTGTTGGCAAGGCGATCGTCGTCTGGATGAACTTCGGCGATCTGAAGCGGATCGGCGGCATCCAGTAACCCGGAGATCCTCATGCACAAGCGCAATCCTGCTCGCCAGTCCGGCATATCGCTGACCGGCCTCATCCTCGTCCTGGCCGTTCTCGGCGCCGGCGCCGTGCTCGCGCTCAAGCTGGTGCCGGCGTATTCGGAATACAGCGCCGTCAAGGACGCCATCGTGCGCGCCAAGGAAGCTGGCGGCACGCCGCGCGAAATACAGGTAGCCTTCGACAAGAGCGCCGACATGAACAACGTCAGCGCCGTCAAGGGCCGCGACCTGACCATCACCAGCGAAGACGGTGAGACCCAGGTCAGCTTTGCCTATGAGAAGCGCGTGCCATTGGTGGGGAATGTCAGCCTGCTGATCGATTACGCGGGCACGACCGACCCGAGCGGCGTGGTGGCGGCAAAAGAAGCGGATGGGGCCGAAGCGGCCTCGCGCTAACGTAACAAACAAGCAACAGCGATCGGCCGGCTTCGTGGCCGTCGACCTCACGACAGCACAATGAATCTACAGTTATTGCAAACACGCTTGGGTTACACATTCCGGGACACGGGCCTGCTCCAGCAAGCCCTGACTCACCGTAGCCATAGCGCGCTGCATAACGAACGCCTGGAATTCCTGGGCGACTCGATCCTGAACTGCGTGGTGGCCTCGATCCTGTACGAGCGCTTTACCCATCTGGACGAAGGCGACCTGTCGCGCCTGCGCGCCAACCTGGTCAAGCAGCAGTCGCTGTTCGAGATCGCCCAGAAGCTCGAGCTGTCGCAATTCCTGCGGCTGGGGGAGGGCGAGCTGAAATCGGGCGGTTTCCGCCGCCCCTCGATCCTGGCCGACACCCTGGAAGCCCTGCTGGGCGCGATATTCCTCGACACCGGCTTCGACGCCGCGCGCGACGCGATCCGCGCCTTCTACATCCCGCTGCTCGACACGGTCGACCCGGCGACGCTCGGCAAGGATGCCAAGACCCTGCTGCAGGAATTCCTGCAGAGCAGGAAGGTCGCCCTGCCGACCTACAACGTGGTGGCCACGCACGGCGCGGCGCACAGCCAGGAATTCGAAGTCGAGTGCCTGGTGCCCAAGCTGAACGTGCAGGTGTTCGGCCGCGGCGGCAGCCGCCGCGCCGGCGAGCAGGCCGCCGCCAGGCTGGCGCTGGAAGCCGCCCAGGCCGCGCTGACCAAGGCGCCGTCCGCCCGCAAGACCAGGCCGCGCGCCGCCCAGCTCAAGCTGGGCATCGCCACCATCCAGGGCGACGGCGCCGCGGTCCAACCGGAACAACCAGGAAGCAAGACAGCATGAATATGGAAAATAACGGCGTCGAGAATGACGGCGTCGAACACGACGGCGTTGAAGATAAGGACGTTGAGAATTACCGCGGCGAGACGACGGGCGCTGCCGAAGGATTCCGCTGCGGCTACATCGCCATCGTCGGACGCCCGAACGTGGGCAAGTCGACCCTGATGAACGTGCTGATCGGCGCCAAGGTGTCGATCACCTCGCGCAAGGCCCAGACCACGCGCCACCGCATCACCGGCATCCAGACCCGTGACGACGCCCAGTTCATCTACGTCGACACGCCGGGCTTCCAGACCCGCCATGCCAACGCGCTCAACAAGACGCTGAACAAGACGGTCTCGAACACCCTGACGTCCTCGGACGTGATCCTGTTCCTGGTGGAGGCTGGCACCTTCGGCCCGGCCGACCAGCAGGTGCTGGACCTGTTGCCGAAGAACGTCCCGGTAGTACTGGTCATCAACAAGTCGGACCGCATCAAGGACAAGGCGGTCTTGATGCCCTTCGCGCAAAAGCTTGCCGCGCTGCGCGACTTCACCGCCATCGTGCCGGTCTCGGCCAAGATGCGCTTCCAGGTCGATGCGCTGGAAAACGAGATCAAGCGCCACCTGCCGGAAAACCCGCCGATCTTCGGGCCGGACGACATCACCGACCGCAGCGAGAAATTCCTGGCCGCCGAGATCGTGCGCGAAAAGGTGTTCCGCCTGCTGGGCGACGAGCTGCCCTACACGAGCACCGTGATCATCGAGCAGTTCCTGCAGGAGGGCAACCTGCGCCGCATCTTCTGCGCCATCCTGGTCGAGCGCGACACGCACAAGTCCATGATCATCGGGAACAAGGGTGCGCGCCTGAAGGAGATCTCGACCCAGTCGCGGCTGGACATGGAAAAGCTGTTCGGCGGCCCCGTGTACCTGGAAATCTGGGTGAAGGTGAAATCCGGCTGGGCCGACAACGAAGCCGGCCTGCGCGCCTACGGTTACGAGTAATGATCTGAAGGCCGTCCCCGGCGCATGCCCATTCAAGACGACGACCTCATCGACACACCGGCGCCGAGCGCTCCGGTAGCGGCCAAGCGCAGCCGTCCGCCGCTGCGCGACACGCGCGTGACGGGCCAGCCGGGCTTCGTCCTGCACAGCTATCCCTACAAGGAAACCAGCCTGATCGTGGACATGTTCACGCGCGACTTCGGCCGCGTGGGCGTGGTGGCGAAGGGCGCCAAGCGCCCGCTCTCCAAGCTGCGCGGCGTGCTGCAGACCTTCCAGCCGCTGTCGGTCTCGTTCACCGGCAAGCTGGAACTGCGCACCCTGATCGATGCCGAATGGGTCGGCGGCATGCTGCCGCTGGAGCGGACGGCGCTGCTGTGCGGCTTCTATCTCAACGAACTGCTGGTGAAACTGCTGGCGCGCGACGACAAGCACCCCGCCTTGTTCGACCACTACGTTTCCACGCTCAACCAGCTGGCCCACGGCGAATCGCCGCCCATCGTCTTGCGAAAGTTCGAACGGGCCTTACTTAAGGAAACGGGCGTCGCCGCCGACCTGGGCCGTTCGACCACGACGCGCGGCCCGGTCGACCCGGCGCGCGACTACGTGGTGGACCCGGAAAAGGGCGCGCGCGAAGCCGTGCCGGCCGACGCCTGGCCGGTGGTGAGCGGCAAGACCCTGCTCGACATGGAGCGCGAGGATTACAGCGACCCGGTCACGCAGGCGCAGAGCAAGCAGCTGATGCGCTTCCTGCTGGCGCACCACCTGGGCGGCGCGCCGCTGAACACGCGCCAGATTTTGATCGACCTGATGCAACTATAAAGACCACACATGAGCTTCCTGCAACCCCTCGGCTCCGTCATCGACCTCGGCGTCAACATCGACCACGTGGCCACCGTGCGCAATGCGCGCGGCACCACCTACCCGGACCCGATCCGCGCGGCCCTGCTGGCCGAGCAGGCCGGCGCCGACCTGATCACGCTGCACCTGCGCGAAGACCGCCGCCACATCAAGGATGCGGACGTGCTGGCGCTGCGCCCTCTCCTGGGAACGCGCATGAACCTGGAGGCGGCCGTCACCCGCGAGATGATCGACTTCGCCTGCCGGGTCAAGCCGCAGGACGTGTGCCTGGTGCCGGAACGGCGCGAGGAGGTCACTACCGAGGGCGGCCTGGACGTGATCCGCTACTACAAGGAAGTGGAAGCGGCGGTGCAGCAGCTCACGGCGGAAGGCATCCGCGTGTCGCTGTTCATCGATGCCGACGAAGCCCAGATCGAGGCGGCGAGGGCGGTGGGCGCCACCGTCATCGAACTCCATACGGGCCGCTATGCGGAAGCCGAAGGCGAGGAAGCGCTGCGCGAGATCGAGCGCATCAAGGCCGGCGTGCACGCGGGCGCCGCGCGCGGCCTGCGCGTCAACGCCGGCCACGGCCTTCACTACACCAACGTGCAGCCGATCGCGGCGATCGCCGATATCCACGAGCTGAACATCGGCCACGCGATCGTCGGCCACGCGCTGTTCGCAGGCTGGGAGAACGCGGTGCGCGAGATGAAGGCCATCATGGTGGCCGCGCGCCTGGGCGTGCAGTATGCGGCGGCCCCCGGGAGCCTGGGATGATCTACGGGATCGGCACCGACATCGTCCAGATCTCGCGTGTCGAGGCGGCGCTTGCACGCAGCGGCCCGCGTTTCGCCGAGAAGATCCTCGGCCCCGAGGAACTGGCGAAATACCGTGCGCGGAGCAGCAAGAACGCGGTGCGCGGCCTGCGCTTCCTGGCCACCCGCTTCTCGGCCAAGGAGGCGTTCTCGAAAGCGATCGGGATGGGCATGCGCATGCCGATGACCTGGCGCTCGGCCCAGATGCTCAACGCGCCCAGCGGCAAGCCGGTGATCGTGTGCAGCGGGGCGCTGGAGGAATTCATGCGCGCCAACGGCTTGAGCGCGCAGGTGACAGTCAGCGACGAGGCCGATTATGCGGTGGCCTTCGTGATCGTGACCAGGGATATGGCCGCATAAAGGCCGAGCGAGTGAGCAGTGAGCAAGGATGTGGACGTGTCCGTGGCGGTGGAGCCGTCGCGGGATGAGGGCGTGGTGGATCATGCGGTGTATGTCGCGAGCGGCGGGGCGCCGATGCCGGAGTTGCCCGCCGGGCCTGCGCGCATCGGCGCCGCCAAACCCGGGATCAGGAAGAACCAGGCCGTCACGCCACGCGTGCGGCCGGACAGCTGGCAGGCCATGAAAGAAGAATTGAAAGCGACTTTGAAGGGCGACGCGGCACAACCGGTGCAGCCGGGCGAAGAGGCGCGCGAGCAGGTGCTGGCAACCGTGGCCAAGCTGCCCGGCCTGCCGGGCGTGTACCGTTATTTCGACGCCAACGGCAACGTGCTCTACGTGGGCAAGGCGCGCAACCTCAAGAACCGGGTGTCGAGCTACTTCCAGAAAAACCTGTCGAGTCCGCGCATCGCGATGATGGTGTCGCAGATCGCGCAACTGGAAACGACGGTGACGAGCAGCGAGGCCGAGGCGCTGATCCTGGAAAACAACCTGATCAAGTCGCTCAAGCCGCGCTACAACATCCTGTTCCGCGACGACAAGAGCTACCCCTACATCAAGATCTCCGGCGGCGAGGCGCCGCGCCTGGGCTACTACCGCGGCGCGCTCGACAAGAAGAACCAGTACTTCGGGCCTTTCCCTTCCGCCTGGGCGGCCAAGGAATCGATCCAGCTGCTGCAGCGGGTCTTCCTGCTGCGCACCTGCGAGGACAGCGTCTACAGCAACCGCACGCGTCCCTGCCTGCTGCACCAGATCGGCCGCTGCAGCGCGCCCTGCGTCGACCTGATCGCGCCGGAAGACTATGCGCGCGACGTCGACAACGCGGCACGCTTCCTGCGCGGGCGCCAGACCGAGGTGCTGGCCGACCTCGAGCAGAAGATGCAGGCCTACGCGATGGAACTGAAGTTCGAGCAGGCCGCCAGCATCCGCAACCAGATCCAGGCCCTGTCGAAAGTGCTGCACGCGCAGAGCATGGAAACCGTGGGCGACGCCGACGTCGACGTGATCGCCGTGACGGTGCAGGGCGGGCGCGCCTGCGTCAACCTGGCCATGGTGCGCGGCGGGCGCCACCTGGGCGACCGCGCCTACTTCCCGACCCATGTGGGTGAATCGCTTGGTGAATGTCCGCTCGAAGTGGAGGTGCTATGCGCCTTTCTGGCCCAGCACTACGGAGGGCAGTTCATCCCCGGCACGCTGATCCTGAACATCGAGTTCGACCAGCCGGAACTGATCGTGGCATTGAGCGAGCAGTGCGGCCACCGCATCAACCTGATCTTCCAGCCGCAGGGCCAGCGCCGCCAGTGGCTGGAGATGGCCTGCAAGGGGGCCGAGATCGCGCTGGCGCGCCTGCTGTCCGAGCAGGGCTCGCAACAGGCGCGCACGCGCGCACTGGCCGAGGCGCTGGGGTTGGACCAGGACACGCTGGACGAGCTGCGCATCGAATGCTTCGACATCAGCCACACGGCGGGCGAGGCGACCCAGGCTTCCTGCGTGGTGTTCCACCACCACGGGATGCAGAACGGCGAGTACCGCCGCTTCAACATCAACGGCATCACGCCGGGCGACGACTACGCCGCCATGCGCCAGGTGCTGCAGCGCCGCTACGAGAAGGTGGCCAATGGCGAGGGCGTCATGCCGGACATCGTGCTGGTCGACGGCGGCAAGGGCCAGGTCGAGATGGCGCGCCAGGTGTTCGAGGAGCTGGGCTTGAGTATCTCGATGATCGTCGGCGTGGCCAAGGGGGAAGGGCGCCGCGTGGGCCTGGAGACCCTGATCTTCGCCGACGGCCGCGCGCCCCAGGAGCTGGGCAAGGAATCGGCGGCCCTGATGCTGGTGGCCATGATCCGCGACGAGGCGCACCGCTTCGCGATCACCGGCATGCGCGCCAAGCGCGCCAAGGCCAGGCAGACCTCGCGCCTGGAAGAGATCGAAGGCATCGGCGCCAAGCGCCGCCAGCGCCTGCTGGCGCGCTTCGGCGGCCTGCGCGGTGTGATCGACGCCAGCGTGGAAGACCTGATGTCGGTGGAGGGCATCTCGAGTACGCTGGCGGAGGAGATTTACCGGCAACTGCACTGAGGGACGATGTGACAGGCTCGAAGGGATCGAACCGGGGCACATACAGACGAGTAACCTAGTCCATTTCGCAATACCCATGTAGACTGTCGCCCAAACTTTCATTCCCAAAATCAGCGCTTTTCCTATGCCTTTCAACATCCCGATTCTCCTGACCTGGTTACGCGTCGCGCTGATTCCCCTCGTTGTCGGTGTCTTCTACCTTCCCACCCACTGGCTGCCGCTGGCCGACCGCAACCTGGCCGCCACCCTGGTGTTCATCGTCGCCGCCGTCACAGACTGGTTCGACGGCTTCCTCGCGCGGCGCTGGAACCAGACCTCGGCCTTCGGCGCCTTCCTCGACCCGGTCGCCGACAAGCTGATGGTGGCCGGCGCGCTGCTGGTGCTGGTGCAGTTGGACCGCGTGAACGCCATCATCGCCTTCATCATCATCGGCCGCGAAATCACCATCTCCGCACTGCGCGAATGGATGGCCCAGCTCGGCGCCACCAAGTCGGTGGCCGTCAGCTCGCTCGGCAAGATCAAGACCGCGGCCCAGATGACGGCCATTCCGATGCTGCTGTTCCATGACGTGATCTTCGGCGTCGACAGCCACTACTGGGGCGAGTACTTCCTGTGGCTGGCCGGCGTGCTCACGGTTTGGTCGATGTTCTACTACCTGCAGCGCGCCTGGCCGCTGATCAAAGAGAAGGCCGGGACCATTTGACTGAGTTGTAAGAAATGTTCCGTGTCATCCTTGACGTATGGAATAGAATCTCTATAATGCCTGCCTGTTGCGACAACAACGCAGCAGAATGAAAGACAAAGCGGGAGTAGCTCAGTTGGTAGAGCGCAACCTTGCCAAGGTTGAGGTCGAGAGTTCGAGACTCTTCTCCCGCTCCAGTTTTTCAAGTGACACGGTCGATTGCACGATTGGAAAACTTGAGAAAATGTCAAAGTTCTGAGATAATCGTTGTTCTGTACGCGGGAGTAGCTCAGTTGGTAGAGCGCAACCTTGCCAAGGTTGAGGTCGAGAGTTCGAGACTCTTCTCCCGCTCCAGTGATCTTCGGATGCGCTGGTGCGACAGGCTTAGTAAGACTCCAATGCGGGAGTAGCTCAGTTGGTAGAGCGCAACCTTGCCAAGGTTGAGGTCGAGAGTTCGAGACTCTTCTCCCGCTCCAAAGGTTTTACGACAGGTAATACTCCAATGCGGGAGTAGCTCAGTTGGTAGAGCGCAACCTTGCCAAGGTTGAGGTCGAGAGTTCGAGACTCTTCTCCCGCTCCAAATTCAGAGAAGACATTGCTTCTCGGTTGATACGGCACATAACCGGCCGGGTCA
Source organism: Telluria sp. ZB4P34 (assembly GCF_059686055.1). Lineage (NCBI taxonomy): Bacteria > Pseudomonadati > Pseudomonadota > Betaproteobacteria > Burkholderiales > Oxalobacteraceae > Telluria > Telluria sp. ZB4P34. Next base: position 368,945 of record NZ_JCASIF010000001.1, on the reverse strand, counting down.
GCGTTCCTAAGATTACCTCTGGCGAGGTAGCAAAGCGGTTATGCAGCGGCCTGCAAAGCCGTCTAGACGGGTTCGACTCCCGTCCTCGCCTCCAGATCCAACAAGCGCGGGCCCTTTCGGGGCCCGTTTGCTTTTCCGGTACGGTTTCTTGAGGCAGCACACAACTGAACGCGGCGCTTGCGCTAGGATGAGTTCTGGCGAGGTAGCAAAGAGGTTATGCAGCGGCCTGCAAAGCCGCCGAGACAGGTTCGATTCCTGTCCTCGCCTTTCGAATCCTTCAAGAACGGGCCTGAACAGGGCCCGTTCTCTCGTCTATGCCACTGCGCAGCCACGAACTCCGCCGACCGGCAGCACGCGCCGCGACGTAAGCGCGCATCCGCAGTCATCCCAGTACCGACCTCACATGGCGTTCACGACGCACGTGCTGCGCTGGGATAACGGTCGCCCGCTTCCGGTTTTCTTGCCTAAAAGACTAGTTCGATATCAAAACCGATATTGGAAGCCCTGAAAAAGTCATTAGCTTGATCATTGTTGGGTCTCTAACATGATCTACAGCAATCCCGATTTAAGAATCAATAAACTCATAACTAAAAAATTCAGGAGACGTATGAAATCGCACGCATCAACACGTCCTTTAGCCTTGAAGCGGACCGTGACGGCGCTCATGGGCGCCGGCCTGCTCAGCAGCACCTCGGTGTGGGCGCAAGCCGCTGCCGACACCACGCAGTCGACCGATACCCAGACCGTGGTTGTCACGGGCGTCAAGGCGTCGCTCATCAAGAGCCTCGCAATCAAGCGCATCAGCGACCAGGTCGTGGAATCGGTTGTTGCCGAAGACATCGGCAAACTGCCCGACAACAATGTCGTCGAAGCCCTGCAGCGCGTGACCGGTATCCAGGTCACCAACCGCGCCGGCGGCGAAGTCGGCACCCTGTCCATCCGTGGCCTGCCCGACGTCCAGACCACCTGGAATGGCCGTAACATCTTTACCGCGTCGGGCACGCAGGTCGCGTTGCAAGATATTCCCTCGACCCTGGTTCGCCAGATCGACGTCTACAAGACCCGCGACGCCAGCCAGCTGGAAACCGGCATCGCCGGCCAGGTGGACGTCAAGTCGCTGCGGCCTTTCGATTTCAAGGGTTCGCAAGTGTCGCTGACGGCGCGCGAGACCTTTCTGGATCCGGCACAAAAGTGGAATCCGCAGGTCAGCGCCATGTTCAGCAACCGCTGGGAAACTGGCATCGGCGAAGTCGGCGCCCTGGTCAACCTGGCTGCGACCCAGACCCGTTACCGCAATGAAAGCGTGACGCCGGGCGCCATGGTCCCGTTCACCAGCCCCAATGCGGCCGAAGTTCCAGCAGGTTATACGCCGCTGCAGCGCATCTTCGACAACAATATCTGGGCGCCCGGTACCCGTACCGGCCTGCCGATGGCGGCGGGTTCGACGCTGAATTTCAACGGCAAGGCGCATCCTTATTACCTGGCGCGCGATGCCGTGTTCCAGAGCGACGTGCAGGGCGAGCGCAAGCGTCCTGCCGCAAACATCGCCTTGCAGTGGAAGCCGAACAGCGATGCGGTCTACACCTTCGAGTCGATGTACAACGGTTATCGCGACAAGGCCTTCAATCAGTTGCTGTTCAGCTTTGCTGACTGGTGGGGCGATCTCGGCAGCAACCCTGCGGGCACGATCACGACCTTCCCGGGAACGAACGTCATCAAGACCCGCAAGGTCAACAACGTCTATTCCTTCAACAGCGGCGACTACACCACATCGAAAACCGATTCCTTCGTGTATGCCCTGAACGGCAAGTGGGACATCAGCGACCGCCTGAAGCTGGACGGCGACCTGTCGTACCAGACCAGCGAATTCGACACCCAGTTCACCGCCACCCGGATCGACCGCGTCGCACCTTCCATCGACGTCGACTTCAATGCCGGCGGCGATACGGCCTTCCGCTTCAATAACAATGCCGACCTGGCCGACCCGAGCAAGTGGAATGTGGCGGAGTTCTACGATAACGCCAACCGCAACAAGGGCAGCGCCGCGACGGCCACCCTGGCGGGCGTGTTCGATGCCGACTGGGGAGCGCTGCAGACGCTCCAGTTCGGCGTGCGCCACGACGTACGCAAGGCGTCGGAGGCCAACCGGACGCAGTCGGCCTTCCTGGGCCGCAACCTGGCTTCGCTGGGGCCGCAGTATTCGATTACCAATTCGAACTTCGGCAAGGATATCTCGGACGTTCCGCGCTCGTGGGTGGAGCCGAATGCCTACTACATCCGCGACAATATCGACGCGTGGCGCAAGCTCTATAACTCGGTCAACAGCAGCTTCCTGACCACGGACAAGCTGAGCCTCCAGAAGACCTTCGAGGTGGAGGAAAAGACGAGCAATCTCTACTTGATGGGGAATTTCCAAAGCGAGCTGTTCGGCAATCGCCTGCGCGCCAATGCCGGCGTGCGCTACACCAAGGTCGATACCGACATGACCTTCTATTCGGTCAATGCCACCACCAAGGCGGTCACGCCCTCCGGCGCCAGCAAGTCGACCAGCAGGTTCCTGCCCAGCCTGACCCTGACTTACGACCTGACCAGGGACGTCGTCACGCGCTTCAACTTTGGTAAAACCCTGCGCCGCCCGAACTTCGGTGACCTGAATCCCGTCCTGCAACTCGCCGACGACGTGTCGCGGGTGGGGTATGGCTCGGGCACCGGCGGCAATCCCGACCTGCAACCGACGCTCTCGACGAACTTCGACCTCACTGGTGAATGGTACTTCCAGAAAGACAGCGCGCTCTACGGCACCCTGTTCAAGCGCAAGATCGACGGCCTGGTCGTACCCCTCCGCCGCAAGATTCGCGTCGCACCGGAGGATGACCCGTTCCGCAACTCGACCTCGGGCGGCGACCATACGAACGGCTATGACTACGTGATCAACTCACCGGTCAATGCCTCCGACGGCACCATCAAAGGCATCGAGCTCGGCTTGATCTACTTCCCGAAGTGGCTGCCGCAGCCGCTCGAGGGCCTGGGCTTCCAGGGCAGCTACACCCGACTCAGCTCGTCGCAGAACGTTCCCGAGGCGAATAGCGCCGGCGAGATCATCGCGCAGCTCGAGACGCCGTTCTTCGGGGTGTCCGACCGCTCCTACAACGCCACCCTGGCTTACGAAAAGGGTCCGGTCAGCGCGCGCCTGTCCTATGTCTGGCGCTCCGCCTTCCTGGCCACGAACGAAGCCGCGCTGTTTGCGAATCCGATCGGCATCTGGCGCCAGCCGGAAAAGAGCGTGGACATGCAGATCTCGTACAAGATCAACGACCGGATGTCGGTGGATATCGCCGCCATCAACCTGACGAACGAAATGCAGCGGCAGTACTACAACTTCGGCAGTGCGGGTAATGAGACCTTGACCAATTTCGGTACGGTGCAGATCGGACGTTCGGCCTCGATCGCCTTGCGCTGGAAGATGTAAGCCAGGCGTTCAAGACTATTCCCTTGGCTGGAAAGGGGCGTTGCCGGTTCACACCGGCAACGCCCTTTTTCATTGGCGCAGTCGGCGCGATCGATTGAATGCGCTGCTTGCAATGCCCGGCAATTGCTTCAGAAGCTCACTCGTTTGCCATCGAGCGCCCGGCGCCAGCCCCGGTGCCTGGGCAAGCATGGCGACGCTATTCCACGAAAGCGGCTCAGTCATCGCCGGAAGCGCTGGCGGCAGGGCATGCACGTCGGCTGCTACGGCCGCTCGTCCGTGGGGCTATCCTTGAAACGGTGGCGCCACCGAAACGAGGTGTTGCGGTGCACGCCGACCTGGCTGGCGGCTGTTCGCACCGACTTCGATTCGAGCACCGCCCCCAGATAATCCAGCCACTTTTCACGCAGCCGCAGCCGCGCCAGCGGTGTACCGCTCAGGTCGTTGAAAGTACGGCGGCAGTCGCGGCAGCGGTAGCGCTGCAGGCCGTTGGCATGGCCATGCCGATGGTATCGATCACAGCCGCAAGCTGGACAGCAGCGGGACGTGGCGCCGGCGTCAATGATGAGCGCGATTACCTGGTCGAGTTCGGCGGCGGGGTGCTGGGCTGCGAGCGCTTTGAGGCGCTGGGGAAGGTTCAGTGCGGGGAGTTCGGCAAACCACTTGGTGAACCGGGGAGGGCGCATGGTCGTTTTCCATCTGTCGTGACGGATGTTCGACCATGGGATAACTCAACGGTTCCTTACGCATCGATAGGTGGAAAGCGGCAGGCCGGGCGTCTGCTGGTGCAGACACAAGCCCTGTCCCTGCCGCTCACGGGTATTCACCGAGTGTTTCTTGTTCGGGAACAGGGCCGGTGCATCACGATGCAGCAGCGGGGCATGCGAGCGGCCTGCGCCGGCGCGACAGCGCCATCCCTGCCAGCGCCGCGCCGAGCAGGGACAGCGAAGCAGGCTCGGGAACGGTGAACTCGTCCATGGCCCATGGCGTACCGCTGCTGTTATAGATGAGCAGGGTATCGATGCCGGACCAGCCCAGGCCGATCCACTGCGGCGTGGCGGTATCGATCACGTAGGATGCCGGGCTGGCATGCACCAGCACCCCGTTGCGCCATCCCTCGAAGGCGAGTTCCTGCTCCAGCCAGGCAGAGGTGAAAAACGCGCCGACGAAGTTGAATCCGCCTGCCCTGGAGATCAGGGCCGTGCCGCCGTCGCGGTTGAACGCCGTGTTCGCGAAGGAGACGGTGCCGGCGGCATAGCCGCTGTTGGGGTAGGCATCGGCCCGGATGGCGCCGACCCCATCCCAGTCGAAGCCCGCGTAACCATTGGCGATGGCCTCGGTTTCATTGCCGGGCAGGTCATCGAAGCCGATCACGCCGGCCGAGGCGCTTGCCGAGCCAAGCAGCAGAAGAGAAAAAATCATGTGTTTCATGTTCATATCCTGTTGTCGTCAAGTTGATCAGCGGGCCAGGGCAAGCACGTCGGCATCGCTCAAAGCCGTGCCATAGATGCGCAGCTCGTCCATGGAGCCTTTGTAAGGCGTATCCCACCAGTTCACGCCGAGGGCGAATACACCGGTCGCGGTGGTGAACACGTTCGGGAAGTTGCTGCCGCTGAAGCGCCTCACCCCATCCACGTAGACAGTGACGGCGCCATTGCGGACCGTGAACGCCAGGTGCGACCAACGGCCCACCGGGATGTTCATGCCCAGCCCCGCGTCATACCAGGCGGTACCGGACCACAGCATCGAGGCCCCATTGACGAAGTCATGTCCCTTCGGGAGCAGGCTGATCCAGGATTCAAGCGTCCGTGCGCCGAAGAAAGTGGTCGTGAACGCCGTCAGCTCCGCCGGCTTGAGCCAGAGGGCGACCGTATAGTTGTTGCTGGATATCAGTCCGTTCGGCAGGCGGATGCCGCTGGCGCCATTGAAGACGGCCGCATTGCCCCGGACGCCCGCTTCGAAGCCGATGCTGCCGCCCGCGCTGTCGATGCGGTTGCCGACCACCGCGCCCGGCGCCGACGTGCCGCTGCTGTCGAGCAGGTTGCCGTCGAAGGCGTAATGCGCCAGCAGGCCGCCGGTCTTGCGCACCGTGACCGTGAAGGTTTTGACGGCGCTGGCCGTGCCCTTGCTGATGCGCGCACTCAGGGTCAGGGTGACGTCATTGGCAGCCGGAGTGACGACGCCGGTGCTGCTGACGACCGCAGGGTTGGACGAAGTCCAGCTGATGACGGCGCCGCGTGCCGCCGAGGTCGGCAGGGTCAGGTTGGTGCTGACGGCCGAGGTGTTGCCCAGGCTGAGCTCCGCATGGACGGCACTGACCACCTGGGCATCGGTGCGCGGGATCAGGCGGCTGCCGACCACCGCGACGCCTTCGCGCGACAGCGCGGAGAAGGTCATGGCGAAATTCTGCGTGGTTTCATTCCACTGGTTCAGGAATACGCCCTTGAACGGCGACGCCGCGCCCGTCACGAACAGCTCGACGTTGTTGGCCCCGTATAGCCTCCAGGTCCCGGTCACCGCGCCCGAGATCCTGCCATCGCTGCCCAGCGTGATCGACTGCGATTTCTTGACCGCGGCCGAGATGTCCTTGCCGTGATTGACGTACAGGTAGTCGCCGACAACGAACTCCCGGCGCACGGCCGCCGCCTTTTCCTTGGCATAGCGGTAGGGCGCGACCACCGGCCAGCCGTCGGCGTTCATGAACATCTGGTGCACGCGGATCTCGTGCTGCTCGCCGCGCTCGGGAAAGCGCGTGTGGAAGACCAGGAAATACTGGCCGGTGGCGGCGTCGTAGTAGGCCGAATTGTGGCCGGGCGACACGTAGCCGGTACCGATCCCCGTTCCCGCCTCGCCCAGCTTGCGGTCGAACAGGAAGTTCCCCATCAGCTTGACCCCATAGGGGGCGATCGAGGCGTCGTCGAACAGCGGCTTGGCCGGGTCTGATTTTACTTGCGCCATGTCCTTGCCCTCGGCGTCCAGGTAGGGGCCGTCCGGCCTGAGCGAACGTGCCACGCGCATGTTGTAGCCGCCACTGGCATCCAGGCCGCCGAAGGAGGTGAACAGATAGTAGTGGGAAGTCGCGGGGCTGTACATCACGAAGGCCCCTTCGATGCGGCTGTGGTTGCCGCCCATCAGGCGCTTGCCGTAGCCCTGGCCCGGCAGGGGCAGGCCATTGGTGGGGTTCATCTGCATGACGAAGATGCCGCCCGAATAGGAGCCGTAGATCATCCACAGGCGTCCGGCGTTGTCGGAAAACACGTGCGGGTCGACCGCGTTCGGATGCTTGGTCGCGTCATAGACGGTGCCGTCGTGGCTGGCCTGTCCCCACATGCCGGAGCGCAGGAAGATGCCCCTGTCGACATACGGGCCCTCGATGCGGTCGGCCACCGCGATGCCGAGCGCGGAACGGGGAGAATCGCCCTTGCAGGCGTTGTAGTACATGTAGAACTTGCCGTCGGCGAGCTGCCTGACGTCGGCGGCCCACAGGGTGTCCGACTGCGCCCAGCTGAAGGCCTCGCTCAGTTCGGTGAGGACATTGGCCGAACCTCTCAGGAACAGGGGATTGGTGGCCGTCACGCCGTTGGCGATCTGCTGCCAGTTCATCAGGTCGGTGCTCCTGGCGGCGGCGAGGTGCGAACCGAAGACGTACCAGCCATCGTTGGTCCTGACGACCGACGGGTCGTGCACCGATGCGTTCTTGAAGGTGATCGGGGTGAAGCCGGCCTGGGCGGCGGCATTCGGGGAAAGCAGGGACGAGGCCAGGAGTGCTCCCAGCCCCCATGTCGCGAGCGTGTGATTCATTGCATGTCTCCGTGATTGTTATGTGCATGGCGCGGACGCGGGGCGGTCCGGCTCACCTGTAAGCGGCATGCATAGAATGATGAGTTTCTTGTGTTTTTTCTAATGAGTTAAATGCGCCGGTCGATATCCGTATCGGTATCGGTGAATACGGATCGCCGATACGCAAAACGGTATCGGAATGTCCAAAAAATTGATTGGATCGATCTCGGTGCAGCGTCTACTATCGGGCTTGTATCGCTACCAAAAGCGAGCCGTGACACAACGGCGACAACGACAGCAACAGGAGACGTATGAACCGCATCCCATCCGGCTGCGCTGCAGCCAGCCCCCGCCAGTCGTTCGCCTTGCGCGCAAGCCCTGCCGCACCTGCCGGCATCGACCGGATCCACGCCGGGCACGGCGCGCCACGACGATCGCGCGGCCGGTCCGGCGCCCAGCTGGCATAAGCAGGCTGTCCGAAGACAGCAGCGCAAAAGCAGGGGCACTGCACGGCGGTATCCGGCAGTGCCCTCTGGTCGTTCTGATGGGAAGACAGCATGCACACACAACACACACATAAGCTTTCCACCCTCGAAAAAGCGGGTTTCGGCGCCGGCGACATGGCGCTCAACGTGGTGATCTCCTCGATGATGTTGATCATCACCTTCTTCTACACCGACATCTACGGCATCCGCACGGTCGACCTGGCGGCCCTGTTCGTGGCCGTGAAGGTGGTCGGCGCCGTGGCCGACCTGGCGATGGGGCAGGTGACGGACAGCGTCCTCACGCGCTGGGGGCGCTACCGGCCCTGGCTGCTGTTGCTGGCCGTGCCCTACGGCGTCAGCGTGTTCCTGGTCTTCACCACGCCCGACTGGACCTATGACGCCAAGCTGGTCTGGGCCTATTCGACCTACATCCTGATGACCCTGATGACGGCCGGCGTCGGCATTCCCTACATCTCCCTGATCAGCGGCCTGACCTCCGACCCGCAGGAGCGCCTGTCGGCCAACGGCTACCGCCTGTTCTTCGCCAAGGTCGGCGCCTTCATGGTGACCATCATCGTCCCCGTGCTGGCCAGCTGGTGGGACGCCGACAGCCCGGCCACCGGCTACCAGGCCGCGATGGCGGTGATGGCCGCGATGGGCGTGCTGCTGTTCCTGCTGTGCTTCTTTACCACCACCGAGCGCGTCGTCCACAAGGTCGAGAAGCAGCCGCTGGTGGACCAGCTGCGGGTGCTCATGAAGAACGACCAGTGGCTGATCCTGTGCGCCGTGTGCGTGACCGGCACCGTCGGCTACGTGATCCGCGGCTCGGTCGCGATCTACTACGCCAAGTACTACCTGGGCGGCGATACCGCCACCGTGTCGGCCTTCCTGTCCACCGGCGTGGCGGCCGCGATCCTGGCGATGGTGGTGTCCACCTGGACCACCAAGTTCTATTGCAAGGTCAAGCTGTTCCGCAACACCCAGATCCTGGTCGCCGTCATCAGCCTGCTGATCTACTTCCTGGTGCAGCCGGGCGACATGGTGCTGGCCTTCGTCCTGTACTTCATCCTGTCGCTGGTGGTGGACCTGCATGCCCCGGTGTTCTGGTCGGCGATCGCCGAGACCATCGACTACGGCCAGGTCAAGACCGGCAAGCGGGTCTCGGGCTTCGCCTTCGGCGGCATCTCGGTATGCCAGAAAGCCGGCATGGCGATCGCCGGCGGCATGGTCGGCATCCTGCTCGACTATTTCCAGTACCAGCCGAACCAGGAACAATCGGCGCTGGCGCTGCAGGGCATCGCCCTGATGCTGTCCGTGATCCCCGGCTTCTTCCACTTGCTGATGGGGCTCCTGATGTTCAAGTACCGCATCAGCGACCAGTACTACGACACGGTGAAAGCCGATATGCGCACGGCCGGCTACGTCGCCGGCTGATGGAGAATACGATGAACCAACAAGAAGACGCCATGCAGGAAACCATCCTCAAGCCCCTGATCGAACAGCGCGCCGATCCCTATATCTACAGGCACGACGACGGCTATTACTACTTCACCGCCTCGGTGCCGCAGTACGACCGCATCGAATTGCGGCGTGCGGCCAGCATCGCCGACCTGGCCGGCGCTGAAACGGTCGACGTCTGGACCAAGCCCGAGTCCGGCCCTTACTGCGAGCTGGTCTGGGCGCCGGAGATCCATTTCAACGAAGGCGCCTGGTACGTCTATTTCGCCGCCGCCCCGAGCCGCGAGATCAAGGACAAGCTGTTCCAGCACCGCATGTACGCGATCCGCAACGGGAACGCGAATCCGCTCGAAGGCGAGTGGGAGTTCATGGGCCAGGTCGACACCGGCATCGACAGCTTCTGCCTGGACGCCACCACCTTCACCCACCAGGGCCGGCTGTACTACCTGTGGGCGCAGAAGGACAGGGACATCGAGGGCAACTCGAACCTGTACATCGCCCCCATGAAGACCCCCTGGCAGATCGAGGGCAGGCCGGTCATGCTGAGCAAGCCGGAATTCGACTGGGAGACGCGCGGCTTCTGGGTCAACGAAGGCCCGTCCGTGGTACGCCGCGGCGGCAGGATCTTCATCAGCTACTCGGCCAGCGCCACCGACGAGAACTACGCGATGGGCCTGCTGTGGGCCGACGAGGATGCCGACCTGCTCGACCCGTCGTCCTGGACCAAGTCGCGCGAGCCGGTATTGCGCACCTGTTACGAGCACGGCATCTACGGTCCGGGCCACAACAGCTTCACCTATGCCGAAGACGGCGAAACCGTCATGCTGGTGTATCACGCGCGCACTTATACGGAAATTGTCGGCGATCCGCTCTGGAATCCCGACCGCCACACCTTCGTGAAGCCCCTGCGCTGGGATGAAGCGGGCATGCCCGTGTTCGGCCGGCCATCCACCCTCTGAGGAACACGGTGCCACACCCCATCACGCAAGCACCCTTCGGCCGGCTGGCGGACGGCGCGGCCGTCACCCAATACCTACTCAGCAATGCGAATGGACTGTCGGCGAAGATCATCGACTTCGGCGGCATCATCACCTCGCTGCACGCGCCCGACCGCGACGGCCGCCTGGCCGACGTGGTGCTGGGCTTCGATACCCTGGAAGGCTACCAGGGCGACAGTCCCTATTTCGGCGCCCTGATCGGCCGCTACGGCAACCGCATCGCCAACGGCCGCTTCACGCTGGACGGCCGGGAACATGTGCTGCCCGCGAACGACGGCGAGCACCACCTGCATGGCGGGGCAGGGGGCTTCCACAAGGTGAAGTGGCAGGCCAGCGTGGAAGGCGACAGCCTGGTGCTGGCCTACCGCAGCGTCGACGGCGAGCAGGGCTACCCCGGCAACCTCGACGTACTGGCGAGCTATTCGCTCAACGACGACAACGAGCTGGTGCTGCGCCTGCGCGCCGTCACCGACCAGCCGACACCGGTCAACCTCACCCAGCACAGCTATTTCAACCTGTGCGGCGAGGGGGATATCCTGGGCCACCTGCTCACCATCGACGCCGACACCTTCGTGCCGATCGACGCCGGGTCGATTCCGCTGGGGATGCTGTCGCCGGTGACCGGCACGCCTTTCGACTTCCGCACGCCGCGCGCCATCGGCGAACGGGTCGGCCAGCCGGACAAGCAGCTGCGCCACGGGCGCGGCTATGACCACAACTTCGTGCTCAACAAGCCGGACGGCAGGGCAATGACACGTGCGGCCCACGTGCTCGATCCCGGCTCGGGCCGGGTGCTCGAGGTGTTTACGGAAGAACCCGGCCTGCAGTTCTACAGCGGGAACTTCCTCGATGGCTCGCTCGCCGGCAAAGGCCGCAACTATTGCCATCGCAGCGGTTTTTGCCTGGAACCGCAGCACTTCCCGGATTCCCCGAACCGGCCCCGCTTTCCCAGCGTGATCCTGCGCCCGGGCCAGGTCTACGAGACCGAATCGCGCTTCCGCTTCTCGGTGCAGGCGGAGGCGTGAGCGCATGATGCAGGCTTTCCTCGACAACCGGCACGAGCTGGGCGAATGCGTGCTGTGGTGCGAGCGCATGCAGCGCCTGCTGTGGACCGACATCCCGGCATGTTCCTTGTGGTCGTACTCGCCGTCGACCGGCCGCAGCATGCACTGGCCGATGCCGGAGCGGCTCTGTTCCTTTGCACTGACGACCAGCGACGACTGCCTGCTGCTGGGACTCGCGTCCGGCCTCGCCTTCTTCCGCTTGTCGAGCGGGGAGCTGACGCGCATCGCCGAGGTCGAGCCCGACATCCCTTCCACGCGCCTGAACGACGGGCGCTGCGACCGCCAGGGCCGCTTCGTGTTCGGCATGTTCAACCAGGAAGACAGTCCGAAGCGTCCGCTGGGCGGCTTCTACCGCCTGAACACCGACCTGAGCCTCGAGCGCCTGCCGCTCGGCACTGCGGCGATCGCCAACAGCATCTGCTTCAGTCCGGACGGTCGCCGCATGTACTACGCCGACTCGGCTACCCGCGCGATCCATTGCTGCGACTACGATCCCCACAGTGGGCAGGTCGGCGCCGCGCAGGTCTTCGTCGCGGCCGATGCGGCGCCGGGTGAGCCGGACGGCTCGTGCATCGATGCGGATGGCTATTTGTGGAGCACGCGCTGGGGTGCGGGACAGATCATGCGCTTCGCACCCGACGGCCGCCTGGAGCGCGTGCTGGCGCTCGACGCGCCACAGCCGAGTTGTCCCGCCTTCGGCGGGCCGGGGCTGTCCACCCTGTATGCGACCAGCGCCTTCCTCGGCATGGGCGCCGGCGAGCGCGCCGGCGCGCCTTTGTCGGGAGCGCTGTTCCAGCGCGACCCGGACGTGCGCGGCCTGCCCGAATCGCGTTTTCTCGGCGCCTGATCAGATAACAATTCCGGTATCAATATCGCGAAATAATTGATTGGAAAGTTATCTGGCAGCATTCTAGACTTGTCCCATTGCTGAACAACAAGCGCTGCGCGACACAAGCGAGAAGGGCCTGCAAGCCTTCCGTGGCGGCGATAACGAGACGAGGAGAATGCATGTCCGAGACGAAAAAGAAGACCCCGCTGCGCTCGGCGGCGTGGTTCGGGACCCATGACAAGAACGGCTTCATGTACCGGAGCTGGATGAAGAACCAGGGCATTCCCGATCATGAATTCCAGGGCAAGCCGATCATCGGCATCTGCAACACCTGGTCCGAACTGACCCCCTGCAACGCCCACTTCCGCAAGCTGGCCGAACACGTCAAGCGCGGCATCCTGGAGGCGGGCGGCTTCCCGGTCGAGTTCCCGGTGTTCTCCAACGGCGAATCGAACCTGCGCCCGACCGCCATGCTGACCCGTAACCTGGCCAGCATGGACGTCGAAGAATCCATTCGCGGCAATCCGATGGACGCCGTCGTGCTGCTGGTCGGCTGCGACAAGACCACTCCGGCCCTCCTGATGGGCGCGGCCAGCGTCGACCTGCCGACCATCGTCGTCACCGGCGGCCCGATGTTGAACGGTAAGCTGAACGGCAAGGACATCGGCTCCGGCACCGCCGTCTGGCAGCTGCACGAAGAAGCCAAGGCCGGCAAGATCACGATGCACGACTTCCTCTCCGCCGAAGCCGGCCACTCGCGCTCGGCCGGCACCTGCAACACCATGGGCACCGCTTCCACCATGGCCTGCATCGCCGAGTCGCTGGGCACCTCGCTGCCGCACAATGCCGCGATCCCGGCGGTGGATGCGCGCCGCTACGTGCTGGCCCACATGTCGGGCATCCGCATCGTCGAGATGGTGCACGAAGACCTGCGCCTCTCGAAAATCCTCAAGCGCGAGAACTTCGAGAACGCGATCCGCGTCAATGCGGCGATCGGCGGCTCGACCAACGCCGTGATCCACCTGAAAGCGATCGCCGGCCGCGTCGGCGTGCCGCTGGAGCTGGAAGACTGGAGCACGATCGGCAAGGGCACCCCGACCATCGTCGACCTGCTCCCGTCAGGTAAATACCTGATGGAAGAGTTCTACTACGCCGGCGGCCTGCCGGGCGTGATCCGCCGCCTGGGCGAAGGCGGCCTGCTGAAGCACAAGGATGCGCTCACCGTCAACGGCAAGACCCTGTGGGAAAACTGCGAGGATGCGCCGATCTACAACGACGAGGTGATCCGCCAGCTCGAGACGCCGCTGATCGAGGACGGCGGCATCCGCATCCTGCGCGGCAACCTGGCGCCGCGCGGCGCCGTGCTCAAGCCGTCGGCAGCCTCGCCGCACCTGATGCAGCACCGCGGCCGCGCCGTCGTGTTCGAGGACTTCGACCACTACAAGCAACGCATCAACGATCCCGAGCTGGACGTGGATGCGAACTCCATCCTGGTGATGAAGAACTGCGGCCCCAAGGGCTACCCGGGCATGGCGGAAGTGGGCAACATGGGCCTGCCGCCCAAGCTGCTGGCCCAGGGTATCACCGACATGGTGCGCATCTCGGACGCGCGCATGAGCGGCACGGCCTACGGCACCGTGGTGCTGCACGTGGCGCCGGAAGCGATGGCCGGCGGCCCGCTCGGCATCGTGCAGGACGGCGACTGGATCCAGCTGGACTGCGCTGGGGGCGGGCTGAACATCGAGTTGTCGGATGAGGAAATCCGCACCCGCCTGGCCGATCGCGCCGAGAACAACAAGCCTGTGCAGCACAGCGGGTACCAGCGGCTTTACCTGGACCACGTGATGCAGGCGGACGAGGGCTGCGATTTTGATTTCCTCGTTGGCTGCCGCGGGTCGGCGGTGCCCAAGCATTCTCACTGATCACGCGGGAGTTGAACGCGCGGTCGGCATAGCCGACCACCCTACGACAACCGCGTCATCGTTGCTGGCGGTGGAATGTTCAAACACCGTAGGGTGGCCGGGTCTCCCGACCGCGCGTTCAAGCACCGCTCGAACACTCGCATCGTCAACAACACCAATCTTGGAGACCGGGCCATGCTGCTCGTACAATTCATCACCGAATCCCAGGAACGCCGTATCGGCATCCTGCATGACAACACCATCCGCATCGTCGGCGGCTACGCCACGACCCTCGACCTGGCGCGCGCAGCCATCGCCACCGGCACCGGGCTGGCGCAACTGGCCGACAGCGCCGCTACCAGCGAACACCTGCAATACGAGGACATCGCGCGCTCGGGGCGCATCCTGCCGCCGCTCGACCACCCGGACGCCGCCCACTGCTACGTCACCGGCACCGGCCTGACCCACCTGGGCAGCGCCGACACGCGCGACGCCATGCACAAGAAGATCGGCGGCGACGTCGACACCTTGAGCGACTCGATGAAGATGTTCCGCATGGGCGTCGAAGGCGGCAAGCCGGCGCCGGGCACGCCCGGCGTGCAGCCGGAATGGTTCTACAAGGGCGACGGCTCGATCGTGCGCGCCACCGGCCAGGAGATCGACATGCCGGACTTCGCGCTCGACGGCGGCGAAGAGCCGGAAATCGCCGGCCTCTACCTGATCGGCAAGGACGGCCAGCCCTACCGCCTCGGTTTCGCCATCGGCAACGAGTTCTCCGACCACGTCACCGAACGCCAGAACTACCTCTACCTGGCCCACTCCAAGCTGCGCAACTGCGGCCTCGGCCCTGCGCTGCTGGTGGGCGAGCTCCCCGGCCACGTGTCGGGCACCTCGCGCATCCTCGACAAGGATGGCCAGGTGCGCTGGGAAAAGGCCTTCGTCAGTGGCGAGCAGAACATGTCGCACACCATCGAGAACCTCGAGTACCACCACTTCAAGTACGGCCTGTTCACCCGCCCGGGCGACGTGCACATCCATTTCTTCGGCACCGCCACCCTGAGCGTCGCCGACGGCATCTCGGTGCAGCCCGGCGAGACCTTCGAGGTGGAGTCGCCGCTGTTCGGACCGGCCCTGCGCAACCGCCTGGCCGTGCTCGAAACCGGTTTCGCGAAGGTGAAGGCGCTATGAACATCACCGGCGAAGCCATCATCGGCGGCGCGCACGAGCGCGGCACCGCAGGGTCGTTCAAGGCCTGGGACCCGACCCGGCGCGACTACCTGGAACCCAGCTTCCACATGGTTGACGCTGACCAGATCGACCGCGCCTGCAGGCTGGCGGGCGAGGCCTTCGACAGCTTCCGCGCCACGACCGACGCGCAGCGGGCGGCTTTCCTGGAGTCCGTCGCGGAACAGGTCATGCTGCTGGGCGACGCGCTGATCGAGCGTGCGATGCTCGAGACCGGCCTGCCGCGCGTGCGCCTGGAAGGCGAGCGCGCACGCACCTGCAACCAACTGCGCATGTTCGCCGAGCTGCTGCGCGAAGGTTCCTGGGTCGACGCACGGCTGGACACGCCGCTGCCCGAGCGCACGCCGCCGCGTCCCGACCTGCGCTACCGCCTGATCGGCGTCGGTCCCGTGGCCGTGTTCGCCGCGTCGAACTTCCCGCTGGCCTTTTCGGTTGCCGGCGGCGATACCGCATCGAGCTTCGCGGCCGGCTGCCCGGTGGTGCTGAAGGCGCATTCCTCGCACCCGGGCACCTCGGAGCTGGTGGCGCGCGCCATCACGGCGGCCGTGCAGCAGTGCGGGCTGCCGGCCGGCGTGTTCTCGCTCCTGACCGGCAGCCGCATCGGCCAGGCCCTGGTCGGCCACCCGGCCATCCAGGCGGTGGGCTTCACCGGCTCGCGCGGCGGCGGCACCGCCCTGATGGCGGTGGCAGCGGCGCGCAAGCAGCCGATTCCCGTTTATGCCGAAATGAGCAGCATCAATCCGGTATGCCTGATGCCGCATGCGCTGGAACACCGTGCCGAAGAAATCGGCAAGGGCTTCGCCGCCTCGCTGGTGCTGGGCGTGGGCCAGTTCTGCACCAACCCCGGCCTGGTGCTGGCGGTCGACGGCCCCGGCCTCGCGACCTTCTGCACGGCGGCACAGGAAGCATTGAACGCGACCGAAGCAGCCGTGATGCTGAACCAGAACATCGCCGAGAGCTACCGCAAGGGCGTCGACGCCCTGGCCGGCAACGCGGCCGTGAGCACGCTGGCGCGCCTCGAGCACGGCGAGGGCAGGGGCGCGGCCGCGCTGTTCCGCGTCGAGGCGGAGGAATTCCTCACACGCCACGCGCTGCACGAGGAAGTCTTCGGACCGGCGTCGCTGGTGGTGGTATGCCGCGAGGCCGCCCAGATGCGCGCGGTCGTCGAGGTGCTGGAAGGCCAGCTCACCGCGACCCTGCAGATGGACAGGGAAGACTACGCCGCCGCCGCCGCCCTGTTGCCGCTGCTGGAGCGCAAGGTCGGCCGCATCCTGGCCAACGCCTTTCCGACCGGCGTCGAGGTCTCGACCGCCATGGTGCACGGCGGCCCGTTCCCGGCCACGGCCGATGGGCGCAGCACCTCGGTGGGCACCGGTGCGATCGCCCGCTTCCTGCGGCCGGTGTGCTACCAGAACCTGCCCCAGGAATTGCTGCCGGAAGCGCTGCGCGACGGCAACCCGCGCGGCATCTGGCGTCGCAAGGACGGCGAACTGACCAAAGCGCATTGACTGGCAAATGTGCGGACATCACAATAAGAACGGATGGAGACAAGGATGAACAAGTTGGCAAGCTATCCCAGCCTGGAAGGCAGGCGGGTATTCGTGACGGGCGGCGGCACCGGCATCGGCGAAGCGATCGTGACAGCCTTCGTGGCGCAGGGCGCGGTGGTGGCCTTCGTCGACATCGCGAAAGAAGCAAGCGAAGCCCTGTGTGCGAAGCTTGCCGCCGGCGGCCACCGGGCGCCGGTGTTCCGCTACTGCGACATCACCGACATCCCCGCGCTGCAGCGCACGATGAGGGAGCTGGCCGAACAGCTCGGCGACTTCGAGGTGCTGGTCAACAATGCGGCCAACGACCAGCGCCACGACATCGAGAAAGTCTCGCTCGACTACTGGAACGAGCGCATCGCCATCAACCAGCGCCCCATGTTCTTCACCGCGCAGGCCGTCCTGCCGGGCATGAAGAAGATGGGCGGCGGCTCCATCATCAATTTCTCTTCCATGTCCTGGCACGCCAAGGGCGCGGGCTATCCGGTCTACGCCACCACCAAGGCGGCCGTGATCGGGCTGACCCGCAGCCTGGCGCGCGACCTCGGCCCCTTCGGCGTGCGCGTGAACACCGTCACGCCGGGCTGGGTCATGACCCAGCGCCAGATCGACCTGTGGGTCGACGAGGCGGCCGAGCTCGACATCAAGAAGGCCCAGTGCCTGCCCGGCAAGCTCATGCCCGACGACATCGCCGCCATGGTGCTGTTCCTCGGCGCCGACGACAGCAGGATGTGCACGGCGCAGGACTTCGTCGTCGACGCAGGCTGGACGTGATTCCTGGCGCTTGAACAGCGCCGCCCTCACGTCATCCACACCCAGTTGATCCGTTGTACCGGCCGGCGCCGGTCCGACGGGCACTTTCACGCATACCGCCACAAAAAAAGGAGACCATCAGTGAAAGCATTCACACCCGCCATCCTCGCCCTGAGCATCCTGGCCGCCCCGGCCTTTGCCCAGGTGAGCGTCAGCATCGATCCCGCCAAGCCGGGCCCGGTGATCAACAAGAACGTGTACGGCCAGTTCGCCGAACACCTCGGCACCGGCATCTACGAGGGCCTGTGGGTCGGCCCGGATTCGAAGATCCCGAACACCCGCGGCTGGCGCAACGACGTGGTGGGCGCCCTGAAGGAGCTGAAGGTGCCGCTGGTGCGCTGGCCGGGCGGCTGCTTCGCCGACGAATACCACTGGCGCGACGGCATCGGCCCGCGCAACAAGCGTCCGGTGAAGGTCAACACCCACTGGGGCGGCGTGGCCGAGGACAATGCGGTCGGCACCCACGAGTTCTTCGACCTGGTCGAGATCCTGGGCACCGAAGCTTATGTGAACGGCAACCTCGGCTCCGGCACCCCGCAGGAGATGGCCGAGTGGCTCGAATACATGACGTCGGACACCAAGTCGACCCTGGCCGAGCAGCGCCGCAAGAACGGCCGCAAGGAACCGTACAAGGTGGCCTTCTTCGGCATCGGCAACGAGGCCTGGGGCTGCGGCGGCAACATGAAGCCGGAGTACTACGCGAACCTGTACAACCATTACGCCACCTTCCTCAAGACCCCGCCGAACGCGCGTCCGAAGATGATCGCCAGCGGCGGCAACGACGACGACACCCGCTGGACCGAGGTGCTGAGCAAGGAGGCCGCACGCGGCACCGACGGCATCAGCTTCCACTTCTACACGCTGCCGACCGGCGTCTGGGAGAAGAAGGGCGCGGCCATCGGCTTCCCGGAAACGGAATGGTTCTCGACCGTGCAGCAGACCCTGCGCATGGATGGCCACATCCGCCGCAACGTCGCCGTCCTCGACAAGAACGACCCGGAGAAGAAACTCGGGTTCTACGTCGATGAATGGGGCACCTGGTACGACGTCGAGCCGGGCACCAACCCGGGCTTCCTGTTCCAGCGCAACACCCTGCGCGACGCGGTCGTGGCGGCCCTGAACTTCAACATCTTCCATGCCCACGCCGAGCGGGTGCGCATGACGATGATCGCGCAGATGGTGAACGTGCTGCAGGCGATGATCATCACCGACAAGGAGAAGATGCTCTTGACCCCGACCTACCATGCGTACAAGATGTACATCCCGTTCCAGGACGCCACCTCGCTGCCGACGGCCGTGAACAACGACGTGGCCTATTCGCTCAACGACAAGAGCGTCCCGGGCATCAGCGCCTCGAGCGCGCGCGGCAAGGACGGCAGGATCTGGGTGGCCCTGGTGAATACCAACCCGCACCGCGCCAGCGACGTGGCGGTGGACCTGAAGGGCCAGGCCGTCTCCGGCGCCAGCGGCCAGGTCCTGACTGCCGAGGCGATGGATGCGCACAACACCTTCGACAAGCCGCAGGCGATCAAGCCGGCGCCGTACAGCGCCAAGGCGGTGGGCGGCAAGCTGACCCTGAAGGTGCCGGCCAAGTCGGTGGTGGTGGTCGCCATCGAAGCCTAAGGCCTGCCGTAGGGTGGGCGGCTTTGCCGCCCACGCGTTCACATCACGGGTTCGACCACGCGCCTCCGGATCGGACCGCAACGGACGGTTGAACGCGTGGGCGGGAGACCCGCCCACCCTACATTGACGACTATTCAGGAGTCCGCAATGTCATTATTCTCCCGCTTCCCCGCCTGCGCTCTGGCGCTCGCCGCCGCGCTGCCCACCTTCGCCGCCCAGGTCGACGTCCACGACCCCGTGATGGCCAAGGAAGGCAACAAGTACTACCTCTTCAGCACCGGCCCCGGCATCACCTTCTACAGCTCGAGCGACATGAAGTCCTGGAAGCCGGAAGGGAGGATCTTCGCCGGCGAACCCGCTTGGGCAAAAAAGGCCGCACCGACCTTCAACGACCACATCTGGGCGCCGGACATCTACCATCATAACGGGAAGTATTACCTGTACTACTCGGTATCCGGCTTCGGGAAGAACACGTCCGGCATCGGCGTCACCACCAACACCACGCTCGACCCGCGCTCCCCGCACTACAAATGGGAAGACCAGGGCATGGTGCTGCAGTCGATCCCCGGCCGCGACCTGTGGAACGCGATCGACTCGCACGTGATCGACGACGAGCAAGGCACGCCGTGGATGTCCTTCGGCTCCTTCTGGTCGGGCCTCAAGCTGGTGAAGCTCGACGCCAGCCGCACCAAGCTGGCCGAACCGCAGGAATGGCACACGATCGCCCGCCGCGACCGCCCGGCCTACGTGCCGGACGAGGAAGCCGGCCCGGCCCAGATCGAGGCGCCCTTCATCTTCAGGAAGAACGGCTGGTACTACCTGTTCGCCTCCTGGGACCTGTGCTGCAAGGGCAAGGACAGCACCTACAAGGTGGTGGTCGGCCGTGCGAAAGCTGTCACCGGCCCCTACCTCGACCGCCAGGGCGTGGACATGGCCAAGGGCGGCGGCTCGCTCGTCATCGCGGGCGACCGCGACTGGAAGGGGCTGGGCCACAACAGCGCCTACACCTTCGGCGGCAAGGACTATCTGGTGCTGCACGCCTACGAGAGCGCCGACCGCTACAAGCAGAAGCTGAAGGTGCTCCCGATGCAGTGGGACGCAGAAGGCTGGCCGACCGTGGAACAGGCTGAGCTCAAGCGCTACCAGAGCGTGCGCCTGCCATGAAGCGCCGCCTCGCCGCGATCGCCCTGCTCGTATCCTCGGCGTGGGCGCACGCGGCCGAGCTGTTCCCCCTGGCCGACGTGCGCCTGATGCCCGGCCCCTTCCTCGACGCCCAGACCACCGACCTGAACTACATGATGGCGATGGAGCCCGACCGGCTGCTGGCGCCTTTCCTGCGTGAAGCGGGCCTGGCGCCGCGCCAGCCGAGCTACGGCAACTGGGAGTCGACGGGGCTGGACGGCCACATGGGCGGCCACTACCTGTCGGCGCTGGCGCTCATGCATGCCGCCACCGGTGATGCTGAAGTGCTGCGCCGCCTGAACTACTTTGTGGCGGAACTGAAGCGCGCGCAGGAGGCGAACGGCGACGGCTACCTGGGCGGCATTCCCGGTGGTCGCCAGGCCTGGCGCGAGGTCGCGGCCGGCAAGCTGGCGGCCGACAACTTCTCGGTGAACGGCAAGTGGGTGCCCTGGTATAACCTGCACAAGGTCTACGCGGGCCTGCGCGACGCCTACCGCTACGCCGGCAATGCGGATGCGCGCACGATGCTGGTCGCGCTGTCCGACTGGGCGCTGCGCCTCAGTTCCCGGCTGAGCGACGAGCAGATGCAGCAGATGCTGCGCGCCGAGCATGGGGGCATGAACGAAGTCTTCGCCGACGTGGCGCAGATGACGGGCGACCGGAAGTATCTCGACCTGGCGCTGCGCTTCTCGCACCAGGCGGTGTTGCAGCCGCTGGCGCAAGGGCAGGACAAGCTGACCGGACTGCACGCCAACACCCAGATCCCGAAGGTGATCGGCTTCAAGCGCATCGCCGACATGACCGGGCGCCAGGACCTGGACAAGGCCGCCGCATTCTTCTGGCAGACCGTGGTCGCGCGCCGCTCGGTGGCCATCGGCGGCAACAGCGTCAAGGAGCACTTCCACGACGAGCATGATTTCAGCGCGATGATCGGCGAGGTCGAAGGACCGGAGACCTGCAACACTTACAACATGCTCAAGCTCACCGGCATGCTGTTCCAGTCCGAGCAGAAGGGCAGCTATGGCGACTACTACGAGCGCGCGCTGTACAACCACATCCTGTCCTCGCAGCGCCCGGGCGGCGGCTTCGTTTACTTCACGCCGATTCGGCCGAACCACTACCGCGTGTACTCGCAGGTCGACAAGGGCATGTGGTGCTGCGTGGGCTCCGGCATCGAGAGCCATGCCAGGTACGGCGAGTTCATCTATGCGCACGAGGGCGACGCGCTGTTCGTGAACCTGTTCATTCCCTCGACGCTGCACTGGCGCAGGATCGGCAAAAGGGACGTGCGGATCACTCAGTCGACGCGCTTCCCGGACCACGACAGCACGCGCCTGACCGTGGAAACGCCCGGCAGCTTCACCATGAAGATCCGCTATCCGGGCTGGGTCGCAGCCGGCAAAATGAGCGTGAGGGTGAACGGCAGGGCGGTGAATCTCGATGCGGCGCCCGGCGGCTATGTGAGCGTGGCGCGCGCCTGGAAGCAGGGCGACCGGGTCGACGTGCGGCTGCCGATGAGCACGCGCCTGGAACAGATGCCCGACAAATCGAACTACTACGCGGTGCTGCACGGCCCGATCGTGCTGGCCGCGAAGACGCGCCTGTTCGGCGACGAGGGGCTGAATTTCCTGGCCGACGAATCGCGCATGGGACATATCGCGGGCGGTCCGGTGTGCCCGCTGGAGGCGGCCCCGATGCTGGTCAGCGATTCCCTTGCCTTCCTGCGCCGCTTCAAGCCAGTCAAGGGCAAGCCGCTGACCTTCACGGCGCCGGGGCTGGTGCACGGCGCTGCGGGCAGTGCGACGGAATTCATTCCTTTCTTCCGCCTGCACGAGTCGCGCTACACGATGTACTGGCAGCACGCGACGCCGGCGAACTTCGAGCGCATGCGGGCGGAGAACGCAGCCCAGGAGGCGGAGCGGCTGGCGCTGGACGCGCGCACCATCGACCAGGTGGCGCCGGGGCAGCAGCAGCCGGAATCGGATCACTTCTTCAAAGGCGAGGGTGTCGATGCGGGGGTGAATGGCGGGCGGCATTGGCGGCATGCGAGCCAGTGGTTCAGCTACGAGCTGAAGGACGCAAAAGGGGAGGCGAAGCTGTTGCGCCTGACGTTTGCCAAGGCGGATGCCGGCCGACGTTTCAATATCGAGGTCAACGGGGTACTGGTGGCCCAAGTGCGGCTCGGCGGCGATTCCTCCGGCGAGTTCTATACCGTCGATTACCCCCTACCGACCGCTATTCTGGCAGCGAAGCCGCCTGTCCTGTCCGTGCGCTTCGTGGCCGGGCCCGGCTCCCTGGCGGGTGGGCTTTACGGTCTGCGCCTGCTGCGCTAGCAGTCGCCGTCGTGCGGATTCATGGGGGGGGCAGCACCGCTGCTCCCTGCGACCACCGGCGCCAAGGTTGCGCGCGAACAACAGTCTTCGCTACTGGTTCGACCAGCACGCATCCCGGGTATTTCATGCGTTTCATGCGCCACGCATGGCTTGTTGAGCTCAAGCGCCGGCAGTGATATCGAATCGGATATCTATTGGGACACAAATATGATTGGAGCAGCATCGGACTTTGTCTTACGATTGTGACACAACAATACCGGAGACAAGGTAATGACCATCACCCGCAGAACCCTTCTGGGTAGCGCCGCCGCCTGCGCCATCGCCATCGCGATGCCGGCCCACGCCGCCAAACCCCTCACCATCGGCTTCTCCCAGGTCGGCGCCGAAAGCGAATGGCGCACCGCCAACACCGCCTCGATCAAGAGCGCCGCCAAGGCCGCCGGCGTCAACCTGAAGTTCGCCGACGCCCAGCAGCGCCAGGAAAACCAGGTCAAGGCGATCCGCTCCTTCATCGCCCAGCGCGTCGACGTGATCGCCTTCTCGCCGGTCGTGGAATCGGGCTGGGACACCGTGCTGCGCGAAGCCAAGGCCGCCAAGATCCCCGTGATCCTGACCGACCGCGCCGTCAAGGTCAGCGATTCTTCGCTGTACGTGAGCTTCATCGGTTCCGACTTCGTGGAAGAAGGCCGCCGCGCCGCACGCTGGCTCGTCGAGCACCAGAAGAAG
The DNA here is from genome assembly GCF_059686055.1 of Telluria sp. ZB4P34. Lineage (NCBI taxonomy): Bacteria > Pseudomonadati > Pseudomonadota > Betaproteobacteria > Burkholderiales > Oxalobacteraceae > Telluria > Telluria sp. ZB4P34. The sequence goes on along the minus strand of NZ_JCASIF010000001.1, from coordinate 345,495 downwards.
AACCCGAACCGCAGCTACAACATCGTCGAGTTGCAGGGCACCGTCGGCTCGGCGCCGGCGATCGACCGCAAGGCCGGCTTCCAGGAAGTGATCAAGGACAACCCGAAGCTGAAGATCATCCGCTCCCAGACCGGCGACTTCACCCGCGCCAAGGGGAAAGAGGTGATGGAAGCCTTCCTGAAGTCCGAGGGCAAGAACATCAATGTGCTGTACGCGCACAACGACGACATGGCGATCGGCGCGATTCAGGCCATCGAGGAAGCCGGCTTCAAGCCGGGCAAGGACATCCTGGTGGTGTCGATCGACGGCGTGCGCGGCGCATTCGAAGCCATGTTGCAGGGCAAGCTCAACGTCACGGTCGAGTGCAATCCGTTGCTCGGGCCCCAGCTGATCCAGACCGCCCAGATGGTCAAGGCGGGCAAGCCGGTGCCAAAGCGCATTACCGTGAACGAAGGTGTGTTCCCAGCCGAAGTCGCGGCCAAGGAATTCCCGAACCGTAAATACTGAGGCGGCCATGCTCGCTTCAAGCACCGTGGCGCCGGTCCTGGAAGTGGCCGGCATCCACAAGCAATTCCCGGGCGTGAAGGCGCTGACGGAGGCGGGCCTGCGCCTGTTCCCCGGCGAAGTCCACACGCTGATGGGCCAGAACGGCGCCGGCAAGTCGACCCTCATCAAGGTCCTCACCGGCGTCTACCAGCCCGAGCGCGGCAGCATCCATCTCGATGGGAAGGCGATCGCGCCCGCTTCCACCCAGCACGCGCAGGAACTCGGCATCAGCACGGTCTACCAGGAGGTGAACCTGTGCCCGAACCTGTCGGTCGCCGAGAACATCTTCATCGGACGCTATCCGCGCCGCTGGGGCATGATCGACTGGCGGGGGATGCGCCGCCAGGCGGCTGAACTGCTCAAGCGCCTGCAGATCGACGTCGACGTCGGCAAGCCGCTCTCTCATTACCCGCTCGCCATCCAGCAGATGGTGGCGATCGCACGGGCACTGAACATCTCGAGCAAGGTCCTGATCCTGGACGAGCCCACCTCGAGCCTGGACGAGAACGAAGTCCAGCTGCTGTTCTCGGTGCTGCGCGGCCTGCGCGAGCAGGGCATGGCGATCCTGTTCGTCACCCACTTCCTCGACCAGACCTATGCGATCTCGGACCGCATCACCGTGATGCGCAACGGCGAGCGCGAAGGCGAATACCTGTGCAGCGAGCTGTCGCGCCTGGCCCTGGTCAACAAGATGATCGGCGCGCCGGCCGAGGCGCAGGAAGAAACCGGCGGCGCCCCTGCCGAAGCGGACGCGCACACCGGCACCTTCCTGCGCACCAGGGCGCTGGCGCGCAAGGGCGTGCTGAACCCGGTCGACCTCGAGATCCGCAAGGGAGAGCTGCTCGGCCTGGCCGGCCTGCTCGGCTCCGGCCGCACGGAAACCGCGCGCCTGCTGTTCGGCGCCGACAAGGCCGATGGCGGCGCCATCGAGATCGATGGCCGCAGCCGCGTGTTCTCCACGCCACGCGATGCCATTCAACAGGGTATCGGCTTCTGCTCGGAAGACCGCAAGCATGAGGGCGCGATCCTGGCCCTGTCCGTGCGCGAGAACCTGATCCTGGCGCTGCAGGCGCGCCAGGGCTTGTTGCGGGCCATCCCGATGCGGCGCCAGCAGGAGCTGGCCGCCCATTATGTGAAACAACTGGGGATCAAGACGGCGAGTATCGAGACGCCGATCGGCACGCTTTCCGGCGGCAACCAGCAGAAGGTGCTGCTGGCGCGCTGGCTGGCCACCGAGCCGAAGCTGATGATCCTCGACGAACCGACGCGCGGCATCGACGTGCGCGCCAAGCAGGAAATCATGGATTACGTTACCACCCTGTGCCGCAAGGGCATGTCGATCCTGTTCATCTCGTCCGAACTGCCCGAGGTGCTGCGCGTGAGCGACCGCATCGTCGTCATGCGCGACCGCAAGGCTTGCGGCGAATACCGCCGCGGCGAGCTCGATGAGAGCTCGGTGCTGCACGTGATCGCCGGGGAGGGCTGCGCATGAACATGGCTGTCAAGGAGACGCTGCTCGAATCCGCGCAGCCGGCCCGGCCCTCGCTGTTCCAGCATCCGCTGTTCCGCCCCCTGGCGGCACTCGGCCTGCTGCTCCTGATCGATTTCCTGCTGATCCCCGGCTTCTTCAACCTCGAGATCAAGGACGGCCACCTGTACGGCAGCCTGGTCGACATCGTCAACCGCGCCGCGCCCCTGATGCTGGCGGCGATCGGCATGACCCTCGTCATCGCCACGCGCGGCATCGACATCTCGGTGGGCGCGGTGGTGGCCCTGTCGGGCACGGTGGCCTCGATGCTGATCGGCGGCACCATGGTGATCAACAACGGCGTGCCCGAATACGTGGCGCAGACGCCGATGGCGCTTGCCCTGCTGGCCGCCATGGGCGCGGCCCTGCTGTGCGGCCTGTGGAACGGCGCGCTGGTGGCGGGCCTGGGCCTGCAGCCTATCGTCGCCACCCTGATCCTGATGGTGGCCGGACGCGGCCTGGCCCAGCTGCTGACCGACGGCCAGATCGTCACCGTCTATTACCAGCCCTTCTTCTTCCTCGGCAGCGGCTACCTGTTCGGGCTGCCATTCGCGCTGTTCGTGGTGGTGGCGGTGTTCGCGGTGACCAGCCTGCTGCTGCGTCACACGGCGCTCGGCCTGTTCATCCAGGCGGTAGGCATCAATCCTGTCGCGGCGCGCCTGGCCGGCATCCGCACCGCGGCCCTGGTGGTCTTCGTCTATGTGTTCAGTGCGGCCTGCGCCGGCATGGCGGGCCTGATGATCAGCTCCAACGTCAAGAGCGCGGACGCCAACAACGCCGGGCTGATGCTGGAACTGGACGCCATCCTGGCGGTGACGCTGGGCGGCACCTCGCTCGCGGGCGGCAAGTTCTCGCTGATGGGCAGCATCATCGGTGCGCTCATCATCCAGACGCTCACCTACACCATCTATTCGCTGGGCGTGCCGCCCGAGGTCAACATGGTCGTCAAGTCGGTCGTGGTCTTCCTGGTCTGCATTTCGCAGTCCGACCAGTTCAAGAACCTGTGGAAGAGGAGGGCGGCATGAACGCATTGAACAACGGGGTGACATCCGCGCCCTGGTTCACCTCGGCGGCCACCGTGGTCCTGCTGCTGGTCATGCTGCTGGCGGGCGGCCAGGCCTACGACGGCTTCCTGTCGCTGCAGGTGATGCTGAACCTCCTGATCGACAATGCGTTCCTGCTGGTGCTCGCCATCGGCATGGGCGTCGTGATCCTGTCCGGCGGCATCGACCTGTCGGTCGGCGCCGTGCTGGCGCTGTCGACCATGGTCGCGGCCTGGCTGCTGCAGGTGGCAGGGTGGCCGCCGCTGGTGGTGATCGCCGCCGTGCTGCTCGGCGGCGCGGCCTTCGGCGGGTGCATGGGCGCGATCATCCACGTCTTCCGCCTGCAGCCCTTCATCGTGACCCTGGCCGGCATGTTCCTGGCGCGCGGCCTGTGCTACCTGATCAGCATCGAGTCGATCACCATCGAGGACCCGCTGTTCGTCGCCATGTCGCAGACCCAGCTGCCCGTGCTGGGCGGCTTCCTGTCGCCCGGCGCGCTGATCGCAATCGGCATGCTGCTGCTGGCCGTGTGGATGGCGCATTACTCGTCGTTCGGGCGCGCCGTGTACGCCATCGGCGGCAACGAGGGCTCGGCCGCGATGATGGGCCTGGACGTGGGCCGCACCAAGGTAGCAGTGTATGCCTTCAGCGGCTTCTGCGCGGCCCTGGGCGGCGTGCTGTTCTCGTTCTACATGCTGTCCGGGTACGGCCTGCATGCGCAGGGCACCGAGCTGGATGCCATCGCGGCGGTGGTCATCGGCGGCACCCTGCTTACCGGCGGCTATGGCTACATCCTCGGCGCGCTGTCGGGCGTGCTGGTGCTGGGCACCATCCAGACCCTGATCGCCTTCGACGGCACCCTCAGCTCCTGGTGGACCAAGATCGTGATCGGGGCGCTGCTGTTCGTGTTCTGCGTGGTCCAACGCCTGATGGGCTTTCGTCAGAAGCAAAGCTAATAAATAGAAGCAAAATATAAGGAGATGTGATGAATATGAAGTCCGTAGGCGTGGCCGGACTGGCCGCCGCATTGCTTGCACCCCTGGCCCTGGCCTCGAATCCGATCGTGAAGGACATCTTCACGGCCGACCCGGCGGCGCTGGTCGACAAGGGCCGCGTCTATGTCTACGTCGGCAAGGACGAGGCGCCGGTGGGCGGCAAGGAATACATCATGAACGAGTGGCGCGTGTACTCGTCGTGCGACATGAAGAAATGGACCGATCACGGTTCGCCGCTGCGTTACAGCACCTTCAAGTGGGCCGGCCGCGACGCCTGGGCCTCGGACATCGTCAAGCGGGGCGGCAAGTACTACTTCTATTCGACGGTGGACCATGCCACCCTCAAGAGCAAGGCGATCGGCGTGGCCGTCTCCGATAGCCCGACCGGGCCTTTCGTGGACGCGCGCGGCACCGCCCTCGTCACCAACGACATGACGAAGGAAACCGACATCCCCTGGGACGACATCGACCCGGCCGTGTTCATCGACGACGACGGCCAGGCCTATCTGTACTGGGGCAACACGGTCATGAAGTACGCGAAGCTCAAGCCCAACATGATCGAGCTCGATGGCCCGATCCATACCGTCGGCCTGGACAACTTCGTCGAGGCGGCCTACCTGCACAAGCACAAGGGCACCTATTACCTCTCGTACTCGCGCAAATTCCCCGAAGAGACCGTGGTGATGAGCGGCCCCACGGCCACCGGCCCGTGGTCATGGGGCGGGGTGATCATGGAGAAGAACAGCAACGTCAACACCATTCACCAGGCCATCGTCGAGTTCAACGGCAAGTCCTACATCTTCTACCACAACGGCAAGCTGCCGACCGGCGGCGAATACCGCCGCTCGGTGGCCGTCGAGGAACTGCGCTACGCCCCAGACGGGAAGATCCTGCCGGTGGTGCAAACGGCCGAAGGGCCGGCAGCCAATCCCTCGCCGGGCTGCAAGTGATAGCAACAGTGATAGCAGGTTCGCAGTTTTTCCTATCGGACTGATATCGGTACTGATATTATTTTCCGATGGATACAACGAACCCCAACTGGTTTTTGAAGGCGCGCCTCAAGACGCGCCAGCTGCTGCTCTTGATCGCGCTGGACGACTACCGCAACATCCACCGCGCGGCCGAGGAACTCCACATGACACAGCCGGCCGCGTCCAAGCAGATCAAGGATCTGGAAGAGATGCTGGACGTGCGCCTGTTCGAGCGCCTGCCGCGCGGGATGGAGCCGACCATCTACGGCGAGACCATGATCCGCCACGCGCGCATGGCCCTGACCAGCCTGGCGCTGGCGCACGACGACCTGGTGGCCTTGCGCTCCGGCCTGTCCGGGCAGGTGGAAGTGGGCGTCATCATGTCGCCCGCGATGGCGCTGCTGCCGCGTGCGATCGCGCGCATCAAGGAGCAGGCGCCGCTGCTGCGGATCGGCGTGCACCTCGAGCCCAGCAACGTCCTGCTCGACAAGCTGCAGCGCGGCACGCTCGACTTCATGATCGGCCGCATCCTGGAAAAGGAAGGGGCGAGCCGGCTGGTCTACGAGGAGCTGACCGAGGAACCGGCATGCGCCGTGGTCCGTCCCGGCCACGCACTGCTGGCGGCCAAGGACCTGCGCCTGGAAGACATCGTCGACCGGCCCTGGATCCTGCCGCCGCCGGGCAGCATCCTGCGCCACCGCTTCGACATGATGTTCCGGCGCGCCGGCCTGCAGCCGCCCGACAACGTGGTCGACACCACGGCGCTGCTGCTCATCACGACGCTGCTGCAGCAGACCGATTCGCTGCATGTGATGCCGCTGGAGGTGGCGCAGTACTACGCCTCGCTGAACGTGATGCGCATCCTGCCCATCGAGCTGCCCTGCACGATGGACGCCTTCGGCATCATCCGCCAGCAGGAACACCTGCTGTCGCCGGGCGCCGAGCTGCTGCTCAAGCAGGTGAGGCTGGCGGCGTCCGAGATCTACTGACGCGGAACCGGTATCGGTCGCCACAAAAAAGTGATTGGATCGATGTCGTGCGCGCGCCCTATCATGCGTGTTCCACGCCACCCACGGATCTGCACATGACGAGAGCTTTCCGGTCTGTCCTTGCCCTGGCGCTTGCCCTGGCCCTCCCCGCCACGGCTGCCGCCGACTTCGCCAACCCGCTCGTGCGGCAGCGCGCCGATCCGCACGTCACCCTGCACGCGGACGGCTATTACTATTACACGGCCACCGTTCCCGAGTACGACCGGATCGAGCTGCGCCGCACCCGCCACCTGAACGACCTGGGCAAGGCCGAGGCCAAAGTGGTCTGGCGCAAGCACGCCAAGGGGCCGATGAGCAGCAATATCTGGGCGCCGGAGCTGCATCACATCGACGGCAAGTGGTACCTGTACTTCACCGCCGGGCGCGCCGACGCACCCTTCGATATCCGTCTCTACGTACTCGAGAACGTATCCGGCAACCCGCTGGAAGGGACATGGGTCGAACGGGGGCAGCTGAAGACAGGCTGGGAATCGTTTGCCCTGGACGCGACCACCTTCACGGTCGACGGCAAGCGCTACCTGTCGTGGACGCAGCGCCCGCCCACGGCCGACCGGCATATGACGGCCGTGTACATCGCCCGCATGGACACGCCCTTGTCGGTCACAGGCCCCGCGACCATGCTGACCACGCCCGAGTATCCATGGGAGACGATGGGGCAGCACGTCAACGAGGCTCCTGCCGTCATCGTCAAGAACGGCCGTGTGTTCCTGACCTACTCCGCGAGCGCGACCGATGCCAACTACAGCCTGGGGATGCTGGCCGCGGCGGTCGGCGCCAACCTGCTCGACCGGGGCGCGTGGACGAAGTCCCCGGCGCCCGTGTTCCAGAGCGATGCGACGACCGGACAGTACGGCCCTGGCCACAATGCATTTACCACGACGCCCGACGGGAAGCGGGATATCCTGGTGTACCACGCGCGCGGCTATCGCGATATCGAGGGCGATCCCCTGCATGACCCGAACCGCCATACGCGGGCGCAGCCGATTACCTGGCGCGCGGACGGGACCCCGGACTTCGGGGCGCCGGTTGCGGACCGGATGCCGGATCGGCAGGGGCGCTGAACGGCAAGGAAGCCCGCCATTGCCCTGTTGCTGCGGCGCGCATGCCAGCCGCCGAAGGCCGCCGGTTCAATTGGCATGTCGGCTGCCCGAGCCGTATGGATGCGTGCTCACAGGCCTGGCATCGGGGAAGGCGTGTCGAAAGCGCGTGGTATCGCTGCCGTGCGCACAGATCCATGCACGCGCTTCGACAAGCCGTTCGAGGTCCTCAAAGCAATACACATCGCCATTGAATGTGAGCTCGTTCGTCAATTCCATTGTTTCTCTCATGTGTGCCGGGCGTGCACTATACACGGTCAGCTTGCCTCCCGGTCCCAGCCGCGCCGCAGGGCCGGCTTGATCTCGTCCCAGGTCGAGGGCTTGCCTTCCCGGTGGCCGCGCTCCCATTCGGCCCTCAGGGCGCTTTCCGCCTCATCCCAGCTGCGGCCCTGGAACATGGCCCTGTTGTGCACGTGATGGCCGTAGCGGTAGACCGGCGCAAGATCCTCGTAATTCGTATCCGGATAGGTTTGGGCATGGTGGAGACGGTAGTCGGCCTCGTCCATATCATCGCCGACCCGTATCCTGCTCCAGCCATGCCTGACGGCGTCCATGAAGTTTTCCCAGGGCGGGAGTGCGCCCGGCGCCTTCCGTGCCGGTGTGCCTGCCGGACCGGCGCCGGCGCTGCGGGAGACACCGGCTTCCTCCGGCTTGCCGGCGTAGCTTGTGTGCCAGCGGCTCCGCCGATAGCTGTCATCATCGATCTCCGGATGCGTGCTGTCCCACCCGAGGCGGACTGCCTCCGCGGACTGGTCCCAGCCGGGCATCGCAGGCGTGCGTGCCTGCCAGAGCACCTTGAAGTCTGCATCCGCTTCATGCCACGAGCGGTTGCGGTAGCGCGCGTTCTCGTGCATGTCGCGGCCGAACCGGTAGGCCGCATCCGCCGGGTCGGCAGCGCCGGACAGGCCGGCATGGCCCCGTTGCGGCGCATCCTCCCCGGGCGACAGGCTGGGCCAATCGACGCCCGGCGGCATCGGCTCGCGGAAGGTATTGCCGATTGTAAATGCGTCGTTCGCATCGTGGGTGCCGAAATAATGGTTGGCGCCGCGTGTCGTGAACTGCAGCGCGCCCGGCTGGGCAGTACGCCGGTGGGAGACGTAGCTGACGCCCGCCGGGCCGCCCGAGATGCTGGTGCCCGGCTCGCCGCCGGGGACCTGCATGAAGCGGGAAACCAGGGAAACGGCGCGGTCCGCGTCCTGGGCGGAATCGGTCGCCAGGGTCAGGACGTAGCTGTCGGCCACCTCCGGAGGCATATCGGTCGGCGTCGGGCGGCGGTCCGCCTGGCCGAGAACGCGCGAGAGCAGGCGCGCGGTCGAGGCGCCGGAGCGCTCCCGCCAGCGCGGCGCCGGCGCCTCGCCAGGACGATCGGAGCGGACGTCGGATACGGTCACCAGGCCCGTATCCGCGCGCAGGTATCCCGAAGCCAGCAAGTCGTCCAGCGCCTGCTGGGCCTTGCCGCGGTCGTCGAAGACCGCTTTCAGCATGTGTCGCATGATGCCCTCCTGTTGCCATGAGTGGAATGCAATTGCCGGCAGTTCGGGAAGGCCCGATGTGCTCGCATGAACGCTGCCGGTGGGATCGCGGTGCGTGCGTGGTACGGCCCGCTGCATGCGGGCTGTTGCTGGCCGCCAGAAGGCATCTGCGACGTATTGCAACAGGAGGCGGCTGGAAGGGCAGGACTGCCGCACGAATGCGCAGCCGGATTACCAGTGTACTCCGATGTGGGGGGCTTGTGCGGGCAGGCCGCGAATTACCGTGCGCGGCGCCGGCTTGACGCTATCCTGGCCCGGCCGCCCGCGTCCATGGCAGGTGAGCACCGCTGCGCGGTCGATTCGTGCGACGACGCCTGCCCGTCGTGCTAGCATGTCCCGTATTAACCCCGACGGGGTGAAGGGGAGCCATCCATGGGGCTGATCGAACCCGGCGAGATGAGGCGCCATGCCGCAGTCTCGAACGACGGTTTGCGGGATGTGGCACTTGGCGGCTGATCTCGGAGGCAGCGTGGCCAACCGGATCCTCATCATCTCGCCCGACGCGGACGATGTCCGGACCCTGCGCCAAGCCCTGGGCAACGCCTCCGACGGCCCCTTCGCCGTCGAGGACGCCACATCGCTTGCAAGCGGCCTGCAGCGCCTCGCACAGGGCCGGATCGATGCGATCCTGCTCGACCTGCACTTGCCCGACAGCCAGGGCCTGGCGTGCTTCGACGAGGTCCATACGGCGGCGCGCCATACCCCGATCATGACGCTGTGTGCGCCCGAGGACGAGCAGGATGGCAGGGAGGCGGTCCAGCGCGGCGCCCAGGGCTGGCTATCGAAGGGCTACTTCGACAATAACCTGGTGCCGCAGTCCTTGCGCAACGTAATCGAGCGCATGAAGGCCGAGCAGAAGCTGTATGCCGTGCAGGCGCGCGCACAGATCACGCTCAATTCGATCGGCGACGCCGTCATCTCGGTCGACCTGCATGGCCGCGTCGACTACCTGAACCTCGCCGCCGAGATGATGTCCGGTTGGTCACGCGACGAGGCCAGGGGCCGGCCGATCGCGGAAGTGCTGGTGCTGGTCGACGCCGATGGCGCCGGTCCGGTCGCCAATCCCCTGGAAGCGGTGCTGCGCGCGGGCCAGGCCAAGGACCTGCCCGGCGAAGTCATCCTGCTGGACCGGCATGGCGCTCCCAGGAGGATCGAAGATTCGGCGGCGCCCATCTTCGACTGGAATGGAGAGCTCGTGGGCGCCGTCATGGTATTCAGGGACATCTCCGATGCGGTCGCGCTGACCACGAAGATGAAACACCTGGCCCAGCACGACTTCCTGACCAATTTGCCCAACCGTGTCCTCCTGAACGACCGCATCGGCCAGGCCATCGCGTCGGCACGACGCAGTGCCACCTGTCCGGCACTGCTGTTCCTGGACCTCGACAAGTTCAAGCACATCAACGACTCCCTCGGCCACGCGGTCGGCGACCACCTGCTGCAAGCCGTCGCCGCGCGCCTGCTCGAGTGCGTGCGCATGTCCGACACGGTCAGCCGCCACGGCGGCGACGAGTTCGTGGTCCTGCTGGCCGATGAACGGCGCGCGCAGGATGCGGCGCTGGCGGCCGAGAAGATCCTGATCGCCATGTCGACGCCGTTCGCGATCGACGGGCACCAGCTGCATACCTCCACGAGTATCGGCATCAGCGTGTTTCCGCTCGACGGCCTGGATGCCGCCGCCCTGATCAAGAGTGCCGATACCGCGATGTACCACGCCAAGGAGCGCGGACGTAACGGCTATCAGTTCTTTCGCCACGACATGAATGCACGCGCCGTCGAGCGCCAACTCATCGAGAGCAGTCTGCGCCTTGCGCTAGAACGTGCCGAGTTCGTCCTGCATTACCAGCCCAAGCTGGACCTGGCAAGCGGGGCGATCACCGGCGCGGAAGCCCTGCTGCGCTGGGAACACCCTGAATGGGGCATGGTCCTGCCCGAACGCTTCATCCACATTGCCGAAGAATGCGGCCTGCTCATTCCCCTCGGACGGTGGGTATTGCGCGAAGCCTGCGCGCAAGCGATGCGCTGGCGCGACAGCGGAGTGACGCCGGTGTCGATCGCGGTCAACGTGTCTGCCATGGAATTTCGCCACCGCGACTTCTTCGACCAGGCGCTTGCCATCTTCGAGGCGACCGGCGTCGACCCGGCCTGCCTGCAGCTCGAGCTGACTGAAAGCGTCCTGATGCGCGATGTTGCAGCCAGTGCCTGCCTGCTGGCGAAGTTCAAGGCGATGGGCGTGCAGATTGCCGTGGATGACTTCGGCACCGGGTACTCGAGCCTGAGCTACCTGAACGAGTTCCCGATCGACGTGCTCAAGATCGACCAGTCCTTCGTGCGGGCGATCGATGGCAATACGGGCGGCAACGGCGCCTTCGTGAGCGCCGTAATCGGCATGGGACGGAGCCTGCACCAGCGTGTGATCGCGGAAGGCATCGAGAACGCGGCGCAGCTCGCCTTCCTCAAATCCCATGGCTGCGCCGAGGGTCAGGGCTATTTTTTTTCCAGGCCTGTCGACGCCGACCGCATGCAGGCAATGCTGCGGGCGGATGCATGATGGCCAGGCGGCAGCGTTGATGGAAGCGTGGGCGATTTCACGTGCACATCGAACGAATCACTTACACTTTTTTCTCCCGGATGCAGCCGGTGAGGCGCATAGTGACATGAGTTCGGCCCGCCGCCACTGTTCATCTGCGCTGGAACAAGCCGATCCGTTTTTGTGCCGATCCCGGCCGCTTCCGTCATTGGCACGGATCGCGGGACCGCCAGTCCACTTCGATTACCGGAGCAAGCGATGCAAACAGTCCTGGAGTTCCCGGCCAAGGTATTTGTCCAATGGGGAGCGATTGCGCAAGAAATCGTCCCCTATCTGGCGCAGCGCGGCGTCAAGCGGGACGAGATCGCCGCCGTTCTCGAGCGCCTCAGAACCCGTTGGGAGCAGTGGGAAGCGCCCGCACCCGGTCTTACGGGTCTCGCCTTGCTCGATGGGAAAAAGGCCCCGGGAGCAGCCAGGATGGCGGAGGAGGGCGAATTGTATGTCTTGCGGCACTGGAGATCGCAGTCCGCCAGGATGCTGATCGAATCTGCCATGGCCGACTACCAGCGTCATACTCGCCGCTGAACCTGCCCGGCGGACTGTTGCACGGGTCGCCGCTGGCGTTCCCGCATGACGGGACGGATTCCAGGCAGGCAAGGGCGAGCCTTTCGGAAGCATTCCATTTCCACACGCTATTCCACAAAAAAAGATCTGCGGATCGACCGCACGCACGCGAAAAAGAGCGCATAGTGTGCAGGTCAAGCGCGATCTCCAGTGATCGCCCCTCCCAGCCGGCATCCGCCGCTGCCATTCCCGCCAGACATGTCCACACACTCGACACATCGCGTCCGGCACTCGCATACCCACATCATTCGCATCCTTGAAAGGACTTCCATGTATCCATACCCCCACTCCGTCACTCCCGCCCTGCGTTCGCATCTCGACGCACAGACTGCATTGCTGAACGGGCTGTCGCAAGCCATCTCGCAGTCCTTGCAGCAGGTCTTCCAGCTGAATATGCAGCTGGGCCAGACCCTGCTGGAAGAGACGACCAGCACCGTCCAGCGCATGCTGAGCACCGGGCGTCCAGGCGACGCGCTGTCGGAGGCCGCTTCGCGCGCCCAGCCTGCCACCGACAAGCTGCGCTCCTACCAGCAGCAGCTGTCGCAGCTCGCCGCCACTACCCAGGTCGACCTGAGCCGCGTCGCCGAGCAGCATGTACAGGAAACCTGCCGTACCGCCCAGGCGCTGGTCGACGAGGTCGCACGGGTCTCGGTCGAAGAGACCGACAGGAGCTTGCGCCAGCAGGAAGAATCCATGAAGAACGCGCGCGACGCCGTCAGGAATGAGGCTGAACGCGCCGCCATGGCTGGCGCACAGTTCGCAGGTAACCTGCAGCGCGGCGCCGACGGCGCGGGCGCCAAGCCCGATGGCCAGCCCCGCCAGCCGGGCGGCGCCGGTAACCTGCAAGGCGGCAACGGCCATGCCGTCAACAAAGGCGCCTCGCCGACCCGCTGAGGATCGCAAACGGGTTCCCGGCTTGCGGGCCGGGCCTTGCGGCGGCGCCGACCTTGCGGTCGCGCCGCCGTTGTCGTTCCAGGGACAGCATCGGGCACGCCATCCATGGGCGGCGCATTCCCCCAGCCGGCTCACGGACCGATGCGACGAGGACGGTGAACGCCCGCTTCATCAGCGCCCTACGGTGCGCTCTCGAAGCGGCAATGCGCGTAGGCTCGGAATGCCGGTCGCCACATCCGAGGAGGTATCATGATCACGCCCGAACCTGCGAACACGTATCGCGGCCTGCCCCTGAGCCCGGAGCAGGACAGCGAGGTCAGGCATTACATCCATGCCAGGGAGCGCCTTGGCCTGCCCTGGGACACCCCGGAGCTGCAGGCGATGCTCGCCGACATGCTCGATCCGCCGGAAGTCGACGAGGAAGATCGCCGGTCGCTGTCGGACAGCATGGGCATGGAGCGGGCTGCGGTTGTCCTGGACGGCGGGAAAGACCTGGACAGCGCCGATCCCCATCCCGATTCCTGAAGCCGGACGCTATAGCGGGCATGCGCAGCAGGCCAGGGTCGATCCGCCCAATGCGGCGGCAGATGCGCTAGCGGCGCTGCGACCCGGGTTCCATAAACAGCATGCCGGACGCCGGCTTGCCGGCAAGCCCGTCCCGAAGGCGCTCGCCCGGGGCGCGCTGTGTGCTGTCCACATCCATTGCCGCGAACGCCGAACTCCGCGATAATCGATTCCTTGCCGTATCGATAATTCCAACCCTTCACTACTCCTCGATGAACAATCCGATGCCTACCGTCCGCCCGACCCGCCTGGCCTTCCTGGCCGCCCTGCTTGCCGCGCCCGCGGTCCACGCCGCCAATCCGGCGCTTGCGCCGGCCGCTCCTGCTGCGCCGGCGCCGGCGCAGATCGGCGTTGCCTCCTTCAACATGGCCTGGGCCGGTTCGCAGCAGGATTTCGACCGCCAGAACGCCGTCTGCAAGACCGTGTCCTGGTGCGACACGCGCCCGCGCCGCACGCCGGGACAGGCGTCCATTACGGAAGAGGCCATCCGGGTCGCGCGCCAATGCGTCGCCGACACCCAGCGCCTGGCGGGAGGTCCGGCGCAGACCGCCACGATGGCGCCGTGTAACGCCTACCAGGGCCGCGGCGCCCCGGTGGAGTTGACCAGCGCCGACTATGCAGCCAAGCTGGCCGGCCTGCGGGCCACGGTCGCCAGGCTGATCGAGAGCGAGGGTGTGCGCGTCATCGCGTTCCAGGAGGTGCGCTCGGCCGAGGTGATCAAGCAGGTGCTCGGGCGACATGCCGAGCGCTTCGGCGTGTGCGACGCGCCGCACGAAGGCTTCCAGACCCTGGCCTTCGCCTGGGACCGCAGCCTGGGCGCCGACGCCCGCTGCAACGTGGACACGGGCCTGGCGGTAGTCGACAATCCCCTCGATCCGGAGGCACGCAAGGTGCGGCCGGGCCTGGCGCTGCAACTCACGGTGCAGGGACGTCCCATCAGCTTCCTGAATGTGCACCTGAAGTCCGGCTGCGCCAACATCGTGCCGACCCCGATCTACCAGGCGCGCCTGCTCGACGACCAGGCGCCGGCCTGCAAGGTGCTGAACCGCCAGGTGGCTCCGCTGGAGCGCTGGATCGACACGATGGCGAAGCAGAGCCCCGACTTCGTGCTGTTGGGCGACTTCAACCGCCGCATCGACGAGGAGGCCGCCGCCAACATCCCCGCGCAGCAGGTGCGCCTGGATGGCAGCGGCTCGAGCGGCGTGCCGGCCCAGGACAGCGAGGGCAGGGTGGCCACGCGCTACCTGTGGCAGGAGCTGGACGACAACGGCGCTCGCAAGCTGCGACAGGTGCCGCTGACCGGGCCCGCGACCGGCTGCAAGGGCTTCTCCGGGCTGGATCACATCGTGCTGAGCGGTCCGCTGGCGGCGCGCCAGCCGGCCACCCTCGGCTCGTGGAAGACGGCCGTCGTGCAGGCGCCCGACCAACGCATCGAAACCAGCGACCACTGCCCGCGCAGCGTCATGCTGAATTTCTAGGCCCTTCCTGCAGTCGATGCCCGGCCGCCTCCGGGTGCAGATCGCCGGCACCGCCGGTGATCTGCATGCAAGGGCCGCGCGGCGATTGCCGCGCGCGCAACAGCGGAAGCGATCGCCGCGCACTCCTAACGCGACGCAGGTCCGTGGTACGACAGCCGCGCAAGGCTGGCGGTGCTGCGCGCCGACCTGCGTTTCGTGCGCGAGTGGAGCGGCCTGTTCGAGCTGCGCCGGCTGGACGTGCGCGAGGCGCGCGACGCCCGCAGCGGCGCCTTGCTGGGTGTGTACCGCCAGGTGGGCAAGCATGCGAAGATCGGTGTCGGCTACAACTTCACCGACTTCTCGGATGACCTGACCGACCTGTCCTTCCGCAGCCGGGGCTGGTTCATCAACGCGCTCGGGACGTTCTGATCCGGCGTCTGCGCATCTTGCGCCAGGGACCGGCCTGCGTTGTCTGGCCGGTGCGCATGCGTGCACGCGGATTGTTAATACTCTGCAATAATAGTGGGTTGTATTCATCGTCCATCCCATGTTGAGCAGGAAGTCATGAAGGTCAGATCGCATATTGCCTTGCTGGTCGCCGCCATCCTGGTGCCGACCGTGCTGTTTTCGGCAGTGGTTCTCAACGTCCTGCTCACGGCCGAACGCAAGGCGGCGCTGCGCAGCATGCAGGAGCTGGCGCGCGCCTCGGTCAACGTCATGGACCGCGAAGTGACATTCGCCATGGCCACCGCGCAGGCCTTGAGCACCTCGCGTACCCTGGATGAAGGCAATTTCGAGAGCTTCTACGAACAGGCGAAAGCGGCTAACCGGAACCGCGCGATCGGCGCTACCCTCATCGACGAATCCGGACAGCAGGTGTTCAATACCGTGCGCCCCTACGGCGCGCGCATTCCCGCGCCGGGCGCCGCAACCCGGGCGCGCGTACGCAAGGTGATCGCCGGCGGCCAGCCCGTATACAGCGACCTCATCAAAGGCAGTGCGACCGGGCAATTCGTCGTCAGCGTCGAGTATCCGGTCACCATCCGGGACGGGCGGCGTTTCGTCGTCAACGAATGGATGTATTCCCGGCATCTCAACACGCTCCTGCCTGCCAGGGATATCCCGGCGTCCTGGCTGATTTCCGTATTCGACAGGCAGGGCATCACGATCGCCCGCAATATCAACCCGGAGAAATTCGTCGGCAAGCCGCCGCGCGCGGAACGGCTGGCCACCATCCTGGCCGGTTTCGAGGGGCTGTCGCGCGCCTACACCCGTGACGGCATCGAGATGTACGGCGCATGGGAACGCTCGGAGATCACCGGATGGTCGGTCGGCGTCGGCGTGCCGGTCGCGGAAATCGAACGCATCGCCGTGCAATCGGTGGCCCTCACCGCGGCCGGCTTCATCATCGCCATCCTGCTCGCCGTCGGCGGCGCCTTGCTGTTCAGTCGTAGGCTGGTCGGCGCCATCGACCAGGCCTCGGCCGCGGCCGAGGCCTTGCCGGAGTACCGGGTTCCTCCCGTCCTCGACCTGCGCGTCGACGAGATGAACCGCTTGCAGATGGCCCTGCACCGCGCAGGACAAATGCTGGTCGCGGGGGAAGCCACCAGGCAGCAAAGCCTGCAGGAGGCCAGGGAAGCCCGGGTCCACGCCGAGCAAGCCCAGAGGATCGCGGAAGAGCAGAACCGGGCAAAGGACGAATTCCTCGCCATGCTCGGGCACGAATTGCGCAATCCGCTCGCCGCCATCGCCTCCGGCGTCACGGTGCTCGGCATGCCGGGCGCCGACGGCGAGCGCCTGGCCAAGGTCAAGGCGATCATCCAGCGCCAGACCCAGCACCTTACCCACCTGGTCGACGAACTACTGGATGCCCACCGCATCCTGAACGGCAAGATCAAGCTGGCCTTGACGCCGGTCGACCTGGGCTCGGCGGTCGAGGCCTGCCTGGCATCGTTCGAGGCGCGCGGCGCCACCCGGACGCACCGGATTCGCACCAGCTTGTCTCCAGCGCCGATCCACGCGGACCCGACCCGCCTGGAGCAGATGGTCTGCAACCTGGTCGACAATGCACTGAAATACACGCCCGAGGGCGGCACGATCTCGCTCACGGTGCATACGCAGGGGAGCGAGGCCGTGCTGGAGGTGACGGACGACGGGATCGGCCTGTCGCCCGAACTGCTCGACAAGGCCTTCGATGTGTTCGTGCAAGGCCAGGTCGTCAACCGGGCCAAGGGTGGCCTCGGCATCGGTCTCGCGGTCGTCGACTCGCTGGCGAAACAGCATGGCGCAACCCTGGGCGCGGCAAGTCCCGGCCTCGGCTGCGGCAGCACCTTCACCCTGCGTTTTCCCCAGGCCACGCCGGCCATGGCCCCCTTGCCACGGCACGGGGCGCAAGCTGCCTTCAGCGCCAGCGTGCTGGTCATCGAGGACAACCGCGACGTGCGGGAAATGACGAGCATGATGCTTTCCGAACACGGCTTCTCGGTTCACGCGGCGGAGGACGGCGAGACCGGCATCGCGGCCGCATCCGCCCTCCGGCCCGAGTTCGTCCTGGTCGACATCGACCTGCCGGGCATGTCCGGATACGAGGTGGCCGAACGGCTCCGGCAGGCGCCCGCCACCGCCGGCCTGAAGCTGATCGCAGTCACCGGGTACGGCCAGGCCATGGACCAGGAAAAGGCGCTGGCTGCCGGCTTCGACCGGCACCTGACCAAGCCAGTGCCGGTCGAGCAGCTGATCGCGGCCATCGCGGCGCTTTCCCGGCCCGCCGGCGCAGGCTAGTTCCGGCCGACGCCGCAACGGGCCGGCGCCTGCGTGGAGCATGCATGCAGCATTCTTGTTGATAGTAATCTATCAATAAGGGATAATGCCGCACCTTCCGATTCGCCCTGTGCACGATGCCGATCAAACCGAGTTCGACCCTTCTGCTGCTGGCCATGGCGCCCGCCCTGGCGCAGACCCTTCCCCAGAGCGCCGGCCAGCCGGTCGACCCGGCACTGCCCAAGCCGCAGGAGGCGCGCGGACGCAGCGACGAGAACGCCGTACGCCAAGCCGAGGATGCCTTCGGCACCAGCGTGGGACGCGAGACGATCGGCTTGTATAACGCGTCGAGCGTACGCGGTTTCTCACCAAGCGCGGCGGGCAATGCGCGCATCGAGGGGCTGTATTTCGACCAGGTCTGGGGCCCGTCTCCGCGGATCCGGCGCTCGACCAATATCCGGGTCGGCATCTCGGCCCAGGGCTATCCCTTCCTGGCGCCGACCGGCATCGTCGACTACAGTTTCCGCAAACCCGGCGAGCAGGCCCGGCTGGCTGTGGTCACGGGCGGCGACAGCTACGGCGGGGCCTACGTCGAACTCGATGGGGAACTGCCGCTCGCCGGACGCGCGCTGGGCCTGGGCGTCGGCACGGCCGTCGGCCGTAACGAATACCCGAACGGCACCGATGCGCGCTATCGCAATGCGGCGCTGAGCCTGCGCTGGCGTCCCGCGGCGACGCTCGAGATCCTGCCGTTCTGGAACCGCTCGGAAACCTACGACGATGAAAAGGCGCCGAGCTACCTGCCGGTTGGCCCGGTCCTGCCGCCGCGCATCGAGCGCCGCCGTTTCAACGGGCCAGGCTGGGCCGACTACCGCACCACCACGATGAACTACGGCAGCCTGGCCACCTGGCAGGCCGGCGCCGACTGGACCGTGCGCGCCGGGGTGTTCCGCTCGCTGTACAACGACCATCGCGCCTTCACCCACCTGCTCTATAACCTGACGCCGGACGGCAGTGCGAACCGGCGCCTGATCGTCGATCCGCCGGCGGAGAATGCCTCCACCAGCGGCGAGCTGCGCCTCACGCGGGTGCTGGCCGAAGGTCCGCGCCTGCACACGCTGCACCTGAGCGTGCGCGGGCGCGACCGCCAGCGCCGCTACGACGGCTCGCAACTGCTCGACCTGGGGCGCACCACGATGGAGGCGCCCGTGACCATCCCGGAGCCGGTCTTCGTGTTCGGGGAGCAGACCCGCGACCGCACCCGGCAATGGACCGGGGGGCTGGCCTACGACGGGCGCTGGCGCCAGCTCGGCGAAGTCGGCTTCAGCATCCAGAAGACCGACTACCGCAAGGCCCTGCACAAGCCCGGCGGGGTCGCTTCCAGCGCGCGCGACCAGCCCTGGCTCTACAATGTGACGGCGGCAGGCTACTTCGGGCCGGACCTGGCCGTGTTCGGCAGCTTCAGCCGCGGGCTGGAAGAGAGCGGCGTCGCGCCCAGCAATGCGCTCAACCGCAACGAACTGATGCCGGCGATCCGCACCACGCAGGGCGACTTCGGCCTGCGCTATGCGCTGGCGCCGGGGATCAAGCTGGTGGCGACCGTGTTCGACCTGCGCAAGCCGTATTTCAACTTCGATGCCGCCAACCGCTACGCCCAGCTCGGCGACGTACAGAACCGCGGGCTGGAGCTGTCGCTGGCGGGCCGCCTGGGGCCGCGCGTGAACGTCGTGGCCGGCGCGGTCCTGTCGCGGCCGCGCGCGACCGGCGAGGGCGTACGCCTGGGCAGGGTCGGCGAGCGGCCGGTCGGGATGAGCCGGCGCACCGTCGAACTGAACCTGGACTGGCGCACGCCCTGGCTGGAGGGCCTGTCGCTGGACATGACGGCTTCGCACAGCGGCGCCGTCACCGCCACGGTCGACAACCGGGTCGCCATCCCGGCGCGCACACTGGCCTCGCTGAGCGGGCGCTACCGCTTCTCGCTGGGCCCCTATCCGGCCTCGCTGCGGGTGGCGGTCAACAACGTCTTCGACACCTATGGCCTCGAGCTGCGGGGAGCGGGGGCCTATGACGTCATCAACGGGCGTCTTGCATCGGCCTACCTGTCGGTCGACTTCTAGCGCATTGCCGCAAGCGGGCCCGATGACGGGCTCCAGCCGTCTCTTCACACGGGCCCGTTCGGGCCCGTTTGCATTGCTTTAATACCACACCGTCCACTGCGTAAATATTTTTCCCAAAAAAGCGGTCAGACCACTTTATAATGTGGTCATATCAATTCTCGCCGTATTCCTTAGGGAAGCGCAGAATTGTCGGTCGGATTCGCGGCATTCTGGGTGTGGTGGCCCGACCAAAGTGAAATGTGGTCATATCAAAATTCTTACAAAACCTAGATGGAGACATGCATGAACCCGACCTTTGTTCCTAATCTGCGCCGGGCCACCCTTGCTTCGGCGGTGAGTGTGGCGATGTTCCAGCTGGCGGCCCAGGCGCAGGCGCAAACCGCCCCGGCGCCGGCAGCGGCGGCGGCGCCGCAGGCAGTGGTGGTGACCGGCTCGCTGATCCGCCGCGTCGATGACGAGGGCACCACCCCCCTCACCACCGTCAAGGCGACCGAGCTGGAAGCCCGCGGCCATACCGAACTGAAGGACTTCGTGCTGGAGCAGCCGCAGTCGCTCTCGCTCGGCACCAACACCGGCGCCGCCGGTCCCGTCACCAACCTGCGCGGCCTCGGCCCGATGCGCACCCTGTCCCTGCTCAACGGCCGCCGCCTGGCGAACGAGCCGCTGCAGGACCAGTACATCTCGGTCAACGTGATCCCGCGCATGGCGCTGGACCGCGTCGAAACCCTGAATGGCGGCGGCGCCTCGATCTACGGCGCGGACGCCATCGGCGGCGTGCAGAACTACTGGACCAAGCGCGGCTACACCGGCGCGGCGGTGAAGGCGGAATACGCGCGTCCGGAACTGAGCGGCGGCGGCGCCAGCAAGAGCATCGGCGCGATCGCCGGCTGGGGCACGCTGGGCGAAGACGGCTGGAACGCCTATATCGCCGTCGACCACCAGAAAAAGGATGCGCTGTTCCAGGGCGACCGCCCGGAGCAGCACGACCCGGCCGTGCTGCGCACCCTGGGCCTGGGCATCACGCCCGATGCGCGCAACCCGAACCCGCTGGCCAATTTCGGCTTCGCGCGCAATGCGAACTCGAACTACAACCCGAACTTCGCCACCGGCTGCGCCTCGCCATGGTCGCAGACCACGCTGGGCAACGCCAGCCTGAATTCGCCGCCGACCTATGCGCCGGGCTGCTCGCGCAATCCGCTGTTCTGGAACGCCGTGACCGACGGCAGCGAGATCACCACCGTCAGCGCCCGCGCCAGCTGGAACATCGCCGGCGGCCACAAGATCGACCTCGACCTGCTGCATTCCGAATTCACCGTGCAGAAGTTCCGCGGCATGCAGGTACCGGGCTCGAACCAGCCGTTCACGACGTATTCGATGGCGCCGACCAGCCGCTTCTATCCGGGCAAGGGCATCACGCCGCTGCCGCGCGTCGCCGGCAGCAACACCGGCGCCAACGCCCCGGCCATGTACATCGACCCGGCCAAGACGCCGGGAACGGTCGGTGACCTGAACATGAACAACAGGACCATCTACTTCCAGTGGGGCCCGGGAGAACTGGGACCGGCCTACCGCAACGACGAGCAGGGCAACGACCGCATCGTGCTGTCGGCCGAAGGCGATGTCATGGGCTGGGACTACCGTGCCGGCCTGAACTACGGCCGCTCCAAGCGCGACACCCGCGTGGGCGAAGGCTACATCCTGTACTCGAAAGCGCAGGAAGGCTTCGACAAGGGCATCCTGAACCCGTTCGGTCCGCAGGACGCGGCAGGCGCCGACTACCTGCGCAGCATCCAGGCCGAGGACTACACCTACCGCCTGAACAAGGCCTTCAACAAGAGCGTCGACCTGACCGTGACCCGTCCGGTTTGGGAACTCGGCGGCGGCGACATGATCGTGGCGCTGTCCGGCGAGCTGCGCGAAGACTCGGCGCGCACCTTCAACGCGCCGCTCGACTACGTGCTCAGGCGCGCCGACGGCAGCTACAGCATCGACGCCTCGGGCAATGTCACCCAGACCGACCTGGTCGGCGAAGTGCCGCAGGGCGTGGCCAAGAAACTCAAGCGCAAGATTTCCTCGCTGATGTTCGAGGTCGATGCGCCGATCACCAGGACCTGGCTGGTCAACGGCTCGGTACGCGCCGACCGCTACGACGACCTGAAGCAGACCACGGTGAACCCGGCCCTCGCGACGCGCTGGACGCCGATGCAGGAGCTGGTGCTGCGCGCGTCGGTGTCGAGCGGCTTCCGCGCGCCGTCGATCATGGACATCCAGAACCCGACGCCGGAAGTGCGGACCCTGGTGATGGACGACCCGGTCCTGTGCCCGGGCAGCCAGCCGCTGGTGGCCGGCACCGGCACGCCGCGCCCGGGCTATACGGCCGACCAGGTGTGCAACGTGCAGACCACCTACTGGACCAAGTCGCCGAACAACAGCCACCTGAAGCCGGAAAAATCGCGCGGCTTCAACTTCGGCATCGGCCTGGAACCGATCAAGGACATGTCGCTGACCATCGACTACTGGGGCCTGAAGCTGCGTGACGTGCTGGGTGCGGTCGCGATCGCGGAAATCCAGCAGAACCCGGTCAAGTACGAGAGCGTCATCAACCGCCGCGCCGACGGCACCATCGACTACATCATCGCCAGCCAGGCCAACCGCGGCCAGACCCGCATCCGCGGCGCCGACATCTCGGCCAGCTACCGCTTCCCGAAGACCAGCTTCGGCAGCTTCGATGCGAAACTCGATGCGACCTGGTACCACAAGTACGAGTTCCAGAGCGAGGCCAACGGCCCATGGATGAGCAACGTCGGCATCATCACCAACGACGGCCGCTTCGGCAGCGCCGGCCCGAACGCCGGCCTGGCCGGCGCCCCGCAGGTGAACCCGCGCTGGAAGTACACTGCCGCGGTCACCTACAGCCAGGGCGACTGGCGCGCCACGCTGTCGCAGCGCTTCAACACCGCGCTGACCGACCTGACGCCGCGTGCGGGATCGAACCTGACCGAAGTGGAGTCGTATAGCCAGTTCAACGTCAACGTGCGCTACACGGGCATCAAGAACACCACCGTGTCGCTGGGCGTGAACAACATCACCGAAGAATGGCCGCCGCTGACCGCCAACACCATCTACGGCGGCGGTTACCTGACCAGCCTGGCCGACATGATGGGCCGGGTGGTGCGCGTGTCGGTGGAGTACAAGTTCTAAGCCCGCAGGCAAGACCGGCGCAGGCTTGATCGCTGCGCAAGGCAGGCATCGGCGGTGCACACCGCCCATGCCTGCCTGCTTTCATGGGCTGCCTACAGCGGCAGCGCCGTCTCGTACTTCACCTCGCGCAGCGCCACGCTGGTATTCAGCTGCGACACCCCCGGCAGCTTGAGCAGCACGTTGTGCAGCAGGTCGTGGTAGGCGTCCATGTTCGCCACCATCACCTTGACGATGTAGTCCGAGGTCCCCGTCATCTCGTAGCACTCCATCACTTCGCGGCAGGCCTTCATCTGCGCCTCGAAGGCCTCCACCACGCCGGCCTCGTGCCGCGTGAGCGATACGTGCAGCATGCACACCAGCCCCAGGTCGAGCTTGCGGCGCTCGAGCAGGGCGGCGTAGCGCCGGATGTAGCCGTTCTCCTCCAGTTCCTTTTGCCGCCGCCAACAGGGCGAGGCCGACATGCCGACCCGTTCGGCCAGTTCGTTGACCGACAGGCGGCCATCCTGCTGCAATTCCCGCAAAACACGCAGGGACGCGGCGTCGAGGTTGAATTTTTCCATATTGAGCATGGGTTGGAAATAATTTACCCATTCTGCAGCAAAACCCGGCAAGTTAGAAAAGTTATTTCCTGGCTCGAGACTATCATGTTCCACATTAGACAAGCCCTGCAGGGCCGGACAGTGGAGACGAGAAATGGGAACGATGCACGGGGAAGTGGGTAGCAGGGATGCGCAGGGAGGGCTGGCCGATCCGTCCTACCGCCTGGACGACAACCTCAAGCGCGAGCAGGGGCGGGTTTTCCTGACCGGCACCCAGGCCCTGATCCGCCTGACAATCATGCAAAAGGCGCTCGACGAGCGCAATGGGCTGAATACGGCCGGGTTCATCTCGGGCTACCGCGGCTCGCCGCTGGGCGCCGTGGACCAGGAAGTCTGGCGCGCCTCGGCAATCCTGCAGCAGAAATCGATCGAATTCCTGCCCGCCATTAATGAAGAGCTGGGCGCGACCGCCGTGCTGGGCACCCAGCAGGTGGGCGGCGACCCGAGTCGCACCGTCGATGGCGTGTTCGCCATGTGGTACGGCAAGGGCCCGGGTGTCGACCGCGCGGCCGACGCGCTCAAGCACGGCAACGCCTATGGCTCCTCGCCCCTGGGCGGGGTGCTGGTGGTGGCCGGCGACGACCACGGCTGCGTGTCCTCGTCGATGCCGCACCAGAGCGACCACGCCCTCATGGCCTGGAGCATGCCGGTCCTGAACCCGGCCAACATCGAGGAATACCTGGAATTCGGCCTGTACGGCTGGGCGCTGTCGCGCTTCTCGGGCGCCTGGGTCGGCTTCAAGGCGATCTCGGAGACGGTCGAGGGCGGCGCGGTGGTGGAACTGCCCGAGCCCCCCGTATTCAAGACGCCGGAAGGCTACGCGCCGCCGCCCGACGGCCTGCATTACCGCTGGCCTGACCTGCCCAGCCTGGCGATCGAGCAGCGCCTGGCGGAAAAGCTGGACGCCGTGCACGCGTTTGCAGGCGTCAATTCGATCGACAAGCTGGTGGTGCCGGCGCCGGACGCCCGGCTCGGCATCATCGCCGCCGGCAAGGCCTACCTCGACCTGCTGGAAGCACTGCAGCGCCTCGGCATCGACGCCGTCCGCCTGGAACAACTTGGTGTGCGCCTGTACAAGCCGGGCCTCACCTTCCCGCTGGAGCGCACCCGACTGCATGCCTTCGTGCAGGGGCTGGTTGAGGTGCTGGTGGTGGAAGAGAAGGGCGACGTCATCGAAGGGCAGCTCAAGAGCCTGCTCTACAACCTGGCGCCGGAAGGGCGCCCGCTGGTGCTCGGCAAGCACGACGCCGCCGGCAATCCGCTGCTGTCCAGCCTGGGCGAACTGCGTCCCTCGCGCATCGCCCCGGCCCTGGTGCGCTGGCTGGCGCCGCAGTTTCCCGACCTGCGCCTGGAAGAATTCCTGCCGCGCTTCTGCCGCGCGGAAGTCCTGTCCAACGGCGCCGACGCCGTCAAGCGCACACCCTACTTCTGCTCGGGCTGCCCGCACAATACCTCGACCCGGGTGCCGGAAGGCAGCCGCGCGCTGGCCGGCATCGGCTGCCACTTCATGGCGACCTGGATGCAGCGCGACACCGTCACGCTCACGCAAATGGGCGGCGAGGGCGTGCCCTGGGTGGCGGCCTCGCGCTTCACCCGCGAGAAGCACGTATTCCAGAACCTGGGCGACGGCACCTATTACCACTCGGGCTACCTGGCGATCCGCCAGGCGATCGCGGCGCGCACCAACATCACCTATAAAATCCTGTACAACGACGCGGTCGCGATGACCGGCGGCCAGCCGGTGGACGGCAAGCTCACCGTGCCGCAGATCGTGCAGCAGGTGCTGAGCGAAGGCGCGGCGCTGGCGGTGGTGGTCACCGACCAGCCCGACAACTACGAGGGCATCACGCTGCCGGCGGGCGTCACCGTGCACCATCGCAGCGAGCTCGACGCCATCCAGCGCCGCCTGCGCGACATGCCCGGCGTGACCGTGCTGGTGTACGACCAGACCTGCGCCGCCGAGAAGCGCCGCCGCCGCAAGAAGAACAAGCCGGACAAGGTCGTGTTCCCGGACCCGCCGCGCCGCATGGTGATCAACCCGGCCGTGTGCGAAGGCTGCGGCGACTGCGGCGTGCAGTCGAACTGCCTGTCGATCCTGCCGCTGGAGACGCCGCTGGGCCGCAAGCGCCAGATCGAGCAGTCTTCCTGCAACAAGGATTACTCCTGCGCCGAAGGCTTCTGCCCGAGTTTCGTGTCCGTCATCGGCGGCCAGCTCAAAAAGCCGGCTGCCGCTGCGCTCGGCCTGCACGAGCTCGAAGGCATGCTGGCGGCGTACCCGCTGCCCGCGCCCTACGGCTTCGACAAGCCCTTCGAGATGCTGGTGGCGGGCGTGGGCGGCACCGGGGTCGTGACGGTGGGCGCCCTGATCACGATGGCGGCCCACCTGGAAGGCAAGGGCGCCTCGACGCTGGACTTCATGGGCTTCGCGCAAAAGGGCGGGGCGGTGATGTCGCACGTGCGGGTGGCGCCGTCCCCGCAAGACCTGCACCAGGTACGCATCGACCTGCAGCAGGCCGACGCGCTGCTGGCCTGCGACCTGGTGGTGGCGGCCATGCCGGATGCGCTGGCCGTCATGCGGCGCGGCCATACCCGCGTGATCGCCAACGAGAACGAGACCCCGACCGCCGAATTCACGCGCAATCCGGACGCGGACATCCGCAAGGACGACCTGCTGGCCAAGATCATCGACGCCGGCGGTCCGGCCCTGCGCCTGAATGCACAGCAGGTAGCAAGCAGCGTGCTGGGCGACCCGATCGGCGCGAACATCCTGATGATGGGCGCGGCCTGGCAACTGGGCCTGGTCCCGGTCGGCCTGCCGGCACTGATGCGTGCGATCGAGCTGAACAACGTGGCGGTCGAGATGAACAAGAAGGCCTTCATGCTGGGCCGCCTGGTGGCTGCGGACGACCAGGCCGTCGCGCGCCTTGTCATCGGCAACAATCAGCCGGCCAAGGTCGTGCAGTTCACCCCGCCGGCCTCGCTCGAAGACATCGTTGCCTTCCGCGCCGACTGGCTCACGAAGTACCAGGACGCCGCCTATGCCGAACGCTATCGCGCCGCGGTGGCGAAGCTGGAAGCGCGCGAAGTCGCGATCGAGGGGCCGGGTTCGAAACGGCTTGTCACCAAGGCCGTGGCGCGTTCCCTGTTCAAGGTCATGGCGTACAAGGACGAATATGAGGTCGCGCGCCTGCACCTGGAGACCGGCTTCCTGGAAGGTATCCGGAAGCAGTTCGAGGGCGACTTCCGCCTGGAGTACCACATGGCGCCGCCGCTGCTGGCAAAGAAAAAGCCCGGCACCGACATCCCGGCCAAGATGCGCTTCGGCCCGTGGATGCGCTCTGCTTTCCGGGTGCTGGCGCCGCTGAAGCTATTGCGCGGTACGCCGATCGACCCCTTCGGCTACACCCACGAACGGCGCGCCGAGCGCCGTCTGCGCGAAGACACCATGGCCCTGGCCGGGATGCTGGCCGCGGAACTGACGCAGGAGAATCGTGCTGCGGCGCTGAAGCTGGCCCAGGTGCCGGAATCGATCCGCGGCTACGGCCACGTCAAGGCGGCCAACATGGAGCGCGCCAAGGCCGAGACGGCGCGCCTGCTGCAGGAGTTCAGGCAGCCCCTCAAGGTGGTGCCGCTGGTGCGCATGCAGGGCTGAGGCGCGCCCTGAGCTGGCCTTTCATCCGACACGCGGTGGAATCAGGGCTGGAACGCGCTTCTTGTACGAGCCGGTAGCCGAAGGTAACGTGTGACAGTGCCGACGGCAAGCGCGTAACCTATTTGTGCAAATGGTCCGGACCTGCACATGCCAGCAGTGTTAAACCGCATTGACGCAGCGCCGGTTGGTTCCCGAACTGTTCACCAGATGGAGGAAACAATGGCTAACGAAAATTTCCAGGAATGCATTGATGCCTGCGACGCCTGCGCGGCGGCCTGCGACCGCTGTGCGAGCGCGTGCCTCGGCGAAGAAGACGTCAAGATGATGGGGCGCTGCATTGCTCTCGACATGGATTGCGCCCAAATCTGCCGGCTTGCCTCGAGTTTCATGGCGCGCGGCAGCGAGTCGGCAACGGCCCTGTGCCGCCTCTGCGCGGAGATATGCACGGCCTGCGGCGAGGAGTGCGGCTCGCACCAGCATGACCACTGCCAGCAGTGCGCGCAAGCCTGCCGCCGCTGTGCGGAGCTCTGCCGCAGGATGGCAGGCGCGGCCTGACCCGCAAGCCGCCTGCCCCGATGCCGATGCTCAGGGCGCAGCCAGGAAGGCTTTCACCTCACTCTGGAAGCGCTGCGGCTGGTCCCACATGATGAAGTGGGCGCTGTCGGGGATGCGCTTGAGCGTCACCGACTTGACCGGGGCGTAGGCGGCCTTGTAGACATAGTCGAACTGCTCGGCCGGCAGCGGCACGGCCTTCGGCTGCACGTACAGCACCGTCACCGGCTTGGTGATTTTATTCAGTTCCGGAATCAGGTTGGTCACGATCAGCTCGCGGTAGGCGCGGCTGCTCACATCGAGGTCGCTTGCGGCCGAGTCAGCGATGGCTCCGGGGCGCATGTTCTCGGTGTTGACCATGCCGGCGATGGTGTCGCTGGTGTTCCTGGCGCGCTGTTCCGGGGTGGCGCTGCGGATTCCCGCCATCGCCGCGTTGGCGACGGCCTCCACCTGTTCCGGCGCCGCGCCGGGTCCAGCGAAGAAGGTGCCCAGGTAGGGATACATATCCACCACCATCAGGCGCGACAGCGATTCCGGATGGCGCGCCGCCAGCATCATGCCCATGGTGCCGCCCATCGAGTGCCCGATCACGGCCGGCTGTTTCAGGCCTGCTTCCTTGATGTAGCGGGCGATCTCCTCGGCCACCGGCGCCGCCACGTTTCCTTCCTTGTTGCCGCCCACCGGCTGCCCGGCAAAGCCCGACACCTGCACCAGGTGATAGCGGTAGCCCGGCAGCGCGGCCACGGTCGAGGCCCAGGCGCGCGGGGAGGAATTCAGTCCCGGGATCAGGATCACGTCCGGACCTGCGCCCTCGGTGCGCACGCTGATGCGGGTCGATTCGAAGGGCGCGGCCAGGGCGCTGCCGAGCGGCAGCAAGGCTGCCAGGGCTGCCGCGGCCAGCATGCCGCGGCGAGAAATCAAGGTGTGACGCATTCGGATCCCCATGTTGTCGTGGCGGCGCAATGGATGGCGGGCCGCCTGGTTGAATTGCACATCGGGAATCATCATAGCAGCGCCCGCGGCATCGCAGGGCGCCCGGCGGCGACTTTATCTGGGCCGCATGGGAAGAAAGGGCGGCCGGTGCCCCGGCCGCCCGCTACGGTATCAGCCGTACTTGACCGAGCAGCCGTAGGGCTTGGTGACGGCCTGGGTCAGCGGCTTGCCGGCCAGCGACTCGTCGATCGCCTGGATCATGTAGTTGGTGGAACTCTTGATGTCGGCCGGGTTGGCGGTCGGCTTGCTGTCGATCGCGCCCGCGTATACCAGCTTGCCGCTCGGGTCGATCAGGTACATGTGCGGCGTGGTGCGGGCGCCGTAGGCCTTGCCGATCGCGCCGCCCGTATCCATGATGGTCGCGGCAGGCATGGCCTTCTTAGCCTTGACCCATTCGTTGATGGCGGCCGACTTGCCGGCGCGGTCGCCGTCGGCGCTGGTGCTCACCGACAGCCACACCACGCCCTTGTCGGCGGCATGCTTCTGCACGCTCGGCATGTTGCCGCTGTCATAGTGCTTTTTCACGAAGGGGCAGTCGGGGTTGACCCATTCGAGCACCACGTACTTGCCCTTGTACTGGTTGAGCGAGACCGGCTTGCCGGCGGCGTCGACGCCGCTGAAGGCTGGTGCCGGCTGGCCGACGACTGCCTCGGCCCGGGCGGCGCCGCCCAGTAACAGGCCGGCGGCGAACAGCGAGAGTGCGATGGTGCGCTTCATGAATTCCTCCTGGTGGTTGGTCTGCTTGGTCTGACTGCTCTACTAACTCTACTGACTCTACTAACTCTACTAACTCTGCTGCGTCATCCGGTCAGGGCGCGGCCAGCGCCTGCCGGACTTCGTCCACGCTCAGGACTTCCGACAGCAGCGCCGGCTGGGCCGCGCCGCTGCGGTACAGGGCGTACACCGGCACGCCGCTGCGTCCGAGCTCCTTCAATGCCTGCGTGATCGTTTCGTCGCGCCGGGTCCAGTCGGCGCGCAGCAGCACGACCTTGTTGGCCTTGAAATCCTGCATCACGGCCGGATCGGCCAGGGTGGTGCGCTTGTTGTACTGGCAGGTGACGCACCAGGCGGCCGTGAAGTCCACGAACACGGGCCGGCCCTGCTGGCGCGCCTGCGCCACCGCCTGCGGCGACCAGGCCTGCCACGCGCCTTCCTTGTCCGTAACCGCTGCCCCGGCGTCCCCTTGCTGGAGCGCGGGCCAGGCCCAGGCGCCCGTTGCACCGGCGACGAGGAGTGCGGCGCCGATGCCGACCCAGCGGCCGGCGCGGCTGCTGGCCGGAATGCGCAGCGTCCACAGCGCGAATGCGGCCGCCACGCCGAGGCCGAGCAGGGCCGCCACCGCGTCGGTCCCGGCCTGCTGGCCGAGCACCCACAGCAGCCAGACCACGGTGGCGAACATCGGGAAGGCCATGAAGGTCTTGAAGCGCACCATCCACGCCCCCGGGCGCGGCAGCAGGCGCGCCACGCCGGGGAACAGGCTGGCCGCCAGGTAAGGCGCGGCCATGCCCGCGCCGAGTGCGGCGAACACCGACAGCGCCTGCGGCGCGGGCTGGGACAGCGCGGCGCCCAGGGCGGCGCCCATGAAGGGGGCGGTGCAGGGCGAGGCGACCGCCACGGCCAGCACGCCGGTGAGGAAGTCGTCCAGCACCGGATTGCGGGCGCGCACACCCATGACGCTGCCCGGCAGCATGTGCCCGAATTCGAACAGGCCGGCCAGGTTCAGGCCGATCAGCGTGAACAGGATGGCGAGCGCCGCCACGAACAGCGGCGACTGCAGCTGGAATCCCCAGCCCAGTCCTTCGCCACTGGCGCGCAGCAGCAGGAGCAGGGCGGCCAGCAGCAGGAAGGACGCGATCACGCCGGCGGTGTAGGCGAGGCCGCCCGCCACGATGCGCCTGCGTTCACCGCCGTGCTGGGCGAATCCGAGCACCTTCAGCGACAGGACCGGGAACACGCAAGGCATCAGGTTCAGGATGGCGCCGCCGAGGAAGGCGAAGGCCAGCACCCCCAGCCAGGGACGGTCGGCATCGGGAGGCGCGGCCACCGGCGCCGCGGTCGGCACTGCAGCACCGGCCAGCGCTGCGGCGGCGCCGGGCTGGGGCCAGGTTCCCGCGATGGCGAAGCCGATACGGATTCCCGGCGCCTTGTGTCCGGCCGTGAGCACCGCATCCATTGCTGCCGGGCTGTCGCTGCGCTGGGCCGACAGCGGCGCGCGCAGCACCAGGCGTTCGCCCTCCCAGCTTTGGGCCAGCGGAGCAGGGTGGTCGAGCACGCCGCCGTTCTCGGGGAAGAACTGCAGCGGCTGGCCGCGGTAGGCGGCAGGCAGGCCGGTGGCCTCGACCACCAGGGCATTGCCCTCGAGTCGGGCGGAGGCCTTCACGCCGGGTGGCGTCGTCGGGGCGCTGGCGAAGGCGCGCTCGAACAGCGCGGCGTGCGCGGACGCCGGCGCAGGGGCGAGCTCGGTATCGAGTTCGGCGAATTCGGGAATGCAGGCTTCTTCGCAGATCAGCCAGTCGGCGCGCAGCTTCACGGCTACCGGCCCGCCGCGGTAGTCCGCGGGGACGGTGAGGCGTACCGGCAGCAGCAGGTCGCCGTCGTAGCCGTAGTTCATCAAGGGGCCGAGCGGCAACTGCTTGGGCGTGGGCCAGGCGATGTCGGCGGCGGAAAATCCTGTCGGCAGGGTCCAGGCCAGGGTGGTCGGCAGGCCGGAATCGCCCGGATTGAGCCAATAGGTATGCCAGCGCGGCGCGTGCTGGATGCGCAGGCCCAGCCACACGCCGGCGCCCGGCTTGACGCCGTCCGGCGCATGCACCAGCAGTTCGGCGCGGGCGTGCCCGGTGACGGCGGATGCCGCACCCAGCGCCCAGGCGGCGTGGATGGCCAGCGCGAGCGCGAGCAGGAGTTGCAGGATACGCAGAAGACCCGCGCGCCCGCGTGCGGGCAAGCCCATGTCAGCGCGCATGGGCAGTGGCGCGCAAAGCGGCGCAGGCAAAGGCTGGGTGTGGTCTGGCGTCCATCTTGTCATCCCCGGTTGGAAGAACACGGCCTGGCTCCCGTAGGCGGCGGCGCTGCGCGGCGCATTGTGGTCTGGATGCGGCTCGCAGCAGCCCTGGCTGTCGGGACAGCCAATATTAGCAGGATCCCAAGCCAAAGAATCAGCCCGGGAGGGACGACATTGTTGCGACTTTGTTTCGGCATGCATACACGGCAGCCGTCCCGGATTTCCCGCCGGTCGTCACCGCTTCCTGTCCGCCCGTCACAAATCCGCCGGGATGGCGCCGCCATGGCCCCAGGATGGCGTCACCGGTGCACGTCGCACCCTTGAAAACGGAGAACACCACCATGCATTACCAGATCCTGCGCGCCCTGCACATCGGCGCTCTCGCCCTCGGCATGCTCGCCATCGATGTCGCCCATGCCGGTCCCCAGGAGGAACTGAACAAGTCGCTGGCCCGCCGCGTCTACGAAGAGGGCCTGAACCAGGGCATCTTCACCGTGCCCTACGCCAGTGACTTCATCGGCCATGCCGGCAATGGCACCTTCAACCGCGAACGCAGCCTGACCGAGGCCAGGGGCTTTCGCCAGGCGTTCCCGGATCTCAAGATGAACATCGACCTGATCATCGCCGAGAAGGACCTGGTCGCGATTCGCTGGACCGCGACCGGCACCAATACCGGTACCGGCAACGGCATCCCGGCCACCGGCAAGTTCGTCAAGACCACCGGCCAGGCCACGTTCCGCTTCGTGGACGGCAAGCTTGCCGAGGAATGGGCATCCGGCGACACGATCGGCCTCATGCGGCAGTTGGGCCTGATCAATGCGGCGCAGGCTCCGGTCCTGAAGCCGGCCGCCAAGTAAGGCAAGACCAGGCAGGATACGACGCGTGCCCCGCCTTGTCCCAGCAAAAACGGGACGGGCGGGCATGCCCCGGTGTAACATGAGCTCGCCCTTTGCCATCCTTCACGGTGCCGCAGTGACCATCAACCAGCTTGCAATCGTCCGCCGTCCCGTCCTCTGGACTTTGGCCGGCTGGACCGTGTGCGCCGCCGTGTTCGCGACCCAGTCCCACCTTTCCTCCGTGGTGCGCGGCCAGACCATCCCCTGGGGCACCGCCTTCGCCGCCTGGTCGGTCTGGGCAGGCGCGTGGGCGCTGCTGACCCTCCCCATCCTGCGGCTGGCCGCACGCGTGCCCTTCGAGCGGCATGCGTTCTGGCGCGCATTGGGGGTGCACGTGGCCGGCAGTGTGGTGGCGACGCTGTTCCACACGGCGGTGTATGCCTTCGCCGTGCCGCTGTCCGGCGCACCCGGCTTCGATGCCGGCTGGAGCGCGACCTATGCACGCCTGCTGGCAACGGCCTTCCTGCCCACCCTGTCCGTGTACTGGGTGCTGAGCTGCGCGGTGCAGTTCCTGCGCCTGCAGGGCGCGGTCCATGAACGGGAGCGGCGCCACCTGGCGCTGGAAGCGCAACTGGTCGAAGCGCGCCTGCTGGCCCTGAAGTCGCAGTTGCAGCCGCACTTCCTGTTCAATACGCTCAATTCGATCGACGTGCTGATCGGCGACGACCCGGCGGCGGCGCGGCGCATGCTGCAGCTGCTGTGCAGCCTGCTGCGCAAGGTGCTGGACGAGGACGGCAGCCGCGAGGTGGCGCTGCGCGATGAGCTCGACCTGATCGGCGCCTACCTGGAGATCGAGAAGATCCGCTTCGCCGAGCGCCTGAGCTACCATGTCGACGCCGGCCCGGACGTGCTGGGGCTGCGCGTGCCCAGCCTGATCCTGCAGCCCCTGGTGGAGAACGCCATCCGCCACGGCATCGCCTCGCGCGCCAGGCCGGGCCTGATCGTCATCAGCGCGCGCGTCGAGGACGGCATGCTGGTGCTGGCGGTAACGGACAACGGCGCCGGCCTGGGCCGGCACATGAAGTGGGGCATCGGCCTGTCGAACACCCGTGCGCGCCTGCAGCAGATGTACGGCGCCGGGCATGCCTTCGAGATCGGGCCGAATCCGGGCGGCGGCGCCGCGGTCTCGCTCGCGATTCCACTGGCGACTGAGCTGGCGACTGAGCTGGCGACCAGGCCGCAGGAGGGCGCATGCGCATCCGTACCCTGATCGTCGACGACGAAGCGCTGGCGCGGCGCGGGATCCGGCAGCACCTGGCCCTGGAGCCCGACATCGAGGTGATCGGCGAATGCAGCGACGGCCTGGCCGCCATCGACGCCATCGCCGCGCTGCAGCCGGATCTGGTCTTCCTCGACATCTCGATGCCCGAGGCCGACGGTTTCGACGTCGTGGCGGCTGTCGGCCCCGATAGCATGCCGGTCACGATTTTCGTGACAGCCTACGACCAGTATGCGGTGCGCGCCTTCGAAGTCCATGCGCTCGACTACCTGCTCAAGCCGGTCGAGCCGGCCCGCATCCGCGCCGCGCTGGCGCGGGCCAGGGCGCAGTTGTGCGCCAGGCCGAACGACCTGGCGGCGCGGGTGGCGGCGCTGCTGGGCGAACTCGGCGGGGAACCCGGCGGCGTTCGGGCGCGTCGCTACGTGCGCCGCCTGCCGATCAAGAAGGCCGGCCGCGTGCTGCTGGTCGACATCGACGACGTGCTGCGCTTCGAAGCCACCGGCAACTACATCGAGGTGCACACGCGCGAGCGCATGCACCTGCTGCGCGAGACCTTGAGCGCCCTCGAAGCGCGGCTGGACCCCGACGGCTTCGTGCGCGTGTCGCGTTCCTGCATCGTCAACGCGCGCCACATCCGCGAGTTGCAGCCGCAGTTCAGCGGCGATGTCGTCGTGGTGCTGGCCGACGACAGCGAAGTGCAGGGCAGCCGCCGCTATCGCGAGGGTATCGAGGCGCTGTTCGGCTGACCAATCCCGGTAGCCCGTATGGTAGACTCGGCAATATCACGATAACGATGATTCTCCCGGCAGTTGCACACGACAGCATGCACACCCCCCAGTCATCCCGACAACGGCTGTCCCCGGACCAGGCGGAAGTCTTCCGGCGCGCAGCGCTGACGCTGACGTCCTCGCTGGACCTCGACGCTGCGCTGAACAATACGATCGCCGCCTGCCTCCCGGCGCTTGGCGACTTCGGATTCTTCGATGTGATGCTGGAGGACGAAGTGCGACGCACCGCCCGGGCGCACCAGGACCCCTTGCTGGAGCAGCAGCTCAACGCCTCGCGCTGGCATCGGAACGAACGTCCCGACATCAACCTCTGCGCGCTTTCCAGCGGGATGCCGGCGCTCCACGAAAACACGGATGACGATTGGTTCGCCGGGGCGTTTCCAGGGGTGGCGCGAACGCTGCCGTTCCGCTCGATGCTGTCGGTGCCGGTTTTCCATGGCGCCGATCTGATCGGTTCATTGACCCTGTTCATGGCTGCTTCGGAACGCAACCACTGCAGCGCCGATATCGATTTTGCGACCGAGATCGCATCGCTTGCCGCACCGGTGGTCGTCAAGGCCCGCCTGATGGCGCAACAGCGCGCCGTGGAAGCTGCGTTACGCACGAGCGAGCAGCGTTTCCAGCTCGCGCTCAAGGTGGGCGGGATGGGCGCCTGGCAGTGGGACATGCTGGCCAAGGCAGTGCACTGGTGGCCGGGCATGGCCGAGCTTCACGGTCTTCCCCCGGCCACGCAGCTGCGCGATGTAAATGACTACCTGTCCCTGGTGCATCCCGAAGACCGTGCGCTGGCGGGGCGTTCGCTGGGCGGAACGATTGACGAAAAAACCGGGAAAGGGCTCGAGTACCGCATCGTCTGGCCGGACGGAAGCATACGCTGGCTCGAGGGGCGGGGTGACGTGGTCTTCGGCGGGGACGGCAAGCCGGTGTGCATGACCGGCGTCTGTGTCGACATCACGCAGCGGAAGCTGACGGAACAGAAGCTGCGTTTCATCGCCAGTGCTAGCGCCGAGTTGGCCGAGCTGATCGAACATGAAGCGACACTGGCCCGCATCGCGCGCCTGGCCGTCCCGGATTTTGCGGACTGGTGTGCAGTCGACCTGCTCGGCGAGTACGGTCAGCTCAAGCGCGTTGCCGTCGCCCACGTCGACCCGGTGAAGGTACAACTCGCGCACGAACTGCATGAGCGCTATCCTCCCGACCCTTCGGCGTCCAGCGGTACCTGGCAGGTCCTCCGCAGCGGCAAGCCGTCGCTGATGGCCGACATCACCGACGAGGCCCTGGCTGCGTCCATCCAGGATCCGGTCTATCTCCAGATCCTGCGAGACCTCGGGCTACGCTCCTATATCGGTGTTCCCCTGATCGCACGCGGCAAGACCCTGGGCGTGCTCACCTTCATTTCTGCCGAAAGCGGACATCTCTACGGCGAATCGGACGTGGAACTGGCAGAAGAGATCGGGCGTCGCGCCGGTGTGGCGATCGATAACTCGATGCTGTACCGGAGCCTCCAGGAGAACGACCGCCGCAAGGACGAGTTCCTCGCCATGCTCGGACACGAACTGCGCAACCCGCTGGCGCCGATTTCCACCGCCGCCGAAATGCTCGGGATCGTCGGTCACGGTGACCCAAGGGTCGCCAAGGCCAGCGACGTGATCGGCCGGCAGGTGAAACACCTGAACGCCCTGGTGAACGATTTGCTGGATGTGTCCCGGGTGACCAGGGGGCTGGTCACCCTGAACAGGGCGCCGGTCGAGATGCGCACCATTGTCGACAGCGCTGTCGAACAATCGAAACCCTTGCTGGAGTCCAGGCGGCACGAGCTGCTCGTGCGTATCGAAGCACCGCATCAATCGATTCACGGCGACCGCAACCGCCTTGTGCAGATCGTGGTCAACCTCCTGAACAACGCCGCAAAATACACGCCAACGGGGGGCAGCATCAGCCTGTGCCTGCGCGTCGCGGAGGCCCGCGCGATCATCCAGATCCAGGACAACGGCATCGGCATCGAAGCCTCCTTGCTTCCGCATATCTTTGACCTGTTCACCCAGGCCGAAAGGACGCCAGACCGGTCGCAGGGCGGCCTCGGCATCGGCCTCGCACTCGTCAGGACCATCGTGGAACTGCATGGAGGCGAGATCACGGCGCACAGCGGTGGTCCCGGAACCGGCAGCACGTTCATCGTGTCGATCCCGCTGGCCGACGTGCACGCGGCCAACGCAGCGGGCCCGGAGCTTCGTCTGCCGAATTGAAGCACCTGACCCTTGGGCTTCAGGCGCGCCACCCAGGTCCGGCGCCGGGGCTGCGCGGGTCTGGAAGCAGCGCCCGTGCGTCAGGGCGCCAGCCGGTAGCGCTGCTCGCGGTACAGCAGCGAAGGCAGCATCACGTGCGCCATGGCCCGGTCGACCTGGGCCTGGCTGGGCGTGCCCGCATGCGGACCCAGCACGCCGGTGGCGCTGTCGTAGCAGCCCAGCAGCGGCGCCTTCCCCGGCCGCAGGATGGTGGCCGCGCCTTCTTCGAGGTAGGTGAAATAGTTCTCGAACTGGAGCAGGGCCCGGCCCGGCGAGCTGCTGTCGCGCACGAAGTCGCGGCCGATCATCGGATGGGTGCTGGATACGCCCAGCAGCGACAGCAGGGTGGGACCGAGGTCGATCTGGCTGGCGAGGGTCTTGATGCGGCGCGCTTCGATGTCGGCGCCGAGGATCAGGCCGGGGATGTGGAATTTCTTGATCGGCACCAGGGCATTGCCGTACACCCGGTTGTCGTGGTCCGCCACGATCAGGAAGACCGTGTCCTTCCAATAGTCTTCCTGCTTGGCCGCGCGGATGAACTTGCCGAGCGCGTGGTCGGCGTACTTGACGGCGTTGTTGACGGTCTGCTTCGGCTGTTCGTGCAGGGCGATCTTCCCGTCCGGGAATTCGAAGGGTTCGTGGTTGGACGAGGTGAAGATCAGGCTGAAGAAAGGCTTCTTTTCCGCGTGCAGCTGCTTGAGGCGCCCGAGCGATTTGTCGAACAGGTCTTCGTCCGACGCGCCCCAGCTGCCCACGAACGACGGGCGCATCTGGCCGATGTCGACCACCTTGCGAAAGCCGTTCCCCGTGAAGAAGCGGCGCATATTGTCGAAGTGCGCTTCGCCCCCGTACACGAACTCGGTGTGGTAGCCCTGCTGGCCGAGGCCGGCCGCCAGGGTATAGAAGTTCTGCTGGGCCAGCGACAGCTTGACCACGCTGCGCGCCGGCGTGGGCGCATAGCCGGCCACCACCGCCTCGATGCCGCGCACCGAGCGGGTGCCGGTGGCATACAGCTGCTCGAACCACCAGCCTTCGTCCTTCAGCTTTTCCAGCTCCGGCGTCACCGGCAGACCACCCAGCGACTGGACGAAGGTCGCGCCCAGGCTTTCCTGCAGCACGATGACGAGGTTGAGCGGGCGCGGACGCGCAATCGCGGCCGGCTGGTAGTGCAGGGTCGGCAGGCCGGGGTTGCCGAACCGGGCGTCGCGCAGCCAGGGCGCCGCCTTGACTTCCTCGAGCACCCGGGCGGGCGGGAACGCGCCGTAGATTTCGGAAGACCTGGCTTCCTTGCGCAGCGAGCCGATCGCGTCGAACACCGACCAGGCCGAATTGATGATCAGGGAATTGACCATCGAGTCGCCGGTGAGTGCGAACAGGGCCGGATTGGCCGGGCGGTGGCCGGTGGTGGAGCGCACCTGCATGAAGACGAGCAGGCAGATCACGGGCCAGGCCAGCAGCAGCTTGCGCGCCGGCCACATGCTCATGCCGGTCGAGGCGCGCCGCAGCACCCGGTACAGGATCACGGACACCAGCAAGGTCGAACCGATGCCGAGCAGCAGGGCGGTGCGAAAGCCGTTCCACAGGGTGGCGAACACTTCGCGCGGGTAGACCAGGTACTCGATGAACAGGCGGTTCGGGCGCACGTCGTACTGCATGATGAACTGCGGCGATGACAGCTCCATGAAGACGATGAAGACCAGGGCGAAGGTGGCCCAGGCCACCGTGGCGGTGCGCCAGAAGCGGGCCGCGAAGCGGTGCGCGAGCAGGGGCGCGGCCAGCAGCGGAATGGCGATAAAGTAGCCGAGCAGGATCAGGTCGGCGCGCAGTCCCTGGATGAACAGGCCGGCGGCGATCCCGGTCGCCTCCACCCGCTCCCATTGCCACGCGGCGAGGGCGGCGCGCGACAGGGTCAGGATCGCCAGCCCGAGCAGGAGCATCTGGAGCAGGCTGGCATAGGGGCCGGCCCACAACGTGAAACGGGCGAGCCTCGAGGCGGAGCCCGCCTCGCGTGGGGTGGAACCGGATGTTTTTGGAAACATGGAAGCTGCGTCGCACCGCCTGAAGACGTCGAACACACATCGCCAGGCGATGCACCGTTGGCGCGGACCGTAGGCCGCCGCCGGCATATATGCATATGCTTGAGCAAATCATAGACGATGCTACGAGGAAATTGCTCAAATTAATGTGACGGCAGTGTTAAGAATGCGTGATTTGCGTGGCGGACATGCGACGATGCATGCAGCAGAACCGGCTGCCGCATCGTGTACGAGGAAGGACCGGCGGCCAGACGGCAGCCGGATGGATGCCTGGATATGCCGCTCGCGCGCGTGCTGTACGCCCAGAAATCGCCATGGTGCGGGGAGCCGCCCTGCTAAGGCAATGCCGGTGCCGGAAGCGCCCGATACGACGGCGCCAGGGCGCCGCGGGGGCGCCCCTTATGTCGCCGCCGGCAGCTTGCGGCGGGCCAGCGCCGGCATGATGTCGTAGCAGGCCCCCATGGTGTGGTAGTCGACCTTGCCGGCGGGGCTCTTTTCATCCGAATACTTGCGGTTGTCGGCGCTGAGGATGCGGTACCAGGCGCCGTGTGCGTGGTCGACGAAATGCGTCCAGCAGTAGCGCCACAGGCGCTCGTAGTCGGCCCAGTAGCGCCCGTCCCCGGTGCGGGCCCCCAGCAGCGCCGCCGCGGCCAGGGTCTCGGCCTGCACCCAGAAATACTTGTCGGCGTCGCAGATGCTGCCGTCGGGCGCGAACCCGTAGTGCAGGCCGCCATGCTCCTCGTCCCAGGCATGCCGCAGCGCCCGATCATACAAATCGCGGGCGGTGGGCAGCAGCCAGCCGGGATCGTCCGCGAGTTGCCCGGACTGCGCCTCCAGCTGCAGCAGCAGCTTGCTCCACTCGGTGAAATGGCCGGGCTGGTAACCCCAGGGCCGGAACAGGTTGGCCTTGTCGTGCAGGTTGAATTCCCAGTCCGGCTGCCAGTCGCGGGTGTAGTGTTCCCAGATCATGCCCTGTGCGCGCCCGGCCTGGCGCTGCGTGATGTTGCGGGCGACGAGTTCGGCGCGCCGCAGGTAGGCCCCCTCGCCGGTGGCGCGGAAGGCGGCCAGCAGGGCTTCGCAGGCATGCATGTTGGCGTTCTGGCCGCGGTAGGGGTCGAGCACGCTCCAGTCGGCGCTGGCCTGGTCGGCGTACAGGCCGTGCCCGTCTTCCCAGAAGCGCTCCTCCATCAGCGCGAAGGTTTCCCTGATCCAGCCCCGCGCTTCTTCCACGCCCGCCATGGCGGCGTGCGCGTAGGCCAGCAGCACGAAGGCCAGGCCGTAGCAATGGTTGTCTGCGTCGGTGACGCGCGCGCCGCCGTGCTCCCACTGCAGCTGCCAGGCGTAGCCGCCCGTGTCGGGATCGCGGTGGGCGCGGCGCAGGAAATCGACGCCATGGCGCACCATGCGCAGGTAGTCAGGGTCACGGTAGCGGCGCCAGGCCTGCGCGAACACGAACACGAAGCGGGTGCTCGACACCAGGTGGCGCGAGCGGCGCTCGTAGATGCTGCCGTCGTCGCGGAAGTAGTGGTAGAAGCCGCCGCTGGAGTCGACGCAGCGCGGGTAGTAGAAGGTCATCGTGTGCGCAACGTGCCGGTCGAGCACGTCGGGCGAGAAGAAGTCGGGCGTCTGGTCCATGGGAGTCCTTAGTTGTCGTCACTGCTCTCGCGCACCACCAGCCGCACCGGGAGGGTGCGGTCGGCATCGGGCGCAGCGTCCTTTTCCAGCAGTAGCGCGATTCCGGCCGCGCCGAGCGCTTCCTTGTCGATGGCGACGCTGCTGAGCGGCGGGATGGCGCCGGCCGCCGCCCCGATGTCGTCGAAACCGACGATCGCCAGGTCGTGCGGGATCTTCAGGCCGCGCGCGAGGCAGTGCCGCATCGCCGCCAGCGCGGTGCTGTCGTTGTAGCAGAACAGGGCGTCCGGGCGTTTCGGCAGGGCCAGCAGCGCGTCGACGGCATGGCCCACGTTGGCGAGCGGGTCGCCCACGCTGGGCAACTGCACTTCCAGCGCCGGGTCGGCCAGCATGCGCGCCTCGAACAAGGCCTTGCGAAAGCCGCGGCTGCGCTCGTGGATGCTGTGGTGGGCCAGCGAGCCGCACAGCATGGCGACGCGCCGGCGCCCGAGCTGCAGCAGGTGGCGGGTGGCCAGGTAGCCGCCGAGCCCGTGGTCCGGGTTGACGCAGCGATAGCCGGGCAGGCGCATGTCGAGCAGCACCAGCGGCTTGCCGGTGTCGCGCAGCGCCACGAGCAGCTCGGGTTCGAAGAAGCCTGCGCACAGCAGGGCGTCGGGCTGGTGCACCCGCACCAGTTCCAGCACGGGCTCAGCCGGCCCGACCACCACGAAGGACAGGGAAATGCCGCGCTTGCGGCAAGCCTCCTCCGCGCCATGCAGCACCGGCAGGTAGAACGGGCTGGACGACCGGGTGTCGTGCTGGCGGTGCAGCAAAAAGGCGACGCGCCGCACTTCGCCGGCGCGCAGCTTGCCGAGGTCGTAGCCGAGCTCGCGCGCCACTGCGCGGATGCGGGCGCGCGTCTTCTCGGTCAGGCCGTCCTGGTTCTTCAGCGCGCGCGAGACCGTGCCGATCGAATAATTGCTGGCCTTCGCGATGTCGCGGATCGTGACCCCCATGCGCCTATCCTTCCTCCTGCAGCACGGCCGGGCGGGCCGGATCGCGCGAGAAGGAATAGGGCGCATCCTGCTCGCGCGTGCCGCGCAGCCGGTTGGGCCGGGACGACATCGTGAAGTCGAGCGTCGCGCCATTGGCCATTTCCGCGTGATCGAGCCAGTTGCGCTGGACAGGCTTGCCCTCGATGCGCAGCGCATCGACGTAGCGCCCATCGCCGCGCGCACGCACGGTGAGCGTGCGCCCGTTCTCCAGCTTCACGCTCGCCTTCGGGAACAGCGGCGTGCCGACCACGTACTGGTTGACGGCGGGCGTCACCGGATAGAAGCCGAGCGCGGAGAACACGTACCAGGCCGAGGTCTGGCCATTGTCCTCGTCGCCGCAATAGCCGTCCGGCGTGGGCGCGTACATGCGGTCCATGGTCTCGCGGATCCAGTGCTGGGCCTTCCATGGAGCGCCGGCGTAGTTGTACAGGTAGATCATGTGCTGGATCGGCTGGTTGCCGTGGGCGTACTGGCCCATGTTCGCGATCTGCATCTCGCGGATTTCGTGGATCACGCTTTTATAATAGCTTTCGTCGTAGACGGGCGGCAGCGCGAACACGGCGTCGAGCTTGTCCACGAAGGCCCTGCGTCCGCCCATCAGCCTCACCAGCCCGTCGACGTCGTGGAACACCGACCAGGTGTAGTGCCAGCTGTTCCCCTCGGTGAAGGCGTCGCCCCATTTGAAGGGATTGAAGGGCGACTGGAAGCTGCCGTCGCGGTTCTTCCCGCGCATCAGGCCGGTCTCGGGATCGAACAGCTTCTTGTAGTTCATGCTGCGGCGCGCGTAGACGTCGATCTCGGCCGCCGGCTTGCCCAGCGCCTTGCCGAGCTGGTAGATGGTGAAGTCGTCGTAGGCGTATTCCAGCGTGCGCGCGGCATTCTCGTTGATGCCGACGTCATACGGGACGTAACCCAGCTCGTTGTAGTACTTCACGCCCTTGCGGCCGACCGCCGACATCGGCCCCTCGTTGTCGGCGCCGTGCTTCAGGGCCTGCCACAGCGTCTCGATGTCCTGGCCGCGCACGCCCTTGATGTACGCATCGGCCACGACCGAGGCCGAGTTATTGCCGATCATGATGTCGGCGTAGCCGGGGCTGGACCATTCGGGCAGCCAGCCGCCCTCCTTGAAGGCGTTGGCCAGGCCTTCCTGCATCTCGCGGTTGATCGACGGGTAGACCAGGTTCAGGAAGGGGTAGAGGGCGCGGAAGGTGTCCCAGAATCCGGTGCCGGCGAACAGGCGCCCCGGCAGCACCTGGCCGTTGTAGGGACTCCAGTGGACGGGTTTTCCGCCGGCGTCGAGCTCGTACATCTTGTGCGGGAACAGCACGGTGCGGTACAGCGAGGAATAGAAGGTACGGGTCTGGTCGACCGTGCCGCCTTCGACCGCCAGCTTGCCCAGCACGCCGTTCCACAGGGCCTTGGCCTTCGTTCTCGTGGTGTCGAAATCGTCCTTGCCGAGTTCGCGTTGCAGGTTCAGCTCGGCCTGCTCGAAGCTGATGAACG
This sequence comes from Telluria sp. ZB4P34, assembly GCF_059686055.1. Classification (NCBI taxonomy): domain Bacteria; kingdom Pseudomonadati; phylum Pseudomonadota; class Betaproteobacteria; order Burkholderiales; family Oxalobacteraceae; genus Telluria; species Telluria sp. ZB4P34. The sequence continues at coordinate 302,397 of NZ_JCASIF010000001.1, read as the reverse complement.
AGGACGCGACCCGCATGTGAACCTTCTGGCCCTTCGTGGTGGCGAAGCCGAGCAGGGCGCCGCTGTGCAGGCCCTCGTTTTCCAGCTTGCCTTCTTCCAGCTTGTCGCCCTGCCAGGTATCGGTGGACGTGAAGGGCTGGTCGAACTCGATAACGAAGTAGTTGCGGAAGTTTTTCGGCAGCGGACCGCGCCGGTGCAGGGTGCTGTACCCGATCACCCGGCGCCGGTCGGGCAGGATTTTGATGTAGGAGCCCTTCTCGAAGGCGTCGACCACCACGTAGCTGGCCTTCGACGCGGGGAAGGTGAAGCGGAATTGGGCCGCGCGCTCGGTCGGCGTGATCTCGGTGGTGACGTCGGCGTCGGCCAGGTAGACGCTGTAGTAATAGGGTTTCGCGACTTCCGCCTTGTGCGAGAACCAGCTGGCGCGCGCGTCCTGGGTAAAACGCTTGGACCCGGTCACCGGCATGATGGCGAACTGGCCGAAGTCGTTCATCCAGGGCGAGGGCTGGTGGGTCTGCTTGAAGCCGCGGATCTTGTCGGCATCGTAGGTATAGGCCCAGCCATGGCCCATCTTGCCGGTCTGCGGCGTCCAGAAATTCATGCCCCAGGGGACGGCGATGGCCGGGTAGGTGTTCCCGTTGGAGAGCTCCGGCTTGCTCATGGTGCCCATCAGGGGGTTGACCCATTCTACCGGGTCGCTCACCTTGCCCACCGTCTGGGCGCCGGCGGCGCCCGCCACCGCGAGTATTAGGGCTGCAGCGACGCGCATCATGGCTGACTCATTGGCAAATACGGCGTCTGGCTGTACGGACGGGCGGCGCGTTCCTTGCCCCATTCCTTGTTCGGCGCCGCCTGCATGGTAAACACGAGTTCGCCGCCGGCGCTGAGTTCTTCGTGCCTCAGGAAGCTGCGGACGAGCGGCTTGCCATTCAGGGTGACGCGGCCGACGTAGCGGTTCGCGTCGTTCAGGTTTTCGGCACGCACCGTGAAGCGCTTCCCGTTCGGCAGGGTCAACGCGGCGCGCTCGAGGAAGGGACGGCCGATCACATACTCGCCGCTAGCAGGCGCCACCGGGTAGAAGCCGAGCGCCGTGAAGGCGAACCATGCCGACATCTGTCCCAGGTCGTCGTTGCCCGACAGGCCGTCGGGGCGGTTGTGGTACTGGGTCGCCATGATGTGGCTCAGGCGTTCCTGGGTGCGCCAGGGCGCGCCGGCGAAGTTGTACAGGTAGGCCACATGGTGCGAGGGCTCGTTGCCGAGGGCGTAGTGGCCGATCAGGCCCGCGATGTCTTCCATGTGGGCATAGGCGTTGTCCGCGACCTTGGCCTCGAAGACCTGGTCGATCCTGGCGATCATGCCGGCGTCGCCGCCCAGCAGGGAAATCAGGCCGGCGTTATCGTGCGGCATGTACCAGGAATACTGCCAGGCGCTGCCCTCGGTGTAGTCGCTGCCGTAGCCCGACTGGGTCGGGTTGAACGGGGTGCGGAACTCGCCGGTCGACTTGCGGGCGCGGATGAAGCCGGTCTCCTTGTCGAACACATTGCGGTAGTTCTGGGCGCGCTTGTAGTAGTTCGCCGCGACGTCCTTCTTGCCCATCTTTTCGGCCATGCGCGCGATGGTCCAGTCGTCAAAAGCGTATTCCACCGTCTTGGACGCCGCTTCCGGCTCGCGGTCGATCGGCACGTAGCCCAGCTTCATGTAGTGCTCCAGCCCGCCGTAGGGGCCGTACTCTGCGCTGGCCCGCATCGCGGCCAGGGCCTTGTCGGCGTCGAATCCGCGGATGCCCTTCATGTAGGCGTCGGCGATCACGGGTACGGCGTGGTAGCCGATCATGCACCAGGTCTCCAGCCCGTGGAAGGACCATACCGGCAGGATGCCGTAGGGGCTGTGCTCGCGCGCGGCGATCAGGGAATTCACGAAATCGGCATTGCGTTTTTCCGGCGCCACCAGGGTGAGCAGCGGGTGCAGGGCGCGGTAGGTGTCCCACAGCGAAAAAGTGGAATGGAAGTTGAAGTTCTTCGCCTGGTGAATCTGGTTGTCGGGACCGCGGTAGCGGCCGTCGCGGTCCATGAACAGCGAGGGGGCCAGCATGCTGTGGTACAGGGCCGTGTAGAACATGGTGCGCATCGGTTCAGGCGCTTCGGCCTTCACCGAGGACAGCGCCTCGTTCCAGGCGGCGGAGGCGGCCGCGCGCTGGGCATCGAAGTCCCAGCCGGGCATCTCGTCCAGGTTGGCGATGGCATTGTCTTCGCTCACCGGCGAGATCGCGACCTTTACCAAGAGGGTGCTGTCGGCCGGGGCGCCGAATTCCAGGGCGGCCAGCAGCGCCTTGCCCTCGACCAGCACCTTGTCTGCCGGGGTCTTGCCGGGCGGGGCGAAGCCGCGGTATTCGATGGCTTCCTCGCGGTTGTGCAGCGCGTGCGCGGTCATCGGGCGCGAGAACTTCACCGCGAAATAGAGCTGGCGTCCCGGCGCCCAGCCGCGCGTCGTGCGCATGCCGGTGAGCGTGCTGGCGTCGCGCACGCGCAGCCGCGACCACAGGTTCTTGCTGCCGTAGTCGTAGATGCTCGAGCGCAGGTCGAGGATCAGCTTGGCCGGCGCATCCTTCCTGAAGCGGTAGCGGTGCAGGCCCACGCGTTCGCTGGCGGTGAGCTCCACGTCCACCTCGTTGTCCCGCAGGCGCACGGCGTAATAGCCCGGTTCCGCCTTTTCCTGGTCGTGCGAAAAACGCGAGCGGTAGCCGGAGAAGGGGCGTTCGGGGTAGCCTGGTTCCAGCTTGAGTTCGCCGCTGGTGGGCATCAGGAGCACGTCGCCCAGGTCGGAGTGGCCGCTGCCGGAGAAGTGGGTATGCGAGAAGCCGAGGATGGAATTGTCCTCATGGCGGTAGCCGGCGGCCCAGGGATAGCTCTGGCGGAAGTGGCGCACCTGGGTATCGGGGCTGAGCTGCACCATGCCGAAGGGGCGGCTGGCGCCGGGGAAGGTATGGCCGTCGCCGCCGGTGCCGATGAAGACGTTGACGGCGGCCGCTGGCGAACCAGCGGCTGGCGAACCAGCGGCCGGCGTCGCCGGGGCCGCCGCCTGGGCGGGAAGGGTCGGGGCCAATGCAGCCAGTGCAGTCAGCAGGAACGGGGAGAAGGCGGCGCGGATCGATCGAACGGTCATGGGGTCTCCAGGAATGGCGGCAAACACTCGCTTGTCTCGGATGTATATGCTGACTTTGCTTTTAGAGCAACAAAGCGATGGTAACCCAGCCATTGTTTAGCGCGTTTACTAAACATTCCCCGGTTCGTGGCAGTGCCCATGTGCGAACGTGTCCGCTACCGGCGCGGGCGCCAGACGCGTGGTATGGCAGGCGCAGGGACACGAATCGCATGCGAACGAGGCATCGGCTTGCTGGTCAAATGGGCAAGCGACGGTGAACTCAGCGATCGCCGGAGGACTCCGGCAGACTCCATTAACTGGTAACGACGGCTGGCGGCATGTCCCGCGGCTCGCCGCTCTCGCGACGGGCCACATGGACGATCGAGATGTCGAAGTGGTAGGTCATGGCCGACACCGCTCCCATGGCGTCGCCGGAGCAGATGCGGTCGACCACGGCTTCGTGCGCGTCGATCACGCGCGTCAGCTCGCTCTCGCTGCGGCGGTCGTCGAAGTGGATGCTCGACGAGGCCTCGACCGGCGTGCGCAGCGCGGCCAGCAGGATGCTGTTGAGCGGGTTGCCGCTGGCTTCCGCGATCACGGTGTGGATCGCGGTGTCGCAGGCGACCCGGCGTGCATGGTCGGAGCCGGCCGAGCGCATCTGCGCCACCAGCTCGCGCAGCTGCTGGCGCTGTTCCAGCGTGGCGTAGCGCGCCGCCAGCTGGGCCGTCTGCAGCTCGATCGCGCGCCGGGTTTCGATGACGTGCGCCACGCTCACCTGGGCCGTGGTGAGCGCATAGTCGAACACCTGGGCCAGTACGTGCGGGTCGATCGCCTTCAGGCGCGGCTTGCGCCCGCCCTCGATTTCCAGGATCCCGAGCGCGGCCAGCGTGCGGTAGGCTTCGCGCACGCTGCCGCGGCTGACTTTCAGTTCCAGCCCGATCTGTACTTCGCTGGGCACCATGTCGCCGGGCCGCAGCTGCTGGCGGTTGACGAGGGCCAGCAGGTGGCGAGCCACCTGGGCCGACAGGGTGGGACGTTCGAGCGAGTGGAGCGGGGCGAGCTGGTTCATCGATACAGCCTAACTATTCTGGCAAGTGCTGTCAAACGGCAGCGGGCAAGTCCGGATACACCTTGCCGATGCGGCGCGACAGGAGCCAGAAGAACAGCCCGGTAAAGATGTTGATCAGCGCAACCAGGGTCATCGACAGGCGCAGGCCGCCGACATCGCCGTCCGAGGCGAACGCGTCGCTCAGCACGCCGACCAGCACCGGCCCGAGTCCCTGGCCGATGACGACGCCGACCACCCCGATGATCGCCACCGCCGTCGCACGGGCCTGGGGCGAGACGAGGTCCTGCACGGTGCCGAACACGGGTCCGGCCAGGGTGCCGGCCGTCAGGAAGGCCAGGCAGAGCAGGCCCATGGCCATGATCGGATCCGGCACGTAGAAGCTGCCGATCAGGGGCAGCAGCACGCCCCAGCTGATGAAGGCCGAGTAGCGCGCTCCCCAGGTACGCGAGCCTTTCGCATATTTCACCGTGAGCTGGCCGCCGACCAGGGCGCCGATGCCGCTCGACAGGCCGATCGCCAGGCCCAGTCCGAGGCCGATCGCCATCGGGCTCATGGCGAAGGCACGTTCGAAGTAGCTCGGCAGCCAGGATGCGACCGCGCCGGACAGGCCGACGAAGGCAAAGGCGAACACCAGCATGAAGAAGCTGCGCAGGTCGCCCAGCTGGGTCCAGACACTGCTGCCCAACGCGGAGGGCGGCGGCTGGTCCACGCGCAATGGCTCGCGCACGGTGAAATGGAAGATGAGCGCCATGACCATGCCGGCCACGCCCAGGATGATGAAGCCCATGCGCCAGCCGACGGTCTGCACCAGGATGCCGCCGCCCAGCATCCCGCCCAGCATGCCCAGGTAGACGCCCGAGAAGTGGGCGCCGTAGGCGCGGCCGCGCAATTCGCGCGGGTAGTAGTCGCCCAGCATCGAGTGCGAGGCCGGCACGCAGCCGGCTTCGCCCACGCCCACGCCGATGCGCGCGGCCAGCAGGAACATGAAGCTGGTCGCCATGCCGGAGATGCCGGTCATGAAAGTCCAGACGACGAAGCTGAGGAAGATGATCCACTTGCGGTTGCCGCGGTCGGCCATGCGCGCCAGCGGGATCGACACCAGGCCGCCCAGCAGCGCGAAGGCCAGGCCCGTCATCAGGCCGAGCTGGGTGTCGCTGAGCAGGAATTCCTTCTTGATCGGCTCCATGAACATGGTGATGACCACCTTGTCGACCGAGCACATGAAACCCACCACGGCCAGCGCCACCAGCACATAGGTGCGGTAGGCGTCGCTGAACTGGCGGGGCGCGGCCGGCAGCTCGCCGGCCGGCATGGCGGTGGCGTCCATCGTATTGGTCATGGGTTTCATACGGCCACCTCGGGCGTGAGTGATGTGAATCCGGTCGGCGCCCAGTCCGCAGGGGCCGTGTCCATGAAGCGGCGCAGGTCGTCGGCCCACAGGGCGGCGTCGGCGCCGGAGGCGAAGTGCCCCTTTTCGCTGTCCAGTTCCACGTAGGACCAGTTGCCGGTGGCCGGCAAGGCCGCCACCTTGTGCGCGAGCGCGGGCGAGAACATCGGGTCGGTGCGCGAGATCACGTACAGCACCGGCGCGCGGATGGCGCCGAGCTGCGCGCGCAGGTCGAAGCTTTCGGCGGCGCGCATCAGCACGACCAGCGACATCGGGTCGAAAGCCGCCGCCCATTCGCGCGCCAGGCGGTCGACTTCCCGGGCGCGCTCGGCCGGGTCGGGAATGCGCTGCGCCAGCTCGACCTCGACGCCGTACTTGTTCAGGGTGTCGGTGCGCATCGCCACCAGGGTCTCGAACATGGCCTGGCGGTCGCCCGCCACCCATGCGGCCCAACCGGGCGTGCTTGATAAGGACGCGAGGATGGCGTCCGCCGTGCCGGGCGCGCCCGGATGCCATGGCGCGCCGACGGCCGCGGCCACCCGCTCGACCATGTCCGGGTAGCTCACCGCCCACTGGAAGGACTGGTAGGCGCCGAAGGACGGCCCGACCACGGCCGCCAGCCGGCGCACCCCCAGCGCGTCGAGCAGCGCCTTCTGTGTCCGGATGATGTCGTGCGTGGTAATGGCAGGGAAGTCGACGCCATACGGGCGCCCGGTGGCCGGATCGATGCTGGCCGGCCCGGTTGAGCCGTAGCAGGAACCGAGCATGTTCGGGCACACGACGAAGTAGCGCTCGGTGTCGATCGGCTTGCCCGGGCCCACCAGCTCGCTCCACGAACCCTCCGCGACGTTGGCGTCGCGGTCCAGCATCGTGGGGCCGGTGGTGTAGCCGTGCAGGACCAGCACCGCATTGGTCCCGTCGGCGTTCAGGCGGCCCATGCTGCGGTAGGCCGTGGTGGGCGCGGCGAGGACCGCGCCGCCGGCCAGGACCAGGTCCGGGCCGGTGTGGTAGTGCAGGATGGCGTCGTGGTGCATGGCGGTTCCGGTCAGAAGCGGTAGCTCAGGTCGGCGCCGAAGGTGCGCGGCGCGATGTAGGCGGCGCCGAACGGGCCGCCGGCCGGGGTCAGGCTTTGCGATTTCAGGAAGGTGATGCCGTCGCTGTTGCCCAGGTTCTTGCCGTAGAAGGCGAGGCGCCAGTTGCCGTTCTCGATGCCGGCGCTCAGGTTCACGGTGCTGTAGGACGGCACGTCCCTGGCCGCGCGCTGGCTGAAGTCGGAGCGGCGCTCGCCCGTGTAGTTGATGGTGCCGCCGGCGTAGGCGGTCCAGCCTGCGGTGACCGGGAACTGGTAGTTGGCGCCGATCGACGCGGTCATTTTCGGCACGAAGGGCAGGCGGTCGCCATCCAGGCCGCCGGCAGCCGGCGCGTTCTCGGTCAATTCCGCTTCGGTGTAGCCGAGCGAGCCGCGCAGCGACAGGCCCTTGACCGGGAAGTAGGACAGGGCCAGTTCGGCGCCGCGGCTGCGCGCCGAGCCGCCGTTGACCAGGAAGTTGAAGCCGGCTGCGCTGGTCTGGATCTGGATGCCTTCCCAGTCGGTCGAGAACAGGGCCGCCTCGATCGACAGGCGGCCATCGTCGATCACCGACTTGTAGCCGATTTCATAGCTGGTCAGGGTATCCGGCGCGAAGGTCAGGGGCGCCAGGGTCGCCGAGGTCGGCGGCACGGCGTTCGGGCCGCCCGGACGGAAGCCGGTCGCCACGCGCGCATACATCGCGGTGGTGGCGGACGGCTTGTAGCGCGCCGTGGCCAGGTAGGTGGTCTTGCTTTCCTCGGAACCGGAATCGAAGATCACCGGGGTCGGGCCCACCAGCAGGCCGCTGTAGTTCTGGGCATAGACCTGCTTGTCGCGGCCGTGGCGGATGCCGGCCAGCACGTCGAACTGCGGCGTGATCGCGTAGGTGGCGTTGGCGAACACCGAGTATTCCTTGTATTTGGTGTCGATCGAGGCCTTGACGATGCTCGGCAGCGGGTAATCGGCGCCGGTCGTGGTAGAGAACGGGCGGAAGCCGGGAATGCGGTTGCCGCTGTCTTCGTTGGTGTAGTACAGGCCGCCTTCGTACTCGAGACGGTCGTCGAAGGCGCTCGAGCGCAGGCGCAGCTCCTGCGACACGCGGTGGGTATTGGTGAACTGGGTCGAGGCGATGCCCAGGTCCGGGATGCCGAAGGCCGCGCCGAGCGCCACGCCATAGCCGAAGCTGCCGTCCGCTCCCTGCGCGGCATCGACGTTCTGCACCGTGGTCGAGGACACCAGCTCGAAGTCGCCGAGCTGGCCGTTGAGGGTGATGTTGGCCACTTCCAGGCTGGCCGAGGACAGTTCGTCGGTGAAGCGCTTCTGCGTCAGCTTGCCGTGCAGCGGGCGCAGGGAAACCGGGTCGAGGTCGACGATGGTGTTGCCGGTGGATTTCACCTTTTGCGTCAGCGCGAAGGCGCTCAGCTTCCAGTCGTTGTTGATCAGCCAGTTGAAGGCGATGCGGCCGCCGTCGACCTTGGCTTCGTTGACGTCCTTGCGGCCGCCCGTCTGGTCGATGTAGCCGGCATCGGTGCGGCTGAACGCCGACACGCGCAGCGCCATGTCCTGCTCGCCGAACGGGATGTTCAGCGCGGCGCGGGCATTCTTGCCATTGCCGCCGCCTTTCACGGCATTGGCGCCCAGGGTGACGCTGCCGCGCATGTTCCTGAAGTCGGGCGGGGAGGTCACGTAGCGCACCAGGCCGCCCATGGCGCCGGCGCCGTACAGGGTGCCTTGCGGGCCTTTCAGGATCTCGACGCGCTGCAGCTCGGCCGGGTCGATGTCCGGGGTAACCGCGCTGCCGGCGGCGTAGGCGTTCACCGAGCCGATCGGCGCTTCGTCGATGTAGAAGGCGGTGGTGGACGCCGGCTGGTTCACGCCCGTGCTGATGCCGCGCAGCGTGACCTGCGTGAAGCCCTGGCGGAACGAGGACAGCGACATGCCCGGCACCTGGGCCACGTAGTCTTCCAGGCGGACCTTGCCGTCCTTGGCCAGCTGGTCGGTCTTGACCGAGGTGACCGAGGCCGGCACGTCGATCGCCGCCTGCGCGCGCTTTTGCGCGGTGACGATGACCTTGTCGATGCCGTCGTCGCTTTGTGGCTGCTGCTGGGCCGCAGCGGGGAGGGCCGCCAGCGCGCACAGGAGCGAGACGGCGGCGGAGGTGGCGGTACGGGCGAAGCGCGGTGCGTGGTGCATGAGTGTCTCCAGTTGTATGGATCTATATAGTTATGGATGCTGCGGTGTTGCGGGTCTTGTAGGGTGGGCGGCTTCGCCGCCCACGCGTTCCGATCAGGCTTGCAGGTCGCAAGAACGAATCCATGTGCAAGTGTTGGTCGGACGCGTGGGCAGGGGAACTGCCCACCCTACGAAAAGATCTTTCCGGGATTGAGGATGCCGTTCGGGTCCCAGGCCTGCTTGATCGACTGCATCAGGCCGACGACTTCACCGCCGTACTCGAGCAGCAGCTTGGACTTCTTGCCCATGCCGATGCCGTGTTCGCCGGTGCAGGTGCCGCCGACCGAGAGGGCGCGGTCCACCATCGCCGCATACACCCGGTCGACGGCGGCATGTTCTTCCGGCCGGTCCGGCATCGGCATGAACAGCACGTGGAAGTTGCCGTCGCCGACGTGGCCCAGGATGGGGGCGACCAGGCCTTCGGCGTCGATCATGGCGCGCGCTTCGGCCACGCTGTCGGCCAGCGCCGACATCGGCACGCAGATGTCGGCCACCACGCTCACGCAACCCGGGCGCAGGGCAAGGGCGGCGAAATAGGCCAGGTGGCGCGCATGCCACAGGCGGGAGCGGTCTTCGGGGCGGGTGGCCCATTCAAAATTGCTGCAGCCATGGCCGCCGCAGACTTCCTGCGCCAGTTCGGCCTGCTCCTTGACCGCCAGCGGCGTGCCGTGGAATTCCAGGAACAGGGTCGGCAGCTCGGCCAGGCCCAGGTGCGAGTGCTGGTTGCAGGCGCGCACCTGGTGCTCGTCGAGGAATTCGATGCGCGCGAAGGGCACGCCCGACATCGACAGCTCGGTCACCGCATCGACCGCCGCTTCCAACGTGGGAAACGCGCAGCTGGCGGCCGCCACTTCGACCGGCAGCGGGTGCAGGCGCAGGGTGATTTCGGTGATGATGCCGAGGGTGCCTTCGGAGCCGGTGAGCAGGTGTACCAGGTCGTAGCCGGCCGAGGATTTGCGGGCGCGGCTGCCGATGCGCACCAGGCGGCCGTCGGCCAGCGCCACTTCCAGGCACTGCACGTTATGCGCCATCGAGCCGTAGCGCAGGGTGGTGGTGCCGGATGCGCGGGTGGAGACCATGCCGCCGATGGTGGCGTTGGCGCCCGGGTCGACCGGGAAGAACAGGCCGGTGCCTTTCAGGTGCGCGTTGAGGGCTTCGCGGGTGATGCCCGGCTGGACCACGCAGTCGCTGTCTTCGGCGTTCACGGCAAGCACGGCATCCATGCGCGACATGTCGATGCACACGCCGCCGAACGGCGCGCTGACGTGCCCCTCGAGCGAGCTGCCGGCGCCGAACGCGATGACCGGCACGCGCTGTTCGTTGCAGAGCGCCAGGATCGCGCAGACTTCCTGCTTGTCCAGCGGCCAGACGACGACGTCCGGCGCCATGCTGGTGGCCAGGCCTTCGCCGCGCGCATGCTGTTCGCGCACGGCCTGCACGACGCTGACCCGGTCGCGGTAGCGCTCGCGCAGCGGCGCAAGTACGGACTCGACCGGGCCGAATTGAATAAGGGGGTGTCTCGAAGTCATTCTGCGTCCTTAATGAGGATCGGTTCGTCAGTACGGTCCGAGAATACGCCGCCGATTCCAACCTGTCAAACATGTTTAACACGTTGTGGGCGTGCCACACGGCTATGCACGGTGATATGGCCCTAATATCACCCGACCTGTATGATATGTTTTCTATATTAAACAAATGGGAGACACCATGCATGCCGACCAACCCGCCGTCATCCTCGTCCACGGCGCTACCCTGAACGGACGCTCCTGGGATCCGGTGCGCCGCCTGATCGACCCGCGCCTGCGCGTGCTGGCGCCCGACCTGCCTGGCCACGGCGCACGCCAGCACGAGCGCTATACGCTGCAGGGCGGTATCGAGACGGTGGTGGCGGCCGCGCGCGAACTGGGCGACGCGCCCTTCATCGTGGCCGGCGATTCGCTCGGCAGCTTCACCTCGCAGGCGGCGGCCGCGGCGCTGCCGCAGGAGCGGCTCAAGGGCCTGGTGCTGGGTGGCGCCAGCCACGAGTTCCGCGGGGCGCCGGTCTTGCCCTACCTGGTCAAGTCCCTGAACTTCCGCCTCATGCTGGCCCTGTTCGGCGAACGCAAGCTGGTCGAAGAAAAGATTCCCGCCACCTTGCGCGAATTCGGCATGAGCGACGCGGATGCGGATGCCGCGCTGGCGGCGGGGATCAGTTTGAAGGTGTTCCCGCAGGCCGTGGCGGCGCTGCGCGGCGTCGACTTCCGGGGCAAGCTCGCCGCGATCACCCAGCCGACCCTGTTCATCAACGGCGACCGCGACACCTACCACGTGCGCGGCGAAGCACGCTACGTCGCCGCGGCCCGGCAGGCCAGCATCGCGCGCCTGCCCGGCTGCGAGCACGGCGTGAGCCTGCGCCGCAGCGCCGACTACGCCGAACTGCTGAACGGCTTCGCGCGCCGGGTCCTGCTGTAGGACCCGGCCGGCGCCTCAGGTGCCGGTGCGCAAACCGGCCTGGGGCGCCGCCAACAGCGCCGCCTGCTTTTCCCAATACGCCTGCATCGCCGCTTCCTTGACCGGGCCGAAGCCGCGCACCTCCTGCGGCAGCTGCGCCAGCTGCAGCGCCCGCGCCAGTCCGTCGCGCTCGAGCGTGGCGCAGGCGCCGGCCATCACTGCCAGGTAGTCCTCGGCCAGGCGCCGTTCCGCGCGCCGTTCCTGCGTCTGGCCGAAGGGATCGAAGCGGCTGCCGCGCAGGAATTTCAGTCGCGCCAGCAGCGCGAAGGCGGGCAGGATCCAGGGACCGAACTTGCGTTTCTTCGGCCGGCCGGTGTCCGGGTCGATGCGCGAGAGCAGCGGCGGGGCCAGCCACAGCGAGACCTTGCGGGTGTCCGAGAACTGCGCGGCCAGCGAAGCCTTGAATTCGGCGCTGCCGTACAGGCGCGCCACTTCGTACTCATCCTTGTAGGCCATCAGGCGATAGGCGTTCTCCGCCACGCTGCGGGCGATGGCTTCGCTGTCCGGAGCGACGCGCGCTTCGGCGGCGCGGGCCAGTTCCACCAGCCTGCGGTAGCGCGCCGCATACGCCGCGTCCTGGTAAGCGCTCAACTCGGCCGTACGTGCGATCACCAGGTCGTCCAGGACCTGCGGCGCCGCCGGCGCGCTCGGCGTGTTCGCCTCGAGCAGCGCCGCCGGATCGGCCGCGGCGATCCGTCCCCAGGCGAAGGCCCGCTTGTTCAGCGCCACGGCAGCGCCGTTGCGTTCGATCGCCTCTTCGATCGCTGCCTGCGACAGCGGCACCAGCCCCCGCTGCCAGGCATAGCCCAGCATCAGGGTGTGCGCGACCACGGTGTCGCCGAACAGCGACTGGGCCAGGCTGCTGGCGGAAACGCCATGGAAGGCGCCAGGCATGGAGTGGTGGCGCACCCGGTCGAGCATCAGGCCGGTGGGCTGGGTGGCGTCGCGCTGGCGCACCACGGCGGAAGTCGGGGCCTGGTCGGTATTGACGACGCTGGCCGTGCGCGTGGGCGAGAGCCGCGCCAGGTTGTCGCCTGCCGCGGCGACGACGAGGTCCGCGCCCAGCAGCAGGTCGGCTGCGCCCGGTCCGACCCGCACCGCGCCGATGTGCTGCGCCGTGGCGGCGATGCGCACCTGGCTGACCACCGCGCCATTCTTTTGCGCCAGGCCGGTGAAATCGAGCACGGTGGCGGCCTTGCCCTCGAGGTGGGCGGCGGCGCCGAGCAGGGCGCCCATGGTCAGCACGCCGCTGCCGCCGATGCCGGTGACGACCACGTTGAAGCTGTCTCCCAGCGCCGGCAGCGCGGGCAGGGGCAGGGCCGGCGCCAGGCGCGCCTCCAGCGCGCGCAGGCGTGCATCGTCGGGCTTGCGCAGGCGTGCGCCTTCGATCTCGACGAAGCTCGGGCAGAAGCCCTTGGCGCAGGAGACATCCTTGTTGCAGGCGCTCTGGTTGATCTTGCGCTTGCGCCCATAGGCGGTTTCGAGCGGCTCGATCGCGATGCAGTTCGACTGCACCGAGCAGTCGCCGCAGCCCTCGCAGACGCGCTCGTTGATGAAGATGCGCCTGTCGGGATCGGGCAGCTGGCCGCGCTTGCGGCGGCGGCGCTTCTCGGAGGCGCAGGTCTGCTCGTAGACGATGGCGCTCACGCCGGGAATCGCGCGCAGTTCGCGCTGGACCGCGTCGAGCGTGCTGCGCGCGTGCACCGTGACGCCCGGCGCCAGGTCGCCGGCGTCCAGCCAGCGCGCCGGGTCTTCCGACACCAGGGCGATGCGCCCGACGCCTTCCGCATGCAGCTGGCGCGTGATGCGGGCCGGGTCGATCACGCCTTCGGCCGCCTGGCCGCCGGTCATGGCCACCGCGTCGTTGTACAGGATCTTGTAGGTGATGTTGGTGCCAGCCGCCACCGCTGCGCGGATGGCCAGCAGGCCGGAGTGCTGGTAGGTGCCGTCGCCCAGGTTCTGGAACAGGTGGCCGGTCGTGGAGAAGGGCGCGGCGCCCAGCCACTGCGCGCCTTCGCCGCCCATCTGCGAGAAAGTAGTCGTCTTGAGTTCGGGCTGGGCCAGCGCCATCACATGGCAGCCGATACCGCCGCCGCTGCGCGAGCCTTCCGGCGTGCGGGTCGAAGTATTGTGCGGGCAACCGGAGCAGAAGTAGGGCGCGCGGATCGGGATCACCGCGCCCGGCCCGGCCGCCCGTGGCCGGTCGATCGCGGCCAGGCGCTCGCGCAGCAGCGGCAAGGCCTCGCCGAAGCGCGCCGCCAGCGCGCGCGCCACGATCAGGGGCGTGAATTCGGAGATCTCGGGCAGCACGGCGCCGCCCTTGCCGCTGACGCGCGGGCGCGCCGCGCCCTCCAGGCCGTACAGGGCGTCCTTCAGCTGCGCTTCGACATTGCTGCGTTTTTCTTCGACCACCAGCACTTCCTCGTGGCCGCCGGCAAAGGCGCAGGCGCCCTCGGTCTCGAGCGGCCAGCTCATCGCCACCTTGTACACGGAAATGCCCATCGCGGCCACCTCGTCCATGCCCAGGCCGAGGTCGGCGAAGGCCTGCATCAGGTCCTGGTGCGCCTTGCCCACCGTGACGATTCCGAAGCGCCGCTGCGCCGCCTCCACGACCGTGCGGTCGATGCGGTTGGCGCGCGCCCAGGCGCGCGCGGCGGGCAGGCGCTCGTCGACCAGGCGGCGTTCGAGTTCGGCGCGCTGGCCCGGCCAGGCCAGTGTCGGGTCCCAGTTGTAGCCATGGTTTGGGGCCGGGCCGGGCGGCGTGACGAAGACGGGAGCCTCCGGCAGGCTGAAGGTGGCGGCGGTTTCCACCACCTCGGCGATGGTCTTGAGGCCCACCCACAGCCCGCAGTAGCGCGACAGGGCGATGCCTGCCAGGCCCAGCTCGATGACTTCGCGCACGCTGGCCGGCTGCAGCACCGGCATCGAGGCCGCATGGAAGATGCCGTCGGTCTGGTGCGGGTACATCGAGGATTGGGCCGCATGGTCGTCGCCCGACACGGCCAGCACGCCGCCCAGCGGCGAGGTGCCGAGCATGTTCGCGGTGCGGAACACGTCGCCGGTGCGGTCCACGCCCGGGCCCTTGCCGTACCAGATGCCGAATACGCCGTCGACCCGGCCCGGCCCGAAGGCGGTATGCATCTGCGCGCCCCACAGCGCGGTGGCGGCCAGGTCCTCGTTCAGGCCAGGCTGGAACACGATGTCGTGGGCGGCCAGGTCGTCCTGCGCCTTCCACAGCTGCTGGTCGTAGGCGCCCAGCGGCGAGCCGCGGTAGCCCGAGACCAGGCCGGCCGTGGAAAGACCCTGCGCCCGGTCGAGGCGGCGCTGCAGCATGGGCAGCAGCACCAGCGCCTGTATCCCCGTGAGGAAGACCTGGCCCTGCGCCTGTTGGTAGATGCTGGCGCGCGGCGCCTTGCGTGAAAGTTCCATCATTCGTCCCCGTGTGCTTGTTATCGGAATGAGAGAAATTTTAGGAGCAAGGGCGGAGCGATTGGGACTGAAAGCGGTTAAACTTGTGCTGTGAATTGGCGTAAATTGCTACGAACTGGCAGAAAGAGTAGGTGGATATGACCAAGGAAACCGACATCGACAGGATCGACCGTAAGATCCTGCGCCAGCTTGCGCAGGACGGCCGCATCGCCTGGAGCGAGCTGGCCGACCTGGTCGGCCTGTCGCTCACCCCCACCCTGCGCCGGGTGCGGCGCCTGGAGGAAGCCGGGTATATCCAGGGCTATGTGGCCAAGCTGGACGAGGCCCGGCTGGCTGGCCGCATGAGCGTGCTGGTCGCGGTGACGCTCACTTCGCAGTCGGAAGAAACGCTGGCCCGCTTCGAAGAAGCGATCGTGGCCGCGCCCGAGGTGATGAGCTGCTTCCTGATGACGGGCGACGCCGACTACAGCCTGCGCGTGGTGGTGCCGGACCTGGAAACCTATCACCAGTTCCTGACGCGCACGCTCACGCGCATCCCGGGCGTGGCCCACATCAAGTCGGGCTTCGCGCTCAGGACGGTGCTGAACCGGGCATCGGCGCTGGCATGAAGTCCAGGCCCTCGTAAGCGGCGCGCAGGGCCCGCACCAGCGCGGTCGACCCGGCCAGTTCGCCCCACAGCGCCGGCTCCGCACAGAAGGCCGCGAGCGCGTCGCCGGCGCCGCACACGCGCTGCACGAAGCCTTCGTCGAGCGCGGCGTCGCGGTAGTCGGCCTGCAGCAGGCCGGCCCGCCAGCGCACCAGGAAAGCCAGGTACAGGGCCGGCAAGGGCGCCACCGCCTCCAGCCCGAGGCCGCGCGCCATGCGCTCGCGGATGGTCGGCACGATAAAGCCCGGCAGCTTGGCCAGGCTGTCGGCCAGCACCCGGTCCACCGTGTCGCGCACGGCGTCGCCGGAAAAGCGCGCGATCACGGCGTCGCGGTAGGCTTCCAGGTGCACCGGACTCGGACGCAGGCAGTCGAACACGGCGCCGGTCACGTAGTCGTGCACCAGGGCGCGGATGCGCGCATCGCGCATGCCTTCATGGATATAGCCGTAGCCCAGCAGGGCGCCGGCCCAGGCGATGCCGCTGTGGCTCGCGTTCAGGATGCGGATCTTGGCTTCCTCGAAGGGCGCCACCGATTCCACCATGCGCGCGCCCACGCGCTCCCAGGCCGGGCGGCCGTTGCAGAAGTCGTCTTCGATCACCCACTCGATGTACGATTCGCTCATCACCGCGGCGGGGTCATCGCGCCCGGTGGCGGCCAGCACGCGGGCGCGCAGCTCCGGCGTCGCGCGCGGCGTGATGCGGTCTACCATGGAATTCGGAAAGCGCGTGTTCCGGGCCATCCACGCCAGCAGATCGGGTTCTTCGGCCAGCGCGAGGAACTGGCTCAAGCCCTGACGCACCCGGTCGCCGTTGTGGCGCAGGTTGTCGCAGCACAGCAGGGTGATGGGGCCCGCATCGGCGGCGCGGCGCGCGCGCAGGATGGCGGCCAGCACGCTGTAGATGGTGGCGCCCGGTTCGCCGCGGCGCGCATTCCCGATGCTGGCGTGCAGGTCTTGCGATGACAGGTCGAGCCGGCCGTCGACGCCCAGGAAGTAGCCGGCTTCGGTGACGGTGAAGGAGATGATGCGCGTCGCGGCGTCGGCGCCGGCGGCGAGCACCGCGCCCAGGGACGGCTCGTAGTCGAGGACGGCCGAGATGGCGCGGATGCTGCGGTAGGCATAGGCGCCATCCGGCGTCACGGTTTCGAGCGTGTAGGCGCAGTCCTGCGCGCGCATCGTTTCGCCTGGGTCGAGCGGATCGGGACGGATATTCGCGGCGACGATGGTCCACCCGGCCTCGCCGGCGTCCAGCAGGTCCTGCAGATACGCCGCCTGGTGCGCGCGGTGGAAGGCGCCCAGGCCGAGGTGGAGGATGACGCTGTCGTGTGCTTGCATATGATCGAGGGTCCTGTTGGATAGGTATGGGGGTTTTTCTTGCGATCGCGCGATATATCTGCCAATCTACTACAAACCTGTATGACAGGTTGTAAAAAATGAGGAGACCAACCGTGACTGCATTCCGGGATTCCAAGAGCAAATCGGAAACGACCCGCGCCGCGATCATCGAGCACGCGCTCGGCGTGGCAAGCCATGACGGGCTGGAGGCGCTGACGCTCGGCACACTGGCCGATTCCATGAAGATGAGCAAGAGCGGCGTGTTCAGCCGGGTCGGCTCGCGCGAGACGCTGCAGCTGGCGGTGCTGGCGAACTACCGCCAGCGCTTCGAGGCCCAGGTGCTGCAGCCGTCGCAGCGCATGGCGCCCGGCCTGCCGCGCCTGCGGCACCTGTTCGACATGAGCCTGAAGCAGGTGGAGTCGGGACAGGCCACGAGTTCCGCGGGCTGCTTCTATATCAGCTGCGCCGCCGAATACGACGACCGGCCGGGCGCGGTGCGCCATGCGCTGACCGACAGCGTCAACGCCTGGCGCGACGCCTTCGAAGAGGGCGCGCGCCAGGCGGTGCTGCTGCAACACCTGGCCAGCGACCTGGACCCGAGCCAGCTGGTGTTCGAGATCTACGCCCTGCTGCTCGCGGCCCAGCACGACACCCGCCTGCTCGAGCAGCACAGCGCGACTGCGCGCGCCCGGGCCGGTTTCGAACGCCTGCTGGCGCGCTGCGGCGCGCCAGCCCGGGAAGGAGCCAGCCGTGCCTGATTCGCCACTGCACCAGATGCTGCTGGACGCCATGCCGGGCATGCCCGAGCGCGATCTGCCGCGCTTCGCCGCGGCGCTCACGGTCGACGAACCGTACAACGCGCCGCCAGTCGACGCCGGCGTTCCGGAAGGCCGTCTGCTCACGCGCCGGCACCGCTCCACCCGGGTCTATCCCGGCGTCGAACGCGCTTACACGGTCTACGTGCCGGTGCAGTACGACGCCGGCGAGGACGCCTGCCTGATGGTGTTCCAGGACGGCAGCCGCTACCTCGGCCCGGAAGCCAATACCGTGCGCGTGCTGGACGTCCTGATCGCCGAGGGCGGCATGCCGCCCACCATCGCCGTGTTCGCCGAGCCGGGCGAGCAGGGGCCGGGCCTGCCGGACTATGGCGGCAGCGGCAACCGCAGCGTCGAATACGACGCCACGGGCGACGCCTATGTGCGCTTCCTGCTCGAGGAACTGCTGCCGGAAGCGCTGGCCGGCTATCGCGTGTCGAGCGACCCGGCGCGGCGCGCGATCGCCGGCATCAGCTCGGGCGGCCATTGCGCCTTCAATGCCGCCTGGGAGCGCCCCGACGCCTTCGGCAAGGTGCTGACCCATTGCGGCAGTTTCGTCGACATCCGCGGCGGGCGCGCCTGGGCGAGCCGCGTGCGGCGCGAGCCGGTCAAACCCCTGCGCGTGTTCCTGCAAAGCGGCGCGCACGACCTCGACATCCTGTACGGCAGCTGGCTGCTGGCCAACCGCGAAATGGCCGCGGCGCTGGCCTACCGCGGCTACGAGCACCGCTTCGTGGAAGGCGATGGCGGGCACTCGCTGCGGCACGGCGGCGCGATCCTGGCCGAGACCCTGCGCTGGCTGTGGCGCCCATGAACGCCGCGCTGCAAGGCTTGCCTGTGTTCGTCGCCGCCGGCGAGGCGCTCACCGACATGGTGAGGACCGGCGTCGATCACTGGCGCAGCTGCCCGGGCGGCGCGGTCTGGAACGCGGCGCGCGCGATGGCCCACATGGGCGTGCCGAGCGCCTTTGCCGGCGCCGTCAGCGCCGACCTGTTCGGCGCGGCGCTGGTGGAGGCCAGCCGGGAGGCCGGGCTGGACGCGCGCTTCATGCAGGTCTTGCCCAAGCCGCCGCTGCTGGCGATGGTCCATGCGCTCGACCCGCCCAGCTATTTCTTCGTGGGGAGCGACAGCGCCGACCTGCATTTCGACCCGGCCCTGCTGCCCGCGGGATGGATCGATGCGCTGCAGTGGGCCCACTTCGGCGGCATCAGCCTGGCGCGCGAACCGCTGGCATCCACGCTGCTGGCGCTGGCGCGGCAGCTGAAGGGACGCGGCGTGCGCATCAGCTACGATCCGAATTTCCGCCAGCTGATGGACGAGCGCTACGATTCGACGCTGGCGGCGATGGCCGCGCTGGCCGACGTGATCAAGGTGTCCGACGACGACCTGCGGGGTCTGTTCCGTTGTGCCGATGCCGACGCCGCTTTTGCGCGGCTGCGGGACATGCAGCCGCGGGCGCTATTCCTGCTGACCCGTGGTGCGGCGGGCGCCTCGCTGTGCCAGGGGCAGGATGCGTGGACGGCGCGACCCCCGTCGATCGAGGTGATCGACACGGTCGGCGCGGGCGACGCCAGCCTGGCCGGACTGCTCGCCAGCCTCATGCTGTACCCGCACCGGACCGGCGGCGAGCACCTGGCGCGCGCGGTGGGCGCCGGTGCGGCCGCGTGTACGGTTGCAGGGGCCGCGCCCGTCACGCAGGCGCAGGTGGAAAGCCTCGCCAGGCGCATCGAAGTCAGCGACGGCCCGTCGATCCCTGTCAGCCGGTTCGCACGGGGTGCCTTGAACGAATAATCCGCCGCAGGGTTCCGGCCCTGCATACCGATCACCCGACCATTCCCGATCCGTTGTCATGCTCATTTCCTCCGCTACCGACTTCCGCGCCGCGGCGCAGCGCGTCCTGCCGCCTTTCCTGTTCCATTACATCGACGGCGGCGCCGGCGCGGAGGAGACGATGCGCGCCAACGTCGATGACCTGCAAGCCGTCAAGCTTCGCCAGCGCGTGCTGCGCGGTTCCGAGACGCTCGACCTGGGCGCCGAGTGGTTCGGCCAGCGCTATGATTTGCCGATCGCGCTCGCGCCGGTCGGCCTGACCGGCATGTATGCGCGGCGCGGGGAAGTGCAGGCCGTGCGCGCCGCCGATCGCCGCAACATCCCCTTCATCCAGTCGACGATGTCGGTGTGCTCGCTGGCTGAAGTGGCAGCCCAGGCCGCGAAGCCGCAGTGGTTCCAGCTGTATGTGCTGAAGGACCGCGGCTTCATGCGCGACGTCATGCGGCGCGCCGGCGACCTGGGCGCGTCGACACTGGTGTTCACGGTCGACACGCCGGTGCCGGGCGCGCGCTACCGCGATGCGCACAGCGGCATGAGCGGCCCGAACGCGGGGATGCGGCGCATTCTCCAGGCCATGCGCCGTCCGCGCTGGGCGCTCGACGTGGGCCTGTTCGGCCGCCCGCACAACCTGGGCAATATCTCGGCCTACCTCGGCGGCGCCACCGGACTCGAGGACTTCATGGGCTGGATCGGCGCCAACTTCGATCCCGGGATCAGCTGGCAGGACCTGCAGTGGATCCGCGACGAGTGGAAGGGACGCCTGGTCATCAAGGGCATCCTCGACGAGGACGATGCGCGCGACGCACTGGCCTTTGGCGCCGACGGGATCGTCGTCTCGAACCATGGCGGACGGCAGCTCGATGGCGCCCTGTCGACGGCTAGAGCGCTGCCGTCGATCGCCGCCGCCGTGCAGGGCCGAATGACGGTTTTCGTCGACGGCGGCATCCGTACCGGCACCGATGTCTTCCGCATGCTCGCGCTGGGCGCCGACGGTGTCTTGATCGGCCGCGCTTTCGTGTACGCGCTGGCGGCGCAAGGGCAGGCCGGGGTCGAGCGCCTGCTGGCGATCATGGAGAAGGACATTCGCACGAACATGGTGCTCACTGGCGTGAAATCGCTACGGGATGTCGGGCCCCATTTGTTGGCCGAATCGGCGATTCCGCCTCGGGTCACGCGCTCGGCTGCCTGACGCGATCGTAGTCGTGAATGCTGGTACCGACCCGAAGCAGACGCCCATGCGGCATGCAAGTTGCAAGTCTTGAGCCACAGGTGGCCTATCCCCCATTGTCACGGACACTTCCCGGCAGATTGGGCGCACTGGCGTGGACTGATGCTTCAGCTGGCCTGACGCCTGACGCTGTTCGTGACAGGCCTCGATGCAGGCTGCTTTCATCCATCGCCGTAGTTCACTTGAGGTCGGTTGCAGAATAGCCGAGCGCTTTTTTTACATTGGCGCGCTCCGTCTTGATATTCGCCAGTGCGCGGCGCGTGCTGACATACTCCGGGGCCGACACCTTTTCGCCCCACTGCGACCTTTGTTTCGACGATGGCGCCGCTGCGCCATCGTCTCGGCAAATTGGCGCCAATGCCAAGGTCGCCGCCTGTTACCGCCTTGCTCGCACCTGGCTGGCCTACCAGCTTGACTGCTTCGTGCATGAATTCTTCTGAGAATAAGCGTCTGTCACGCGCCACATGTTATGCCTCCAATAAGAACCTAATACCTATCCAAAGTGTCCATCGCGCGGGGAAAAGCAGATCTACCCGTAAGGGGTGTACGTAATGCCGCCTGCGATTAGTCCAGCTACACCGTCTATGTTCTCGCGGCTTTCGCTAATTCCGACTAGAACGTCGCGTATCGTCCCTCCTCGACTCAGCACGTCCACCCAGAAATCCAAACCACCTTGCTCTGGGGCACGACGCAATATATTTTGATACAAGCCCTTGACCAGTTCAGTACTTTCCGGATCACTCCCGTACATCGTCCTGAATTCGGATGAGGATACGAACCCTTCGGCAATCTGATTCAGACTAACACCACTATCCATTCTGCTGATCCAGAAGCCAATTCCGATCAAATCCGGCGCTCGATCAAAAGCTGCCTGATAAATTCGATACACTTGACCTGCATTGCCACCCAAATCGAGAGCTACTGCAACATCGTTAAATCGAACCCGTTCAACGTCAATGAGTATGTCGTAACGACCGGCCGAACTTTCCACTCGCCAGTTCTCGCCATTGTGAACAAGCGTAGACATGCTTCGTGCGCCAGAGATGTCAATTGTATCGAGGCCGGCTCCACCATCTACAATGTTTGCCCCCGCTGACGCGACGAACCGGTCGTTTCCGCCACCGCCGAATAGCATGTCGTTGCCGTCCTGGCCAATCAGCAGGTCCTCGCTCTCGGCACCGTACAATGTGTCACCCACCGCAGCGCCAAGGATGGCTACCGAATGCCCCTCGTCGGTACGGTAGCTCGGGACAATATCACGGCGCTGCATGGTCATCGTGATGTCGCTATGACGCATGACCAACCGAGTGTTCTCGACCGCCTGAAGGAAATATCCGGCGGGTTCATTGTCCAAATGATCCGCGAGCCAAATTTGCAGATCAGAATTATGTTGCCTGACCCGTTCAATGACAGCGTCTTCGGTCCAAACAGAGTCTCCCGATACAGCATCGAATCCCTTGTTGAGTTCATTGAGCACATCCGTGAAGAACCGCTTCTGCATCAGGCCAAACTCAATCACATCGGCAGACTGGGCTGGCTTGTATACTCCTTCAGGCAAAAAAGGCTTGATGAATTTCTCAAGCGCGAGATCACTCATGGCGCCTGAGAACTGACTCACCAAGGTTTGTATGGTCAACTTGCCGAAGTAGCTGAGGTCATCGGAAGAAGCATCGGGGAGCGGCGCAATGCCGCTAACCGACCACGTGTCGGTAACTGCATCATACCCATAGGCTGGCGACGTATAAGTGCCAGCGCCAGCTTCTGTCCATGTCAAGTTGGAAGGCAAAGGAAACAAGGCAGGCGCGACCGGCATGGTCGGCGGAACCGGCGTGGCAGGCCCACTTTGCCCTTGTAACTTGATAGTATTGATCCACCCGTCGCCCCATGCGGCAGCTCGCTGGCCTGTTGGGCTACCAAAGGCGATCAAATACCTTCCCGCATTCTGCTGATCGGTGTTTCCCTTGGTAAGCTCGTTATAATCGGCTGCTGCGCCCGCGACTTCAACCACATATATGCCGGTGTGGTATTCGTAAATTTTTTTCGCATCCACGCCGGTAAAGTCGGAAATCAATCCTCCGGCACCTGCATCGGTTGTCGTCGTATAAGACTCATATGGTAGTAACACTGAGGTCCAGCCACGTGCCGTTGCTATCGACTCGGCGATACTATCTGTCTTGAACTCGTGCTGGCGGTCGATCACATAGTGACGTTCCTCGACCCTATGGTCTTCGAAAATAGTGCGTTCAAACATCACCTCGAAAAATTGCGCTGATACTGCAGTCTCGATTCCAAGCGATGTCCCAAATACAGCTAGATCAGGAAGTACACTGATCTCCGTACCGCTATTCTGAATAAAGATAGTGAAATAGTCATAATCCAGAGATTCGCTACCAGCTGATAACTGCGAGATGTTCATGTGCGCTGTTATCGGACCGAATCCCGAATTGATCGCCTGGGATTCCTCGGTAGTCCTGAATTGTTCGTTTACGTCGACTTTTCCTTTGCTGTACGCCTCCCACTCCGTGCCATCGCGAATTGTTTGATATTTCTGCATGAAGTCTTTGGCAAGTCCTGCATGGACCAGTAACCGATGAGAACAATCCCCTCGCGTATTTCAGCCGAATTGGAGGCGGCTCCGACACCTGCGAGGCGTCGAAGCGTAGAGGAAATTATTAATCAGAGGTAAAGTGCATGCTTTCGGTGCCATTCCGTAAAACAACGGTTGTGGAGCGCACAATGAAGTGGCACCGATGATGAGATTCGCGTAGTGATCGCGTGCAACAGCAAGGCCCGGCCAGCGTCATGCCCATGTTCTTCATTCTGGACGTCGGGAAGGGAATATTCAAGGTCTAATTTAATACGATGCAGACCCGAGGAGCTGCAATTGGCATCAGTCCGTGCACTTACTAAAATTAATTAATCGAAATACGCCAGCATGGAATTCTGCCAAGCCCGCTTGTAGCCGAGTGCAGACCTTGGAATGGCTCAGTGTCCGAGCTTGCTGCCATCGCAGCAAGAAACAGGTTTCGTCCGCAGCTTCTAATCGATCCAGCGCCAGGAAAAAAGGCCGGATGCTCCCTAGCGCCCGGCCTCCATGCTTCCCCCAACGATGGTGGAGCGCCGCTTACTCGCGCAGCGCCTGCGCCGGCCGAATCTGCATCGCCGCCACCGCATGGCGCACGGTGGACCCCATCGCCACCAGCCCGGCCGTCAGGAGGGCGGCCGCCAGCGTCCAGGCCCCCACCGGCGCCTGTTCCGTGAAGCTGGCCAGGTAGCGTTGCACCGCCACGAAGGCCACCGGCAGGCCGAACAGCGCGCCGATCCCGATCAGCACCACGAACTCGCGCGCCACCAGGCGGCCGATCGCGGAGCTGCCGGCGCCGTACAGCTTGCGCAGCACGATCTCGCGCGCCTTGCGCTGCACGCTGTAGGCGGCCAGCACGTAGATGCCGAAGGCGGCGATCGCCGTGGCGATCACGCTCGACGCGGCCAAGAGCTTGGCCAGGCGCAGGTCATCCTCGTAGTTGCGCGCATACAGGCTGGCCATGCGCTGCACTTCCAGAACGTCGTTCGGGAAGTAGCGCGGCCACATCTCCTCGATGGCGCGCTGCACCGCGACGCCGTCCTGCCCGCTGCGTACGGTGAACACGCCGGTCTGGTTGCCCAGGAAGTAGACGGTGGCCTGCATCTCCTCGCGCGCCGAGCGGTGGCGGATGTTCGGGGCCACTCCCACCACCTGCATGGTGTCGCTGTCGTGCGGGGTGCGGATGAACTTGCCCACCGCATCCTCGGCGCTGGCGAAGCCGAACTTGCGCGCGGCCGCCTCGTTGATGACCAGCTTGCCGTCGTCCTCGGGCTTGTCGCGGCTCGCATCGTACAGCCGGCCTGTGACCGGCTTCAGGCCATAGACCCCGAAGAACTCGGGACTGACGCGGGTCCAGTTGATCTCGATCGGCGCGCCGCCATCGCGGCGCAGCGAGGTGCTGTTGAAGTTGGTGGTCACCGGGGCGTCGCTGACCGCCACCCCGCTCACGCCCGGCAAGCGGACCAGCGCATCGCGGAAGGCGCGCACCTTGGCGTCGCGCATGTCGTCCGGGGTCGGCACGATCAGCAGGGGCGCGGCGTCGAAGCCCGGATCGAGACTGCTGGCGTAGCGGGTCTGCCAGGCCACGGCCAGGGTCAGGCTGGTCAGGCCCATCGCGGTGGCGAACTGCAGCACGGTGAGGATGCGGCGCAGGCGCAGTCCGCCCACGGTCTCGCTGTTGCCGCGGCCGGCCAGCGCCGCGGTGGGGCGCACCTTGATGGCCGACCAGGCAGGATAGGCGCCGGCCAGCAGGCCGACGAAACAGCCCAGCAGCAGGCTCAGGCCGAGCGACACCGGCGTGAACATGCGGTCCAGCTTGCGCTGCACGAGGTCGGCGAATACCGGCAGCAGCAGCCAGGCCAGCAGCATGCCGATCGCGGTGGCGATCAGGCACACCAGCACCGATTCGGCCAGGAAGTGGCGGCTGACCGTGCCCGTGCTGGCGCCCAGCACCTTGCGCACGGCGATCTCGCGCTGGCGGCGCACGGTGCGCACGGTGGCCAGGTTGACGTAGTTGGTGGCGGCCAGCACCAGGATCAGCACGCCCACGGCGGCCAGGCCGAAGATGGTCTTGCGGTCGCCGTGGGTGGGCGAGGCGTCCTTGATCAGTGGGTCGAGGTAGGCTTCGCTCAGGGGCCCGAGGCGGAAGTCGATCAGGTCCTTGCCGTTCAGCGAGGCGATCTGGTCCGGACTCATGCGCTGGTAGAAGCTGGAGGCCAGCATCGCGCGGCGCACCGAGCCGAGCACGGCCTGCGGGTCGGCGCCCGGCATCAGCCTGACATAGACGCCGCCGTGCGAGGAACCCCAGTTGGTGGTGACCAGCTGGCGGTATTCCTGCTTCCAGATGCCTGTCTGGATGCCCGCCAGCGCCGTGAAGGGCAGGGTAGTGGCGGCCGGCTGGTCCTCGAGTACGGCCAGCACCTGGTAGGGCTGGCCGGCCACCTGCACGGTCTTGCCGACCACGTCTTCGCGGCCGAACAGCCTGGTGGCGGTCTCGCGGGTAAGGGCCAGGGCATCCGGGCGCGCCAGCGCGGCGGCCAGGTCGCCCGCGAGCACCTGCGGGGCGAGGATGCGGCGGAAGTCGGGATCGACCACGGTCACGCTGATGGTCTGCACCTGGCCGCTGGCGCTGCCGACCGGACGCACGTCGATGTCGCGTTCGATGAAGGCGCTGGCCAGTACCGGCGCGCCGCTGGCGAGAACGGCGTCGCGCGCGGGCAGGCTGGACGAATTGCTCCAGTTGCCGCTCGCGCTCGAGGTGTTCCACTTCTGCATCAGGCGGAACACCTGCTCGCGCTGCGGCACGTGGCGGTCGTAGGACAGCGAATGGGCCACGTAGCCGAGCAGCAGGAAGCAGGCCGCGAAGCCGACCGCCAGGCCCAGCACCACCACGGCCGAGTAGCCGGATTCCTTGACCAGCAGCCGCCAGCCGATGCGGAAGTCACGCAATGCGTCGCGCAGGATCATCGGGGCGCTCCTCATGCTGCCTGCAGGGCGTCGACCACCACGCGGCCATCGACCAGGTGCAGGGTGCGCGAGGCCTGGGCCGCGTGCGCCGGCGAGTGGGTGACCATGACGACCGTGGTGCCATCAAGGTTGATGTTGCGCAGCAGGCGCATCACCTCGTCGCCGTGCGCCGTGTCCAGGTTGCCGGTCGGTTCGTCGGCCAGCAGCATGGCCGGTTCCGCCACCAGCGCGCGCGCGATCGCCACGCGCTGCTGCTGGCCGCCGGAGAGCTGGGACGGGCGGTGTTTGGCGCGGTGCGCCACGCCGAGGCGCTCCAGCATGGCTTCCACGCGGCGGCGGCGCTCAGGCGCCGCGGTGCCGGTGTATTCCAGGGCCAGCTCGACGTTCTCGTACACGCTCAGTTCTTCGATCAGGTTGAAGCTCTGGAAGATGAAGCCGACCCGGCCGCGACGCAGCGCGTTCAAGCGCGCCTCGCTCCAGCCGGCCACGTTCTGTCCTTCGAAGAAGTAGTCGCCTTCGTTCGGTACGTCCAGCAGGCCGAGCACGCTCAGCAGGGTGGACTTGCCGCAGCCGGAGGGCCCGGTGATGGCGACGTATTCGCCGGCCGCGATGTCGAGGTCGACGCGGTCGAGGGCGCGGGTCTGGACTTCGCCCGCCTGGTGGATCTTGGACACGCCCCTGAGTTTCAGCATGGTGCTTCCTTTCGTTCTTGTTCGTCTGTTGGATAGTTAATCGATCTGGAGCTGCTCGGCCTTGCCGAACGGCCCGTAACTGGAAATGATGACCTGCTCGCCGGCGGCCAGGCCCGACAGGACCTCGACGTGGCTGTTGTTGCGGCGGCCCAGGCGCACGCTGCGCTTCCCAGCGCGGCCGCTTTCCTTGTCCACCACGAAGACCCAGGCGCCGCCGGTGTCGTTCACGAATGCCCCGGTCGGCAGCAGCAGGGCCTGGGTGCTTTGTCCCAGGGTCAGCTGGGCGTCCAGGCTCTGGCCCGGGTTGATGACCGCCGGCTGGTCTCCCGTGAACACCATCTCGGCGGTGAAGCGGCCTTCGCGGATCTGGGGGAACACGGCGCTGACCCGCAGCGGGTACTGCTTGCCGTCCTGGGTAATGCTGCCGGCCAGGCCGCGCGTGACGCGGCTCAGGTAGAACTCGTCGATCTCGAGCTTGAGCTTGAAGCGTTTGGGGTCGTCGATGCGGCCGATGTTCTGGTTGGGCTGCACGGTCTGGCCGACCTGCAGGCGGAAGTCGGTCAGCATGCCGGCGCTGGGTGCGCGCACCGCCAGGGCGTCCACCGTGGCGCTCACCAGCTGCAGGCCGGAGGCGAAGCCGTCGATCGCCGTTTCCATCTGCTGCAGGCCGCGCTGGCGCACGCTTTCTTCGGTGTCGAAACGGCGCCGTTCGTTGTCCAGGCTGCGGCGCTGCTGCGCCAGCCGGTCGGCGGACTCCTCCAGCGCCACCGCCGAGATGAAGCCCTGCTGGGACAGGCGGCTGTTGCGGGCATGCTGTTTCTCGGCCTGCTGGAATGCGAACTCGAGGTCGGACAGGCGCCGGCGGTGCTCGCTGCGGCTGGTTTCCTGGGCCACGCGCAGGTTCGCCAGGTTCGAGATCTGCTGCGCCTGTTCGGCCTGGCGCTCCAGCAGCGCCAGGTTGCGCAGCGGGTTGGACAGGCGGAACAGCAGCTGGCCTTTCTCGACGGTCTGGCCGTCCTGCACCAGTACTTCTTCCACCCGGCCGGATTCGACCGAGTCGAGCATGATGGAATTGAGCGGCTGGGCGGTGGCGCGCACCACGATGTCGTCGCGGAAGATGCCGTTCGCGGCGCCGGCGATGCGCACGTCGGCGGCCGGCACCTGCAGGCCGTGCGGCATGAAGTGCCAGGCGCCTGCGCCGAAGGCGGCTAGCAGGGCCAGCGTGACGGCGGCGCGCACATACAGCTTGCCGCGGCGCTTGGGTATTACAACGTCCATGGCGGCGCCGGTGACGGCTTGGGGAGGGAGTCGGTCCATGTGTTTTTGCTTGCTTCGAGACTGCGGGTTGAGATGGTCCAGTCTTTGCAACTACCGTGCCACCCCGTTTTCACCCCCTGCGGACACCCTTCCGGGCAAAAGTGTCCGGAATCGGACAGGTATGCATGTTCATAGGCGGACAGGTGTCCGGCGGACTGTCCACCGGGGTGTTTGCCGCTGCTAGAATGCGGGTCTGTCCTCCCTGCATGGCCCAGAATGCTTCCTTCCACCGCTTCGATCCTGATCCTCGACGACGACGAGGACGTCGCCTGCGCGGCGCAGATGCTGCTGCGCCGCCGGCATGGCAAGGTGGCGACGCTGGGCGACCCGCGCGGCCTGGACGCGCAGCTGGCGCAAGGCGCGCCCGACGTGGTGCTGCTCGACCTGAACTTCACCCCGGGTCGCATCGACGGCGCCGAGGGGCTGGCCGTGCTGGACCGCCTGCGCGCGTTGCCGCGCCCGCCCGGCGTGATCGCGCTCACGGCCTATGCCGACATTCCGCTCGCGGTGGAGGCCCTCAAGCGCGGCGCCAGCGACTTCATCACCAAGCCCTGGGACAACGCCCGCCTGGTGGCAGCCGTCGAGGGTGCGCTGGCGCGCCGCACGGCCGCCGCGCCCGCCGGCGCCTCGCCCCTGATGGGCGAATCCGCCCCGATGCGCGAGTTGCGCGCCATGATCGCCGCCGTCGCCCCGACCGAGGCCAACGTGATGGTGCTGGGCGAGAACGGCGTCGGCAAGGAACTGGTGGCGCGCGCCATCCATGCGGCATCAAGCCGCGCCGCCGGCACCTTCCTGGCGGTGGACATGGGCGCCTTGCCGGAGGCGACCTTCGAGAGTGAGCTGTTTGGCCACCGCAAGGGTTCGTTCACCGATGCGCGTGCCGACCGCGCCGGCCGGTTCCAGGCGGCGCGCGGCGGCAGCCTGTTCCTCGACGAGATCGGCAACATGCCGCTCGGCGCCCAGGCCAAGCTGCTCACCGCGCTCGAGCGGCGCGAAGTGACGCCGCTGGGGGCGGACCGGGCCGAGCCGATCGACGTGCGCGTCGTCAGCGCCACCAACCTGAGCGAGGAACGCCTGTTCGATCCGTCCGTGTTCCGGCCCGACCTGCTGTTCCGCCTGAACACCATCGTGCTGCGGGTGCCGCCGCTGCGCGCGCGGCGCGAGGATATCCCGCAGCTGCTGCACCACTACCTGTCGCTGTACGAAGGCCAGTACGGCCGTCCGGTGCGCGAGCTGGGGCCCAGCGTGCAGGAAGCGCTGTGCGCCTGGCCCTGGCCCGGCAACGTGCGCGCGCTGCGCCACGCCTGCGAGCGCGCGGCGATCCTGGCCCCGCAGGCGGAGTACCGTTTCGAGGACTTCGGCCTGGCGGCGCCGGCCGCCGCCACGTTCACTGCGCCGCCCGCCGCGCCAGCGCCGGCGCCCGTGGCGGAGGCCGCGCCGCAGGGCGAGGAATTCAGCCTGGGCGCGCTGGAGCGCGAGACCATCGCTGCCGCGCTCGACAAGGCCAAGGGCAACATCAGCCTGGCGGCGCGCATGCTCGGATTGAGCCGCGCCGCGCTGTACCGCAAGCTGGGCAAGCATGGAATCTAGCGCGCGCGAGGGCCGGCTCAAGGCGGCCGTCCTGCTGTGCGTAACTGGGGTGGCGACCCTGGGCTTCGGCGCCGGCACCGTGCATGACTCGCCGCGCCTGGTGGTGCTGTGCGGCCTGGCCGCGCTGCCGCTGCTGCTCACCCTATGGCGCTGCCTGGAGCGCCTCGCCATGCTGCGCCACCCGAAGCCGCCCGAGCCGAAGGCCGTGCTCACCATCGAGCAGCAGCACCTGGTCGACAGTGCGCTGGCGCTCGAGAGCAGCCTGGAACATGCGCCCATCGCGCTGTTTCGCATCGAGGGCGCGGGCGCCGACAGCAAGGTGGCGCCGCTCAACGGCAATGCGCGCAAGCTGGTGGCGCCCGGACGCGCCAGCGATCCGGCCAGCCTGTACCGGCAACTGGCCGGCGAGCCGGGCGAACGCCGCAGCATGATCCAGTTCGATACGGAGCGCGGTGTGGAGCGTGCGCTGCTGGCGGTGTCGCTGCTCGCACTGCAGGGCAATCCGCAGCGCCTGGCGGCCCTGATGCCGGTCGAGAGCGAGCTGGAAGCCGAGGCCCTGAATGCCTGGCGCCAGCTGGTGCACGTGCTGACCCATGAAATCATGAATTCGCTGACGCCGGTGGCCTCGCTGTCGCGCACGGCGCGCGAGATGCTGGAAGACTGCCGCGACTCGCTGCCGCCGGACGTGGGGCACGACCTGGTGACGGCGCTGGACGCCATCAGCCGGCGCGCGGACAGCCTGGCCGACTTCGTATCGAGCTACCGCAGCCTGTCCAATGTGCCGCCGGCGCGCCCCGAACGGATCCACGTGGCTTCCCTGTTCGAGCGGGTGCGCGCCCTGGTGTCGCCCGCCTGGCGCGGGCGCGGCGGCGAGGTGCAGTTCACGGTGGAACCGGGCTCGCTCGAGCTGGTGGCCGACCCGGGCCAGCTGGAGCAGGCCCTGATCAACCTGCTCAAGAATGCCTTCGAGGCCAGCGCCGCCGTGCCCGGGGCGGGCGCCCGCGTCGGTGCGCGCCTGGTGCGCGGCGGCCGCTTGCGCATCGAGGTGCTGGACGACGGCCCCGGCGTGCCGGTCGAGCTCATCCCGCATATCTTCACCCCCTTCTTTACCACCAAGAAGCAGGGCGGCGGCATCGGCCTGGCCATGGTGCGCCACCTGGTGCACGCGAACGGCGGCACGGTGCGCTACGCGCGCCCGGTCGGCGCCGGCGCGCGTTTCGTCATCAGTTTTTGACGTATGCAAAGGCGCGCGCTAGCCGCGCCGCCGGTCGTCCGCGAAAAAACTGGATGGCGTCGTGCCGAAGGTCTTCCTGAACATCGCCGTGAAGGCCGACTGGCTGGCGTAGCCGAGCTGCTGCGCCACCTGCCACAGCGGCATGCCGCGCGCGATCAGGGAAGCGGCATGCGCCAGGCGCACCTGCTGGCGCCACTGGCCGAAGCTCATGCCCAGCTCGCGCTCGAACAGGCGCGCCAGGGTGCGCTCGGAAGCGCCGGCGGCGCGCGCCCAGTCGGCCAGCGTCCGGGTGTCGCCGGGCGCGTCGATGAGGGCCTGGCAGAGCTGCCTCAAGCGCTTGTCGCCCGGCAGCGGCACGCGGATCGGGCGCGAAGGCGCGCGCGCCAGCTCGTCCAGGATCAGCTCGCCCACCAGCTGCGCACGTTGCGGGTCGCGCGGCTGTACGCCCGGCTCGAGCGCGGCGATCAGTTCGCGCAGCAGGCTGCTCACCTCCACCACGCGGCAGCGCTCGCCCTGGAAGGGGTCGCGCGAGGCATGGATGCGCAAGGGACTCAGGCAGGCCGGTTCCAGCATCGTGACCTCGTGCACGACGTTGGGCGCGATCCAGATCGCACGCTGTGGCGGCACGATCCAGCTGCTGGCGTCGGCGCTGACGCGCACCATGCCGTTGGCGGCGTAGGTCAGCTGCCCCCATTCGTGGCTGTGCGCACCCACCGATACGTCGGCCGGGAGGTCGCGCGCCCACAGGCTTACGGGACGCTCGCCGGTGGGGCCCGGTCCTTGGGTGGGAGCTAGCGTACGCATGGCAGGTTCTCGACAAATGTTGACACGCTATCTTAAATCGGACGGCCGCAATCTGCTTAGACTGGCGTTTTCAGCAAGAGGGATGGCATGAGCAGCGACAACAACACCCTGCGGCGGGATGCCCGCGTGATCGGCCTGGTGGGCCTGGCCCATGGCACCTCGCATTTCTACCACCTGATCCTGGCGGCCCTGATCCCCTGGCTCAAGCCTGCGTTCGGACTGAGCTATACCGAGCTGGGCCTGTTGATGACGGTGTTCTTCGTCGTCTCCGGCGTGGGCCAGGCGCTGGCCGGCTTCGTGGTCGACCGGGTCAGCGCGCGCGCCGTACTGTTCTCCGGCATGGCGATGCTGGGCGTGTCGGCGCTGGCGCTGTCCACGGCCGAAGGCTATGCGGGGCTGATGGCCGGCGCGCTGCTGGCCGGCGCCGGCAACGCCGTCTTCCATCCGGCCGACTACACGCTGCTGAACCAGCGCGTCTCGCGCGAGCGGCTGGCGCACGGCTTCTCGGTGCACGGCATCAGCGGCAACATCGGCTGGGCCGCGGCGCCGATCTTCCTGACCGCGATCGCAGCCAGCCACGGCTGGCGCGCGGCGCTGCTGGCGGCGGCGGCGCTGCCGGTGGCCGTGCTGGCGTTGCTGGTGCTGAACCGCCACGTGCTGTATCCCGACCCGCTCCGGCGCCAGGCCGGGGCCGCGCAGGGCAGGCAGGGAGGCACGCTCGACTTCCTGAAGCTGCGCGCCGTGTGGCTCTGCTTCGGCTTCTTCCTGCTCACGGCAGTGGCGCTGGGGGGCATCCAGAGTTTCGCGACGATCAGCCTGGAAGCGCTGTACGGGATCTCGCATACGCTCGCCACCAGCTCGTATACCGCCTACATGCTGGCCTCCGCACTGGGCATGGTGGCGGGCGGCTTTCTCGGCGCCCGTGCGCAGCACCACGACCGCACCGTAGCGCTGGCCTTTTCGGCGGCGGCGCTGCTGGCCCTGGTGCTGGCCGCCGGCGCGGGCCCGGCCTGGATGGCGCTGCCGCTCATGGGGCTGATCGGCCTGTGCTCGGGCGTGGCGGGACCCTCGCGCGACCTGATGATCCGCGCCGCGGCTCCGCAGGGGGCGACCGGCCGCGTGTACGGCGTCGTGTATTCGGGCCTGGATAGCGGGCTGGCGATCGGACCGCTGCTGTTCGGGCTGGTGATGGATGCCGGACGCCCCGGCTGGGTGTTCGCCGGCGTGGCCCTGTTCCAGGCGCTTGCGATTGCCACGGCGGTGGGCGTGGGCGGGAGCACGCGGGCGCGCCGGCTCGGCGTGGCCTGAGGCGGATCGGAACGGCGGCTCAGCCGTTGGCAGCCGCCTGCGCGGGCGCCTGCGGCTGCAGGTCCGGTGGTGGTGGCAGTGTCTCCGCCAGCAGTTCGCGGCTGTCGTGCACGATCGACAGGATCGTGCGTACGCAGGCCAGCGTCGGGGTCCCGCTGCGCGCATCGGCGCCCTTGGCGTAGGCGCGCGCGATGCGGGTGGCGACCGGCGCGCCGCCCGGCACCTGTTCGCGATACAGGCGGATCAGGGTGACCACGGTCTCGTGCAGCATGTGCTGCCCTGCGCGCGCGATGTTGCGCCCGCCGCCGGCCTCGCGGATCGAGTCGGTGACGATCTGTTCGAGCTGGCGTTCGGCCCTGCCGACGAGCATGGCCACCTGGCCTGGTGTGAACGTGATGCGCATGCTTCTACCTCTTGCGTGATGTTGTCATGCCGCCTCCTCGACGCAGGCGGCGCTGCCGGATGCCGCCCGAGCGGCAACAGACCTGGGCATGATCCGCGACGGCCGCACCCGCGGAGGCGGCGGAGGCGGGGCGAACGGACGGATCTGGGTCAGGGCGCCGGTGAACGGCGCCAGGCTGTCGTCGACCTCGCAGACCTTCCCCGCAGGATCGTCTGCACCCCCGTCCGCAGCCCCGGCCAGGAACTGGGCGATCGCGATTCTGACAAGCGTACGGTTGGTGAGTTCGGAAGACAGCCCGACTTTCCGACTATGGTAAAGATAAGTCGAGGTAGCGCCGTCCGGTCCGGTGATCTCGACCTTCTTCGGCAGCGAAAAACCGTAGCGCCCGCTGGCCCAAAGCTTGACCAGGCACACGTCGCTGGATGGAGTTATAAAGCTGAAGTTCATGTACAAATCGTAATCCCCGCTGCGCGTATGCACGATTCGAAATTGTTCCAAACCGTAACGGACGAAACATTCGTTTCCGGAGATCACGAGACTGCAGGCGCGCCACGAACAGCAGGATGCAATACGGGATTCTGGCCGCGGACAGCAGCCGTGCCACGGGTGCGAAGCGGCGCAGGCCCGTGCGCCGTCATGGATGCCGGCGCAGGGGCCGTTGTCCGCCTGAGCCGGGGCTAGGGGCCCGCCGCTTTCCACCCGAGCAGGTCGGCGCGCGGATAGCCCCACCCCGCCAGCGGGGACGGACAAGGCGCGGCCGCCCGGACCGCATACGGGATCGTCGAGAAATTGGGCTGGCCGGGCGGGCCGAAGCGGATGTCGGTGCCCACACCGCCGACGAGCGAGGGCACGCGCGCGAAGCGCAGCCAGGCGTCGAAATGGCAGTTGGTCCGCTGCAGCGTCCGGAAGTTGGCGAGACTGCCGGTCTCGACGTGCTTCCATGCGAGCGCCGTGGCCAGGCTGCCGGGTAGCCCGCCGAAGCGCGCCGGACAGGCGGAAACGGGCGTGCGGTCCGGGGCGAGGCTGAGCACGCCGACCCGCACGCCATAGGCGTCCGCCCCGGGTCCTGTGCTCACGGTGGCGAAGGACCAGCACAGCGGGTTGGCCGGGAACGCGGACAAGGCGATGTCGAGCACCCGGCTGCCCGGAGCCGCCTGGGCCAGCGCGGCGCGGATCTCGCCGCGCGCCGCATGGCCGGCCACGGCCTGGATGCCGACGAAGCCTACGCAGGCGAGCAGGGCGGCCACCAGGCCGGCGCGCGCGCCCATGCGTCGACGGGCGGCAAGGACCGCCAGCGCCACCGCCGCCAGCCCGGCGAGCGAGCCCCACTGCAGGTAGCCCAGCCAGGTGAACAGCACCGGCATGGCGGCGAAGAAGGCCAGCCCCAGCCGGCGCGAGAAGGCGCGGCGCGCCGCCAGCGCCAGCGCGACGCCGAGCGCGGTCCAGAACACCGGTTCGACGATGAAGACCAGGTCGCCGTACAGCCAGCGCGAATCGACCGGGTGGAACGGGTGGATCCCGTACACATTGAGCGCATCGAAGGACAGGTGAAGCACCATGCCGAGCAGGGCGGTCCCCAACACGGCGTGGCGCGCGCCGCGGTCCTGGCGCAGCAGCCGGCGCATGCCCGGCCACAGCAGCCAGGCCAGGGCCAGCAGCAGCGCCACCTGGGGCAGGGCGTAGAGCAGGGTATGCGTGTGGCCGCGGTGGTGGATCAGGTAGCCGAGCGGCGCCGGCAGCAGCGGCGTGAGGACCAGGTCCAGGTCGGGGAAATTACTGGCAAGCAGGCCGGTGAGGAGCAGGGCGCGGCGGCGCAGCCGCCCGAGACTTGGGTCGGCCGGCGCCGGCAGGGCGCGCTCGACCAGCTCGCCCAGGGCCAGGCCGACCAGCGAATGGGTCATGTTATCCATGCCAATAGCTTACACGAAGGACAACATTTGTCGAACATCAAGCTTATTGTCGGCAACCACCGCGGCGGACTCGGTAGAACTTGATCCAAGTCAAAAATTTTTAGAATGACCGTTGCTAGAATCGTGCGCTGAAATTTTGCCATTGGGCAACAAGGAGAGCGTCGTGCGCAGCAACCTGCCGGTAACCGGCATCGAGTATCTGTTGAAAGAAGGCCAGTCCATCGTGTCGAAAACCGACACCAAGGGCCGCATCACTTATGTGAATCCGAGTTTCGTCGAAGTCAGCGGCTTCAGCGAGCACGAGTTGCTCGGCAAGGCGCACAACATCGTGCGCCACCCGGACATGCCCCCGGAGGCCTTCGCCGACCTGTGGACGACGCTGCAGGCGGGCGAACCGTGGACCGGACTGGTCAAGAATCGCCGCAAGAACGGCGACTTCTACTGGGTGGTGGCGAATGTGGTGCCGATCAAGGAGGACGGGCGTGTGACCGGCTTCATGTCGGTACGCACGGCGCCCACGCGCGCCCAGGTCGAGGCCGCGGGGGCGCTGTACCGCAGCCTGCTCGCCGGCGAGGCGAAGGGCGTGGCGATCCGCCGCGGCGTCCCGGTGCGGCTCGGCTGGCGCGCCCGCCTCGAGGCGCTGCGCGCGCTGCCGCTGTCGCGCCGGCTGGGCATCATGATGGGCAGCCAGTCGGTGCTGATGGCGGGCCTGGGCCTGGCAGTCGACGCCCCCGTGTGGAAGCTGCTGGCCGGCGCGGGCGTGCTGGCGACGCTGGCGGCCTGGGCCGAACTGCACCGCACCATCGCGCGTCCGCTGCGCGAGGCAACCGCCGCGGTCTATGCGCTGGCCGGCGGCGACCTGTCCCATCCCTGCGAAGGGGGAGGGCGCAACGACGAGATCGGCCGCCTGCAGCTGGCGCTGCGCCAGCTGAACATCAACCTGCAAGCCATCGTCGGCGACGTGCGCCGCAACGTGGCCTCGATCGAGCATGCGGCCCGCGAGATCGCCACCGGCAACGGGGAGCTCGCCAGCCGCACCGAGGCCCAGGCGGCAAGCCTCGAGCGCACGGCTGGCAGCCTGGCGCACATTGCGGCGGCGGCCGGCCAGAACACCGACAGCGCTGTACGCGCCGACGCGCTGGTGATGGCGGCGTCGAACGTCGCCGGACGCGGCGGCGAGGCGGTCGGCCGGGTGGGCGCCACGATGGAACGGATCAGCACTTCCGCCACCCGTATCGTCGATATCATCGGCCTGATCGACGGCATTGCCTTCCAGACCAATATCCTGGCGCTCAACGCGGCGGTCGAGGCGGCCCGGGCCGGCGAGCAGGGACGCGGCTTTGCCGTCGTCGCCGGCGAAGTGCGCAGCCTGGCCCAGCGCTCGGCCGCGGCTGCCAAGGAGATCAAGTCCCTCATCGAAGCATCGGTACAGCAGGTCGGCGAAGGCAATGTGCTGGTGGGCGACGCCGGCCAGACCATGCGCGAGGTGGTGGACTCGGTGCACGAGGCGGCGGCGATCATGAACGGCATCACCGGCGCCAGCCGCGACCAGGGCGCCGGCATTGCCCAGGTGAACGCGGCCATGGCGCAGCTCGACGGGATCACGCGCGAGAACGCCGCCATGGTCGAGGAGTCGGCGAACGCCTCGGCCAGCGTGGCCGACGAAGCCAGCCAATTGGTGCAGGCGCTGTCGGTGTTCAGGTTCGGCGGCCGCCAGGCCGTCAGCGGCGGGATCCTGCCGGTCCGCCGTGCGCCTTGAGCATACTGGTCCGTATTTGATGCAAGTCAAGGATTTAGAAGACGCTGATCAATAAACTGCATGCTATTCAAGCCGGTTTGCAGTTCCGCAAACCGGCAGCAGCAGGAGTTGATTGACATGTACGCAACAGCAACACCGGCCACGGCCACGGCAAGCTCCACCTCGACATCCGGCGCGATCTCCACGACTGCGGCCAGTGCCGTGATCCCGATCCTGGCCGCCCCGGCAGGCGCCCCCAGCGTCGATTTCGACGCCGGCCTGCTCAAGCGGCTCGGCAAGAACGGCCCGCGCTACACCTCCTACCCCACCGCCGACCGCTTCGGCGCCGATTTCGGCTACCGCGACTACCTGCACGCCGTCGCCGGCCTGCGCACCCGCGGCGGAGGGCGCCCGCTGTCGCTCTACCTGCACATCCCGTTCTGCGATACGGTCTGCTACTACTGCGCCTGCAACAAGATCGTCACGAAAAAACGCGACAAGGCGGCGACTTACCTGGCCTACCTGAAGCGCGAGATCGCCATGCAGGCGGCCCTGTTCGCCGGTATCAACGAGGTCGAGCAGCTGCACTTCGGCGGCGGCACGCCCACCTACCTGAGCGACGCGCAGATGGACGACCTGATGGCCCACCTGCGCCGCAACTTCCGTTTCGCGCCGGACGAGGCGGGCGAGTATTCGATCGAAGTCGACCCGCGCACGGTGACGCCGGAACGGGTGCACACCCTGCGCCGCCAGGGCTTCAACCGCATCAGCCTGGGCGTGCAGGATTTCGACGCGGAGGTGCAGCGCGCCGTCAACCGCGTCCAGCCCGAGGAAGAGACACGGGCCGTGATCGAGGCCGCGCGCGCCGCCGGTTTCCGTTCGGTGAGCATCGACCTGATCTACGGCCTGCCGAAGCAGACCCTGGACAGCATGCGCCAGACCATCGACAAGGTGATCGCGGCCAGCCCCGACCGCATTGCGATGTACCACTACGCCCACATGCCGCACCTGTTCAAGCCGCAGCGCCGCATCGTGGAAGCGGACATGCCATCCAGCGACACCAAGCTGCAGATGCTGCAACTGTGCATCGAGCGGCTGGGCGCCGCCGGCTACGTCTACATCGGCATGGACCATTTCGCCAAGCCCGGCGACGACCTGGCCGTGGCCCAGCGCCAGGGCCGCCTGCACCGCAACTTCCAGGGCTACTCGACCCACGCGGATACCGACCTGGTGGCCTGCGGCGTGTCGGCGATCGGGGCGGTGGGCGCGACCTACAGCCAGAACGTCAAGACGCTCGAGGAATACTACGACCTGCTCGACCAGAACGAGCTGCCGGTGGCGCGCGGCATCCGCCTGGGAATGGACGACGCGCTGCGCCGCAGCCTGATCCAGAAGCTGATGTGCCAGTTCGAGGTGTCGATCCCGGCGCTGGAACAGGCTTTCCCGATCGTGTTCAAGGATTACTTTGCGCCGGAACTGGCGCAGCTGCGCCTGATGGAGGACGACGGCCTGGTCAGCGTCGGCCCGGACTGGATCACCGTCACGATGAAGGGCCGGCTCCTGATCCGCAACGTGTGCATGGTGTTCGACCGCTACCTGGCCGCCGCGCGCGAACAGGGTCCGCGCCATTCGCAAACCGTGTGAATTTCCCGATCGAGTACGCGATGAGCGGCATCAGCCTGTTTCCCGTCTTCCTGGTCGGCCTGTTCGGCAGCGTCCATTGCGCCGGCATGTGCGGCGGCATCGTCGGGGCCCTGTCGGTGGCCCGCCGCGCCGCCGGCACGGGCGCCTTCCCGGTGCCGGTGCGGACGGTGACGGCGCCCGCCGCCGTCCACGGGGCCGCCTACGTGGCCGCCTACAATGCAGGACGCATCGCCAGCTACGCCACGGCCGGCGCGCTGGCCGGCGGCGCGGCCGGGAGCGCGGCCCTGCTGGCCGGCCTGCCGGCGCTGCAGGCCGGCGCCTACGTGGCCGCCAACCTGATGCTGGTGGCGCTTGGCCTGTACCTGATGGACGCCTGGCGCGGGCTGGCCCTGCTGGAACAGGGTGGACAACTGCTCTGGCGCCGCATCTCCGCCGGGCTGGGCCGGATCGGGCCGATCGATTCGCCGGGGCGCATGTTCGCCGCCGGCGCGCTGTGGGGCTGGCTGCCCTGCGGCATGGTCTACAGCGTGCTGGTGACCGCCATGCTGAGCGGTTCCGCGCTGGGTGGCGCCGAGGTGATGCTGGCGTTCGGCTTCGGCACCCTGCCGATGCTGGCCGCGATCGGCCTGGCCGGGGTGCGGCTGCGCGCGCTGCTCGGGCTGCGCCGTGTGCGCCTGGCCTGCGGCTTGCTGATCCTGGCCTTCGGCATGGCAGGCCTGTGGCGCGCCGCCGGCGGCTCGCTGTCGAGCTGGATCGACATGCTCTGCATCGCACCGGGAGCCGTGCGATGAGCGCCGTACTTGCCGCCACGCCGGCCGCGCCGCCCGCCATGCACGCCGCCGGCGCCGGCTGCTTCCACTGCGGCTCGCCGGTCCCGGCCGGCAGCCGCTGGCAGGCGCGGGTCGACGGTGCGCCGCGCAGCATGTGCTGCCCCGGCTGCGCCGCCGCGGCCGAAGCGATCGTCGCCGGCGGCTGCGCCGATTACTACAGCGTGCGCACCGAATTTGCCGCTCCCGGCGCCGCGGGGGCGAAGGGGGCGGACGACCCCGAGCTGGCGCTGGCCGACGGGATGGGCATGGATGGCGAAGGCAACTTCTCGATCGAGGGCGTGCGCTGCGGCGCCTGCGTGTGGCTGGTCGAGCGCCGCCTCAGGCAGCTCGCTGGCGTGCACGAGGCCGCGCTCAACGTCGCCGCCGGACGCGTGTTCGTACGCTGGGATCCGGCCCTGTGCCGGCCCAGCGCGATCCTGCGCGCGCTGCGCGCCATCGGCTACGGCGCCGCGCCCTACGATGCGCAGCGCCATGGCGAACGGCTCGAGCGTGCGCGCCGCACGCTGTTCCGCCAGCTGTTCGTCGCCGGGCTGGCGATGATGCAGGTGATGATGTATGCGGTGCCCGTGTACCTGGCCGACGACGGGACCATGGACGCCGACATGGCCGCCCTGATGGGCTGGGCCTCGTTCGCCCTGACCCTGCCGGCCGTGTTCTATTCGGCGCTGCCCTTCTTTGCCGGGGCCTGGCGCGACCTGCGGCGCGGCGTGCCCGGCATGGACGTGCCGGTGGCCCTGGGCATCGCCGCCGCGTTCGGGGGGAGCTCCGCCGCGCTGGCAAGCGGCAAGGGCGACGTGTACTTCGATTCCATCACGATGTTCATCTTCCTGCTGCTCGGCAGCCGCTACCTGGAATTGGGCGCGCGCCGCCGCGCCACGCAGGCGCTCGATGCGCTGCGCCGGGGCGTGCCGGCGTCCAGCCTGCGCCTGCGCGGCGACCCGGCCGCGCGCGACACCGAGCTGGTGCCCGCCACCAGCCTGGCGGTGGGCGACCTGGTGCTGGTCAAGCCCGGCCACGCGCTGCCGGCCGACGGCGCCGTGGTCGAAGGCAGCACCGAAATCGATTTCTCCCTGCTGACCGGCGAAAGCCGTCCGCGCCGCATGGGACCGGGCGACAGCCTGCCGGGCGGCGCCGTCAATGCCGGGCAGGCAGTGGTGGTGCGCATCACCTCGGAGGCGCGCGACAGCACGCTGGCGATGCTGGTGCGCCTGGTGGAACGGGCCGGCCAGGGCAAGCCGGCGATGGCCCTGTGGGCCGACCGCGTGGCCGCCTGGTCGGTGCTGGCGCTGCTCGCGCTCACCGTGGCCGTCTACCTGGTGTGGAGCGCGGTCGACCCGGCGCGCGCCTGGCCCGCCGCCATCGCCGTGCTGGTCGTCACCTGTCCCTGCGCGCTGTCGCTGGCCACCCCGACCGCCCTGGCCGCCGCCACCGACCGGCTGCTGCGCCGCGGCGTGCTGGCCGTCGCCCCGCATACGCTGGAAACCTTCGAGCGCGCCACCCATATCGTGTTCGACAAGACCGGCACCCTGACCCTGGGCCGCCCGGTGCTGCGCCAGGTGCTGCCGGTCGGCCCGCTCGACGGCGACCTGTGCCTGCGCATCGCGGCCGCGCTGCAGGCCGAGAATTCCCATCCGATCGGGGTGGCGATCCGCAACGCGATCGCGCGTCCGGGCCTGCAGGCGGTGGGCCTGCGCGCCGAGCTCGGACGCGGGATCGAGGGCAGCATCGACGGCGTGCCGTACCGGATCGGCACCGCCGAGTACGTTGCCGGCCTGGCCGGCGG
Organism: Telluria sp. ZB4P34; assembly: GCF_059686055.1. Lineage (NCBI taxonomy): Bacteria > Pseudomonadati > Pseudomonadota > Betaproteobacteria > Burkholderiales > Oxalobacteraceae > Telluria > Telluria sp. ZB4P34. The sequence continues at coordinate 260,923 of NZ_JCASIF010000001.1, read as the reverse complement.
CGCGGCGCGCTTTGCCGGACCGCCAGGCACCTCGATGGCCTGGCTGGGCTGCGAAGGCAGCTGGCTGGCGCGCTTCGACATGGCGGACGGCCTGCGCGCGGAAGCCGCGGAGGTGGTGCGGCGCTTCCGCGACAGCGGCAAGACCGTGATCCTGCTGAGCGGCGACGACCAGGCCGCCAGCCAGGCGGTGGCGAGCCGGGTCGGCATCGACAACGTGGTGGGCGGACGGCTGCCGGCCGAGAAGCTCGCCTTCGTGGCCAGGCTGCAGAGGGAGGGGGCGGTGGTGGCGATGGTGGGCGACGGCGTCAACGACGCCGCGGTCCTGCGCGGCGCCGACGTGTCGTTCGCGATGGGGCAGGGCGCCGAACTGGCCCAGGTGCATGCCGACGGCGTGCTGCTGGGCGACAGCCTCCTGCCCCTGCTCGATGCGGCCGACACCGCGCGCCGCACGCTGGCCATCATCCGCCAGAACCTGGTCTGGGCCTCGGTCTATAACCTGGCGGCGATCCCGGCGGCGGCCACCGGCCTGCTCAACCCGTGGCTGTCGGGCATCGGCATGGCGGCCAGTTCGGCGATCGTCGTGCTCAACGCACTGCGCCTGCGAAAGGATTGACGATGGAAGCCCTGTACCTGCTCGTTCCGCTCAGCGTGATCCTGGTCGCGCTGGCGGTGTGGATCTTCTTCGGGGCGGCGGACAGCGGCCAGTTCGACGACCTGGAAGGGCCGGGGATGCGGATCCTGGTGGACGAAGACCGGCCGATGTAATTGGCCGCACCACTGGACCCGCACACGCTGAACGAGCCACCGTTGGTCCCTGCGCGTCATTCCCGCCGCCGGCGGCAATGACTGCCGGCGGCCTTGGCCAAACCTGTCGCGCACCGGGTCGCAAGGTTCTGTTGCATACCTTAGTTGATGCTGGACAATTTGATTCACATCAAGGATTTTTACCGTCCAAAAAACGACACTCCTGATTGTCATCCATCAAGGTATTTTCAGGAGAGCATGTTGGACACCAGTCTGAATTATAACTACAAGATCGTGCGCCAGTTTGCCGTCGCGACCGTGGTCTGGGGCGTGATCGGCATGGCTGCCGGCGTCTTCATCGCGGCGCAGCTGGCCTGGCCCGCGCTCAACTTCGACATCGCCTGGCTGAGCTACGGACGCCTGCGTCCGCTGCACACCAACGCCGTTATTTTCGCCTTCGGCATCTGCGGCCTGTTCGCCACCTCGTACTACGTGGTGCAGCGCACCTGCCAGGTGCGGCTGTTCTCGGACAAGCTCGCCAGCTTCACCTTCTGGGGCTGGCAGGCGGTGCTGGTGTCGGCCGCGATCTCGTTGCCGATGGGCTTCACGCGCGGCAAGGAATACGCGGAGCTCGAATGGCCGATCGCGATCCTCATCACCATCGTGTGGGTTGCCTATGCCGTCGTGTTCTTCGGCACCATCATCAAGCGCCGCGTGCAGCACATCTACGTGGCCAACTGGTTCTTCGGCGCCTACATCCTGGCCGTCGCCATCCTGCACGTGGTGAACGGCGCGGTGATGCCGGTGTCCGCCATGAAGTCCTATTCCGCCTATGCCGGCGTGCAGGACGCCATGATCCAGTGGTGGTACGGCCACAACGCGGTGGGCTTCATCCTGACCGCGGGCTACCTCGGCATGGTGTACTACTTCATTCCGAAGCAGGCCGAGCGTCCCGTGTATTCGTACCGCCTGTCGATCGTGCACTTCTGGGCCCTGATCTTCACCTACATGTGGGCCGGCCCGCACCACCTGCACTACACCGCGCTGCCCGACTGGACCCAGTCGATCGGCATGGTGTTCTCGCTGATCCTGCTGGCGCCGTCCTGGGGCGGCATGATCAACGGCGTCATGACCCTGTCCGGCGCATGGCACAAGCTGCGTTCGGACCCGATCCTGAAGTTCCTGATCGTCTCGCTGTCCTTCTACGGCATGGCCACCTTCGAGGGGCCGATGATGTCCATCAAGACCATCAATGCATTGTCGCACTACACCGACTGGACCGTCGCCCACGTCCATGCCGGCGCCCTGGGCTGGGTCGGCTTCATCACGATGGGCTCGATCTACTACCTGATCCCGCGCCTGGCCGGCAAGAAGCAGATGTGGAGCATGCAGCTGGTTGAAACCCATTTTTGGGTGGCGACCATCGGCATCGTGCTCTACATCGCCTCGATGTGGATCGCCGGCGTGATGCAGGGCCTGATGTGGCGCGCGGTCAACCCGGACGGCACCCTGACCTATACCTTCGCCGAGAGCGTCAAGGCCACCTATCCGTACTACGTGATCCGCTTCATGGGCGGCTTCCTGTACCTGTCCGGCATGGCGATCATGGCCTTCAACACCTGGAAGACGCTGAGCGGAACGAAGAGCGTGGACGCGTTGATCCCGACCGGCCCTGCGACACCACACCTGCACGCCGCGCAGCCCGAAGCTGCGCACGCCTGAACCCGGAGCTCACAATGAAAACGAAGTTTACGCATGAATGGATCGAGAAGAACCCCTGGCTGCTGATCGGCCTGGTGCTGCTCGTGATTTCCTTCGGCGGCCTGGTCGAGATCGTGCCGCTGTTCTTCCAGAAGTCGACCACCGAGCCGGTGGCGGGCCTGAAACCCTATTCGCCGCTGCGCCTGGCGGGCCGCGACGTCTACATCCGCGAGGGCTGCTACAACTGCCACTCGCAGATGATCCGTCCGTTCCGCGCCGAGACCGAGCGCTACGGCCACTATTCGGTGGCGGGTGAATTCGTCTACGACCACCCCTTCCAGTGGGGCTCGAAGCGCACCGGCCCGGACCTGGCCCGCGTGGGCGGCCGCTACAGCGACGAGTGGCACCGCACCCACCTCGACAACCCGCGAGACGTGGTGCCGGAATCGAACATGCCGGGATACCCGTGGCTCGCCGGCGCAAAGCTCGACCCGAACGAGATCATCCCGAAGATGCGCGCGATGCGCCGCCTCGGCGTGCCCTACAGCGAGGCCGAGATCGCGGCCGCGCCGGGCGAGGTGGACGGCAAGACCGAGCAGGACGCCCTGATCGCCTACCTGCAGGGCCTGGGCACCCAGATCAAGACGAGGAATTGAATATGGAACTCCAACAAGCTTTGGACGCGGTACGCGTCATCAACATGCTCGACGACGCCAGCAGCGTCATGACGGTCGTCAGCTTCACCACCTTCCTGGGCATCGTCGGCTGGACCTATTTGCTGCGCAAGGACAGCGATTTCGACAAGGCTGCAGGTCTGCCCTTCGCAGACGAGGCTGAAGCAGCAGGGGAGAGCGACCGTGGCTGATTTCTTCAACGCGTTCTGGCACTGGTACGTGGCCGTCATCACGGTGCTGTCGATCCTCGGCTGCGGTATCCTGCTGTGGTCGCAGTCGACCTACCGCGTCAAGCTGCGCGCCGACGGCACGCACGACGCCACCACCGGCCACGTCTGGGACGAAGACCTGACCGAACTGAACACGCCGATGCCGCGCTGGTGGATCGTGCTGTTCTGGCTCACCATCGTGTTCGGCTTCGCCTACCTGGCGCTGTATCCGGGCCTGGGCAGCTATGCCGGCAAGCTGGGCTGGAATTCCAGCGGCGAATACCAGGCCGAGCTGAAGCAGGCAAAAGCGGACTTCGGCCCGCTGTTCGCGAAATACGCGAACCAGGACCTGAAGGCGGTCGCCAGCGACCCCCAGGCCCATGCCATCGGCGAACGCCTGTTCCTGACCTATTGCGCCCAGTGCCACGGCTCGGACGCGCGCGGCAGCAAGGGCTTCCCGAACCTGGCGGACAGCGACTGGCTGCACGGCGGCGACCCGTCCGTGATCAAGCAGAGCATCATGCACGGCCGGGTCGGTACAATGCCGCCGATGGGCGCGGCGCTCGGTTCGGACAAGGACATCGAGAGTGTGGCCGCCTACGTGCGCAACCTGTCGGGCCTGAGCGCCGACCCGATCAAGGTCGCCTTCGGCAAGCCGAAATTCGCCGCCTGCGTGGCCTGCCATGGCGCCAAGGGCGAGGGCAACCCGGCCATGGGGGCGCCCAACCTGCTTGATAAGGTCTGGCTGTACGGCGGCAGCCCGGATACCGTGATGGAAACCATCCGCAAGGGCCGCACCAATACCATGCCGGCCTTCGGCGAGTTCCTCGGCGACGAGAAGGTACACGTGCTGGCCGCCTACGTGTGGAGCCTGTCGAACCCGCACGCGGCGAAACCGATCGTGACGGCTGACGCACAATGACTACCCAGACCCAGGCCCCGCGCGAGGCAGTGATCCGCATGTACGCTGCGCCGGAGGCGATCTATCCGCGCGAGATCAAGGGCCGCTACGCCTCGCTGCGCTGGGCCTGCGTCTGGCTTACCCAGCTGCTGTTCTACGGCCTGCCGTGGTTCGAGATGCATGGCCGCCAGGCCGTGTTGTTCGACCTCGCCAGCCGCAAGTTCTACCTGTTCGGCCTGATCCTGTGGCCGCAGGACTTCATCTACCTGGCCGCGCTCCTGATCCTGTGCGCCTACGGGCTGTTCCTGGTGACGGCGGTGGCGGGGCGGGTGTGGTGCGGCTTCGCCTGCCCGCAGACGGTCTACACCGAGATCTTCCTGTGGATCGAGCGGAAAATCGAAGGCCCCAGGAGCAGCCGCATCCGCCTCGACCGCCAGCCGTGGACCCTGGAAAAGATCGCGCGCAAGGGCGGCAAGCATGCAGCCTGGGGGCTGGTGGCCCTGTGGACCGGCTTCACTTTCGTGGGCTACTTCACGCCGGTGCGCGAGCTGAGCTTCGACATCGCGACGTTCGGCCTCGGTCCCTGGGAAAGCTTCTGGGTGCTGTTCTACGGGTTCGCCACCTACGGCAACGCCGGCTGGCTGCGCGAGCAGGTCTGCAAGTACATGTGCCCGTACGCGCGCTTCCAGAGCGTGATGTTCGACAAGGACACGCTGATCGTCACCTACGACGCGGCGCGCGGAGAGCCGCGCAACGCGCGCCCGGATGCCCGGAAGGCGGAGCAAAAGACCGGCGACTGCATCGACTGCAGCATGTGCGTGCAGGTCTGCCCGACCGGCATCGACATCCGCAAGGGCCTGCAGTACGAGTGCATCGGCTGCGCGGCCTGCGTGGACGCCTGCAACGGCGTGATGGACAAGGTCAGTCGGCCGCGCGGCCTGATCCGCTACGCGACGGAAAACGCGCTTGCCGGCGACTGGAGCCTGGCCCGGATCCGGCGCCGCGTGCTGCGCCCGCGCGTACTGGTCTACTCGGTGGTGCTGGCCGTGCTCGGCACGGCGATGGTGAGCTCGCTGGCGCTGCGCAACCCGCTCAAGCTGGACGTGATCCGTGACCGCGGCTCGATGGGCCGCGAGGTCGTGGACGAGCGCAGCGGAAACACGATGATCGAGAACGTCTACCGCCTGCAAGTGATGAACACGCTCGAGGAAGCGCAGCGGCTGCGCATCACGGTGGACGGCATTCCATCCGCCAGCGTGGTGGAGGAGGACCTGATCGCGATCGACGCGGCCACTACCCGCGCCGTGCCGGTCCGGGTGCGTGTCCCCGGCGGCGCGGGCAAGCCGGGTTCGAACCGCATCGCCTTCACGCTCGCATCCGGCGAGGGAAGGGCGCTGACGGTGACCGAGGAAGCCGCATTCATCGTTCCGAAGTGAAGGAGGAGAAGCAGATGCAAACGCATGCGAGCCTGGAGCCCAGCGCTCCCTGGTACCGCCACCGCTGGCCGTGGTTGCTGATGATCGGACCGGTATGGGTCCTGGTCGGCGGGATCCTGATGATGTGGCTGGCCGCCAGCCGTCCGGACGCGATGGTGGTCGGCGACTACTACAAGCAGGGCAAGGCCATCAACCAGGAATTGCGCCGCGACCGTGCGGCCACCCGCCTGGGCCTTGCCTTCGAGGCGGTGCACGACGCCGGGGCAGGGCGCATCACCGGGCGGCTGGAAAGCTTCGGCAAGCCGGTCGCGGCGCCGTTCCACATCCGCCTCGCCCACCCGACCCAGCCTGGCCGCGACCGCGTGCTCGAGGCCCTGCCGGATGCGCAGGGGCGGTTCGCGGCGCAGGCGCCGGCGCTGGAGCCGACCCACTGGCAGGTGGTCGTCGAAGGCGGCGCGCGTGAGTGGCGCCTGGCCGGCAGCTGGAGCCCGGCCAAACAAAATGCGCTGCGCATCGTGGCGGACCAGGACTAGGATGATCGAGGTCATGGCGGCGGCCGGCAGCGCCTGGCGAGGACGGTCCCGCTCCGATGCATCCTCGTTGGCGAGCGGCCGCTGCCTGCGTCAATCGGCCTTGAAGCCGCGCCCCGTCGCCGCCCAGTAGATGCCGCCGTACAGGTGGTGCAGGAAGGTCGGGTCGCGGTAGGTGGCGGCCAGGTGGCCCAGCGCCGTGTAGAAGGCGCGGCCGCCGTCGTAGGGCTGGTACCAGCTGATCGGGTGGAAGGCGCCCATGCCCTTGCCCTGGCGGTCCGGCCAGACCGTCTCCGGCCGGTAGGTGGATTCGTCCACGGTGAGCAGGTAAGTCAGCTTGCCGGACGTGGCGGGACCGAACTCGTACCACTCGTCGGTGAACAGGGTGCGCGGGGCGAAGCGCTCCATGCCGGGGAAGTTGCGCTCGCGGACCTGCAGCACGGCGGTCTGCACGGCAGGGTGCACGCGGAACATGTGGCCCACCATCTTCGTGTACCAGGGCCAGCCGTATTCCGTATCCGAGGCGCTGTGCACGCCCACGAAGCCGCCGCCCTTGCGGATGTAGCGCTCGAAGGCGGCTTGCTGCGCATCGTCCAGCACGTCGCCGGTGGTCAGCAGGAACACCACGGCCTGGTATTTGGAGAGCTCGGCGTCGTTCATCACCCGGCCGGCGTCGGCGGTCCAGAACACGTCGAAATCGTGCAGCTTGCCCAGTTCCTGCACGGCGCTGACGCCCGCGTGCACGGCGTCGTGGTGCCAGCCGGCGGTCTTGGTGAACAGGAGGACCTTGAACTGTCCCGCGTGCGCCTGCAGCGGGAGCAGGGAGGCTCCCGCCAGCAAACCGGACATTATGAAAGAAAATTTCATTTTTCGTTGATTGGTGAAAGAATATTTCCAATACTGGGCCATGGCGGCGACAACGCTGCTTCCCTGCTCAGCAGCTCCTGTTCCTGCGGCCGCACGCCGGCGCGTGCCGAAAGTGGGAATCGCATCCTGATTGGTGAGGAGAGCAGGCGTGGCCAGTCTAGCACCGAGTTGCCTGGCGGCTCCTCATCCTGCGAGCGAATTGTTGATTCGGTCATTTCCATGTTAGATTCCTTGGCGGCAAATACGGCGCCCGGCGCCGTCGACCGAACCGAATTCAACAAGGAAACGAGACCACGATGCCATCCCACCGCCAGCGCTCCCTGCGCGCCGTCATCGGCGCCCTGTTCATCCCGGCCGCGATCGCCTTCGCCGCCATGCCGGCCGCGGCGCACGCCGCGCCTGCCGCGCAAGCCGCCGCAGTCAAGCCGAACAAGGCCTTCGACACCTGGGCCGAGAAGTTCGCCGAGGACTGGGTGCGCATGAACCCGCAGCTGGCGACCGCGACCCAGTATTTCAGCGGCCCCGTGCAGGCGAAACTGGACCGCGAACTGACGCCGCTGACGAAAGCCCAGCGCCAGAAGGTGCAGGCCCTGGCGAAGACGGGCCTGGCCCGCCTCGACAAATGGATGGCCGGTCCGCTCGACGAGAACCAGCGCGTCTCCGCTGCCGTCATGCGCTGGTCGCTGCAGAACGTGGTCGCCAACGAGCCCTTCGAGGACCATTCCTTCATCTTCTCGCAGTTCAGCGGCGTGCAGGTCGGCCTGGTCAATTTCATGACCACCACCCATCCGCTGCGCAACGCGCAGGACGTCGACAGCTACCTGGCGCGCCTGGAGCAGGTCGGGACGCGCATGGACGAAGCGCTGGCGCGCGCCCGCGCGGCGGCCGCCAAATCCCTGATCCCGCCGCGCTTCATCCTCGAGCGCGCCCAGTACCAGGTCGACACCTTCCTCAAGCCGGCCGCCAGCGAGAACGTGCTGGTCACCTCGCTGGCCCAGCGCCTTGATGCGATCGAAGGCCTGGACCCGGGCGTGCGCAGCGCCGCGCTGGCGCGCGCCGCCCGCATCGTCGAGGAGCGTATCCGTCCGTCCTACGTGCGGGTGCAGGAATTCATGCGCGAGCTCCACCCGCGCACCGGCGACGTGGCCGGCATCTCGCGCCTGCCGAACGGCAGCGCGGCGTATGCGCGCGCGGTCGAGAACTTCACCAGCACCAGGCTCACCCCGACGGAGATCCACGAGATCGGCCTGCGCGAAGTGGCGCGCATCGAAGGCGAGATGGACCGCCACCTGCGTTCGCTCGGGCTCACCGAGGGCAACATCGAGACCCGCATGAAGCAGCTCGACGCGCGCTTCCAGCCGAAGGGCGAGGGCGACCCGAGGCCAAGCATCATCGCCAGCTACGGCGAGATGGTGAAGGACGCCGAGCGCAGGAGCGCCTCGCTGTTCAACCTGAAGCCGCGCGCGCCGGTCGAAGTGCGCCGCGAGCCGCCGCTCACCGAGCCCTCGGCCGCCGCCCACTACTCGCTGCCGGCGCCGGACGGCACCCGCCCGGGCATCTTCTGGGTGCCGCTGCGCGGCCCGACCTTCGACATGATCCGCATGCGCAGCCTGGCCTACCACGAAGCCGTGCCGGGCCACCACTTCCAGCTGGCGATCCAGCAGGAGCTGACCGGCATTCCGAAATTCCGCAGCCAGCGCATCTTCAGCGGCGGCAGCGCCCACGCCGAGGGCTGGGCCCTGTACACCGAGCGCCTCGCCGTGGAGCAGGGCTGGTACGAAGGCGACGTGCCCGGCCTGCTGGGCGCGCTCGGTTCGGAACTGTTCCGCGCCCGCCGCCTGGTGGTGGACACCGGCCTGCACTCGAAGGGCTGGACCCGCCAGCAGGCGATCGACTACGGCATCGGCGCCCAGGAAGTCGAGCGCTACGTCGCCTGGCCGGGCCAGGCCAACGCCTACATGATCGGCATGCTGCGCATCATCGAGCTGCGCGAAAAGGCGAAGAAGGAGCTGGGCGCGAAGTTCTCGCTGCCTGGCTTCCACGACCTGGTGCTGGGCGCCGGCTCGGTGCCGCTGGACGTGCTGGGCGAGCTGGTGGACAGCTGGATCACCAGGCAGAAGAAGGCTTGAGGTGCGCGCCGCACGCCACGTCCGCGGCGTCGCCCTGGCCATGATGCTGGGGCTGGGGCTGGCGCCGGCCAGCCAGGCCTGCCGGGCGCCGCCCATGGCGCAGCTGGTCACACCGGACGAACTGATCGCCGGCGCCCGTGACGTCTCGGTGGCCAAGGTGGCGCACGTCGCCGACCTCGGCGGCGGCCTGGTGCGCTACGACTTCGTCGTCGAGAAGCGGCTGCTGGGCCCGGACCGTCACGAGTTCTCCGTCAGCGGCCGGGCAGTCGGCCACTACCAGGAGCGCGAGGGTTCGCCGGACCACAGCGACGCCGCATTCTGGCAACGCGGCGGCGGCAGGCTGACGAACGAAGGCGACTGCGTGCTGCGGCCCGCCTTCCGGCTCGGCGAAAGCTACCTGATGTTCATGAACCAGGCCGCCACCTGGCGCAGCTTCGAGCGGCTCGATGCCGGCACCGGGCCAGGCTACGCGCATGACAAGTGGCTGCTCTACGTGGAGGAAAAGCTGGGCGCGGGACCGGCGCCGTGAGGTCAGGCGCCGCCTTCGTCGTCGCGGCGCTGTGGTCCGGCAGCGGCCATGCCTGCTTCGCCCCACCGTCCCATCAGCTCATGGGCGTCAACGAGCAGATCGCGGGGGCGACCGATATCTCGCTAGCCAGGGTGGCCGGCGCGACCTTGCTCGACAATGGCGGCGTGCGCTACGACTTCGTCGTGCACAAGCGCCTGAGGGGGCCGTACCGGACGCGCTTCAGCCTGGCGGTGCGGGCCAACCCGCCACCGGAAAATCGCCAGCATGCCGAAGACCATCGCGACCCGGCCTTCTGGCAGCCGGGAGGCGGGCGCCTGATGAACGACTCCGATTGCCAGATACATCCGGTATTCACGGTCGGTGAGACCTACCTCGTGTTCTACGGGCCGCCTGTCACGCGGCGCAGCTTCGAACGCGTCCGCACCGTCGGCGGCCAGCCGATCAAGGACGACCGCTGGCTGTACTACGTCGAACGGCGGCTGAACGGACCGTGGACGAGCGGCGCCGTCCCCTTGCCCCCGTGGGAGCGGACCCGGCCCGATCATTCAGGACTCTCAGGTCCTATATGGGAATACCGATAGCGCGCATACTCGCGCCGCCGGTGTGCGAATAGCCTTGGGACAAGCGTTGCCCCGGCAGCGCTTTGCCCCTACACTGCCGTCGCACAGCCGACTTTCGTGACCTTCTTCCACAGGAGCACAGCATGGAAACACAGGAACTCTACCGCGGCCGCCTGATCGACCACATCCAGCTGGTCGTGCGCGACCTGCCCGCGTCGCGCAGGTTCTACGCCGCCGTCTTCGAGATGCTGGGCATCCCGCTCGGCGGCGAGGGCGAGGACTACTTCTGGGCCGACGAGCTGTTCGTGTCCAGCCGTACCAGCGAAGCGGCGCAGGGCGTGCTGACCGGGCGCCACCACCTGGCCTTCCAGGCGCGCGACCGCAAGATGGTGAACGCCTTCTATTACGCGGCCCTCGCCGCCGGCGGCAGGGACAACGGCCGGCCCGGCGAGCGCGCCTACCATCCGGGCTACTACGGCGCCTTCGTGCTCGACCCGGACGGCAACAATATCGAAGCGGTCTACCACGGCGCGGCGAAGCGAAGCGCGCCTGCCGTGCGCGTCACGTTCTGACGGGGCCGGCCCGGCGGCGAAGGCCGCTATCCTGCCCCTACGGGATCGGCATGCTGCAAACAGGTTGAGCGTCACCCCATCACATCATGCATACTGAGTTGCTTGCCGGAAACTCAGCTCGTACAATGCTGCTTCGATGAACTGCAATGAACGCGCATGATGATGAAGTGGATGGGACTGGCCGCAGCCGCGGCCTTGGTGTCGGGATGTGCCGGCAATCCGGTTACCGAAATGAGCAATCAGGTGTTCAACGGCTTCCAGGACCTGCCCGCAGAGATGCGCGGCCGGAACATCGCCGGCTGGGTCGCTTTCGACGAGGAATGGGCCGGCCGCTACAACCGGATGGCGCGCAACCAGCTGTACGTCCAGCACATCAAGCCGGGCACGCCCGAGTTCGGACTTCGGGTCATCCGTTTCAACATGTCGAACTCCGAAGGCAGCATGCTGTGGATGGAGTCCGGCCAGCTGGCCTTCATGACCGGCGCTGTGGTTCCCGACCACATGCGGCGCCTGCGCGCCGGCGACATCGTGGAAGTGCGCCAGACCGGGACCTGGAAGACCATGAGCGGCTTCGCCAGTACCGGCGAGGGCAACATCGTGGTGCGCATCCTGTGCTCGGTCGGCACGCCGGAGTACGAAGAGTGTCTGGACAAGGCGCCGCGCATCGGCCGCTTCAAGGGCAAGGGCGAGACCCATACGCCTTATCCGGCCAGCGTCAAGGCGTACGGCTATACCTTCACGCCGATGTATGATGCGGAAGGGAAGGCATTGCGGGCCTTCCCCTGAACGGCAAGGATTCGCTCCTGGGCATCCGCCTGCCTTGATTTCATCTTCCCATACTGTCGACGCTGCCCACCAGCGCCTGCGCCGCGCCCAGCCCCCACGGAATTGGAGGGGCCAGCGCGGCCCGGCGGCGAAAGCCGCTATACTGCGCCGACCATGCGCATCCAGCTTTTCTCCGACCTGCACCTCGAACGCTACCCGCACTTCGTCCCCGAGCTCCGGCCCGACACCGACGTGGTGGTGCTGGCGGGGGATATCGGCTCCTACCAGGCCGGCTCGCGCCTGCTGACCGACGACTTCGGCCTGGAGCGCTTTTCGCCCCTGCGGCCCGGCGCCGGTCCTGCGCGCGTGCTCTACATCCCCGGCAACCACGAATTCGACGGCCTCGAATTCGACCAGGCCTACGCGCGCCTGCGCGCCACCTGTGCCGCCCTCGGCATCGAATGGCTGGACCGCGAGACCATCACGATCGGCGCCGTGCGCTTCGTCGGCACGACGCTGTGGAGCGACTTCGATGCGCTCGCGCTGCAGGAACAGGACCTGACGAAACAGCTGCAGCGGCGCGACAAGGCCTTCCGCGCGGCCAACTACTACCTGTCGAAGAACACCACCCTGAGGAACGGCGAGAAGCTGCTGGCCGAAGGCATCCGCGCGCTGTCGCTCGACTGCCAGCGCTGGCTGCGCGCGGCGCTGGCGGCCCCGTTCGAGGGCAGCACGGTGGTGGTGACCCACTTCGCCCCCAGCCTGCACAGCGCCGACCCGCGCTACGGCCTCACTCCCGGCACCGCGGGCTTTTGCAATGCGCTCGACGCGCTGTTCCCGCAGGCCGACGTCTGGATCCACGGGCACCTGCACTGCGCCAACGACTATGTGGTCAAGGGTGTCGAGGACGGCCGCGCGTGGTCCTGCCGCGTCGTCGCCAATCCGCTGGGCTACCTGAGCAAGGGCGAACAGGAAGGATACCGGCCGGAGCTGGTGATCGAGGTCTAGAGGCTGGCGCTATGATGAGGGCAGGCGATGCAAGGCCGGCCACGGGTTTGCCAGCTGGGCGACGAGCAACGCAGCACCACTCGAACAGGCGCGCCGACGGCGACTCGATCCCTGCCGGGACAGGTTCTCAGCCCATCGGGCTGCAGACGTCGGTGCCGGCCGCCAGCGCCTTGAGCTTGGCCGGGTCGAGCAGGGTGACTTCGCGCTTGTCCACCTGCAGCCAGCCCTGCTTCTTGAAGCGCGACAGCAGGCGGCTGACGCTCTCGATGGTCAGTCCCAGGTAGTTGCCGATGTCCTCGCGCGACATGCGCAGCTGGAAGCTGTGCGGCGAATAGCCGCGCGCGGCGTAGCGCGCCGACAGGTTGACCAGGAACACGGCGAAGCGCTGCTCGGCGCGCATGTTGCCGAGCAGGAGCATGACGTTCTGCTCGCGCGTGATCTCCTGGCTCATGATGCGGTGGAAGTGGCGCAGCAGGGCCGGCACCTGGCCGAATAGCTCTTCCAGGCGCGAGAACGGGATCTCGCACACTTCGCTGTCCTCGAGCGCCACGGCGTCGCAGTGGTGGGTGCCGCTGATCGCGTCCATGCCCAGCAGTTCGCCGGCCATCTGGAAACCGGTGATCTGGGCCTCGCCGGCCGCGTTCACCTGGTAGGTCTTGAAATGCCCGAAGCGCACCGCGTACAGGTTGCGGAAGGGCTCGCCCACCGCGTACAGGCGCTCGTCGCGCGCCAGGCGCCGGCGGCGGCCGATGATCTGGTCGAGGCGGTTGATGTCGGCGTCCTCGAGTCCCATCGGCAGGCACAGCTGGTGCATGCTGCAGTTGCCGCAGCTGGTCTTGAGGGCCTGGATGCTGATCGGCGCTTCGCCAGGGAGCGAAATGGCTTGGTTCATGGCGGGGAGAACGGAGTGCGGACGGGAGCATTATAGACGGCAGTCCGGGTTCCCCGTTTTCTTTTTACTCCAGGAAGGAAAGCTCACCGGCCAGGCCGGCCACCCTGCGCTATCCGGCGGTGACAGGGGTTGCTTCCGATTTCTGACGCTAAGAAAAGGTTCAGGCGCGAAAGCTAACGGTGGCCCTACAGCGCCGCCTCGTGGCCTCGAGCCGGACATGCACGCGCCAACGGCGTATCAAAACGACACTGCCAAGCGTGCGCGCGGGCTGCGCGTGCTAGATTCTGGTCACGCTACGGGAGCCCCGTCGGGCAGTACAAGCACGCGATACAAGCACGCATTACGAGCACGCACTACGAGCACGCACTACGAGCACGCACTACGAGCACGCACTACAAGCACGCACTAATAGGGACGCACTACAAGCACGCACTACGCCAACGAGGAGCCTGCATGTTCGATATGTCCGCATTGGATCTGGCGCGCATCCAATTCGCGTTCACGATGTCTTTCCACATCCTGTTTCCAGCGATCACCATCGGCATGGCGAGCTACCTGGCCGTGCTCGAACTGTGCTGGCTCCGGACGCAACGCCAGGTCTACGTCGACCTCTACCACTACTGGCTCAAGATCTTCGCCGTCACCTTCGGCATGGGCGTCGTGTCGGGCATCGTGATGGCCTACCAGATCGGCACCAACTGGAGCTACCTGTCCGAGTTCGCCGGCAGCATCCTGGGGCCGATCCTGTCCTACGAGGTGCTGACCGCCTTCTTCCTCGAAGCAGGCTTCCTCGGGGTGATGCTGTTCGGCTGGAACCGGGTCGGACCGGGGCTGCACTTCGGCGCCACCTGCGCGGTGGCGGTCGGCACCCTGATCTCGTCCACCTGGATCCTGGCCGCCAACAGCTGGATGCAGACGCCCCGGGGCTATGCCATCGAGGGCGGGCGCATGGTCCCGGTCGACTGGCTGGCGATCGTCTTCAATCCCTCCTTTCCCTACCGCCTGCTGCACATGGTGATCGCGGCCTACCTGTGCACGGCGCTGATCGTGGGCGCCGCCGGGGCCTGGCAACTGCTACGGGGGCGCGACAACCCGGCGGTGCGCAAGATGCTGTCGATGGCCATGTGGATGATCCTGGTCGTGGCGCCGATCCAGGCGGTGGTGGGCGACTTCCACGGTCTGAACACGTTGAAGCACCAGCCGGCCAAGCTGGCCGCGATGGAGGGTCACTGGCAGAACGAAGGGGACAAGGCGGTCCCGCTGCTGCTGTTCGGCGTGCCCGACATGGAAGAGGAAAGGACCAAGTATGCGGTCGGCATCCCGCACCTCGGCAGCCTGATCCTGACCCACTCGTGGAACGGGCAGATCCCGGGGCTCAAGGAGTTTCCGCGTGAAAACCGGCCAAACTCGCTGATCGTGTTCTGGAGCTTCCGGCTGATGGTCGGGCTGGGGCTGCTCATGATCGCGCTGGGGGCCTGGAGCTTGTGGTTGCGGCGGAAGCGGGGAGGGGAGGCGCGGCTCTGGACCAGCCGTCCCTTCCTGCGTTTCGCGCTGTGGATGGGGCCGGCGGGCCTGGTCGCCATCCTGGCAGGCTGGACCACGACCGAGGTCGGGCGCCAGCCCTGGGTCGTGTACGGCGTGCTGCGCACGGCCGACGCGGTCTCGCCGCACAGCGCCGGCACCCTGGGGCTGACGCTGGCGCTGTTCGTGGTCGCCTACCTGTTCGTGTTCGGCACCGGCACCCGCTACCTGCTGCGCATGATGCGCAAGGGGCCGCAGCGCTTCGAACTGCACAAGGCGCCGGAGGGAGGGCCCGGCGAAGGACGCACGCCGATGCGGCCGCTGTCGGCGGCCGACGTACAGAACGACAATGACGAAGGCAGCGCCGTCCCGGACCAGCTCGGCGGGCATGCCGGGATGCGCCAGGGCGATCCGGGCAGTGCGTCCCCTGACGACAACAAGCCGGAGCGCTGACATGGGCATCGACACCACCGTCATCTGGGCGATCATCATCTTCTTCGCCGTCTTCATGTACGTGCTGCTGGACGGCTTCGACCTGGGCATCGGCCTGCTGTTTCCGTTCACGCCGAAGAAGCGCGACCGCGACACCATGATGAATACCGTGGCGCCGGTCTGGGACGGCAACGAGACCTGGCTGGTGCTGGGCGGCGAGGGACTGCTGGCGGCCTTCCCGGTAGCCTATTCGATCATCCTGTCGGGCCTGTACCTGCCATTGATTTTCATGCTGATCGGCCTGGTGTTCCGCGGCGTGGCGTTCGAGTTCCGCTTCAAGGCCAAGGAACACGAGCGCCACCTGTGGGACAAGGCATTCATCGGCGGCTCGGTGGCGGCGTCCTTCTTCCAGGGCGTGTCGCTGGGCGCTTTTCTCGACGGCATCGCGGTGTCGGGACGCAGCTTCGCCGGCGGGCCGCTCGACTGGATCGCGCCTTTCCCGCTGCTGGCCGGCGTCGGCGTGATGATCGCCTACACCCTGCTGGGCGCCACCTGGCTGGTCATGAAGACCGAGGGCGAGCTGCACGCGCGCATGGTGCAGGTGGCCAGGCCCTTCGCCCTGATGCTGCTGGGCGCGATCGTCGTCATCAGCATCTGGACCCCGTGGCGCGACCCGGCCGTGGCCGAACGCTGGTTCAGCTTCCCCAACATCGTGTTCCTGGCGCCGGTGCCGGTGCTGGTGCTGGTCTTCATCGTGCTCCTGCTGCGTTCGCTCAAGGGCCAGGGCGACAGCCTGCCGCACCGGGTGCCCTTCGTTGCGGCGCTGGCCCTGATCTTCCTCGGCTACAGCGGCATGGCGATCAGCATCTGGCCACACATCGTGCCGCCTGCGATCTCGATCTGGGAAGCCGCTTCGCCGCCGTCGAGCCAGGGTTTCGCGCTGGTCGGCACACTGTTCATCCTGCCCATCATCCTGATGTACACGGGCTGGTCTTACTGGGTATTCCGGGGCAAGGTCAAGGCCGACGCGGGGTATCACTGATGGACCGCCGGCGCAGGGTGGGCAGACGCGAATGGATGCGGCGGCTCGGCTGGCTGGCGGCCCTCTGGCTGGGCGGCGTGTTTACGCTGGCGGCCGTGGCCTACGTGATCCGGACCATCATGCATGCCCTCGGCATGCGCTGACCGCAACCGTGCGCGGCCCGCCGCGAGGGAAGACTACACTGCAAGCGACCCTTTGCCAACAGGAGGACAGCACCGTGTCCCACGCCGACGCGCCGCAGATCGACCGTGCCGCCGCACCGCATTTGCACGAGGGCGCACAAGGCGCCGTGGCGCTTCCCTTGACGGGCGAAGACCAGGCGCGCGCCGACCTGTACGCGCTGCTGTCGCGCCTGCTGCTGGCGGCGCCCGACGCCGGCCTGCTGGAGGCGCTGGCGCATGCCGATCCCATCCTGTCCGCAGGCGGCGAGCCGGCCCTCGAGCAGGCCTGGGAAGCCTTGAGCCTCGCCTCCGGCGTCATGGATCCGCAAGCCGTCTCGGAGGAGTTCGACGCGCTCTTCGTCAGCGTCGGCACGCCGCCGGTCAACCCCTACGGCTCGCGCTACCTGGCAGGCTTCCTGAACGACACGCCGCTGGCCGAACTGCGCGCCGACCTGGCCCGCCTGGGCATCGGGCGGATGCGCGGCGCCGGCGAATTCGAGGACCACCTGGGCGCCGTGTGCGAAACGATGCGCGTGCTGGTCGCGGGCGCCCCCGGCATTCCCCGCCAGCCGCTCGCGCAGCAGCGCGCCTTCTTCGACGCCCACATCGGCTCCTGGCACGCGCGCTGCCTGGCCGATATCTCGGGCGCCGATGGCGCCAATTACTACCGGCTGGTCGCACGGCTGGCCGGCGCCTTCCTCGCCATCGAAGCGGAAGCCTTCGAGGTCGGGGAAGCGCTCGACGAATCAACGGTTTGACGGAACGAGAGGCAGGGACATGGAACAGCATCCGCACGCACAGGACCAGGCACGGGATCAGGCGCAGGATGGGGCACAGGACGCCGGAGCCGGCCGGCCCGACCCGGCGCGCCGCAGCTTCCTGAAAGCCGCGCCGCTCGGCGCGCTGGCCGTGGTGGCCGGCAGTGCCGGCGCCGCCGACGCCCCGGCCCCGGCGCCGGCCGCGCCGCAGGTCAAGCGCGGCTACCACGAAACCGAGCACATTCGCCGCTACTACGAGACCGCCGCCTACTGGTGAGCACAATGGGAGAGCCAGCATGTCCCTCGTGAAGTCCGTCCGCGACAGCGGACTCAAACGGCGCCGCTTCCTGGTCGGCGCAGGTGTCGCCGCCGGGGCCGGCGCGCTCGCGCGGCAGCTGCCGCTGAACGTGATCGAACCGGCCAGGGCCGACGGGGCGCCCGGCGCCCCGGTGCCGACCGAGATCAAGCGCACCATCTGCAGCCACTGCTCGGTGGGCTGCTCGGTGGATGCCGTCGTGGCCAACGGCGTCTGGGTGCGCCAGGAAGCCGCCTTCGATTCGCCCATCAACATGGGGGCGCACTGCGCCAAGGGGGCTTCGGTGCGCGAGCACGCCTTCGGCGAGCACCGCCTGCGCTACCCGATGAAGCTGGTGGGCGGCAAGTACCAGCGCATTTCCTGGGACCAGGCCATCAACGAGATCGGCGACAAGCTGATCGAACTGCGCCAGAAATCCGGTCCCGACGCCCTGATGGTGATCGGCAGCTCCAAGCACAATAACGAGCAGGCCTACCTGCTGCGCAAGTTCGTGTCGTTCTGGGGTTCGAACAACTGCGACCACCAGGCCCGCATCTGCCACTCGACCACGGTGGCGGGCGTGGCCCAGACCTTCGGCTACGGGGCCATGACGAACTCCTTCAACGACTTGCACCACAGCAAGGCGGTGATGTTCATCGGCTCGAACCCGGCCGAGGCCCACCCGATCTCGATGCTGCACTTCCTGCACGCCAAGGAACTGGGCGCCAAGATGATCGTCATCGATCCGCGCTTCACCCGCACCGCGCGCTTCGCCCACCACTACGTGCGGGTACGTCCGGGCACCGATATCCCGCTGGTGTGGGGCATCCTGTGGCATATCTTCCAGAACGGCTGGGAAGACAAGGAATTCATCGCGGCCCGCACCTACGGCATGGAAGACGTGCGCAAGGAAGTGGCCAAATGGACGCCAGACAAGGTATCCGACATCACCGGCGTGCCGGAAGCCTCGGTCAGGATGGTGGCCGAGATGCTGGCCAAGAACAAGCCCTCGTCGGTGGTCTGGTGCATGGGCATCACCCAGCACACGGTCGGCACCGCCAACGTGCGCGCGCTGTCGATCCTGCAGCTGGCGCTGGGCAACATCGGCAAGCCCGGCGGCGGCGCCAACATCTACCGCGGCCACGACAACGTGCAGGGCGCCACCGACGTCGGCCCCAACGGCGACTCGCTGCCCGGCTACTACGGCATCGCGGAAGGCGCATGGAAGCACTTCGCGTCGGTCTGGGGCGTCGACTACAACTGGATCATGTCGCGCTTCGGCTCCAAGGAGCTGATGGAGAAGCCCGGCATCACCGTGTCGCGCTGGTTCGACGCGGTCAACGAAGAGAACCAGTTCATCGACCAGCCGAGCAACCTGCGCGCCGTGTTCTACTGGGGGCATGCGCCGAACAGCCAGGTGCGCCTGCCGGACATGAAGGCGGCCATGCAAAAGCTCGACATGCTGGTCGTGATCGACCCGTATCCGAGCATGACGGCCTCGATGCACGGCCGCACCGACGGCGTCTACCTGTTGCCGGCCGCCTCCCAGTTCGAGACCTCGGGCTCGTGCACGGCCTCGAACCGCAGCATCCAGTGGCGCGAGCGCGTCATCATGCCCCTGTTCGAGTGCAAGACCGACCACGAGATCATGTACCTGTTCGCCAAGAAGTTCGGCTTCCATAACGAACTGTGCAAGAACATCAAGGTCGTGCTCAACGAGCCGGTGATCGAGGATATCCTGCGCGAGATCAACCGCTCGTGCTGGACCATCGGCTACACCGGCTGCTCGCCGGAGCGCCTGAAGCTCCACATGGAGAACAAGCACACCTTCAATCCGACCACCATGCGCGCCGACGACGGCCCCTGCAAGGGCGACTACTACGGCCTGCCGTGGCCGTGCTGGGGCACGCCCGAAATGAAACACCCCGGCACCCCGATTCTCTACGACACCAGCAAGTCGGTGGCCGAGGGCGGCCTGCCGTTCCGCGCCAACTGGGGCGTCGAGCACGACGGGCAGTCGCTGCTGGCGGCCGACGGCTCTACCAACAAGGACAGCCAGCTCGACGTCGGCTATCCCGAGTTCGACCACGTGTTCCTGAAGAAGCTCGGCTGGTGGGCGGAGCTGACGCCCCAGGAACAGGCGATGGCCGAGGGCAAGAACTGGAAGACCGACAATTCGGGCGGCATCATCCGCGTCGTCATTGCCCACGGCTGCGCACCATTCGGCAATGCGCGGGCCCGCTGCAATGTCTGGAACTTTCCAGATCCGGTGCCGACCCACCGCGAGCCGCTGGCGTCGCCGCGGCGCGACCTGGTCGCCAAGTACCCGACCTACGACGACAAGGCCAACTTCTGGCGCGTGCCGACCCTGTTCAAGTCGGTGCAGGACGTCGACTACTCGAAGGACTTCCCGCTCATCATGACCTCCGGCCGCCTGGTCGAGTACGAGGGCGGCGGCGAGGAAACCCGTTCGAATCCCTGGCTGGCCGAGCTGCAGCAGAACATGTTCATCGAGATCAACCCGCGCGACGCGGCCCAGATGGCGGCCAACATCGGCGACTACGTCTGGGTCGAGACCCCGACCGGGGCGCGCATGAAGATGATGGCCATGGTCACCGAACGCGTGCCGATCGGCCTGGTCTGGATGCCCTTCCACTTCGGTGGCTGGTGGATGGGCGAGGACCTCGAGCGCCATTATCCTGAGGGCGGGGCGCCGACCGTGCGCGGCGAGGCCTGCAACACGGGCTGGACCTACGGCTACGACACCGTGACGATGATGCAGGAAACCAAGGTATCGCTGTGCCGGGTCGTCAAGGCCTGAAGCAGATCGCGATCGACTGAAGAGCGGAGGAGAACGGCATGGCCGCACGAATGAAATTTATCTGCGACACAGAGCGCTGCATCGACTGCAACGGCTGCGTGACCGCATGCAAGAACGAACACGAGACCCCCTGGGGCATCAACCGGCGCCGTGTCGTGACCATCAACGACGGCATCCCGGGCGAGCGCTCGGTGTCGGTCGCGTGCATGCACTGCACCGACGCGCCCTGCCTGGCGGTGTGCCCGACCAACTGCATCTACCACACCGAGGATGGCATCGTCCTGCACAGCAAGGACCAGTGCATCGGCTGCGGCTACTGCTACTACGCCTGTCCGTTCGGGGCGCCGCAGTTCCCGGAAACCGGCATGTTCAACCACCGCGGCAAGATGGACAAGTGCACCTTCTGCGCCGGCGGCCCGGAGCCCGACACCTCCGAAGCCGAGTTCAAGAAGTACGGCCGCAACCGCATCGCCGAAGGCAAGCTGCCGGCCTGCGCCGAGCAGTGCGGCACCAAGGCCCTGCTGGGCGGCGATGCCGACCAGATCGCCGACATCTATCGCCAGCGCGTGCAGACGCGCGGCTACGGCCCCGAGCTGTGGGGCTGGAAGATCGCCTACGGCCGGCCCAAGCGCGGCGGAGAGATCACTGCCAAGGGCGACCTGCCGCGGGTGAACCAGCTGGTCGGCGACGTGCAGAACGATCCGGGGAGGATCGTCCAATGAACAAGCTCCGTGACCGTGCGCGCTATGCCATCCTTGCCTTGCCGCTGCTGCTGTCCGGCTGCCTCGAAGTCGAGCAGTTCCCCGGCTGGCTGCGCGGCGAATACGCCGGCAAGGAAGACAACCGGCATTACCAGACCCGCTTCCATAACGACCGGCTGGCATGGTCGGCGGCGATCCAGAACCGGGCCATGAAGCAGAACGAATACAACCGGGCCAATCCCTGAGGAGCCGCCATGCACGCCAAACTTTCGCGCGCCTCGCTCCGTCTCACGCACTTTCTCATCCTTGGCCTGGTGTTCGCGCTGCTGCTGCCGTCGGCCTGGGCCGGCGTGCCCAACAAGGACGCCAAGCCGGCCTATGCCGAAGAGCAGACCATGCTCCAGATCGAAGCCGACTCGGTGGTCAAGGAACCGGGTCTGCTCGATGCGGCCTCGGGCCGGGTCCACATGGATCGCCACTTCCTGGGCCAGTACGGCGCCACCGAGGCCAACGTCATCGTCCAGCGCGGCGGCAACACCTGGCGCATCCTGCGCAACGGCCCGCTCGCCACCATCGCCGGCTTCATCCTGCTGGCCGTGCCCCTCCTGATCTTCGTGTTCTACAAGACCGTGGGTGGGGCGCGCGAAGAGCCGAGCTCCGGACGCCGCATCGAGCGCTTCACCAAGTGGGAGCGCAAGGTGCACTGGGCCACGGCCTACAGCTTCATCGCGCTGGCGATCACCGGCATCATCATCATGTACGGCAAGAAGATCATGCTGCCCTGGATGGGGCACGACCTGTTCTCCTGGGTCGCCATCATCTCGAAATACCTGCACAACTTCGTCGGGCCCTTGTTCATCGTCTGCTCGGTGCTGATGTTCATCACCTTCCTGCGCCGGAACTTCTTCAACCGCCAGGACTGGCAGTGGGTGAAGCAGGGCGGCGGGCTGGTCTCGCACAAGCATCCGCCGGCCGGCTTCTTCAACGCCGGCGAAAAGGCCTGGTTCTGGCTGGGCGTGACCCTGCTCGGCATCGTCATGTCGATCACCGGCCTGGTCCTTGACTTCGTGACCTTCGGCCAGACCCGCTACGTGCTGCAGGTGGCCAATACCCTGCACGTCGCCGGATCGGCCCTGTACATCGCCGCCGCCATGGGCCACATCTACATCGGCACCTGGGGCACGCCGGGCGCCTACCAGGCCATGCGCGACGGCACCGTCGACGAGAACTGGGCCGCCGCCCACCATTCGCTCTGGCTGGAGCAGGTGAAGAACGGCACCGCGACCGACCCGGCGCACCGTCCACACCCGGACGGCAAGCCGGTGCGGCCGAACCCGCGCCCGGGGGCTGCCCATTGAGAGGCCCACTGAGCGGCCCATCGAGGAATACCATGAAAGCATCCACCATCCTGATTCCTGGCGCGCTGGCGCTACTGGCCGTGCTGGCCGGCGGCTGCGACCGCGGCCGCAACCCGAGCGTGGGCGGCATCGAACAGACCAGATACCCGGGCCAGGTCTCGGCCGGCGGGCGCACCAGCGGCGCCATCATCGCCAGCACGGCCAAGCCCGTGGTCGACGCCACCTATGCCGGCGGCACGCCGGGCCATGCGGGCGGCGCCGGCGGCACCAGTTCGGGCGCCGAAACCGCCGGCACGGTGCGCGAAACCGGGCAGGGGCCGGCCACGGGCGTCACCAATCCGACCGGCGCCCAGGAAGGCACGCGCGAGCCACCCGGCGACTACGGCCGGCCGGCGGCGCCGGCGCCGGGGACGGTAGAAGCGCCGGCCGCCACCAATATCGCCCCGCAGAGCCCTGCCGCGCCGGGAACACTGGGAGCCAAGCAATGAACAGGCAATTGAAACTGACCGCAGTGCTTGCCGGCCTGCTGGCCTGCGGCGCACCCTCGTGGGCGGGCTTGCCCAAGCCGGTGCTGACCCCCGCACAGCAGCAGGAAGCCGCCGCCAAGAAGGCCGCCGCCGAGGCCAAGGCGGCCAAGGACAAGGAAGCCTTGACCGCCGCGATGGACGCGATCAGCGCCCATTGGCGCGCGCAGGCGCAGGCCAAGGGCTACAAGATCAATCCGCCGGTGATGGTTGCCGCAGCGCCGGCGGTGGCGGGACAGGCGACGTCCCCGGGAGCGGCGCCCGGGAGGGCCCCGGGCGTGGCCGGACCGGGCACGATGGCGCCCGGCCAGGTCGCCAATCCGGTCGCGCCCGGCGCGGCGCCGGTGGGCGCCGCCCGTGCCGCGGCCTCGGCCGGCGTGGTGCCGCCCGGGGTGACGCCGCCCAGCGCCGGCATGCCGGCGGCGGCGCCCGCGAACGCGGCGCCGGGCACGGCCGCCGCCGCGCCGGCCACCGGGGCCGCACCGCTCAGCCGCCAGGCCCTGAACGCGGCCAATGTCCCGATCAAGAGCGAGAAGCTGGGTAACGTGGCGCCCAGCGAGGACGTCAAGCGCGAACCGACCCGGTCCGTGGCCAGGGGCGCGGCGCCGGCCACGGAAAAGCGCGGCACTCCCACGACGGCGAACAAGCAATGAAGATGGGCAGCATGCCGATCGCGGTAATCATGCAGCGTCGCGCCGTGCAGCACCGCTGGGCCGACGAAGCCTGGGAGGCGGTCGGCGTGGTGCCGGACCGCGGCCAGCTGCCGCGCCTGCAGGTGCTCAGCAGCAGCCCGGAGCGCGACTACTACCTCGTTTCCGGTCTCGAGCTCGAGCTGTACACCGACGAGAACGAGGGCTATTACGAGAACTGCATGGCGCCGGAATCGAAGGTCTTCGTGCTGTGGCGTATGGAAGAGGGCAAGGCGATCCCCGTGCGCGCCTCGGTCAGCTACGTCGAGGGCACCCGCATGTTCGACTCCGGCGAACAGGCCGACGGCGTCACCATGCCGGCCGAGATCTATGCCTGGGTGGCTGGCTACCTGCGCGAGCACTACCAGCCCAGGCCACGCGGGCGCCGCGGCCGCGAACACGGATGAACGGGGCGACGATGTCCGAAGAAGGTTTTTTCCGGCGCTGGGCGCGCCTGAAGTCGAGCGGCGAGGATGCTTCCCCGGCGCAGGCGCCGCAGGCGCCGGCATTGCCCGGGCCGCTGGACGCGCCCACGGCCGGCGCCCCGCAGGAAGCCGAGGCGCCGCCGCGTGCGCCCTTGCCGACCCTGGAAGACGCGGCGCGGCTTACCCCCGACGCCGACTTTTCGGCTTTCGTCGCCAGGGACGTCGACGGCGCGGTCCGGCGGCTGGCGCTGAAGAAACTGTTCGCCGATCCGCATTTCAATATGGTCGACGGCCTCGATATCTACATGAGCGACTACAACAAGGCGGCGCCGCTCACGCCGGCAATGCTGGCTTCGCTCAAGCATGCGCAGGGCCTGGTCGCGCGCCTGCTCGACGACCGGCAGCAGGAAGCCGAGGCGGCGGCGCAGGCAGGGGAGCCGCAAGCGCAGCCTGAGCAGGAGCAGGAGCCCTTGCCGGCGCCGCCGTCCACACCACAAGGGAACGCATGAACATCCGTTTTACCGACAATCCATCGCTCGACCCGGTCCAGGAAGGCCGCAACATCCAGGCCAGGCTCGCCGCCATCCTGGCCGCGGACGCGATTCCCGTCTTCGAGCCGGCGATCACGGTCAACTACCGCTCGGGCGGCCGCACCCTGGTGGTCGGCTCCGCCGAACAGGCCTTGCCCTGGGCCGACAGGCTGGCGGCGGCGCTGCCCGTCACCGTGCTGCTGCTCGATAGCCAGGAGCGCATGCCGGTGCGGCCCTATCCGGTACACGTGGCGCGCACGGTCGCCGTGGCCGGCTGGCTGGGGTCCTTCGAGGCGCGCTGGCAGGCGCCCGGGCAAGCGCTCCAGCAAGGCCGCTTCGACCTTGTGCTCGACCTCGCCCCGGCCCGCCTGATTCCGAGCCACCAGCGCCCGCACGGCTACTATGCGCCAGGCTACGACGCGGCGGAGCGGTCCGCGGCCGCCGGGGCCATGCTCGAGATGGTCGGCGACTTCGAAAAGCCGAAGTATTTTTCGTACAAGGAGCGTACCTGCGCCCATGGCCGTAACGGCCAGAAGGGCTGCAGCGCCTGCATCGAAATCTGCTCTGCCCAGGCCATTGCCGACGATGGCGACCGAATCAAGGTCAATCCCTACCTGTGCGCGGGCTGCGGCGCCTGCTCCACGGTGTGTCCCACGGGCGCCATCAGCTACGCCTTCCCACCGGCCGCCCTCACCGGCAAGCGCATGCAGGCGGCCCTGCGTTCCTACCGTGAGGCGGGCGGGGCCGACCCGGTGTTCCTGCTGCACGACCCGGAGCACGGCGCGGCCCTGCTGGCCCAGCTCGGCGATGCGGTGCCGGGCCGGGTCATTCCGCTGGCGCTGCAGCACACCGCCTCCACCGGCATCGACGTGTGGTTCGCCGCGCTGGCCTATGGCGCAGCCGGCGTGTCGGTGCTGATGACGGGCCGTGAAGCCCCGCAATACATCGCCGCGCTTGACGGGCAGATGGAGATCGCCCAGGCAGTGCTGTCGGGCCTGGGTTACGAGGGTCCGCATTTCCAGCTGCTGCGCTTCGATGCGCCGGATGAGCTCGCAGTGGCGCTGCGCCACGCGCCGCGCGGACTGGCGCCAGGGGAGCCGGCCCTGTTTCACCTGGCGAACGACAAGCGCAACACGCTCGACTATGCGCTCGAGCACCTGCACCGTCACGCGCCGCTCAAGCCGGAACAGGTCGCGCTGCCGCCCGGCGCGCCTTTCGGGGCCATCGAGGTCGACCGCAAGGCCTGCAGCCTGTGCATGTCCTGCGTGGGCGCCTGCCCGGCCGGCGCGCTGCAGGACGGGCAGGGCGCGCCGCTGCTGCGTTTCATCGAGAAGAACTGCGTCCAGTGCGGCCTGTGCGCTGCCACCTGCCCGGAAGACGCCATCACCCTGGCTCCGCGCCTGTCCTTCCAGGCCTCGCGCAACGAGGCGGTCGTGCTCAACGAATCGCAGCCTTTCCACTGCATCCGCTGCGACAAGCCCTTCGGCACCCTGCAGATGGTCGAGAACATGCTCGGCAGGCTGGCTTCGCACCCGGCCTTCAGCGGCCACCTGGACCGGCTGCGCATGTGCGGCGACTGCCGCGTGATCGACATGATGGAGCCGGAGGGCGAGATGCGCATCACGGCCCTTACTCGGCGCTGATCCGTGGGGTGGGCGGATTCCGCCCACGCGGCGATCGTTGGCAGCGCCGCTGTCGTGCCGGATGATCTTGCTGCAAACTACCACCGCGTGGGCGGGAAAACAGTCCACTGGACTGTTTTCCCCCGCCCACCCCAAGGCATGCAATCATGGCAAAATGGCCACAGCAGCCATGCCCGACCCACCAGGAGACACCATGACGCCCTCCCAGCGCTTTCTTCAGGCGCGCGACTTCCTGCAGCAGCATCGCCTCGACTACGACACCGCCTACCGCGACTACCGCGCGCCCCAGCTCGACGCCTTCAACTGGGCGCTGGACTATTTCGACCCGATGGCGAAGGACAATCCACTGCCCGCGCTGTGGGTGGTCGAAGAGGATGGATCCGAGCAGAAGATCTCGTTCGCCGACATGGCCTCGCGTTCCTGCCAGGTGGCCGAGTACCTGCGCCTGTGCGGCGTCGACCGGGGCGACCGCGTCCTGCTGATGCTGCCGAACCGGGTCGAGCTGTGGGAGATCATGCTGGCCGGGATCAAGATCGGCGCGGTGCTGGTGCCGACCACGATGCTGGTCTCGGGCGCCGACCTGCAGGATCGCCTCGAGCGCGGCGGCGTGAAGCACGTCATCGCCCAGGCGTCCGAGGTCGGCAAGTTCGAGGGCATGGCGGGCAGCTTCACCCGCATCGCCGTGGGCGCCGGGCCGGGAGCCAGGCCGGACGGCTGGCACGACTATGCCGACAGCGGCAAGGTCCTGTCCGTATTCGCGCCGGCAGGCGAGACCCGCGCCACCGACCCGCTGCTGCTCTACTTCACCTCGGGCACCACGGCCAAGCCCAAGCTGGTGCTGCACAGCCACCAGAGCTATCCGGTCGGCCACCTGTCCACCATGTACTGGATCGGCCTGCAGCAGGGCGACGTGCACTGGAATATCTCCTCGCCGGGCTGGGCCAAGCATGCCTGGAGCTGCTTCTTCGCACCGTGGAACGCGGGCGCCACCATTTTCGTCTACAACTACGAACGCTTTTCCGCCAGGGCGGCCCTCGACACCATCGTCCGCTGCGGCGTAACGTCGCTGTGCGCCCCGCCGACGGTGTGGCGCATGATGATCAAGGAAGACCTGGCGGCCTGGCGCCCGCCGCTGCGCGAGCTGGTGGGGGCGGGCGAGCCGCTCAACCCGGAAGTGATCGAGCAGGTGGAACAGGCCTGGGGCATCCGCATCCGCGACGGCTTCGGCCAGTCCGAGAGCACCTGCCAGATCGGGAACCCGCCGGGCCAGCCGGTCAAGCCCGGTTCGATGGGCCGGCCCTTGCCGGGCTACCGGGTGGCCCTGCTCGACATCGACGACCAGCCGGCCGGCGAAGGCGAGATCGCGCTCGCGCTCGACCCGGCGCCGCTCGGCCTGATGATGTGCTACGAGGGTGACGAGGACAAGACCGCGCACGTCATGCGCGCCGGCTACTACCACACGGGCGACACCGCCACGGTGGACGCGGACGGCTATTACTTCTACGTCGGCCGCAACGACGACGTGTTCAAGTCCTCGGACTACCGCATCAGTCCGTTCGAGCTCGAGAGCGTGCTGATCGAGCACGAAGCCGTGCTGGAGGCGGCCATCGTGCCGAGCCCCGATCCGCTGCGCCTGGCGGTGCCGAAAGCTTTCGTCACCCTGCGCCAGGGCGTGGCCCCGAGCGCCGAGCTGGCGGCCTCGCTGTTCGCCTTCGCACGCGAGCGGCTGGCGCCGTACAAGCGCATCCGGCGCATCGAGTTCCGCGAGCTGCCCAAGACAATCTCGGGCAAGATCCGGCGGGTCGAGCTGCGCCGCGAGGAAGCTGCGCGCGACGGCCAGGCGGGGGAGGGGACCGAATACCGGGAAGAAGACTTCCCCGCCTGACGCATGCCGTGTCCAGGCTAAGTGTGCGGCACGCTACCGGCAATCCGCCGCATAATGGTGCTCGTCTTCACAACCAGCCCACGCGCCGCTGCGTGGTCCGCACCTTCTCGCAAGCCATCGATGACCACGACACGCGCCGCCGCATCCGCCCCTGCCTACGAAGTCAGGAAATCCCCCATCCACGGCAATGGCGTGTTCGCGCTGAGGCCGATCGGCGCCGGCGAGCGCATCATCGAATACCGCGGCGAGCGCATCAGCTGGGACGACGCCACGCGCCGCGCCGCGCAGGCGAACGGTCCGATCAACCACACCTTCTATTTCACGCTGGCCGACGGCCGCGTGATCGACGGCGGCAGCCGCGGCAACGCGGCGCGCTGGATCAACCATGCCTGCTCGCCCAACTGCGAAGCCTTCGAGGGCGAGGGGCGGGTCTACATCCACGCGATGCGCGACATCGAGGCGGGCGAAGAGCTGAACTATAACTATGCGCTGATCTACGACGAGCGCCACACGCCGGCCCTCAAGAAGCTGTTCGCCTGCCGCTGCGGCACGCCCGGCTGCACCGGCACCATGCTGGCGCCGAAGAAGCGCAGCGCGGGCCGCGCCGGCATGCGCGACAAGCGCAGCTCCGCCACCGCCTGAAGGAGCACGATGCAGCCCATCGTCCGCAGTCTGCTGGAAACCGACCTGTACAAGTTCACCATGTGGCAGGCGCTCCTGCACAGCCACCCGGACGCGAACGGCGAGTACGAGTTCCGCTGCCGGAACGAGCCGGCCTATCCGCTTGCCGAGCTGAAGGAAGAAGTCGAGCGCGAGCTCGACCACCTGTGCTCGATGATGTTCACGGAAACCGAAGTAGCCTACCTGCGTGGCCTGCGCTTCATCAGGAGCGACTTCGCCGACTTCCTCACGCTGTTCCGCTTCCAGCGCAAGTTCATCCGGGTCGAGACCGACGGCCCGCAACTGCGCATCCGCGCCTGCGGCCCGTTGGTGCACGTGATGGGCTTCGAGATCTACGTGCTCTACATCGTCAACGAGCTGTACTTCCGCCGCTTCGACCGCGACGCAGCGCTGCGGGAAGCGCGGCTGCGCCTGCGGCAGAAGATCGACGAGCTGCGCGCCTTCGAACGCGAACCGCAGCGCGCCACGCCCTTCGAGTTCTTCGATTTCGGCGTGCGCCGGCGCTTTTCCGGCGACTGGCACGACGAAGTGGTGGCCACGCTGGCGCGCGAGCTGCCGCGGTTCTTCAAGGGCACCTCGAACGTCTACCTGGCGCACAAGTACGGCCTGGTGCCGATCGGGACCATGGCCCACGAGTACCTGCAGGCCTACCAGGCCTTCGGCGTGCGCCTGCGCGATTTCCAGAAGGCGGCCCTGGAAGACTGGGTGCAGGAGTACCGGGGCGACCTCGGCACCGCGCTCACCGACGTGGTCGGCATGCGGGCCTTCCTGCGCGACTTCGACCTGTATTTCGCCAAGCTGTTCGACGGCTTGCGGCACGACTCCGGCGACCCGGTGGAGTGGGGCGAGAAGGCGCTGGCCCACTATGCGCGGCTGCGCATCGACGCCCGCACCAAGCGCCTGGTGTTCTCGGACGCGCTGACGGTGCCCAAGGCGCTCGGCCTGTACCGGCACTTCGCCGACCGCACCATGCTGGGCTTCGGCATCGGCACCAAGCTGACCAACGACACCCCGTACCCGGCCCTGAACATCGTGATGAAGCTGACCCGCTGCAACGGGCAGCCGGTGGCCAAGCTGTCCGACTCGCCGGGCAAGTCGATGTGTACCGACGAGACCTTCCTGGCCTATCTGCGCCAGGTCTTCGACCACCCCGGCGAAGGCTGAGAGCGCCTACGCGAGGGCCAGGCGGCGCCCGTGCGGCGCCGCTGCTTCTTCCAGCTGGTAGGAGAAAAAGCTTCCAGCTTCGATGCAGTGAGCGCAAATTCGGCGAAAATCCGCATGCAAAATTGCCGTGTGGCATTTGAATTTGCGATATTTGTGCATTGCTTCCCATGGGGCGTCAGAAGATACTTTAAAAATGAGGGATTTCGTCAGATCGGCTATACTCGCGGTATCAACCAGGACCGCTAATGCAAAGCAAGTTCACCGAAGACGATCCGATTCTCACCACCAGCGCCGCCGCACGCATGCTCGGTGTGGCGACCAGTACCGTGCAGCTATGGATGGAGAGCGGCGCCATTCCTTCGTGGAAGACGCCGGGCGGCCACCGGCGCACCCGCCAGAGTACGATCCAGGCCATGCTGGAGCGCGCCGGCCCCCTGTCGGGCGCACTGTCCGGAGAAACGCTGGTGCAGGCCCCGACCGATCCGGAATTCATCCTGCAAGGTGACGAAAGCTTCCCGACCATTCCGGACGAACCGCGCCGGCTGGCCGCGCTGGCGGCATCGCGCCTGGTCGACAGCCCGCAGGAAGAACGTTTCAACCGCATCGTGCGGCTGGCGGCAACCGTCACTGCTTCGCCGATCGCGCTGGTGTCCCTGCTTACCGCGCGCCGCCAGTGGTTCAAGGCGCGGGTCGGCCTCGGTCCGCAGGAGACCCCGCGGGAATGGGCTTTCTGTTCGCATGCCATCCTGCAGGATGCGCCTTTCATGGTCGAGGACGCGGCCACCGACGAGCGCTTCCGCGACAACCCGCTGGTGCTGGCCGAACCCCATATCCGCTTCTATGCCGGGGTGCCGCTGCGCGACCGCGGCGGCCTGCCGATGGGGACGCTATGCGTGATCGACCGCGAGCCGCGCAGGCTGCGCACGGCCGAACTGCAGGCGCTGTGCGACCTGGCCGATATCGCATCTTCCGAGCTCCAGGCGAAGACCAGCTGATCTGCTGCAACAATGCGCGACAAAGCCGTGCGCGCGTTCCGCTATGCTGGACAGGATTGTCCATTCATTACCGGGAGCGTTCGTGAAATCCGCCATTGCCGCCTTGCTATGCGCCACCGTCGTCGTCCATCCTGCCGCCGCGCAGGATAGCCAGGGCGCGCCGGCCCCCCAAACCACGCAGGAGAGCGCTGCGGCCACACAGGCCGCCACCGAAGCCGCCGCCACATGGCTGGCCCTGGCCGACGGGGGCAAGTATGCCGAGAGCTGGACCCGGGGCGCGCCCGCGATCCGGGCGACGGTGACGCAGGCGCAGTGGGAAACGCTGTTGCGTGAGGCACGCGCGCCGTTCGGCGCGCTCAAGTCGCGCACGGTCGCGCGCACGCACTACACCCGCAAGCTTCCTGGCGCGCCGGACGGCGAATATGTCGTGATCCAGTACCAGAGCGAATTCGCCGCGAAGTCCGGCATCGAGACCGTGGTCCCGATGCGCGACGCCGACGGCAGCTGGAAGGTGTCGGGCTACGCCATCAGGTGAGCCGGCCGGACAGCTTCCATAGCTCGGTCGGCAGGGCAGCCGGCGCATCCGGCTTGAAGAAGGCCGAATCCTGGATGTGCGAGGTGGTCACGTAGATGGCGCCGTCCGGCCCCTGGGCGAAGGTATCGGGCCAGCGCAGGCGCGCGTCCCGGACCAGCACCTGCGGCTGGCCGCCGGGCCCGGCGTCGAGGTCGCGCAGTTTTACCGCATCGTCCTCGACTGCGCTCAGCAGCATCTTGTTGGTGCCGCGCGGGATCAGGAGGCCGTCCGACACGCCATTGATGCCGTATTCCTCGACCTCGGCGCCGACATCCTCGCCCTGCATCCCCTTGCCGGCCAGGACGGCGGTATCGATGCGGTACAGGGTGTCGCCCTTGATCGCCTGCCAGTACAGCCACTTGCCGTCGTCGGACAGCGCGATGCCGTCGGCCGAGAATTCCACGCCGCGGCCGTCCGGCCGGCGCAGTTCTCGCCCGTCGGCCTTGACGTTCAGGCCCTTCTTCATCTGGGTGGACGGGTGTCCGTCGAGCAGGCGCGCGGACTTGCCGGCCTCGATGTCCACCACCAGGATCGCGCCGACCACGCCGGAATCGGTGATGAAGGCGTATTTTCCATCCTTCGACAGGCGCACGTCGTTCAGGTAGGAGCCCTGGGGCGCGACGTCCTCGCCGAAGGCGATGCTGCGCAATACCCGGTCGCCGGCCAGCCCGATCTGCACCAGCTTGGCGCCGCCCGACACCAGGTGCGCCTGGGCCGGCGCGGCCGGATCGAGCACCCACAGGCTGCCGCGACCGTCCGCGACGATGCTCTGTACGCAGACCCAGTGCTGTCCGGGCGGCAGTTCATCCTTCCTGGCGTTGCGCCAGGCGTTCCAGGCCGCGTCGGGGTAGGGGCGCAGGCTGCCATCCGCGCCCAGCTCGGCCACCGACACCGCAGTGTCTTCGGTCCAGCGCGGGAAGTTCACGAAGATCCGGCCGGTTTCGGAAACCGAGACGCCGGTGACCTGGTGCCCGAAGGCGGCCACCTGCTCGATGGTCCACTCCGTCGCGTTCGCTTGCTTGTCCTTGTTCATGCTGCTCCTCGCATCCCTGGTGCGGCGCGCTGGCGCGGTGTGCGCGCAGCCTTGTTCGCGCCCTTGTTCGATGTTGCGGCGCGCGCGGGTTTCGCTTCCCGTTTGCGCTTCTCGCCGGCTTCCTGTTCGCGGCGCAGGCGCTGCTGCAGCAGCGCCAGCACCGCCGCTTCTTCCGGCTGCAGCGCGTGCAGGTCGTCCGTGAGTTCCTGTTCGGTGCGCTCGCGCAGGGTTTCCAGCACTGCGCCGTCGAGATAGGCGTCGAGCACCACCGGGTGAACGTAGCACTTGCGGCAGACCGAGGGCGTGTTGCCGAGCTTTTCGGCGACCGACTCGATGGCGCGCACGATGTTCTTCTTGGCCTGGGCCTCGGAATCGAACTTCTCGAATTCCTGCAAGGCCAGCGCGGCCAGCACGGTGCCCGACCAGGTGCGGAAATCCTTGGCGGTATAGTCCTCGCCGGTGATCGTGCGCAGGTAGTCGTTGACCTCGCTCGAGTCGATGCTGTGGGTCTCGCCGGCCTCGTCCACGTACTGGAACAGTTCCTGGCCGGGCAGGTCGCGCGAGCGCGCGATGATGCGCGCCAGCCGGCGGTCGTGCACGTGCACCTTGTGGTACACGCCGCTCTTGCCCCGGAAGCGGAATTCGACATGGCTGCCGTCCACCTTCACGTGGCGATCGCGCAGCGTGGTCAGGCCGTAGGATTTGTTGGTGCGGGCGTACTCTTCATTGCCGACCCGCATCATGGTCGCTTCCAGCAGGTAGACGATCGTGGCCAGTACCTTTTCGCGCGGCAGGCCGGGCAGGGACAGGGCGCGGTCGACCTCCTTGCGGATGGCAGGGAGCGCCTGGCCGAAGTTCAGCATGCGTTCGTACTTCACCTCGTCGCGTACCGCGCGCCACTTCGGGTGGTAGCGGTATTGCTTGCGGCCCCTGGCATCGCGCCCGGTAGCCTGCAGGTGCCCGTTGGCCTGGGGGCAGATCCAGACCTCCGTCCAGGCCGGCGGGATCACCAGCGACTTGATGCGCGCCAGCGTGGCTTCGTCCGTGACCGGGTCGCCGCCGACGCCGAGATAGCGAAAGCCGTCCCCCTGTCTTTCGCGCCGGATACCGGGACGGTCGTCGTGGACATGACGCAGGCCCGCGGCCCTGGCGGCGGCGGGCGGGGCGCTGAGCGGGTTGTCGGCGCTGCCGGATGCTTCGCTGTGCATGGGGGCTCCCCTCCAGTCTCGGTCGCCCGATCCTACGCCGAACCGGGCGCGGGCGCCGTTCGGAAGCTAACGTAGCGCGGGGGGCTTGGGTTGGGGAGGCTCGCCCGCCGGTCAGGCGGGACGCGACGCCGGCGCAGCCTGCGCCAGCAGTTCGCTCAACCGGACCGTATCGACCGGCTTGACCAGGTAATGGTCGAAGCCGGCCTCGCGCGCGGCCTCGCGGTCCTGCTGGCGGCCGTAGCCGGTGGCCGCGATCAGGGTCGCGCCGCGCGTCTGCGGCAGCCGGCGCAGGCGGCGCGCCAGCTCGTTCCCGTCCATGTCAGGCAGGCCGATGTCGAGCAGGCATACCTGGGGCGAGAACACCTTGGCCATCTCGATGGCGTCCAGGGCATTGTAGGCGATCTCGACCCGGTGTCCGCCGGCGGCGAGGAACAGGTTCAGGGTATGGGCCGCGTCGAGGTTGTCGTCCACCACCAGCACGCGCAGCGGCGTCTGGGCGGAGGCAGCATGGCGCACCGCTTCCGCGACGGGCGACTCGGCTTCCTGCGTGTAGCGCGGCAGGCGCACGGTAAAGGTGCTGCCCCGGCCCAGCCCCGGGCTGGCGGCGCTGACGCTGCCCCCGTGCAGCTCGACCAGGCTGCGCGCCAGCGCCAGGCCCAGGCCCAGTCCACCCTGCGAACGGTCAGGGGTGCGCTCGGCCTGGGTGAACAGGTCGAACACGCGCTCGACCAGCGCGGCTTCCATGCCGATGCCGTCGTCTGCCACGCTCAGGACGTACTGCTCGCCGTCTTCGGCCAGGCGCAGCTGGATATGCCCGCCCTCCGGCGTGTACTTGGTGGCATTGCCAAGCAGGTTGGCCACGACCTGCACCAGGCGCTTGTGGTCGCCCTTGACCCGCGCCGAATCGGCCGGCAGCTCGAGCACCACCTTGTGGCGGCGCGCGTTGATCAGGGGGCGGATCTGTTCGGCCGCATCGTCCACCACCTTGCGCAGGTCCAGCACCTGGGTCGAGATCGACACCAGCCCGCGCGTCACGCGCGAGACGTCCAGCAGGTCGTCCACCAGGCTGGTCATGTGTTCGACCTGGCGCGCGATGATGGCGCAGGTCTGGGTGATCTGGGCATTGTCCGAATGCAGCAGCTTGAGCAGGTGGGCCCCGGTACTGATCGGCGCCAGCGGATTGCGCAGCTCGTGGGCCAGCATCGCCAGGAACTCGTCCTTGCGCTGGTCGGCCGCGCGCAGCTCGCGTTCGGCCTGGCTGCGCGCCGCTTCCTTGGCCTGCAGCGCGGCCGCCATGTCGTCCAGCGCCGCGGCCAGGCGGCCGATTTCCTCGTTGCCGCGGCCGATGCCCGAACGCGCGTCCAGCTGGCCGGCCGCGATGCGGCGCGCGGTCTCCATCAGTTTGCGCACCCGCTGCACGATCAGGATGTCGCCGGCCAGCCAGGCCGCCAGCAAGGCCAGCAGGGTCGTCGCGCCCAGGCCCAGCAGCGATGTCAACTGGGCCTCGCGCGCGGCGGCCGTGATGGTCTCGAGCGGCACGCCGATCGTCACCGTGTATTCCGACAGGGAGGGTCCGCCCACGCGTGCGAAGGCGTGCAGGCGCTCGATGCCGTCCTCGCCGCGCAGCAGCACCGGGCGCAGCGCCGGGTCGCGCATGGCCTTGAGCAGGCTCGGACTGATCTTCTTGCCGAACCAGCGTTCGGGATCCGGCCGGCGCGAGATCAGGAGTCCGTTCGCATCGGCCGTTTCCAGGATCGAGCCGAGCGGCAGGTTGATGTCGTTCACGAAGGTGTCGAGCCCGGCCAGGTCCATCGCCGAGAACACCACGGCCACGACCTTCCCGCTGCGGTCGGTCACGGGATAGGTGAGGTTGATGGTATGCCTGCGGATGACGCGTCCGAACACGTAGTCGCCGGCGATGAAGCGGCGCTCGGCGATGGCGCGCCGGAAGTGGCGGCGGTCGCCCAGGTTCACCGGGTGCAGCATCGGCACGGCGCTGCAGATCACTTCGCCGTCGAGGCGGATCAGGCCGAAGTTGACATAGCCTTCGTTACGGTCCAGTACGTCGGCC
The DNA here is from genome assembly GCF_059686055.1 of Telluria sp. ZB4P34. Classification (NCBI taxonomy): domain Bacteria; kingdom Pseudomonadati; phylum Pseudomonadota; class Betaproteobacteria; order Burkholderiales; family Oxalobacteraceae; genus Telluria; species Telluria sp. ZB4P34. Next base: position 224,895 of record NZ_JCASIF010000001.1, on the reverse strand, counting down.
AGCAGGGCGTTGCAGCGGTCGGCCGGGCCCATCAGGTCCGGCACGCTGACCAGGTCGACCAGGATCTGGCGCGCACGCTCGAGCGACTGCGCTTCGTTGGCGGCGGCCAGGCCGGTCAGGCGCTGCAGGTTCTCTTCGGACGCGCGTATGGCGGCCTCGCGCTCGCGGATCCCGCTCAGCACCGTCATGACGGCGATCGGCGTGATCGCCAGTGCGACCAGCAGCATCAGGCGGCTGCGCAGGCTGTTCAAACGGAGACGCTGGAGCAAAGGGTTCATCGACATCTCGGTGACATGCAGTTGACCATGCACCGTCTAGTGCATACATTTCCTTATTGTACTAAACAGTCCGGCCAAGCGCGGGTACGGAAACCGTCGACGATTACTTGACACTTAAAGCATCTGCCCATGTAAGATATCGACAGCACCATAGCGGCAGCACCATAGCGGCAACACCATAGCGGCAACACCAGACTGGGAGCAGGAATGAACATCGTGTGCGTGGGCGGCGGCCCGGCCGGCCTATACTTCGGACTGTTGATGAAGAAGCGCCACCCGGACTACGCCGTCACCGTCGTCGAGCGCAACCGGGCCAGCGACACCTTCGGCTGGGGCGTGGTGTTTTCCGACCAGACCCTCGGCCACCTGGCCGGCGCGGACGAAGAGAGCGCGCGCGCCATCCTGCAGTCCTTCAACCACTGGGATGCGATCGACGTCCACTTCAAGGGGCGCACGCTCCGTTCCGGCGGCCACGGCTTCTGCGGCATCGGGCGCAAGCGCCTGCTGAACATCCTCCAGGCGCGCGCCGCCGCGCTGGGCGTGCAGCTGGTGTTCGAACACGAGGTGCGCGACGACGCCGAACTGGCGCGCGCCTACGGCGCCGACCTGGTGGTCGCCTGCGACGGCGTGAACAGCGCCGTGCGCAAGCGCTACGCCCATGTGTTCCAGCCGGAGCTCGAGCAGCGCCATTGCCGCTTCGTCTGGCTCGGCACCCGCAAGCGCTTCGACGCCTTCACCTTCGCCTTCGAGGAGACCGAGCACGGCTGGTTCCAGGCCCACGCCTACCAGTATGACGGCGACACCGCGACCTTCATCATAGAAACCCCGGAGCAAACCTGGCAGGCCGCCGGGCTGGAAGCGATGGACCAGGGGGAAGCGCTGGCCTACTGCGAACGCCTGTTCGCGCGCTACCTCGACGGCCAGCCCCTGATGGCCAATGCCGCCCACCTGCGCGGCTCAGGGATGTGGATCCGCTTCCCGCGGATCGCCTGCCGCCAGTGGGTGCACGTGCAGGAGATCGATGGCCGGCGCGTGCCGCTCGTGCTGATGGGGGACGCGGCGCATACGGCGCACTTCTCGATCGGCTCGGGCACCAAGCTGGCGCTCGAAGACGCGATCGAGCTGGCGCGCTGCCTGGACAACCCCCTGGCGCCGCTGGCCGAGGCCCTGGCGGCCTACGAGGCGGCGCGCCGGGTCGAGGTGCTCAAGCTGCAGAGCGCCGCGCGCAATTCGATGGAATGGTTCGAGAACGTGAAGCGCTACACGGCGATGGAGGCCGAGCAGTTCGCCTACTCGCTGCTGACGCGCAGCCAGCGCCTGTCGCACGAGAACCTGCGCCTGCGCGACCCGGACTACGTCGCCGGGTTCGAGCGCTGGTTCGCGGCCCGCGCCGCGGCGCAGGCCGGCGTGGCGGCGCCCGAAGGCTTTACCCCGCCGATGTTCACCCCCTACAAGGTCCGTGGCGTCCTGCTGAAGAACCGCATCATCGTCTCGCCGATGGCCCAGTACTCGGCGGTGGATGGGGGGGTGGGCGACTTCCACCTGGCCCACCTGGGCGCGCGCGCCCTTGGCGGCGCGGCCCTGGTCATGGCCGAGATGACCTGCGTGTCGGCGGACGCCCGCATCACGCCGGGCTGTCCGGGCCTGTACGCGCCGGAGCACACGGTGGCATGGCGGCGCATCGTCGAGTTCGTCCACGCCAGCAGCGATGCGAAGATCGGCGTGCAGCTGGGCCATGCCGGCGCCAAAGGCTCGACCCGGCCGATGTGGGACGGGATCGACCAGCCGCTCGCGGAGGGCAACTGGCCGCTGGTCGCGAGTTCGCCCCAGCAGTACCTGGACGGGGTGTCGCAGGTGGCGCGCGAAGCCACGCTCGACGACCTGGAGCGTATCAAGCAGGATTTCGTCCGGGCCACGCGGGCGGCGAACGATGCAGGCTTCGACTGGCTGGAGCTGCATTGCGCGCACGGCTACCTGCTGTCGAGTTTCATCTCGCCGCTCACCAACCGCCGCCGGGACGCCTACGGCGGCAGCCTGGAAAACCGCTGCCGCTACCCGCTCGAGGTGTTCGCGGCGATCCGGGCGGCCTGGCCTGCCGAAAAACCGGTCAGTGTGCGCCTGTCCGCGCACGACTGGGTCGAGGGCGGCGTCACCCCGGACGACGCGGTGCAGATCGCGCGCCTGTTCAAGGCGCTCGGGGCCGACATGATCGACTGCTCGTCGGGGCAGGTCAGCAAGGACGAAAAGCCGGTGTACGGGCGCATGTTCCAGACCCCGTTCGCGGACCGCATCCGCAACGAGGCCGGCATCCCGACCATCGCGGTCGGTTCCATCTACGAGGCCGACCACGTCAACGGCATCGTTTCCGCCGGGCGCGCCGACCTGTGCGCGGTGGCGCGGCCGCACCTGGCCAACCCGGCCTGGACCCTGAACGAGGCCGCCCGAATCGGCTATACGGGCGCCGCCTGGCCGCGCCAGTACCGCCCGGGCAAGCTGCAGCTGGAGCGCAACCTCGAGCGCGAACGCCAGATGCAGGCCGCGAACGCCGGCCTCACGCCCCAGCAGCTGGCCGCGCGCCTGCTCGAAGGCTGAACCCACCATCAACAGGAGCCACCGCATGCATTATCTACCGGGCGAAGCGCACCGGCTGCCGGGCAGCCGCACCGAGCTCGCCGCCTACCAGGCCACCCATTTCGCCTACGCCGTGCACGAGCGCGTCGCGACGATCACCCTGAACCGGCCCGAGCGCAAGAATCCGCTCACCTTCGATTCCTACGCCGAGCTGCGCGACCTGTTCCGCGGGCTCGCCTATGCGGACGACGTCAAGGCGGTGGTCATCACCGGCGCCGGCGAGAACTTCTGCTCGGGCGGCGACGTGCACGAGATCATCGGGCCGCTCACCAGGCTCGACATGCCCGGCCTGCTGGCCTTCACCCGCATGACCGGCGACCTGGTGAAGGCCATGCGCGCCTGCCCGCAACCGATCGTCGCGAGCGTGGACGGCGTGTGCGCCGGCGCCGGCGCCATCCTGGCGCTGTCCGCCGACATCCGCTACGGTACCGCGCGCAGCAAGACCGCCTTCCTGTTCACCCGCGTTGGCCTGGCCGGCTGCGACATGGGCGCCTGCGCGCTGCTGCCGCGCGTGATCGGCCAGGGCAGGGCGGCCGAGCTGCTCTACACCGGCCGTGCGTTGAAAGGCGACGAGGCCGAGCGCTGGGGCTTCTTCAACCGCCTGTGCGAACCGCAGGCCTTGCTGGCCGAGGCGCAGGCGTTCGCCGCGCAGCTTGCCGGCGGCCCGACCTTCGCCCACGGCATGACCAAGAAGATGCTGCAGCAGGAATGGAACATGGGCGTGGACGAGGCCATCGAGGCCGAAGCGCAGGCGCAGGCGATCTGCATGGCCACCAATGACTTCCACCGTGCCTACCACGCCTTCGTGGCCAAGGATGCGCCGCGCTTCGAGGGAGACTGACATGCTTGACTGCGACTACCTCGACTGGCCTTTCTTCGAGCCGCGCCACCGCGCGCTGGCGCTGGAACTCGATGCCTGGGCGGCCGCGCACCTGGAGCACGCCCACGGAAGGGACGTCGATAGCGCCTGCCGCGCGCTGGTGCGGCAACTCGGCAGCGCCGGCTGGCTGCGCCACGCCGTCGGCGGCGCCGGGCAGGCGATCGACACGCGCGCCATCTGCCTGATCCGCGAGACCCTGGCGCGCCACGCCGGGCTGGCCGATTTCGCCTTCGCCATGCAGGGCCTGGGCAGCGGCGCGATCTCGCTGTTCGGCAGCGCCGCGCAGCAGGCGGCATGGCTGCCGCGGGTGGCCGACGGCAGCGCGATCGCCGCCTTCGCGCTGTCCGAACCGCAGGCCGGCTCCGACGTCGCCGCGATGGCGTGCGCGGCGCGGCGCGAGGGCGACAGCTACGTGCTCGACGGCGAAAAGACCTGGATCTCGAACGGCGGCATCGCCGACTTCTACGTCGTGTTCGCCCGCACCGGCGACGGCGGCAGCGAGGGCGGAAGGGGCTCGCGCGGCATCTCGGCCTTCATCGTCGAAGCCGGCGCCCCCGGCTTCGAGATCGCCGAGCGCATCGAGGTGATCGCCCCGCATCCGCTGGCGCGCCTGCGCTTCACGGGCTGCCGGGTGCCGCTGGAAAACCGCATCGGCGAGGAAGGGCAGGGCTTCAAGGTGGCGATGGCCACGCTCGACGTGTTCCGCACTTCGGTGGCCGCGGCCGGCCTCGGTTTCGCCCGGCGGGCACTGGAGGAAGCCTTGCGCCGCGCCCGCGAACGGGCGATGTTCGGCAAGACCCTGGCCGACTTCCAGCTTACCCAGGGCAAGCTGGCCCAGATGGCCACCGGCATCGACGCCGCCGCGCTGCTGACCTACCGCGCGGCCTGGATGCGCGACGGCGGCAAGCGCGTGACGAAGGAGGCGGCCATGGCCAAGCTGACGGCGACCGAAACGGCCCAGCAGGTGATCGATGCGGCCGTCCAGATGTTCGGCGGACAGGGTGTAGTCAGCGGCGAGACCGTCGAGACCCTGTACCGTGAAATCCGCGCGCTGCGCATCTACGAAGGCGCGAGCGAAGTCCAGCTGCTCATCATCGCGCGCGAACTGCTGGCCCGGGAGGCACGCTGATGGACATCCTGCAACCGCCCGGCTGGGTTCGCCCGAAGGGCTATTCGAACGGCGTCGCCGCCCGCGGCCGCCAGGTCTATGTGAGCGGCATGATCGGCTGGGACGCGCACGGGCGCTTCCAGACCGACGACTTCGTGGGCCAGGCGCGCCAGGCGCTGGACAACGCCGTCGCCGTGCTGCGCGAAGCCGGAGGCGGTCCGGAGCACATCGTGCGCATGACCTGGTACGTGCTCGACCGGCGCGAATACCTGGAAGCCGGCGCCGCGCTCGGGGCCGCCTACCGCGACGTGATCGGGCGCCACTACCCGGCCATGAGCGCCGTGCAGGTGGCGGCCCTGATGGAAGAGCGGGCCCGGGTCGAGATCGAAGTCACCGCCGTGATTCCGGATCGGGACGGGCAACAGAGCGAGCGGCCGCAGCCATGAGCGGGCATCTCGTCACCGACCTGGCCGCACTGGAGGCCCTGTTCGGCCAGGTCGCGCCGGCCTCGATCGCCAAGGAGGCGGACAGCCTGCAGCCGGTCTACGCGCGCTGGATCGCGCAGGCGCGCTTCGCCCTGCTGGCTACCCAAGGACCGGGGGGACTGGACATCTCGCCGCGCGGAGATGCGGGCCCCCTGGTGCGGATCGTGGACGGGCACACCCTGCTGCTGCCGGAGCGGCGCGGGAACAACCGTATCGACAGCCTGCGCAACCTGGTCGCCGATCCGCGCCTCGGCCTGCTGTTCATGATCCCCGGCGTGGGCGAAACGCTGCGGGTGCGTGGCCGTGGCCAGATCTGTGTCGACCCGGCCCTGCTCGCCTCGTTCGAGGTCGAAGGCAAGCGGCCGCTGTGCGTGCTGCGCATTGCGGTCGACAAGGTCTTCTTCCAGTGCGCCCGTTCGATCCTGCGATCGCGCTTGTGGCATCCGCAGGAACACGATGCCTCGGCCGTGCCGTCTCCGGGAGCGATGCTGGCCGCCCTGACGCAGGGCGCGATCGACGGGCCCGGCTACGACAGCGCCTTGCCGCAGCGGCAACGCGACACGCTGTATTAGCGCGCGGCTCCGCCCTATTTCACCGCAAGCGCAGCAGGACTGCTCCTACGCCATCGCAGGTACTGGACAGCTTGTTCGGGGCCGCGCAGGGGAGTAAGTTAGCGTTATCGACCGAGTCCATGATCGTTTCCCGGCCTGACAGGCTGAGCAGGACCCGATCCATTGCTTAAGGAGAAACGTTATGCGCGCTTTTATCGTGACGGCAGCGAGTGCCCTGTGCTTGCTCGGCTGTGCAACGCCCCAGGAACGGGCACAGAAGGAACAAGCCGACATGGAGCGCATGATGGTCGAATTCGGCCCCGCCTGCACCCAGCTGGGCTTTGCGGCAAATACTGATCCATGGCGAAATTGTGTGGTCCAGTTGGCTGAACGGGAAGGCGTCCGCCGCGGCGGCGTATCGACCTCGGTATTCGGCGGCTTCGGCGGCAGAGGAAGCGGGCTGGGCATCGGCATTGGTATAGGGCGCTAGCACCATCCCTGCAGAATCAGCAGGCTCGGCGGAATTACCCGCTTAAGTGAGTTTGCACGCATATTTTCCCACGTGGACATGGCATGATGCTCGGGCTCGGCGATTCGAGCCCCGAGCCGCCGCATGTCGCCGCCGACACGAGGACAAAGGCGGATTCGGCGATGACATCTCATCCGAAAGGAAAAGCATGAAGTTTGTAGCCCACGCCGTACTCGGCCTGTCGCTGTTCTCGGTCATCCCTGCGTTTGCGGCCGCCCCGGCCCAGGCGCCCCTTGCCGCCAAGGGTGTCACGCACGTCCAGGCAGTACAGGACCTGCTGGCGGCAATGCAGGTCGAAAAGGTCTTGCGGGGTGTCGCCGCCCGCAGCCGCTACCAGAGCGAAGCACAGCGCAAGGCCGTGTTCGCCAAGCTCGACAAATTCCCGCCTGCCGAGGTCTATCGGCGCCTGGCTGTGCCGATGACGCAGGTGATTTCCGCCGACACCGCGACCGAAATGACACGCTTCTACAGCACGCCCTATGGCAAGCAGGTCATCCACAAGCGCTACAACAGCGGCTCGCAGATCATCTTCCCGGGCATGAAGCCGGTCGTGCCGCCGGAAGAAAAGAAGGAGCGCAAGCGCGCCGCCTATGTCAAGGCCAGCAAGGAGCTGGCGGATGCGGAACCCGTGCTCGAGCGTGAAGCCTTCAAGGTGCTGCAGGAAATCAACAAGCAGCGCTAGGCCGGCGTCCCTGTCCGGTGCGAGCGCCGGCCCCGGCGCATTTCTGGTACGGTGCCTTCAACAGGAATCGACGGAGGCACCATGAACAAGCAGATCGTACGTGTGATCGAAAATGTCCAGGACGCGGAGCGCGCGCGCCAGGCGCTGCTGGACGCCGGATTCGACCGGGACGGGATCGAGATCAGCCATACCGGCGACGAAGCCGGCCCGTCGGAGGCCAATTTCACGGTGGGCGATTCGCCCGCGGTGAAGGGCGGCACCGACTACAAGGACGTCTACACGCCGGGCCTGGAGATCGGCAAGTGCGTCGTTACCGTCAGCGCCGATGAATCGCGCATCGAGAAGGCCGCCTCGATCCTGGAATACCACGGCGCCAGGGACAACGATCCCGCGCACCGCCACTGAAGACGGCGCCGCGCCGCCCGGCCGGCGGCGCGCCCCGCCATCAGCTCCAGCTCAGGTCGGTCTTGCTCAGCGGGAGCTGGCGCACCCGCTTGCCGGTGGCGGCGAAGATCGCATTGCACACGGCCGGCGCCAGCGGGGGCAGGGCGGGTTCGCCCAGGCCGGTGACCGGATTGTCGGTCTTGATGAAGTGCGTCTCGATCCTGGCAGGTGCGTCCGGCATGCGCAGCAGCTGGTAATCGTGGAAGTTGCTCTGCACGATGCGGCCTTTCTCGATGTTCAGCTCCGGGAACATCAGGGTCGACAGGCCGTCGATCACCGAGCCTTCGACCTGGTTCTCGGCGCCGGACAGGTTGACGATCTGGGAACCGACATCCGCCGCCACCACCACCCGGTCCACCTTCAGCTTGCCATCGCGCGACACCGTCACCTCGGCCACTTGCGCCACGTAGCCGCGGTGGCTGAAGTGGAAGGCGATGCCCTGGCCCTGGCCGCGCGGGAAGCGCTTCTTGCCCCAGCCGGCGCGCTGGGCCACTTCGACCAGTACGTTGCGCATGCGCTTGACGTCGTAGGGCTGGCCGCGCTCGCTGCTGGCCGGCATGATGTCCTTGCTCCCCAGCAGCTCCAGGCGGAATTCCAGCGGATCGCGCCCGCCTGCGTGGGCCAGCTCGTCGATGAAGCTGTGTACGACCCAGGAGACGACGCAGCTGCCCGGGGCGCGCCACGGGCCCATCGGGATGCGGCATTCGAGCCCGGTCTGCTCGAACAGGCAATTCTCGATCCACCGGCCCGGGAACTCGTCGGCAGGCAGGATGCCGCCGCTGCCCGGCTGCAGCACGCTCTTGCCTTCGCGTTCGACGCGGTTGGTGAAGGTCACGAAATGGTTGTGCCAGGCGAGGACCTTGCCGTTCGTATCGACGCCGCCGCGCAGGAAGTGGAAGCCTCCCGGGCGGAAATGGTCGTGCTGCAGGTCGTCCTCGCGGGTCCAGGTCAGCTTGACCGGTGCGGCAAGCTTCTGCGCGATCGCGGTCGCTTCGACGATGAAGTCCGAGCTCAGGCGCCGGCCGAAGCCGCCGCCGCTACGGATGATGTGGAGGGTGATCTTTTCCTTCGGGATGCCGAAAACGGTATTCACGAGGTTCTGGCCCGCGGCCGGGTTCTGGGTCGGCGCCCACAGTTCGAGCGCGCCGTCCGGCTTGATCCAGGCGGTGCAGTTCTGCGGTTCCATGCTCGCATGCGAGATGAAGGGATAGCTGTAGGCGGCTTCCACCACTTTCGCGGCCTTGCCGAGCGCGGCCGGGACGTCGCCGTCCTTGCGCACGGTGGCGGCCCCTGCCTGCTTCGACGCGGCCTGGGCCTGGGCCGTGAAGTCGGCCCAGCTGTGCTGCGCGCCTTCGCCTTCGTCCCATTCCACCTCCAGTGCCCGGCGCGCGCGCAGCGCTGCCCAGGTCGAGGTGGCGACGATCGCCACGCCCGGGCGCAATCCGTTCAGGTTGGGCGTACCTTCGACGATGAAAGCGTCCTTCACGCCCGGCATGGCCTTGATCGCATCCAGGTTGGCCTTGACCGGCTTGCCGCCGAAGACCGGGCACTTGGCGTACACGGCATACAGCATGCCCGGCAGGCGCACGTCGATGCCGAACAGTGGCTTGCCACTGACGATGGCCGCATTGTCGACGCCGCCGATGCGCTTGCCCAGCAGCTTGTAGCTGGATGGGTCTTTCAGCACCACCGCCTTGGCGTCAGGCACCGGCAGCCTGGCGGCGCGCTCCACCAGGGCGCCGTAGCCGAGCCGGCGCTTGCTCGGCCCATGGACGACGGCGCCGGAGCCGGCTGCGCACTCGGCGACGGGCACGCCCCAGGTGTCGGCCGCGGCCTGCACCAGCATCATGCGGGCGGCGGCGCCCAGCCGGTGGAAATTCTCATAGTTGGTCGGCGTCGAGGTCGAGCCGCCCGCGCCCTGCGAACCGTACTGGGCGGTGTCGAGGTCGCCCTGGACGATGCGCACGTCGGACCAAGCGACCTCGAGCTGCTCCGCAATCACCATCGGCAGCGAGGTCTTGATGCCCTGGCCGATCTCGGGCTGCTTGGAGATGAGCGTCACGCGGCCGTCGCGGCCGATGCGGATGAAGGCGTTCGGCGTGAACTCCGGGGCCGACGGCGCACCGGCCCGTGCGGCGGCAGCAAGCGCGCCTTCGGCCGAGATGCCGAGCATGAAGGCGCCGCCGATGCTTGCGGTGCGCAGGAAGCTGCGGCGCGACGACGACAGCGGTGCGTTGCTCAGTGGAGTCATTTCTTGACCTTTCCATTAGCGGCGATGTCGGCCGCGCGGTGGATGCCGGCGCGGATGCGGGTATAGGTGGCGCAGCGGCACAGGTTGCCCGCCAGCGCTTCGTCGATCTGGGCGTCGGTCGGCTTCGGGTGCTGCTTCAACAGGTGGCAGGCCGTCATGATCTGGCCCGACTGGCAGTAACCGCACTGGGGCACGTCGAGCTCCTGCCAGGCCTGCTGCAGCGGGTGTTGGGCGTTCGGATCGAGCCCTTCGATGGTGGTGATCTTCCGCTTGCCGAGGCTCGATACCGGCGTCAGGCAGGCGCGCGCCGGCACGCCGTCGACATGCACGGTACAGGCGCCGCACTGGCCCAGGCCGCAACCGTATTTGGTGCCGACCAGGCCAAGGGTGTCGCGCAGCGCCCACAACAGCGGGGTGTCGGGCTCGACCTCCACGGCCTGCGCCTTGCCGTTGATGTGGAGCATATATGTACTCATGGTAGCCTCGTCGGTAGCGGAAAATCGGCGGAAGAATGCGACATGCTAATCGAATCCGGCGGTCTCAACAATACCGACATTTGCCTTAGGGAAGCAAACGAGGCGGCCAGACGGAATGCCGAAGCGGGTCCAGGGCGGCCATCGGCGGACCGCACGCCGCGGCTGGCCCCGGTGGGGGCCGCGGGCGTGTCCGCCGCCAGGTTTCTCGCGACCATGCCCGCGCTTCCGGCGGCCGAGCGCGGCATGAAAGGCGTAAGCTTTGCGCCAGCCGGGGACCTTGCAGCTACAAGCCCTGGGGATAGGTCTCCGGCGGCTCGTCGGAATGCCAGCCGCTGGTCGGGTCGAGCGGGGTGACGGCGCTGGTGCGGTCGATGTGGATGACGGCGTCGAACTGCTTAGGCAGCCGGGCCATGAAATAGTGGCTCTGGCGCTCGGTGCGGGGCAGGTAGAGCACCCCGATGGCGCGCTCCAACCGTTCCTCCATCAGCAGGTCGCGCGCCTCGCCCGGATCGCGCAGCGGCAGGAAGAAGCGCTCGATGCCGACGCCGTGCAGCAGGTGTTCGTAGCTGCCGGGCGTGCCGGGCCGCACGTGCTTGTGCTCGGCCGGCCCGTCCCACGCCGACGCCGCCGTGACCCGGCCGTCGTAGGTGGTGAAGCCGATCAGGCGGGCGTCCTCGCCATAGGCTTTGCGCGCCAGTTCGCCGACGTTCCATTCGCCCTGGCGCCCGATCTCGGTGGCGCGCGCGTCGCCGATGTGCGAGTTGTGTTCCCACACGACGATCTTGGCCGGGACGCCGGTGCGCGAGAGGTGGCGCGCCAGTGCGTCGAGGGTTTCGGCCATGTGGCTGTCGCGCAGGTTCCAGGACGAGACGCGGCCGCGGAACATGGTGCGGTAATACTCCTCGGCGTTCTTCACCAGCCGCGCGTTCTGGTGCGCGTAGAAGAAGGCGTCTTCGGCATGGGCGCCGTCGGCCTGCATGTAGTCGAAGGCGCGCTGCTGCAGCTCCTGCAGCGCCGCCAGCACCCCTTGCTGGCACGATGCCGACATCCCGATGCTGGCGGCATAGCCGTAGTGCTGGCTGTCCTGGCTGTAATGGTCGAAGCAGGCGTAGCGGCGGCGGGTTTCCTCGGCAGCCGCCGGATCGACCTGGTCCAGGTAGCGCAGCACTTCCTGGATCGAGGTGAACAGGCTGTACAGGTCGAGGCCGTAGAAGCCTGCCTTGACGGCATTGCCGCCGGCGCCTGCGGCCTCGTTACGCTTGCGCAGCCATTCCACGAAGTTCAGGACCGAGGTGTTGCGCCACATCCAGGCCGGGAACCGCTCGAAACCGGACAGTGCGGCCCTCCCGTCGGGGTCGGAGCCTTCGCCGCGTACATAGCGGTTGACCCGCCAGGCGTCGGGCCAGTCGGCCTCGACGGCCACCGCCGTGAAGCCCTTTTCTTCGATCAGGCGCTGGGTGATGCGCGCCCGTTCGTCGTAGAACTCGGCGCTGCCGTGGGTGGCTTCGCCAAGCAGTACGAAGCGGGCGTTGCCGACCAGATCCAGCAGCGGGTCGTAGTCGGAAGCGGCGCCGGTGAGCGGGCGCGCGGCCGCCCGCAGGACACCGGTTTCGTCGTCGGTGACGCTGGCCATGCGATGCCGGCGCTTCAGTGCAGGTAGCGGCTGCCGGCCTGTTCGCCCGGCGGAATCATCGGGGCCTCGGCTGCTTCATCGGCCGTCTTCACGCGCGGCAGGGCCATGTTGTCGGTGACGCGGTAGGTCCGGTTGCGCGTGCTCTGCATCAGGAGCGCCAGCGCCGCCAGGCCAAACAGCAGTCCGCCCGGCGAACGGCGCATCAGCCCGACGATGCCCAGCATGCCGCCGCCCACCAGGGCGGGATGGGGCGCCTCGGCCGCGCCGCGCCCGGCCGGGCCGGCGCCGCCCAGTCCGCGCAGCCATTGCGCCAGCCCGCCGCGCGTGCGCGCAGCGCCGCGCGCGCCCGCGTCGTCGTAGCGGTCCGACTCGTAGGTGTTATAGGTGTCGTAGGGCGCCGGCTTGGGTTCGTAGCCGGCCGCTTTGTGTCCGCGCTCCCGCACCCGCTCCGCGCTGTCCTCGAGCTTCCGGGTCGCCTGCTGCGCGCCATGGCGCGCGCGTTCGATGACCGGGGCCGCCTGCGCCTGCAGGCGGCCAGCGCCGCGCGACAGGGCGCCGGCGGCGCTGTCCTTCAGGTCGACCAGGCGTTCGCCCGCGCTGTGCAGCGCGTGGTCGACGCCGGCCCCCGTGCGGGCGCCGGCTGCGCGCACCGCGGACAGCGCGCGCGCGCGGCGCGCGGAGCCGCGCTCGGGGTCGAGCACGTACATCAGCAGCGCCCCGGCCGCTGCCGCGCCCACCCACTTGCCCACGCTGCCCACGTCGGTTGCCGTCTCGGTTGGAATTGGTTTCATGTCCGCTCCTTTCGGTTGTCCTGGTTGCCTTGCTGCCTTCACCGTGGCGAGGCGGGCGCTGCCCATGCCTGCGCCAGCAAGTCCTGCACCTCTTCGTCCTCCGTCTGCCCGAACGTGCCGTAGTGCTGGCCGACCGCCTGGAAGCGCGGCGGGACCAGCGGGCAGACTACTTCATCGGCCTGCGCCGCGAGGCGCCCGACGCTATCAGGCGCGCCCACCGGCGCCGCCGCCACCAGCAGTGCCGGCCGCTTGAGCCGCGCGACCCGGATTGCGGCCAGCATGCTGGCGCCGGTAGCGATGCCGTCGTCGACCAGGATCACGGGGCGTCCCGCGAGCTGGGGCGGCGGCCGGCCGCCCCGGTAGAGGCGGTCGCGCCGTTCGAGCTCGGCCAGTTCGCGTGCGGTGACGCGCTCGACCTGCTCCTGCGTCACGCCCATCAGGCCCGGCACACCGGGCTGCAGCACGCGTACGCCGCCGCTGCCGATCGCGCCCATGGCGAATTCCGCGTTGTAGGGCGTGCCCAGCTTGCGCACCAACAGCACGTCGAGCTCGGCGCCAAGCGCCCGCGCCACTTCAAAGGCCACCGGCACACCTCCGCGCGGCAGGGCCAGGACGATCAGGCCCGCCTGTCCGGCGTGCTGGCGCAAGCTTTGCGCCAGCGTCCGGCCGGCGTGGCTGCGGTTCCTGTAGCCTTCGGTATCCCACATGGCGCAGTGGCGAAAGAACGCGTGAACGACAACGAAGCAAACCGCAAACAAGGGGCGAGCGGTGCCACGCACGACCACCAGCCCGCAGCGCACCGCGGCAGGGCGCCGCGCGCGGTATGCGGACCACGGAGGCGCCAGCCCGATATGCAGCGCGGGCGGCGCTTACTGGATGGTCAGGCGGCGTGCTTCAGTGCCCTGTTTTTTCGGCAGGATCAAAGCAGAACGCCGTTCCCGAGCCGCGCCTGTGCCGTACCGTCGTCGACCTCGGTGGGCAGGGCGGAGCTGCGCATGAACTTGCGTGCGGTACGTTCAGCATACACCACGGTTTCACCGTCACGGCGTTCGTTTGCCGAGCGGCATTCCGCCTCGATGGTGACACGCTGGCCGTCGACCGAGACCTCGACGTCTTCCCGACTCATGGGGGCGCGGGGTTGCCTCTCCTGATGGGATTCATGATGGCCTCCGTGAATGGACATTGACCTGGCCGGCGGGCGCCGGCAGTTCATTCATCGTCTCCAGGCGGCCTGTTTTCATACGGGCTGCGCAGGGGTATGGGGGTGTGGCGGCGGATTACAATTTGTTTCCAAAATGCATCTATAGCGCTGCACGCTTTGCTATCCTGTACAGACCATCCCTCATGTCCATACCGAACCCATGCGCCTGTTGATCCTGCTCTGCGTCTTCCTGTCCGCCTCCGTCCAGGCAGGTACCCGAGCCGTCTATGAACAGCTCGCCCGTCCCGACACGCTGGTGTTCGAAATCGCCGACAACGGCGACTTTCGCGCCGGCGCGCCCGACGCGCGGCAATACCGGCTGGTGCTGGGCGGCGAGTCCTACCAGGTCGTGGAACTCGACGGCAAGCCGGTGGTGGCGCGGCTCGCCGACCTGGAGGAAGCGCTGCGAGCGAACGCCCATGGCCTGGGGCGCGGCCTGATGCAGACCCTGACCGCACTGGTGGCGGCCCTGCCGCAGCGCCTGGTGCATAACGGGCCGATCGAGATCAACGGCTGGCGCGGCGAGGTGTACAACATCCGGGGCGCCGAGTGGGAGATCGACGGTGTCGTTGCGATTCGCGATCCGGAAGGCGCGCCCTACTATGTGCTCAGCCGCGATCCGGCGCTGCGCCAGATCGGCCCGGCCATGAAAGCCTTTACGCTCGGCGAGCTGTCCTTCGGACGCCACTTGCTCGCAGACAGCGCAGTCCGGCTGGTGCTCGACACCCTGGACCAGCTGGACGCGCGCGGCACCCTGATCGACAGTAGCGAGAACGGGTTGCAGCTGGTCAAGGCCGAGCCACTGCGGGTCGAGCCGGCGCGGCTGGCGCTTCCTGCTGCGCCGCTGTCGCGCGCAGCGCTGACGGCGCTGGTGAAGGAGGGGCGCAGCCCGTTCCGCCGGCTGGTGGAGGACGACTGAGCACCCGGGATCTGCCCGCTCAGCGCACGTCCAGCAGCTCGACCTCGAAGATCAGGTTGGCATTCGGCGGGATCGGACCGGCGCCGCCGGCGCCGTAGCCGAGTTCCGGCGGCAGGATCAGGGTGCGCTTGCCGCCCACCTTCATGCCCTGCACGCCCTGGTCCCAGCCCGGGATGACCTGGCCGCCGCCGACCTGGAAGCTGAACGGCTCGCGTCCGCGCGAGGAATCGAACTGGGCGCCGCGCTGCGACGCGGCGCCTGGCTCGTACAACCAGCCCGTGTAGTGGACCACGGCGGTGGCGCCCGCCACGGCTTCCTTGCCGCTGCCGGCAACGGTGTCGATCTTCTGGAAGGGCACGGCGGCCGTCGCGGCCGCCTGGGGCGCCTCATTGCGTTTGCAGGCGGTGGCGGACAGGGTCAGCGCGAGGCCGATAGTGCAATAGCTGAGGAGTCGTTTCATCGTTGTTATCCTGGTTTCTTATCCGAGTTGGCTGCGGTGGAAGCGCAAGTGGTCCTCGACGAAGGTCGAGATGAAGTAGTAGCCGTGGTCGTATCCCGCATGGCGGCGCAGCAGCAAGGGCTGGCCGGCGCGCGCGCAGGCTTCTTCGAAGGCCTCGGGATACAGTTGCTCTGCAAGGAATTTGTCGGCCAGGCCCTGGTCGATCAGGATCCCGCCGGGGAAGGGCGCGGCGTGCATGTCGTTCATCAGTTCGGTCGCATCGTACTGGCGCCAGGCCGCTTCGTCCGGGCCCAGGTAGCTGCCAAAGGCCTTCCTGCCCCACGGGCAGCGCATCGGCGCCGCGATCGGCGCGAAGGCCGACACCGAGCGGAACAGGCCGGGATTCTTCAGGGCCAGCGTCAGCGCCCCGTGCCCGCCCATCGAGTGCCCGAAGATACCCACCCGCGCCGGGTCTGCCGGCAAGCTGGCAAGCACCAGCTCGCGCAGTTCCAGGATGTGGCCGTACATGCGGTAGCGCTGCGACCAGGGGGGCTGGGTCGCATCGAGGTAGAAGCCGGCCCCGGCGCCGAAGTCCCAGCTGTCGGTTTCGCCCGGCACGCCGGCGCCGCGCGGGCTGGTGTCGGGCGCGACCAGGATCAGGCCTTCCTGTGCGGCCACGCGCTGGGCGCCGGCCTTGGTCATGAAGGTCTCTTCGGTGCAGGTCAGGCCCGCCAGGTAGAACAGGACAGGAAGGCGTTTGCCTTCTGCGCCGGGCGGCAGGTAGACGGAAAAGCGCATCGGCAGGCCGATTGCCCCGGACTGCACGCTGTAGTAGCGCTGGACGCCGCCGAAGCAGGCATGTTCGCTGAGGAGTTCTGGCATGAATGTCGTCATGGAGTGGACAATAGCGCAAGTATGCACCCTGGCGCGGCCGTGTGCCAGCCGAGTCGGGTCAAACGATACCCAGGGCGCCCGGCAGGGCCCCGGCGCCGGGCAGCCAGGCGCTTGCCAGCAGCATGCCGATCACCAGCGGCGCCATGCCGAGGCGGAAGGCGCGCAGGACGCGTGAGAGGGTGTCATCGGCGGATGATCGCCGCCGCCCCGCTGCCTGTCCGTGCGCCGCCCTGGCGGGCGCTCAACCGCCGCCAATGCCCCGCATGACCTTGCCGCTGCCGCCACAGTTCGAACAGGGTTTGCCATCGGACAGCTTGCCGCTGCCGGCGCAGGCCTCGCAGACGTCTTCGCCGGCGCCGGGGGTGCCCGGCTCGGCCTCGTCGCCGGGATTCAGGTCGGGATCGGTGTGCATGCTCATGGGGTCCTCGCGTGGGTTGGTTGCGTGGCCATTGTAGGCGGCCGCCATGGGACGCGGCGCAGCGCTGGACCAGCGGCAAACGCCGAGCTCAGACACGAACGCTTTTGTTTGATTCGTATCTGATATTGACATTGTTTGCGCTTCACCCATACTCGCTTGCGAGCGACAAGCCGCGATATGGAAAGGCCAGGCGCATGATGAATCCATTGGACAATTCCCCGACCATTTCCGAGGGCGCCACCAGCGCCGAGGCCAGGCGCGACCTGCGCCGGCGCGACATCGTGCACCAGGCCATTGCCCAGGCAGGGCTGACCGGCAGCGTCGGTGCGATCGAGTATCTGAAGGCACACGCCATCAGCGGACGCATCATTGCACGGGTGCTGCTGGAACCGCGCCAGCGGCGCAGCATGCCGGGCGATGCGCACCCGTGATGACGCCGCCCTCTGGCGGGACAAGAATTGGACAGCCAGCACGGGCTTATACACAATAATTTCCCAGAAATAATTTTGTGTTTCCACGTGCCGCGCACGCCACAGTGGCACGTAAGCCCTTGATTTGTGGGGCTATACCGGTTGCCTTCCCAATAGGCAAATTGTTGAAAGCCGCACAGATGGCCGCATTCGGCGTGTCAAGCCCCCGCTTTTCCACATAGTTATTCACAGACTTTGTGGATATCCGGAAAAGTTTTTAAGTATTAACTACCTAGCACGGTTTTTGCATGTGTTGCATGACCTGACACGCGGCAAGACACCGTGTCAAACGTGCGCGGGCTTGCATATCCCGGTTTTTCGACTTGCGCAAGAGAACTGGATAAATGTACAGTATCGCATGCCCACCTGCCATGCCCTCACCGCCGTCCTCGAGACGCCGCCTGTCGCCGATCCTTTTGCCGGCCTGAATGCCGAACAGCGCGCTGCGGTCGAGCACGATATTGGCGCGCCCAGCGTCCGTCCGCTGCTGGTAATTGCCGGCGCAGGATCCGGCAAGACCAATACGCTGGCGCACCGTGTCGCGCGCCTGATCGGCGCCGGCGCCGATCCCCAGCGCATCCTGCTGCTCACCTTCTCGCGCCGGGCGGCGGGCGAGATGTCCCGGCGCGCCAGCGGCGTGCTGCAGCGGATGCTGGGCAGGAACGGGGCGCAGGCTGCCGTTACGCTGCCCTGGGCCGGCACCTTCCACGCGATCGGGGCGCGCCTGCTGCGCGAGTACGCGGGCCGCATCGGCCTGGACGAATCCTTCACCATCCACGACCGCGGCGATTCCGAAGACCTGATGGGACTGGTGCGTCACGAGATCGGGCTGTCGCAACTCGACAAGCGTTTTCCGCTGAAGGGCACCTGCCTGTCGATCTATTCGCGCGTGGTGAACAGCCGCGAACCGCTGGAGGCGGTGCTGCAGTCCACCTTCCCCTGGTGCAGCGAATGGGAAGCGCAACTCAAGACCCTGTTCGGCGCCTACGTCGACGCCAAGCAGGAGCAGAACGTGCTCGATTACGACGACCTGCTGCTGTTCTGGGCCGAGATGGCGGCCGACCCGGTGCTGGGCCCGGAGATCGGCGCCCTGTTCGACCACGTGCTGGTGGACGAGTACCAGGACACCAACCGCCTGCAGGCGGCGATCGTCACCGGCATGAAGCCGGCCGGCGAGGGCGTGATGGTGGTCGGCGACGACGCCCAGTCGATCTATGCCTTCCGTGGCGCCACGGTGCGCAACATACTCGACTTCCCGAAGGGTTTCTCGCGTCCGGCGGAGATCATCACGCTGGAGCGCAACTACCGCTCGACTCAGCCGATCCTGGACGCGTCGAACGCCGTCATCGCCGGCGCCCGCGAGCGCTATGCCAAGACCCTGTGGACCGACAGGGCCTCGAGCATCAAGCCGCAACTGGTCCTGATTCCGGACGAAGCCGAACAGGCGCGCTGGGTCTGCAATCGCGTGCTGGAGCAGCGCGAGGCCGGCATCGCCCTGAAGTCGCAGGCGGTGCTGTTCCGCGCGGCCAGCCACAGCGCCGCGCTGGAGCTGGAACTGATGCGCCGGAACATTCCCTTCGTGAAGTTCGGGGGCCTGAAATTCCTGGAAGCCGCCCACATCAAGGACGTGCTGGCGACCCTGCGCTTCGCCCAGAACCCGCACGGACGCCTGGCGGGATTCCGCGTCGCCCAGCTGATCCCGGGCATCGGACCGGCCACCGCCACCCGCCTGCTGGACACGGTGGGCGAGGCGGCCGACCCAGCGGCCGCGGTGGAAGCCTTCGCGCCGCCCGCCAAAGCCAGGCTCGACTGGGATGCCTTCGCCGCCCTGTACCGCCGCCTGCGCACGCCCGGCCTGCGCTGGCCGGCGGACCTCGAACTGGTCAAGCAATGGTATCTGCCTCACCTCGAGCGCATGCACGACGACGCCCAGGTGCGCGCGGCCGACATCGAGCAGCTGACAGGGCTGGCCGGCGGGCACGCGAGCCGCGAGAGCTTCCTGGCCGAGATCACCCTCGACCCGCCCGAGGCGACCAGCGACCGCGCCGGCCCGCCGCTGCTGGACGAAGACTACGTGATCCTGTCGACCATCCATTCGAGCAAGGGCCAGGAATGGCAGTGCGTTTACGTGCTGAACGTGGTGGATGGCTGCATCCCGTCCGACATGAGTACCGGCAGCCAGGACGACATCGAGGAAGAGCGGCGCCTGCTCTACGTAGCGATGACGCGCGCCCGCGAGCACCTGCACCTGGTGGTCCCGCAGCGCTTTTTCATCAAGCAGCAGGCTGCGACAGGCGACCGCCATGTGTACGCGGCGCGCACCCGCTTCATCACCCCGGTCATGCTGGCGCATTTCGAGGAAACGGCCTGGCTCAGTGCGGAATCGCAGCAAGTGCGCAGGCCGGTGCCGGAGAGCGTGCGCATGCTGGTTCGCGAACGCGCCCGGAACGCGTGGAAATGAGCGATGATGCCGGGGCGATGACGACTTATCCCCCGTCAGGCGCCCATGTAGGAATTTGCCCCACAGGAGGCTGATGCGCGAAAGCGGTGCATTCGCAAGTCCTTGATTTCTAAAGGCTTTCGTTTTGCCTGTCGAACGGGCAATTTGTTGAAACCCGCATTCTTGCTGGACTTGCGGCTTGTCAAGTGCTGCTTTTCCACATCTTTATCCACAGTTCTTGTGGATATTGGAAAATGTTCAAGTAAATCAGTCCTTTAGACCATTCGATTGACCTAAGTCAACATTCAGCAGCTCCGCAAGCCGCCGCAAGGCTTCCAGTGCGCCCAGCTTTAGTGCGACACCATTGCGCACCCTTGCTGCGCGCGGGTTGATGCGGATTACCGGCACCCCTTGCGACTCCGCCACCCGCCGCACCGAGGGAATGTCGACACCGGCTCCCAATTCGATGACGGCGGGACGCCGCAGGCCCGCGCGCCAGCGCATGAAGCGCTCGACCTGCGCTTCGGTCCGTTCCGGCAGCCAGGCGCTGTCGTTGAACATCAGGATGTGGGGACGCGCCAGCGCGCCGCAATGCGGACAACGGGGCAGTTCGGAGACGAGCCGGCAGGCGTCCATGTCCACCTGCGGCGCCAGGCCCTGCGCCGGCCATACGGCATCGCCGCACGGCCTGGAGCATTGCAGGTGGTGGATCGAGCCGTGGCACTCGACGATCGCCGCGGGATCGAAGCCTGCGGCCTGGAACTGGCCGTCGACATTGCTGGTGAAAACGAAACCGGCGCCGGCCATGCGCGTGGCGAGCAGGCGCAGGAGGCGAAAGCCCGCGTGCGGACGGGTGGCGCGGTAGAGCTGCAGCCGGTGTCCATAGAAGCCCCAGGCCAGGCGCGGATCGCGCTCGAAGGCGGCGGGACTGGCGATCTCGTGGAAGGCGAGCCCGAGCCGCCCGAGCGGCGGATAGGCGCGCCAGAAACCGGCCGCGCCACGAAAATCCGGCAAGCCCGAGTCCACTCCCATGCCGGCCCCGGCGGCCACCAGCAAGCCGTCGGCAGCGGCGAGCAGGGCGCCGGCGCGGGCGATGTCCTCGTCAGGCGGCTGCATGGCCAGCGGCTTCCTTGAGGCGTTCCAGTTCGGCCAGGAAGCGCTCGGCGGCCAGGCCGGGGGGCCAGGGCTCCCACGGGGTGCAGCCGTAGCGGGCCGCCAGCGGATCGTTCTCGAGCACGGCGGCGCGGATCTTCAGGGTGCGCCGTACTTCCTCGGTCGACCAGCCGGCCACGTGCACGGCCTCGCTGGCCGCCGCCAGCCGGTCGGCCTGCTTGTGCAGGCGGTGTTCCTTTTCCGTCCAGCCAGGCAATCCGTAGCGCAGGAACACCATCTGCTCCAGGCGCTTTGTCAGCGCGCGAAATCCTTCGCCCAGGAATGGCTTGATCACCGAGATGGCGTCGAAACCGAGCAGGCCCTCTTCGGCATCGTGCAGCAGTTCGCGCAGGTCCTGCAGCGGCGTGGTGGCGGGCGCAGCGGCGCCGGTAGCAGAACCCGCGCGGCGCAGCAGCATGACCGCGATCGAGTGCTGGGCCACCGACAGCGGCAGCGGCCAGGCAGAGTGGCCGCCCCAGCGGTAGGTGCGCGCCAGGCCGAGCGCCAGGTCGGCGTCGTCCCAGTCGAACGGGGTCGGGTTCAGCAGGTCCAATCGTTTGCCTGAGGGCATCCGGACCCAGGCGCGCGCGGCGGCGCTCGAAGCATTGTGCATGTGGCGATTTTACACACGGGCCCGGGCATTCTCTGCATAATTGATGCAAGCAAAGATGCTTCTGCGCCGCCTGCCTACACTGGACCGGATAGGCGGGATGGGCCCGCGCACAGGAGGCGACATGAATGGTGTGCATGACAAGGCCGACGGCGTGCTGGAGTGCGATGTGCTGGTCGTGGGCGGCGGCATCAACGGCGTCGGCATCGCCCGCGATACGGCCGGACGCGGACTGCGCGTGATCCTGTGCGACAAGGACGACCTCGGCGCCCATACCTCCTCGGCATCGAGCAAACTGGTGCACGGCGGCCTGCGCTACCTCGAGCACGGCGCGTTCGGCCTGGTGCGCAAGGCGCTGGCCGAGCGCGAAACCCTGCTGTGCAGCGCCCCGCACATCATGCAGGCCCTGCGCTTCGTGATGCCGCACGACGCCGCGCAGCGGCCCGCCTGGCTGATCCGGGCCGGCCTGTTCCTGTACGACCGGCTGGCGCCGCGCGCGTTTCTACCCGCGTCAAGAGCGGTCGAGCTGGCCGGGCACCAGGCCGGCGCCCCTCTCAAGCCGGCCTTTACGCGCGGTTTCGTGTACTCCGACGGCTGGGTCGACGACGCCCGGCTGGTGGTGCTCAACGCGCTCGACGCCCACGAACGCGGCGCCACCATCCTGACCCACACGCGCTGTTCGAGCCTTGTGCGCCATCCCGGCCGCTGGATGGCCACGCTGGAGGGGGGCGGGCGCCGCTTCCAGGTCGAGGCGCGCTGCCTGGTGAATGCGGCGGGACCGTGGGCGGCGCAGCTGGCCGAGGCGGCCACCGGCAAGCCGCCGCAGCGCCGCCTGCGCCTGGTGAAGGGCAGCCACATCGTGGTGCCGCGCCTGTACGAGCACAAGTACGCCTACATTTTCCAGCATCCGGACCGGCGCATCGTGTTCGCGATGCCCTACGAAGGCGCGTTCACCCTGATCGGCACCACCGACGTCGAGTTCCAGGGCGACCCGGACGAGGTGGCGATCGCGGGGACCGAGACGGGCTACCTGTGCGAGCTCGCCAACCGCTATTTCCGGCGCCAGGTCGCGCCCGCCGACGTGGTGTGGAGCTACTCCGGCGTGCGCCCGCTGCTCGAAGACGAGGCCGCCAGTGCCGCCGCCGCGACGCGCGACTACCTGCTGGCGCCGGATGACGCCGGCGCGCCGCTGTTGTCTGTATTCGGCGGCAAGATCACCACCTACCGCAAGCTGGCCGAGGAAGTGGCGGACTGGATCGGCACGGCCCTCGGCCGCCCGCTTGCGCGCTGGACGGCGGGCGCGCTGCTGCCCGGCGGCGACTTGTTCGGCGGCACGCCCGACAGCCGCGGCGTGCTCGAATTCGACCGCTGGGTGGCCGCGTGCGAACGCCGTCATCCCTGGCTGCCCCCAAGCCTGGTGCTGCGCTGGGCGCGCGCCTACGGCACGCGCGTCGAGGCGCTGCTGGCCGGCGCCTCCCGGCTCGAGGAACTCGGCGAGGAAGTGGCGCCCGGGCTCTACGAAGCCGAGCTGCGCTACCTGGTGCGGCACGAATGGGCCGCCTGCGCCGAGGATGTGCTGTGGCGGCGCAGCAAGCTCGGGCTGCACACGGCGCCGGGCTGCGCACAGGCGGTGGATGCCTGGATGGCGGCCGCGCGCAGGGAGAACGATCGCGCGGCGCTTGCCGAGCCGGCCTGATCGCGGGAGCGCCGTTCGCGCTATCATGAGCGTCCTGCCTGTCTGCCTGTTCCAGGGAAGCTTCCATGCGTCTGTACACGAGTCCCCGTGCGCCGAATCCGCGGCGCGTTACCATGTTCATGGCCGCCAAGGGCATCGACGGCGTCGAGCAGGTCGAAGTCGACCTGAACGCGGGCGCGCACCGCGCCGCCGGGTTCACGGCCATCAATCCGCTCGCGCGGGTGCCGGTGCTGGTGCTCGACGACGGCCGCGCACTCAGCGAGACGCGGGCGATCTGCACCTACCTCGAGGGCCTGTATCCGGAGCCGAACCTGATGGGGCGCGACGCCACCGAGCGCGCCTTCATCGAGATGGCCGACCGTCGCATGGAACTGCACCTGATGCTGGAGACGGCCCTGTGCGTGCGCCACACCCACCCGGGGCTGGCGACCCTCGAACAGCCGCAGTTCCCGGACTTCGGCGCCGCCCAGGGCGTCAAGATGCGGGCCACGGCGCGCTGGCTGGATGGCGAACTGGCGCAGCAGCCCTACGTGGCCGGGGAACGCTTCACGATCGCCGACATCACGGCCTTCTGCACGCTCGAGTTCGCGCGGGGCTTGTTGCGGTTCCGGCCGGCGGACGAGGGAATGCCGCACCTGGCGGCCTGGCGCGACCGGATTGCCGCCGAGCACAAAACATAGGGCGACAGCGCCGGTGAGACTTGCCGGCGGGGCAACATGGGCCGGCTGCGGATGGCGCCTCCCCTGTCGGTTCGCACGCCGCTCCGGTATCATGCGGGGATGAATGAGATTTCTTTTCTTCCGTTTGTCATCGGTGTCGCCGGCGGAAGCGGCAGCGGCAAGTCAACCGTGACCCAGCAGGTGCTGGCTTCCTTCGGCGCCGAGATGGTCTCGGTGGTGATGCAGGACGATTACTACCGCGACCAGTCCGACCTCACCCCGGAAGTGCGGCGCAGGCAGAACTACGACCATCCGCAGGCCTTCGACTGGCCGCTGCTGGTGCAGCACGTGCGCGCCCTGCGCAATGGCGAGGCGATCGAGATGCCCGAATACGACTTCACGATCGACAACCGCTCCAACAAGACCATCCCGGTCAAGCCGGCTCCGGTCATCGTGATCGAAGGCCTGTTCGCACTGTATGACGCGGACTTGCGCAACATGATGTCGTTGAAGATCTTCGTCGATACCGCACCCGACGTGCGCTTCATCCGCCGCATGCAGCGCGATATCGCCGAACGCGGCCGCTCGATGGAGAGCATCGTCAAGCAGTACCTAGAAACGGTGCGCCCGATGCACAAGCAGTTCATCGAGCCGACCAAGCGCCACGCCGACGTCATCCTGCCCCACGGCGCCAACGGTCCGGCGGTCGACGTGATCACCACCAAGGTGGCGAGCGTGATCGGCCAGCTCAGGCGCCCCTGAGGATCAGCGCACCCGCTTGTACCAGCCGCCGTCCTCGAACAGGGGCTGGTAGTCAGGCGCGCCGGCGTCGGCCGCGCCCAGCTCGCGGTCCAGTCCCACCACCCCGAACAGCGACAGGCTGTCACGGAACAGGCGCAGCACGCGCTGGCGCAGCACCGGGCCGAAGTCGGGCAGGGCGCGGCGGCAGACGATGCCGTGGAATTCCTGGAAGGACGCGTCGGTCACCAGGCTGTACTGCGCCCAGGTGATGCGCTCGCGCAGGCGCGGCAGCAGGCGCGCCTCGCCGTTCGACACTTCGAAGTAGTCGGCCAGGCGGCCGCTGCCGCCGCTGGCTTCGTACTGCGGCTGGGCCAGCGCGAGCGCGCCGGCCGGCAGGGAAGCGTTGCGGGCTTCCAGCAGCAGCTCCTCGCTGGCGAGCGTGGCGAACACTTCGGTACGCCCGTACAGCTTTTCCTCGGCCAGCACGATCGCCAGCGTCCACGCTTCGGCCACGCCGGCCGGCTCCGCCAGCCACACTTTGGGCAGGGCGGTCGGGCGCAGGCTGTCGCCGAGCGCGCTGCGCAGGCGGCGCGTGTCCTCCGGCAGGTCGAACAGCTCAGCCTTCGGCACCGCCAGCGCCCGCACCACCTCCTGGGCGACGCCGGCTTCGTGCAGCACGCGCTCCTGCAGGCCGGAGACCGTCGCCAGTCCGCGCGCCTGCAGCAAGGCCTGCAGGCGCTCGCGCAGCCCGGGGCGGGCATAGCCGCGGAAATCGAAACCAAAGCGCTGGTAGACGGCTTCCAGCAGCAGTTCGATCTCGAGTTCCTCGGTGGCCTGGAGGTTGGCAAGACCGGCAAAGCCGGTCCAGACACTCAACTCACCCATCAGTGCAACCACACGCGCATCATCGACAGCAGCTGGGCCACATCGACCGGCTTGGTGATGTAGTCCGAGGCGCCGGCGGCGATGCACTTGTCGCGGTCACCCTTCATCGCCTTCGCGGTCAGGGTGATGATCGGCAGCGAGCGGAACTTCGGAATGCGGCGGATCGCCCGCATCGTGTCGTAGCCGTCCATCTCCGGCATCATGATGTCCATCAGGACGATCTCGATGGTCGGGTCCTTCTCCAGCACCTCGATGCCGTCGCGGCCGTTCTCGGCGAACAGCACCTGCATCTGCTGGCGCTCGAGCAGGGTGGACAGCGCAAAGATGTTACGCAGGTCGTCGTCGACGATCAGCACCTTGCGTCCGGCCAGGCCGCCGTCGAGCGCGTGGATTTCCTCGAGCATGCGGCGCTGCTGTTCCGGCAGGCTGGCCTGCGAACGGTGCAGGAACAGCGCGGTTTCGTCCAGCAGGCGCTCCGGCGAGCGGGCGTCCTTCATGACGATGGTCTTGGCATAGCGCTTGAGCTTCGTGACTTCCTTGCGCGAGAGTTCCTTGGCGGTGTAGATCACCACCGGCAGGTCGCGCAGGCGTTCGTTGGCGCCGATGCGGTCGAGCAGGTCGAAGCCCGACACGTCCGGCAGGGTCAGGTCCAGCACCATGCAGTCGAAGCGTGCGCTCTCCAGCGCCTCGAGGGCGGCGGCGCCGGTGTCCACGGTGACCATGTGGATGTCGGCGTTGCCGATCAGCGCGACGATCGATTCGCGCTGGGCCATGTCGTCTTCCACCACCAGCAGCGAGCGCTTGCCGCCCATCAGGAATTTCTGGATGCGCTTGAATTCCTCCTGCAGCGCCTCGCGGCCCACCGGCTTGTTGATGTACGAAATGGCGCCCTGGCGCAGCGCACGTTCGCGCTCGCGCAGCGAGGACATCACGTGCACCGGGATGTGGCGGGTGTTCGGGTCGCGCTTGAGGCGGTCGAGCACCGTGAAGCCGTCGATGTCCGGCAGGTCGATGTCGAGCAGGATCGCCGACGGCAGGTAGTCGCGCGCCAGCGACAGGGCCGAGCCGCCGCGCTGGGTCACGATGCCCTTGAAGTTCTTCTCGCGGGCGAAGTCGAGCAGCACCTTGGCGAAGCGCTCGTCGTCCTCCACGATCAGCACCGACGGGTCGCCCGGGGTCACCAGGCCGCGGTCGTCCAGCACCGACGAATACTCGACCAGCGAGCCGGGCTCGATCGCATCGACGGTGACGATGTCGGTAGTGGCCTGGGCCGACGGCTGGTAGGCGACCTGCGCCGGCGCGGCCGGCGGCGGAGCCAGGCGTGCCGGCTGCGGCTGGCGCGCCTGTTCGTAGTTGATGAAGCCGGCGCGGTTGTACGGCAGGTACAGCGTGAAGGTCGAGCCGACATTGACGGTCGATTCGACGCGGATCTCGCCGCCCAACAGGCGCGCCAGTTCGCGCGAGATCGACAGGCCCAGGCCGGTGCCGCCGTATTTCCGGGCGGTCGAGCCGTCGGCCTGCTGGAAGGCTTCGAAGATCAGCTGCAGCTTGTCGGACGGGATGCCGACGCCGGTGTCGCGCACCGAGAACGCCAGCACCGCGTCGGCGTGCACCAGGTTCGGGTGGTCGTGGGTCCAGCCGCTGCTCACCAGGCTGATGGTGAGTTCGACCTGGCCGTGGCTGGTGAACTTGAACGCGTTCGACAGCAGGTTCTTCAGGACCTGCTGCAGGCGCGTGGTGTCGGTCATCACCGCGGTCGGCAGGTTCTCGGCCAGCGCCACCTCGAAGCCGAGGTGCTTGGCTTCGGCCATGTGGCGGAAGGTGCGGTCGACGTAGTTGCGCAGGTTCGAGAAGCGGTATTCCGACACGTCCAGCGTAACGGTACCGGATTCGATCTTCGACAGGTCGAGAATGTCGTTAATCAGGGTCAGCAGGTCGGAACCGGAGCCGTGGATGGTCTTCGCGAATTCCACCTGCTTGCCCGACAGGTTGCCCTCGGGGTTATCCGAGAGCTGCTGCGCCAGGATCAGGAGCGAGTTCAACGGAGTACGCAGTTCGTGCGACATGTTGGCCAGGAACTCGGACTTGTACTTGGAGGACAGGGCCAGCTGGGTCGCCTTTTCTTCCAGCGCCAGCTTGGCCTGTTCCACTTCGCGGTTCTTGCGCTCCACCTCGATGTTCTGCTCGGACAGCAGGCGCGCCTTCTCCGCCAGTTCCTGGTTGGTCTGCTGGAGTTCCTGCGCCAGCGACTGCGACTGGGTCAGCAGCGACTCGGTACGGCTGTTCGCCTCGATCGTGTTCAGGACCACGCCGATCGACTCCATCAGCTGGTCGAGGAAGGACAGGTGGGTTTCGGTGAAGCGGTCGAGCGAGGCGATCTCGATGACCGCCTTGACCTGCTGTTCGAACAGGATCGGCAGCACCACGATGTTGTTCGGCGGGGCCGAACCCAGGCCGGACGAGACCACGATGTAGTCGCGCGGCACGTCGGTCAGCCAGATGCGGTTCTTCTCCAGCGCGCACTGGCCCACCAGGCCTTCGCCCGGCAGGAAGGAAGTCGGCAGCTTGCGGCTGGAACGATAGCCGTAGCTCGCGATCAGGCGCAGGCGTGCATCGGTCTCCTGCGAGTCCATCATGTAGAACACGCCGTGGTGGGCCGAGATCAGCGGCGCAAGTTCGGACAGGATCAGCTTGGTCACGGCCTGGAGGTCGCGCTGGCCCTGCAGCAGGCGGGTGAAGCGCGCCAGGTTGGTCTTCAGCCAGTCCTGCTGCGCGTTCTTCTGCGTGGTCTCCTTCAGGTTTCGGATCATCTCGTTGATGTTGTCCTTCAGGTAGGACATCTCGCCGCGCGCTTCCACCTGAATCGAGCGCGACAGGTCGCCTCGCGTCACCGCGGTCGCCACTTCACCGATCGCACGCATCTGGTTGGTCAGGTTCGCCGCCAGCTGGTTCACGTTCTCGGTCAAGTCCTTCCAGGTACCCGCCACACCCGACACGTTTGCCTGGCCGCCGAGTTTACCTTCGGTACCCACCTCACGCGCCACACGGGTCACCTCGGATGCGAACGAGGACAGCTGGTCCACCATGACGTTGATGGTGTCTTTCAGCTCGAGAATCTCGCCCTTCACGTCCACGGTAATCTTCTTGGACAAGTCACCGCGCGCCACCGCGGTCGTCACCGCCGCGATGTTACGCACCTGGCCCGTCAGGTTCGAGGCCATGAAGTTCACGTTATCGGTCAAGTCTTTCCAGGTACCGCCGACGCCCGGCACGTAGGCCTGTCCGCCGAGTTTACCTTCGGTACCCACCTCACGCGCCACGCGCGTCACTTCGGAAGCGAACGAGGACAACTGGTCCACCATGACGTTAATGGTGTTCTTCAGTTCGAGAATCTCGCCCTTCACGTCCACGGTAATTTTCTTGGACAAGTCGCCGTTCGCCACCGCGGTGGTCACCTCCGCGATGTTACGCACCTGGCCGGTCAGGTTACCCGCCATCGAGTTCACGCCGTCGGTCAAGTCTTTCCAGGTGCCCGCAACGCCCGGCACGTTCGCCTGGCCGCCCAGGCGGCCCTCGGTACCCACCTCTCGTGCGACGCGGGTCACCTCGGATGCGAAGGAGTTCAGCTGGTCGACCATCACGTTGATGGTGTTCTTCAGCTCGAGAATCTCGCCCTTCACGTCCACGGTAATTTTCTTGGACAAGTCGCCGTTCGCCACCGCGGTGGTCACGTCCGCGATGTTACGCACCTGGCCGGTCAGGTTACCCGCCATCGAATTCACCGAGTCGGTCAAGTCCTTCCAGGTACCCGCGACACCCTTCACGACCGCCTGGCCGCCCAGCTTGCCCTCGGTACCCACCTCACGCGCCACGCGGGTCACCTCGGATGCGAACGAGGACAACTGGTCCACCATGACGTTAATCGTGTTCTTCAGCTCGAGGATCTCGCCCTTCACGTCCACGGTAATCTTCTTCGACAAGTCGCCGTTCGCCACCGCGGTCGTCACCGCCGCGATGTTACGCACCTGGCCCGTCAGGTTCGAGGCCATGAAGTTCACGTTGTCGGTCAAGTCCTTCCAGGTACCCGCGACACCCGGCACATAGGCCTGGCCACCGAGTTTTCCTTCCGTCCCCACCTCACGCGCCACGCGCGTCACCTCGGATGCGAAGGAGCGCAGCTGGTCCACCATGACGTTGATGGTGTCCTTCAGCTGCAGGATCTCGCCGCGCACGTCCACCGTAATCTTCTTGGACAAGTCGCCGTTCGCCACGGCGGTGGTCACCTCCGCGATGTTACGCACCTGCGAGGTCAGGTTACCCGCCATCGAGTTGACCGAGTCGGTCAAGTCCTTCCAGGTACCTGCCACGCCCTTCACCTGCGCCTGGCCGCCCAGCTTGCCCTCGGTACCCACCTCACGCGCCACGCGCGTCACCTCGGACGAGAACGAGGACAGCTGTTCCACCATGGTGTTCGCGGTCATGGCCGCGCGCAGGTACTGGCCCTTGAGCGGGTGGCCGTCGACTTCCAGCGCCATGGTCTGCGACAGGTCGCCCTTCGCCACCGCGCCGATGACGCGCGCCATTTCCGTGGTCGGACGCACCAGGTCGTCGATCAGGGTGTTGACCGAGCTGATGATGGTGGCCCAGCCGCCCACCACGCCCGGCAGGTCGGCACGCTGGGTCAGGTGGCCTTCGCGGCCCACCACACGCGACACGTCGGTGACCGTCTCCACCATCTTCTGCTTGGTTTCGATGATGTCGTTGAGGGTGTCGGCGATCTTGCCCGACACGCCGGTCCAGTCCGAGGGCATGCGGACCGAGAAGTCGCCTTTTTTCAGCGCCATCAACGTGGTCAGCAATAGTTTGACGTCCAACTGTTCGCCCATGTCGGTCATGTTGTTCATCGACTCAATCCTTGTATCGCGTGTGTGGTGAAGGGGTGGTGCGCCACAGGGCAGGCGGATGCGCCGGCCTGGGACTGTCAACTGTGAAATCCAGAGAAGATACTCTTGTATAAGTCCAAGTCAAGTATTCCGAACACTTTGCCAGAAGAAATCTTGCAATCTAGAAAAATAGAGCTGGCAATCCGGCGGAGCGTAACGCAAATGAACAGGAGCTGGCGCACAATTGACGAGGACATTGTTGTATTGACACTACAAAGATCCGGATTTGTCTCCCATCGCGGGCTGGTAGTTGCAATTGGTGACTCTTTTGTCATCGAACTCATTTAGCATGAGGCAATAGCGAACCGTATTTGTCACATGATCGACACCTCACTATTGCTCGAGTTGCTGGAGGCCAAGGACGATCCGACCTGGACGGAACGACTGTTCGGGCTGGCGCACAGCCTGGGCTTCGATCAGATGCTGTACGGCGTTGTCCCGTCGCGACATGTGAAGTTCGAGACAGCGTTTACGCGCGCCAATTATTCTCCCGCGTGGCGTGATCGCTATGACGCCAACGGCTTCGTCCATGTCGATCCGACGGTCGTCCACTGTGTAGGCAATACGCTCCCACTGGTCTGGGCGCCGGCCACCTTTGGCGGCGGGGTGCCCGGCGCCTTGTACGAGGAAGCCCGCGCACACGGTATCCGCAGCGGCGTGACCCTGCCCATCCACGGCCCGCAGGGTGAACTGGGCATGATTTCCTTTGCTACCGACATGGGTCCGGGCAAGCAGTTCGAGCGCTCGCTGCTCGCCGTGCTGCCGGCGCTGTCCCTGGTGCGCGACTATGCCTTCGCGTCGTCGGCGCGCTTCCGCGAGGCGCGTCCGGAATCCGAGCTGCCGCGCCTCACCCGGCGCGAGCTCGAAGTGCTGCAATGGGTCATGGCGGGCAAGTCTTCCTGGGAAGTGGCCCGGATCACCGGGTGTTCCGAGGCCACCGTCAATTTTCACCTGGCCAACGTGCGCCAGAAATTCGGCGTCAGCACGCGCCAGCAGGCGGTCGTCAAGGCGATCGCCCTCGGCCTGATCACCCCGGAAGATCACCGTCGCTGAGCCTGCCGTTGACGTAGAGGCGCAGCAGGATGGCAACGGGGGCCGGCACCGCCAGCCCGGTCTCGAAGCGGCTGCCGCTCGACTGGGTCACCCCGAAACGGCTCCAGAATTTCTCCTGGCTTTCGCGCTTGGCGTTTCGGAGCCGCCGCAAGTCGTGCGGCGCCGCCTGCGGCACGCCGCCCGCCTGCATGGCTTGTCCCGTCCGGTCCGCTTCAAGTACTGCCGCCAGTGCTTTGCACATCAGTTCATTTCCCATGTCTGCTCCTCTCCGTGGCTGTGTATGCAGTCTGCAAGTATTCCACCGCGGTGATGCATAGCCACCTAGCAGAGCTGATAGTTCCAGCCCTGCCCGTTTTGCATGAATCTTGTATGCGAAACGCATAGTTTGATCCACCACAACTAGGGGCCTAAAAATGACGATGCAAATCAAAATCGCAGCACGCCGTGAGTTCAAATCCAAAGATCTGTGGGATATGCATACGCTACGCGCCAAGGTATTCAGCGGGCGCCTGGGCTGGGAAGTGCCGGTGCTGTCCGGCATGGAAATCGACGGTTATGACGCACTCGACCCGGCCTACATGCAGATGCGCGAGCCGGGCGGCCCGCTGCTCGGTTGCTGGCGCCTGCTGCCGACCGAGGGTCCGTACATGCTCAAGGATTCCTTCCCCCAACTGCTCGAGGGCCGGGCCGCGCCCAGCGACGCGCGCATCTGGGAGCTGTCGCGCTTCGCCCTGGAAACCGACAAGGAGAACCGCTACGGCTTTTCGGACATGACGATGCAATGCTTCGAAGCCGTGGTCCGCTACGGTATCGAGAACGGCCTGACGCACTACGTGACGGTGACCACGACGGCGATGGAGCGCCTGACGCGCCGCGCCGGCGTCGTCACCAGCCGGCTCGGCGCGCCGCAGCGCATCGGCATCGAGAACGCGGTGGCCTTCTACGTGGACGTGCGCGCGACCTGGGAAGCGCTGTTCGCCCAGCGCATGGCGTCCTAGGCCTGATCGCGGTCGCCACGAAGCTCGCGCCGAAGGAAAGTCCAGGTCAGCGCCCACATGCGCGCGGTCTGGGCATTGTCCGCCGCGCCGGCGTGGCCGCCTTCGGTGTTCTCCCAGTACAGCAGTTCGTGGCCCTGTTCCAGCATGCGCGCCGCCATCTTGCGCGCGTGGCCCGGATGCACCCGGTCGTCCCGGGTCGAGGTGGTGAACAGCACGCGCGGGTAGCGCACCCCGGGACGCACCTGGTGGTAGGGCGAGTAGCGGCCGATCCAGGCCCACTCGGCGGGATCGTCGGGGTCGCCGTATTCGCCCATCCACGAGGCGCCCGCCAGCAGCGTATGGTAGCGGCGCATGTCGAGCAGGGGCACCTGGCACACCACGGCCCCGAACAGCTCGGGGCGCTGGGTGAGCGCGGCGCCGACCAGCAGGCCGCCATTGCTGCCGCCCATGATGCCCAGGCGGCGGCTGCTGGCGATCCCGCGCGCGGCCAGGTCTTCGGCGACGGCGATGAAGTCGTCGAAGGCGCGCTGGCGGTGCTCCTTCAGGGCCGCCTGGTGCCAGCGCGGACCGAACTCGCCGCCGCCGCGGATGTTGGCCACCACGTAGACGCCGCCGTCTTCCAGCCAGGCCGCACCGCTGATGGCGCCGTAGGCGGGCTTGAGGGAGACCTCGAAGCCGCCGTAGCCGTACAGGACCGTCGGGTTGTCGCCGTCCAGGCGGGTGTCGCGGTGCATCACGGCAAAGTAGGGTACCCGGGTGCCGTCGCTGGACAAGGCTTCGAACTGGTGCACCTGCAAGCCCTCGGCGTCGAAGAAGGCGGGCATGGCCTTGAGCGGCTCCGGTAGTTCCACCGCCTCGTCGGCGCCCGCTTCCATCAGGTACAGGGTGGATGGCGCGGTGAAGCCGGTCACGGTCAGGAAGTAGCGGTTCGAGGCGACCCGGTCGAAGGCCCAGGTGTCGAGCGCGCCGAGGGCCGGCAGGGCGAGCGCGCGCGCCCGCCAGTCCTCGGCGCCGCGGCGCAGCTCGACGATGCGGTTCTTGACCTTGTCGAGCACGGTGAGCAGCAGGGCGTCGCGGGTCACCGTCAGGCCGTCGAGCGAGGTGGCGGGGGTGGGCAGGAACAGCGGCTCGAAGCGGGCCTTGCCGTCCAGGACCGCCTCGAGATCGGCGGCCAGCAAGGCGCCCTGCGGGTAGCTGCGCCCGCCAATCTCCCAATCCGACCTCAGCTCGACGATGAGCTGGTCGCGCACCGCGAAGGCATTCGCGTCCTCGGGCTTGGGAATCTTGACCAGCACGCCCCCGCGCCGCACAAACAGTTCGCTGCTGTAGAAGCCGATCTGGCGCTGCACGAACGCGCGCTCGAAGCCGGGCGTCGCGTCGGCCCAGGCCGAGACCGACAGGTCGTCTGGCAGGGCTTCGTACACGGTGAGGGCCTCGGCCAACGGCGTGCCGCGCCGCCATTCCTTGACGATGCGTGGATAGCCGGACCCGGTGAGCGAACCGGGTCCGAAGTCGCTGCCGACGAACAGGGTGTCGCGGTCGATCCAGGCGACGTCGCTCTTGGCTTCCGGCAGATTGAAGCCGTCCGCCACGAAACTGCGCGTGGCCAGGTCGAACTCGCGCACGACATGGGCGTCGCCGCCGCCGCGCGAGAGCGATACGAGACAACGGCCGCCCTCGGGTTCGAGCCAGGTGACGCCGCCCCAGACCCAGTTTTCGCCTTCTTCGCGCGCCAGCAGGTCGAGATCGACCAGCGTCTCCCAGGCGGGCGCGGTCTTGCGGTACTCGTCGAGCGTGGTACGGCGCCAGATGCCGCGCGCATGGGCGGCATCGCGCCAGAAATTGTACAGCAGGCCGGCATGGCAGCCCGCATACGGGATCCTGTCGGTCGAATCGAGGATGGCGCGCAGGCGCTCGCGAAGGTGCGCATGGCCGGGCCGGCCCTCCAGCTCG
Source organism: Telluria sp. ZB4P34 (assembly GCF_059686055.1). NCBI lineage: Bacteria > Pseudomonadati > Pseudomonadota > Betaproteobacteria > Burkholderiales > Oxalobacteraceae > Telluria > Telluria sp. ZB4P34. The sequence goes on along the minus strand of NZ_JCASIF010000001.1, from coordinate 190,685 downwards.
GCCTCGGCGGCGCAGTTACGCTCGCGCACCCAGGCGCGGGCGCGCGCGCCGTCGACCTCCTCGAGCCAGAGGTAAGGGTCGTCGGGAACGGGGGACTGCGGGCGCTCTGGCGGGGTCATGGTGAGGATGCTCCGGCAAGTCGGGCTTGCGATTGCCTATACTAACAATATCAAGCGGCCATAACCGCACGCCTGGAGACCCGATGGATACATCCCCGACCGGCAGTCCGGCAATGAACGCCGCTGCCAGCAGCATGTTGCCGCCGACCCGGCGCGGCGCCGGCGCCGCGCCCTGGGTGGCGGGGCTTGCCTTGTCGCTGGCGGTCGGCGCGCTGTGCTACCGGGTGGCGGCGGGCGCCGTCGAGAACGACGCCCGGCGCCGCTTCGACACCGTGGCCCGCCTCGCCCAGGAGCGCATCGCGAGCGCGATCGCCGCCTACGCCCGGGTGGTGCGCGGGATGGCGGCGCTGCATGCGTCCGGCGACGCCCCGCTGACCCGGCTGCAGTTCCATCGCTACGTCAGGGCGCTCGACCTGCCGGCCCAGTTCCCGGCGATCGATGCCGTCAATTTCATCGCCCACGTGCCGGACGCGCGGCGCGAGGCCTTCGTGGCCGGCGTCCGCCACGACCGCAGCGTCGACCCGGCCGGCTACCCGCGCTTCGACATCTGGCCGGCGGGGCGCCGTCCCTACTATGAAGTGGTCACCTGGGTCGAGCCGGATGGCGTACCCAGCAGGCGGCTCGGCTTCGACATCGCCTCGCAGCCGTTTGCGGCCAAGGCGCTGGCCCAGGCGCGCGACCGCGGCCAGATCACCGCCTCCGGCAATCCGATCCGGCTCGCGCTGCCCGCGCCGCACACCGCGCTCGGCATGCGCGAACCGCTCTACCTGGGCGGCGGCGTGCCGGCCTCGCTGGCGGAGCGCCGCGCGCGCTACCTGGGCAGCGTCGGCATCGCCTTCTCGGTCGACGAACTGGTGCGCCGCGCGCTCGGGCCGCAGGCGCGCCACCCGGTGGCGCTCAGCCTGTACAGCGAGCCCGGGCCGTCCGGGCAGGGGGCAGGGCGCGCCCTAGCGCTCGATCCGCATGACCGCCTGCTGGTCGGCGCGGACGTGCGCGGCGCGCCGGCCGGCAAGGCGCGCCTTACGACCCGGCTGCCCATCGACTACGTCGGTACGCGCTGGAAAGCGCATTTCTCGGCTGAGCGCGCCGCCATGGCCGCGGGCTCGGGTCGCTACCTCCCCCTGCTGGCCTTCGGCTCCGGCTTCGGCGTCACGCTGCTGGGTTTCGCGCTGTTTTTCAGCCTCTACCGTTCGCGCCGGCGCGCGCTCGACCAGCGCCTGCTGCTCGATTCGGTGCTGGACAACCTGGACGCCTACGTCTACCTGAAGGACAGTGCCAGGCGGATGCGCTATGTGAATGCGAAAACTGCCGCCCTGATCGGCCTGCCGGCGGCGCAAATCGTCGGCCGGCGCGACCTCGACGTGGTCCGTGCGGCGGCGGCCGAGCCGATCTGGGAGCGCGACCGCGCCGTGCTGGAGGGACGTGAGCGCCACGTCTGCCAGGTCGAACTGCCCCTGCGCGACGGCAGCATCCGCCAGCTGTGGAGCGTCCGGGTGCCGCTCTATCCCGAGGACGATCTGCCCGCCGTCCTATGCATCTCGACCGACATCACCGCGCTGCACGAGCTCAAGGCGCGCGCCGATGCCGCCAGCCGGGCCAAGAGCGCGTTCCTGTCGAACATGAGCCACGAAATCCGCACGCCGATGAACAGCATCATCGGCATGACCCACCTGGCGCTGCAATCGCAGCTAGATGCGCGCCTGCGCGGCTACCTGGACAAGATCCGGCACTCGGGCCAGCACCTGCTGGGCATCGTCAACGACATCCTCGACTTTTCGAAGATCGAAGCCGGCAAGCTGGAGCTCGCCCCGCGCGGCTTCATGCTCGACGGCGTGCTGCGCAACGTCGAACTGCAGCTGGGGCAGGCGGCGGCGGCCAAGGGCCTGGGCTTCGAGGTCGAGATCGCCCCAACCTTGATGCGCCCGCTGCGCGGCGACCCGCTGCGCATCGAGCAGGTGCTGCTGAACTTCGCCGGCAACGCCGTCAAGTTCTCGGACGACGGCCGCATCGTCTTGCGCGCCCTGCTGGAACGCGCCTTCGGCCCCGAGCTGCTGGTGCGCTTCGAGGTGCAGGACCGCGGCATCGGCATCGCCGCCGACAAGCTGGCCGGCCTGTTCACCCCCTTCCACCAGGCCGATCCCTCGGCCACGCGGCGCCACGGCGGCACCGGGCTGGGCCTGGTGATCAGCAAGCAGCTGGCCGAGCTGATGGGGGGAGAGGCCGGCGTCGAGAGCGTATTGGGGCAGGGCAGCACCTTCTGGTTCACCGCACGCCTCGGCCTGGAGGACGGCATCGCCAACCCCGGCCTCGGGGGCGCGCCCTGGCCGGCCGCATACACAGGCGGGCCTGCCGGCGTCGCTGCCGGTGCGCTGCCCCTGGACGGCTGCGCCGTGCTGCTGGTCGAGGACAATCTCTTCAACCAGCAGGTCGCCCGCGAGCTGCTGGTGGGTGCCGGCGCCGCGGTGAGCGTCGCCGGCGACGGCCGCGAGGCGCTCGCGATCCTCGGCGCGCCCGGGCGGCGCTTCGACTGCGTGCTGATGGACGTGCAGATGCCGGTGATGGACGGCCTGGCCGCGACCCGGCGCATCCGCCAGGACCCGCACCTGGCCGGCACCCTGGTGATCGCGATGACGGCCAATGCCGGGGTCGAGGACCGCACCCGTTGCCTGCAGGCGGGCATGGACGAATTCCTGAGTAAACCCGTGGTGCCCGAGCTGCTGGTGGCGACGATCGCGCGCTGCATTGGCCGCAGCCCGGCGCCGGCGCCGGACCTGGTGGCGGCGCCCGGGGGCGGACCGATCGACCTGGCGCTGCTGGCGGCCACCTTCGGGGGCGAGCGCGACCGCATGCGCAAATACGCCTTCCTGTTCGTGTCCACCGCGTGCAAGGCACTGGACGAGATCGATGCCGCCCTGGCCGCGGGCGACGCACACGCCGTGTCCGCCGTCGCGCACCGCATCAAGTCGTCGGCGCGCACGGTGGGCGCCGGCAGCTTCGCCGCCGTGTGCGAGGAACTCGAAGAGCTGGCGAGACACCCGGCGCAGGCGCGTGCCCTGGCGGCGCGCCTGCGGGCCCAGCTGGCGCGCATCGAACGCGAGGTCGGCAGCCGCCTCGGCGCCCGCGCGCAAGACCGTCAATAGAGGGTGGCGCGACGGTGCTGCGAGCGGCGCAGGTGGGGGTTGTCAAAGGGATACGGCGCCGTTTCAAGCCTTCCGTCAGGACCCCAAAACGGGTATCCTTTGCCCCTTGAGCAACCCAAGCGTTCCGATGCCTTCCCCGATCACCCCAGGCTTGTTAATCTTGCACGGCAACCAGATGGAATTGCTGCGCAGCGCCGTGTTCGACTGGATCCGCAGCCACCCGCTCGGCCCGCTCGAGCAGGAAACGATCCTGGTGCAGTCGAACGGGGTGGCCGAGTGGCTCAAGATTGCGCTGGCCGAGGAACTGGGCGTGTGCGCCGCCACCCGCGTGGCGCTGCCGGCGCGCTTCCTGTGGGAAGCCTACCGCGGCATGCTGGGGCGCGAGCGCGTGCCCACCCGCGCGCCGTTCGACAAGGACCCGCTGGCCTGGCGCCTGATGCGCCTGCTGCCCGCGCTGGTGGAGGACGCCAGCTATGCACCGCTCAGGCAGTTCCTCGGCGACGGCTGCCCGGAGCGCCGCCTGCAGCTGGCCGAGCGCCTGGCCGACCTGTACGACCAGTACCAGGTCTACCGCGCCGACTGGCTGGCCGACTGGGAAGCGGGCCGCGACCAGCTGCGCCGTGCCGTTGGCGATCCGGTACCGCTGGGGCCGGACCTGACATGGCAGGCCTGCCTGTGGCGCGAGATCCACGCCAGCATCCCGCACGAGCAACGCGTCAGTGGCCGCGCCAGCATTCACCAGCAGTTCCTGGCCGCCGTCGAAGCGGGCAGGGAGCCGGCATCGACCCTGCCGCGCCGCGTGATCCTGTTTGGCATGTCGACCTTGCCCTACCAGACCCTGCAGGCGATTGCCGCGCTGTCGCGCCACGCCCAGGTGCTGTTCGCGGTGCCGAACCCCTGCCGCTTCTACTGGGGCGACATCATCGAGGGACGCGAGCTCCTGAAAGCCGCGCGCCGGCGCCAGCAGCCGCGCGAAGGACGCGAGCTGGCCAGCGTGCCGGTCGAGGAGCTGCACATGCACAGCCATCCGCTGCTGGCGAGCTGGGGCCGCCAGGGACGCGACTTCGTGCGCATGCTCGACGAGTTCGACGGGGGCGAGGGCAGCCGCATCGACAACCTGCGGGTCGACCTGTTCGACGAATCCGAGGGCGGCACCCTGCTGCAGCAGGTGCAGGCCGCCGTGCGCGACCTGCTGCCGCCCGGCGAGCATCCAGGGGCGCAGCTCAAGCCGCCGCCGCCGCGCGAAGACCGCTCGATCGAGTTCCACATCACCCACAGCGTCCAGCGCGAAGTCGAGGTGCTGCACGACCAGCTGCTGTCCTGGTTCGCCCAGGACCCCAGCCTGCGCCCGCGCGACGTGGTGGTGATGGTGCCCGACATCGACCTGTTCTCGGCCGCGATCCACGCCGTGTTCGAGCAGCATCGCCGCAGCGACCCGCGCCACATTCCTTTCCAGATCGGCGATGTGCGCGACCGCAGCGTGAATCCGCTGCTGGTGGCGCTCGAATGGCTGCTGCGCCTGCCCCAGCAGCGCTGCCGCCAGAGCGAGGTGCGCGACCTGCTCGACGTTCCGGCAGTAAGCGGGCGCTTCGGCCTGCATCCCGACGACCTGCCCATCCTCGGCCGCTGGATCGAAGGATCCGGCGTGCGCTGGGGCCTGGACCGCGAGCACCGGGCCGGCCTTGGCCTGGCCTCGGTGGGCGAACAGAACGCCTGGATCTTCGGGGTGCGCCGCATGCTGCTCGGCTACGCGAGCGGGGCCGGCGCCAGCTTCGCCGACATCGAGCCGTATGGGGAAGTGGGCGGCCTGGACGCCGCCCTGGCCGGCTCGCTGGCGGAGTTCATCGACAGCCTGCTGCAGTACCGCGCCGCGCTGGCGCAGTCGCGCACGCCGCGCGAGTGGGGCGAGGCGGCGCGCGCGCTGCTGGCGGCTTTCTTCCACCCCGCCATCGAGGCCGACCGCCTGACCCTGGCCCAGCTGAACGAAGCGCTGCAGTGCTGGCTCGAGACGGTCGACGCGGCCGGCTTCGACGAGCCGGTCCCGCTGGCGGTGATGCGCGAATCCTGGCTCGGCCAGCTCGACCAGCCGACCCTGAACCACCAGTTCGTATCGGGCGGGGTCACCTTCTGCACCCTGATGCCGATGCGCGCCGTGCCTTTCCGCGCGGTGTGCCTGCTCGGCATGAACGACGGCGACTTCCCGCGCCGCACCCAACAGGCGGACTTCGACCTGCTGGCGCTGCCCGGCATGGCGCGCCCGGGCGACCGCTCGCGCCGCGACGACGACCGCTACCTGATGCTGGAGGCGCTGCTGTCCGCCCGCGACAAACTGTACGTGAGCTGGGTGGGCCGCAACGTGCGCGACAACAGCGAGCAGCCGGCTTCTGTGCTGGTGGCGCAGTTGCGCGACTACCTGAAGAACGGCTGGGACCTCGACCTGTCCGAACGCACCGTCGAGCATGCGCTGCAGCCCTTCAGCCGCCGCTATTTCGAGCACGGCGGCCTGCTGACTTATGCGGGCGAATGGCGCTCGGCCCACGGCGCCGACGATGCCGCCGGGGCAGCCGCGGGTGCAGCCGACTCTTTGCCGCCGTATGAACTGGAACCGGGTTTCGTGCTCAAGCTGGGCGAACTGGCCGCCTTCCTGCGCCAGCCGGCCCGCTACTTCTTCCGGCGCCGCCTGGGAGTGGTGTTCGCCGATGCCGCCGTGGTGGGCGAGGACGAGGAACCGTTCTCCCTCGATGCGCTCGAGCGCTACTTCGTCGAGGACCACCTGCTGGACGACAGCGGAGCGGCTGAACGGCCGGACGAAGTGCGCGCGACCCTGCACGCGCGCGCCGGGCGCCTGGCGCGCGAAGGCGTGCTGCCGATCGGCCTGCTGGGCCGCCAGTGGCAGCAGGAGCTGGTCGACGGCCTGGTGCCGGTGCGCACCGCCTGGCTGGAACTGGGGGCGCGCTTCCCGCATCCCGCGCCCAAGCGCGCGGTCAGCCTTGGTCTCGGCGAGGGGATCGTGCTGGACGACTGGATCGACCGGCTGCGCACCGACGGCGAGGAAACCGCCTGGCTGATGCAGGTGTCGTCCAGGGTGCTGGACCGCGAGGGGCGTCCGCGCGGCGACAAGCTGATCGGCGCCTGGCTGCGCCAGCTGGCAGCTGGCGCGGCCGGCGCCCCTGTGGCCGGGCACCTGGTGGCGCGCGACGCCATCCTGACCCTGGATGCCTCCAATCCGATCGAGGCCGCGGCCACGCTGCACGAGCTGGCGCGCCTGTGGCGTGCCAATCTCGACCGCCCGCTGGGCGTGGCCTGCAAGACCGCGCTGGCGCTGCTGCAGGAAGGCGATGCGCGCAGCGTCTACGACGGCGGCTACGAGATCACGGGCGAGGTGGACGAGCTGTGCCTGGCGCGCCTGTGGCCCGACTTTGCCGCCCTGGTGGCGGCCGGCGACTGGCCGCATGTGGCGCGCGACCTGTACGGGCCGCTGGCCGAGTGGCTGGAAGACGCGGTGCATGTGGCGCCGCTGCAGGGCAGCGTCGCGGAGGAAGCAGAATGAGCCAGCTCCTCGAAGCGCTGGACTTCCCGCTGCACGGCACGCGCCTGATCGAGGCATCGGCCGGCACCGGCAAGACCTGGACCATCGCCGCGCTCTACCTGCGCCTGGTGCTCGGCCACGGCGACGACGCGGGCTTCGTGCGCCCGCTGTTGCCGGGCGAGATCCTGGTCATGACCTTCACCCGCGCCGCGACGCGCGAACTGGCCAAGCGCGTGCGCGAACGCCTGGTGGAGGCGGCCGCCTTCTTCCGCGGCCAGCTGGACGTCGACGATCCCTATTTGCGCGAGCTGCTGGAGGCCTACCCGACGGAGCTTGAGCGCAGCGTGGCGGCGCACCGCCTGGTGCTGGCCGCCGAAACGATGGACGAGGCGGCGATCTTCACCATCGACGCCTGGTGCCAGCGCATGCTGCGCGAGCACGCCTTCGACTCCGGCAGCCTGTTCGACGAAGAACTGGTGGCTGACGAGCGCGCCCTGTTCGAGGACGCGGCCCACGACTACTGGCGCCAGCACATCTACCTGCTGGGCGCGGACGCGCTGGCCTCGGTGCGCGAATGCTGGAAGGACGTCGAGGCTTTGAAGGGCGCCGTGCGCGAGCTGGTCACGCGCACCCGCCTGCTGGGCGACTGCGCCCCGGAGCCGCTCGGCGTGCTGGTGGCGCGGGTCGAGCGGGCCCTGCGCGCCGAGCTGTCGGGCCTGAAGGAAGGCTGGGCCGCGCGGGCCGATGAAATGGAGGCCTGGATCGCGGGGCAGCGCGAGCGCAATGCGAAGTGCTTCAACGGCAACAAGATGCGCGCCGACTCGCTGGTGAAATGGTTCGAGGCGCTGCGCGCTTGGGCGAACGATCCGGCGCGCGTGCTGCCCGACCTGAACGACACTGCCTGGCGCCGCCTGTGCCCGGACGGCATCGTGGACGCCTTCAGCAAGGACTTCGTGGCCGAGGTGCCGGCCTGCTTCAATTTCACCACGCCATTGAAAGAGGCACTGGCGCGCCTGCAGCCGCTGTCGCATTCGCTGCTGCGCCACGCGGCCGGCCACATCGCCGCCCGCATGCGCGAGCTGAAGGTGCGCAACCGCCAGTTCGGCTTCGCCGACATGCTCGAGCGCCTGAAGGACGCCCTCGAAGGACCGAACGGCGAAGCGCTGCAGGCGCGCATCGTGCAGCAGTTCCCGGTCGCGATGGTCGACGAGTTCCAGGATACGTCGCCCGACCAGTACCGCATCTTCGACCTGTTGTACCGGGTTGCCGACAATGACCCTCGCCGGGGGCTGTTCCTGATTGGCGACCCCAAGCAGTCGATCTATGGCTTCCGTGGCGCCGACATCCACAGCTACCTGGCAGCGCGCCGCGCGACCGCGGGCCGCCATTACCAGCTGGGCGTCAACTACCGTTCCACTGCGCCGCTGGTGGAGGCGGTGAACCAGCTGTTCCGCCATGCCGAAGGACACGCAGGGCAGGCCGGCTATCCCTTGGGGGCCTTCCGCTTCCGCCGCGGGCAGGACAACCCGCTGCCGTTCGAGCCGGTGCAGGCCAAGGGCCATCGCGAGCGCCTGGTCGGCGCCGATGGTCCCCAGCATGCGATGTCGGTGTGCTGCGCCGGCCCGATGAACCAGGAAACCTACCGCGACTATTTTGCCCACCACTGCGCCGAGCACATTGTCGGCCTGCTGGGCGACGAGCGGGTCGGCTTTTCGGACGGCGAGCGCTTCCGCCGCCTGATGCCGGCCGATATCGCGATCCTGGTGCGCGACCGGCGCGAAGCCGCAGCCGTGCGGCGCGCCCTGGTCGAGCGCAAGGTGGCCAGCGTCTACCTGTCCGACAAGGATTCGGTGGTCGAGAGCGAAGAGGCGGCCGACGTGCTGCGCTGGCTGTACGCGGTCGCCAATCCGCTCGACGGCACGGCGGCGCGCGCCGCCTTTGCCACGCGCACCGCGGGCCTGCCGCTCGGCGAGCTGGCCAGGCTGTCGAGCGACGAAGTGGCCTGGGAAGCGCGCGTCGAGCAGCTGAAAAACCTGCACGGCGCCTGGCAGCGCCAGGGCGTGCTGGCCATGCTGCGCCGCTTCGTCCACGAACTCGGCCTGCCGGCGCGCCTGCTGCGCCAGCCGGGCGGCGAGCGCCGGCTGACCAACCTGCTGCACCTTGCCGAACTGCTGCAGGAGGCGAGCACCCAGCTCGAAGGCGAGCAGGCCCTGATCCGCTGGCTGGCCGAGCAAATCGAGGGCCTGGGCGAGGGCCAGGGTGAAAACAGCGAACGGGTGCTGCGCCTGGAAAGCGACGCCGAACTGGTCAAGGTGGTCACGGTGCACAAATCCAAGGGCCTGGAATACCCGCTGGTCTACCTGCCGTTCGCGGTGACCGCGCGCGCTACCTCCCGGCGCAACCGCGCCTTCTTCGAATTCGTGGGGCCGGACGGCGCGCGCCACCTCGACCTGGCGATGGGCGACGAGGCGCTGGAGGCGGTCGACCGCGCGCGCCTGGAAGAAGACCTGCGCCTGCTGTACGTGGCCTTGACGCGCGCGCGCCACTTCCTGTGGCTGGGCGCGGCGCCGGTCAGCGGCCGCAGCAAGAATGAAAACCGCTTGCACGAGTCGGCGCTCGGCTACCTGCTGGGCGGCGGCGAGAAGATCGAGGCGGAACTGCTGCGCGAGCGGCTGGAGCGCCTGCGCGGGAACGTCGACGGCATCGTGCTGCACGACCTGGCCGAGGCCGAAGGCCGCAGCTTGCTGGCGCGCGAAGACGTGCGCCCGGACCTGCTGGCGGCGCCGCGCTATGAAGCCTCGTTCGAGCGCGACTGGTCGATCGGGTCCTTCACCTCGCTGGTGCGTCATGCCGTGAGCGCCCAGCCGGCTTCGCCGCCTGCGCCGGCCCCCATGCGCGCCCAGGAGCAGACCCTGCTCGAGGAAGCGCCGCAGGTGCTCACGCCGCCGCGCATCGAGGACGCCCCCTGGCACCGCTTCCCGCGCGGCTCGGTGCCCGGCAACTTCATGCACGAACAACTGGAATGGATGGCGGGCGAAGGCTTCCGGCGCGCAGACGAGCCGGAGCTCATGGTGCGCCTGGGCCAACGCATCGAGCGCGCCGGCTGGGGGCACCGCCTGGACGATGCCCTGGCCTGGCTGCACGCGGTGGTGAGCACGCCGCTGCCGCCGCTGGGCGCGGCCTTGCGCGCGCTGCGCGATCCGGTGCCGGAGCTGGAGTTCTGGTTCCCCAGCGAGCGCCTCGACGTGGCGCAGCTCGACCGCCTGTGCCGGGCGCGCATCATGAGGGGCCTGGACCGGCCGATCCTGCCGGAGCGGGTGCTGCACGGCATGCTCAAGGGTTTCGCCGACCTGGTGTTCGAGCACGATGGCCGCTACTGGGTCCTCGACTACAAGACCAATGCGCTGGGGCCGGGCGACGCCGCCTATACCCAGGGCGCGATGGAACTGGGCATGCTCGACCACCGCTACGACATCCAGGGCACGATCTACATGCTGGCGCTGCACCGCCTGTTGCGCAGCCGCCTGGGCGAGTCCTACGAGCCGCGCCGCCAACTGGGGGGCGCCGTGTTCCTGTTCCTGCGCGGGATCGCGAATACCGACACGCGCGGCTGCTGCCTGCTGGGACCGGACCTGGAACTGCTGGACGGGCTGGAAGCATTGCTGGACAAGGATCGCCATGCTTAAGCACGAGGCACATCCGGAACTGCTATGGAAGGAACTGGCGCGCCTGAGCGGAGCCGGCGAGCTGCGCCGGCTGTCCTGCGCCTTCGCCCGTTTCATCGCCTCGCTCGCGGGCGGACAGGCGGCGGCGCCTGCGCTGGTGCTGGCCGCCGCCGTGCTGTCCGAACTGGAAGGGCAGGGCCACAGCTGCCTGCTGCTGGACGACCTGGCAGCCGGCCCCGCGAGCCTGCTGGGCTGGGAAGACGAGGGGTGGAAAACCCTGGCGCGCGCGGCCCGCCCCCTGCCGAAGACGGCGCAGGCCTGGGCGCGGCAGCTGGCCGCCTGCGGCCAGGTGTGGGAAGTCGGCGCCTTCGACTACGACCAGCCGCTGGTGCTGGATGGCGACCGCCTCTACCTGCGCCGCTACTGGCGCGACGAGATGCTGGTGGCGCAGGCGGTGCGCGAGCGCGCCACGAAAGCGCGCGAGGTCGACGTGCGCGACGTGCGCGGCTGGCTCGACCTGCTGTTTGCCGCCGGGCCGGGCCCGGCGCAGGGCGCCGGCGATGGACCCGACTGGCAGAAGCTGGCCTGCGCCATCGCCCTGCGCGGCTCGGTGGCGATCATCACCGGCGGTCCGGGCACCGGCAAGACCTATACCGTGGCGCGCCTGCTGGCGCTACTGTTCGCGACCGCCCCGGAGGCGGGCAGCCAGCGCATCGCCCTGGCCGCGCCGACCGGCAAGGCGGCGGCGCGCCTGAAGCAGTCGATCGACAAGGCGCTGGGCGACCTGGCCGACAAGGTCGGTTCGCAACTCCCGCTGCGCGACCTGACCCAGCGCATGGGCGCAGCGCGCACCCTGCACAGCCTGCTCGGCGCGCGTCCCGATACCCGCGCCTTTGCCCACCATCGCGGCAACCCGCTCGACGTCGACGTCCTGATCGTCGACGAGGCATCGATGGTGCACCTGGAGATGATGGCCTCGCTGCTGGACGCGCTGCCGCCCGCGGCCACCCTGATCCTGCTGGGCGACAAGGACCAGCTGGCGTCGGTGGAGGCGGGAGCCGTGCTGGGCGACCTGTGCCACAACGCCGGGCTTGGGGGCTACACCGCGGCCACGCTCGACTACGTGCTGGCCGCCAGCGGCGAAGAGCTCCCTGGCGAATTCCTCGGCGACGCCGGCGCGCTGGCCCAGCAGACCGTGATGCTGCGCCACAGCCGCCGCTTCGGCGGCCCGATCGGACAACTGGCGCTGGCAGTGAACGCAGGCGACGCGCTGCGCGCCGAAGCCGTGCTTCGCGCCGGCAAGCCTGACGGCGGCGGGGTGCGCTGGATCGAGAACGCCCAGCAGGTGCAGGTACTGCAGTTGGCGCAGTCCGGCTACGGCGCTTACCTGGACGTGTTGAATTCGGGCTACCAGGCTGGATTGAACACGGATCATGATGAATGGGTGCGCCAGGTCTTGCAGCGCTTCGAATCCTTCCGCATCCTGTGCGCGGTGCGCGATGGAGAATGGGGCGTGGCCGGCCTGAACGAGGCAGTGGCCGCGCGCCTGGCCCAGGCCGGACTGCTGCGCCCGAACGGCGAATGGTATGTCGGCCGCCCGGTCATGGTCACCCGCAACGATTACGGGACCGGGGTCTACAACGGCGACATCGGCGTCACCCTGGCGGACCCGGCGCGCCCGGGCGCGCTGCGCGTCTACTTCATGGAAGGCGACACCGTGCGCAGCGTGCTGGCGACCCGTCTGCGCAACGTCGAGACGGCGTTCGCGATGACGGTGCACAAGTCGCAGGGCTCGGAGTTCCGCCACACGGTGCTGGCCCTGCCGCGCGAGCGCGGCGCCGTCCTGACGCGCGAGCTGGTCTACACCGGCATCACCCGCGCCAGCGAGCTGTTCACCCTGGTGTCGCCGCCCGGCGCGGTACTGGGCGAGGCGATCGCCCAGCGCACCCACCGCACCAGCGGCCTGCGCGGGATGCTCGCGCCGAGCGCGCGCTGAATTGGGTTAAACGCGCCTGTCGCGCCGGCGCGACGTCCTGTTTGAGCGAGCACAAGGGAAGGCCCGGATCACCCCACAGCCGCCGAACTCGGCCGCACATGGCGAGTCATAAGGGAAACGGCCTATGACGCCTGCACAAAGTCCGGGCTGCAATGTTCGTGTAATTAATCACTTATTCCTGCTATTTTCGGCGACCACGCCTGGCGCACGCATGCAGCCACTCGACCCGCACACGGTATTGCTCTATCCCGAAGAGGAGAGGGTGACGCGCCTGCCCGCGGCCTGCGGGACGCAGGAGGTGTTGCCGGCGATCCTGCCAGCCGGCGCCTGGCGGCGCTGGTTCGCCCGCAGCTTCGACGTCTGGTGGCAGACCGTGCTGGTGGCCTCCCTGCTCGGCCATGTGCTCAGCCAGGCATCAACCGGTTTCGTGCGCTGGCTCGAGACGCCGTTCGGATGGAAGCTGTTCGGGCTGGCCTGCATCCCCGGCGGCCTGCTGCTGGATGCGGCGCTGGCGGCGCTGGCCGGCAACACGCCGGGCAAGGCGCTGCTGGGCCTGCGCGTCCTGACGCCCGACGGCCGCACGCCCCGGTTCGCGGAACTGGCCGGCCGCAACCTCGCGCTGTGGCGCGCAGGCCTGGGCTTCGGTCTGCCGCTCGTCAGCCTGGCGACGATGGCGCGCCAGGGCCTACGGCTGCGCAAGGGCTTGCAGGCCAGCTACGACAACAGGGATTTCCTGGTGCGGGCCGCGCCGGCCGGGCGCCTGGCGAAGGCGGTGTTCGCGTTCGCCTTCGCCGGCCTGTTCGCCGCGATCACGATCCTCGACACGATCGACCGCCAGGACAGCCGCGAAGCGAGCGCCATGCTGGCGGCGCCGCCCTACGGCTGGACCAATCCGGTGACCGGACGCACGGCCAGCATCGCGCCGCAATGGAAGGCCGAGGCGCGTCGCGGGCCGGGCGGCCGGGCGGAATACCTGTTCACCCAGTACAGCGGCCATGCGGCGGTGCTGATTGCCTATGACGACGTGCGCGCCAGCGCATTGCGCCAGGATGCGCAGGTGCTGGCAGGCCGGCTGGCCGACCGCTTCGAGCTGGGGGAAAGCTATTTTGCGCAGTTCCGCGGACGGCGATCCTGGGTGGGCAGCGGCCTGCACAAGAAGGGCCCGGAACGGGTGCAGCTGCGCATCGTCGAGGTGGACGGCAAGGCCTGGCGGGTGGTGGCGATGCAGTCGCCACCGGCCGCGTACACCGACGACCTGGTGCGGGAGCTGGCCGGGGCGCTGTGGGACACGGTGGCGCCGCCTCCGCCGGCCGCGTCCCAGCCGGAGCGCTGAGCGCCGGTGTCGCACGATGCCAAAGCAAAAGGGGCCTTGCGGCCCCTTCGTCTGCTTGCGGCAGTGCTTACTTCTTGCGGCGCTTCGGCACCACCTTCACCTTGCCGCGTTTCTTGACCGCCTTCAGTTTGCCGGTGCGGGCGCTCGCCTTGATGCGCGCCCGGCTCGAGGTGGCCTTGATGCGGGCGTGCTTCGACGATGCCTTGAAGCGCGGCGCGCGGTGCGAGGCCTTGGCGATGCGCACCGGCTCGTCGCCGGAAATGAAGCGGCGGATGTTGAGGGCGTCCAGGATGCGCGCCGACGAGGCGCTGGCGTTGAGCAGCACCAGGGTAGCGTTCTTGCCGCCGGCCGTGATGTTCATGATCAGGCAACGGCCCGCTTCCCGGATGTAGCCGGTCTTCGACAGGCCGATGTCCCAGCCCTGGGCGCCGACCAGGCGGTTGGTATTGCGGTATTCGACCTCGCGGCCGTTGATGTTGATCAGGTCCTTCGACTCGGTCGACATGCGCGCGATCTCGGGATACTTGCTCGAGGCGGTCGCCATCTTGACCAGGTCGCCCGCGGTCGAGCGGTTGCGCGGCGACAGGCCGGTCGGTTCTTCGATCACGGTCTGGGTCATGCCGAGTGCGGCGATCTTCTGGCGCACCGCGGCCCTGAAGCCGGGCATGCCGCCCGGATAGGTGCGTCCCAGTGCGTGGGCTGCGCGGTTGTCCGAGGACATCAGCGCCAGCTGCAGCACGTCGCGGCGCGAAATCAGGGCCCCGACCGGCACCCGCGAGCTGCTGTACTTGACGGTATCGACGTCGCTGCGGTCGATCTCGATCAGCTCGTCCAGGTCTTGCCGGGCATCGAGCACGACCATCGCCGTCATCAGCTTGGTGAGCGAGGCGATCGGCGCCACGCGGTCCGCGTTCTTTTCCAGCAAAATCTTGCCGGTGTCATCTTCTACCACGAGCACCGATTGCGAGCCGAACGGCACGGCGAAAGCCGCAGCCGAAAACGACATCAATACGGTGGCAAACAATTTTTTGAGCATTGTCGGGTTCAGGAATAGGGTGCGTTGAGCGGGAGGCGCAGCTGGCAACGAGCGCGCAGTCAACTATCTAGCTGTAGAGCAACTACAGGGCTTGAAAGATAGCATCATGCCTGAGACATGTCTATGGCGCACAGGAAAAAACAAGCTTGCGAACAAGTATTTCTGTTCAGAATAGCGATTCCCTTGGCATAGCGTCCATGAGAATTATCAGCTTGACTACATTCGCCCGACCCGAATGACAAAGCCCTGCGCGCAGGCAGGGCTCGATTGCTTGGGACGGATCGCTTATTTACTTCTGGTAGATCTTGTCGAACTCGCCGCCATCGTCGAAGTGGCGCTTCTGGGCGTTGCGCCAGCCGCCGAACAGCTCATCCACCGTAAACAGCTGGATCGGCTTGTAGTTGGCGGCATATTTCTTCATCACGGCATCCGAGCGCACGCGCAGGAAGTGCTTGGCGCCGATTTCCTGGCCGGCCGGCGAGTACAGGAAGTTCAGGTAGGCGGTGGCTTCCTTGCGCAGCTTGCGGCGGTCGACCACCTTGTCGACCACGGCCACCGGCGATTCGGCCAGGATCGACACCGAGGGGTAGACCACCTCGAAGTCGTTGCCGAACTCCTTGCGCACCATGCTGACTTCGTTCTCGAAGGTCACCAGCACGTCGCCGATCTGGCGCTGGGTGAAGGTGGTGGTAGCGGCGCGGCCGCCGGCGTCGAGGATCGGCACGTTCTTGAAGATACGGGCAACCAGCTCGCGCGCCTGGGCGTCGTTGCCGCCCTTCTTGATTGCCGAGCCCCAGGCCGCCAGGTAGATATAGCGGCCGTTGCCCGCCGTCTTCGGGTTCGGGATGATCACCTGCACGCCCGGACGCGCCAGGTCATCCCAGTTGCGGATGTTCTTCGGATTGCCCTTGCGCACCAGGTACACCATGGTCGAGTAATAGGGCGCCGCATTGTTCGGGAACTTCCTGGCCCAGTCCTTTACCACCAGGCCGCGGTCGGCCAGCATGTCGATGTCGTTGGCCTGGTTCATGGTCACGACCGAGGCTTCCAGGCCGTCCGCCACGGCGCGCGCCTGCTTGCTGGAACCGCCGTGCGACTGCTTGACCGTGACAGTCTGGCCGGTCTGTTGCTTGTAGGCTGCGATGAAGGCCGGGTTGATGTCCTTGTACAGCTCGCGCGCCACGTCATACGAGACGTTCAGCAGCTCGGCGCCGGCGGCATGGGCGGACAGCGGCAGCGCCAGGCCCAGGCTCAGGGCCAGCAGGACACGGCGCAGTGGGGAGGTCGGGGTCATGTTGTGCTCGCTTTTCGAATCAGGTGGTGACAGGATGCATCATCCGTACTTTCGTCAAATTAAGGAACAATCGATTCGTCATATGCTTAGTACTGCCGAGCAGGGTGCCCGGCCGCTTGGGCGCGCGCAGCAAGCCGGCATGCTTTCGGTGTATAGTCGTGCCCAGCAATTGCGCCGCCGGCGCGGGTCTTGATCGTTTTTTTATGCATAGTGATGTTTGATGTCCACGCGTTTTGACATTCGCAAGGCGGCCCCCGTTGATGCTTCCGCCGCCTGCGCGCTGCTGCGCAGCTCGATCGAAATCGGGTGCCGGGCCGACCACCAAGACCAGCCTGCCGTGCTGGAGGCTTGGCTCGGCAACAAGACGGCAGCCAACGTCGCCACCTGGTTCTCCAGTCCCAGCAACCATGCCCTGGTCGCCGAGCGCGAGGGAGAATTGCTCGGCTTGTGCCTGCTCACCCAGGCGGGCAAGCTGGCCCTGTGCTATGTCGCTCCGGAAGCACTGCGCTGCGGCGTCGGCCGCGCGCTGCTGGCCGCTGCCGAGGAACAGGCGCGCGCCTGGAGCATCAAGAAACTGCACCTGCACAGTCCGGTGGGAGCGAGCGCCTTCTTCGAAAGCCAGGGCTACGTGAACGCAGGCAAGGACAAGGCCTGCTTCGGCCTTGAATGCGACCTGCTGTGGAAGCCGCTCGATGCCGCCTGCGAAGCTGGCCCCGGCGCGGGTGCGCGCAAGCGTTTCTGCAACTGCAGCGGCTGAGCCCGGCGTCAACTGGTCGCCTGGGTCGCGCAGCGAATCTGAGGCCAGCACGCGAGTCGAGCGGAAGCAACAGGTTTGACGAACACTTCTTCTGTCTCGTGGAAGCTTGCGATATAGTAAGCGCCTCGATTGGATGAGTTCCTTATGGCTTCACGTAGAGATTTCCTGCAACAAAGCGCCCGGGTATGCGCCCTGGGCCTCGCCGGCGCCCCCTTGTGGACGCCGGCCACTGCAAACGCCCAGTCCGGCGAGCTGCAACCGCCACCCGATTTGTTCGACGCCCAGCTGCTCGACATCGACTTCTGGGTCAAGCCGCGCACCCTGTCGCTGGTGCGTCCCCAGAGCGGCGAACGCACCAGGGTGCTGTACTGGAAGGACGGCGAGCTCATCGATTCGGCCTACCAGGAACTGTGCCACATCCTGCGCGACGTGAACGGCCGCGCGACGGCGCCGATCGATCCCAAGCTGTTCGAAGTGCTGTGGGGCACCCAGGCATTCATTGCGCGCTACGGCATGACCCAGCCGCTCGAGATCCTGTCCGGCTACCGCACCGAAGCCTCGAACAAGCGGCTGGTGGAGGAGGGCGTGCCGGCCGCGCGCAAGTCGCTGCACATGGTCGGCAAGGCGGCCGACATCCGCATCGCCAGCCTGAACGAGGAAGTGCTTGGCGGCCTGATCCGCAGCTTCCGCCAGGGCGGGGTCGGCTATTACTATCGCTCCGGCCCGAAGGGCGGCTGGATCCATGCGGACACGGGACTGCACCGCAGCTGGAAGGGCTGATCCTTGATCGGCAGACGCGCCGACGCGTGCGAGCCGGCCAGCAAACTTCCGCTAATATGAGTTGTCAGGGTCAGGGCAGGCCGCCCTGGCCTATCCATGTCGCTTTTTCAAGGAGACAATGATGGCAACGATGAACACACCCACGATGGACCGCAGGACGACCGGCGAACGCCGTACGTCGATGCACGCGCATCAACGTTCCGCCATGTCGGCGCTCGACTACCTGGCGATGGCCCTGCTGATCATCGGTGGCCTGAACTGGGCGATGGTCGGCCTGTTCGACGTCGACATGGTCGCGACCATCTTCGGCCCTGGCAGCCCGGCAACCCGCATCGTCTACGTGGTGGTGGGCCTGGCCGCGCTCTATTCGATCTATACGACTGCCAAGATGGCAAGCAGCAAGCGCTCGCATTGAGCGGCGCACGGCCTGGACTGCGTGTCGGGCTCATTTCCGACACGCACGGCTTGCTGCGCCCGCAGGCGCTCGACTTCCTGCGGGGCAGCGACCATATCATCCACGCAGGCGACATCACCGGCCCGGACATCCTGGAAGCCCTGGCGGCGATCGCACCGCTGACGGTGGTGCGCGGAAACAACGATCGCGGCGCCTGGGCCACGAGCGTGCCCGAGACGGCCGTGCTCCGACTGGGGCCGGTCGCCATCTACGTCATCCACGACCTCAAGGAATTGCCGATCGACCCGGCGCGCGAAGGCATGCGCGTGGTGGTGTCCGGCCATACGCACCGGCCCGCGGCCAGGGAGCGCGACGGCGTGCTCTACGTGAATCCGGGCAGCGCCGGACGGCGCCGCTTCACGCTGCCGGTGTCGGTCGGCGAACTGCGGGTGGACGGCGAGCAGGTAAGCGTCGGACTGGTGACGCTGGACGTCAAATAGAAACGCGCGGGCAGCACTGCGCGCCGCCCGCGAGAAAGACTGCGCCAAACGGATTACTTCATCGTGTAGCTCTGCCACGCGGTGTCTACCGCAAAATTACGCGCCGTATCCCAGTAGGTGAAGTTGTAGCGCACCACGTCGCCGATCTTCAGGCCGCCGGCGATATACGTATTGGTGCTGCCGTCCAGGCGCATGCGCACGTTCTGCTGGGGACCGTTGTTGACGGTGTAGTGCACGTCGGCCCAGCTGCCCGTGCTGGTGTTGAACTGCAGCGTGGTCGCGGACGGCTGCGTCACCCAGGTCGGCCCGGTCGGGTTGGTCGGCGGCGGGTTGGTGGTGCCGCCCGAATCCCACACGATGTCGTCGATCGCGAACTGGAAGGTCGAGGCCGGCAAGCGCGCGGCGTCGCTCGAGATCATGAACACGTCCAGCAGCGACTGCGCCGCCACCTTCGTGCCCAGCAGGGTCGAGACGGGAATGCTGGCCTGGGCCCACTCGCCGTTGCGCACCAGGCCGTGGGTGGTGGTGTTGGCCGGGAAGTTCACCCAGTTCTGGTTGGTATAAGTGTCGCCCACCCCGATGTTGAAGGACACGTTGGCCGGGATCTTGATGCGGAAGCGCATGGTGCCGTTGCGGTAGTTCGACAGGTCGCGCGCCTGGCGGGCCTGCACGCCGCCGCCGAACCACTGGTTCGGGGCCGTGTAATTCCAGGCGATCACGTTGCTGCCTTCGTACGGGGTGGTGTTGCCCGCCCCGGTCGAGGCGCCGTTCCACAGGAAGATGTCGGAACTGGTGCCGGCCACCAGCTTGTTGTGGACGGCCGTGGTGTCGGTGAAGATGCCGAACTTGCCGGCCACCTCCGGTACGGTCTGGTTGCCAAGCTTGACCTGTCCCTTGCCGTCCATCTGGTAGACGCGCACGTAGTCGACATACATCGTGCCCGGCAGCGGCGCCGTGACCTGGCTCGGGTTGGCGGCGTCGGTGAAGTTCCCGCCGACGGCCAGGTTCAGCAGCAGGTAGAAGGGCGCCTGCAGGGCAGCCGAGTTGACCGGCAGCGGCGCGTCGTACATGTTGCGCTCGACGCCGTTGTCGACCACGGTGAAGCGCATCTGGCTCTCGTCCCAGTACAGGCGGTAGGTGACGAAGCGGTTCGCCAGCGAGACGCCGGGTACGTACCAGTTCTTGGTCTGCCATGCGGTCGAGGCGGCGCAGCTCTCGTTGCCCGGCACGCAAGCGGCCTGCTGGTAGGTGATGACGTTGGAGCCGGTGAAGTGGTTGGCCGACGGGTTGCCGGCCGCAGCCCGGCTCGAGGCCTTGTGGCCCATTTCCATGATGTCGATCTCGCCGTTGCGCGGCCAGGTCTGCGGGCTGACGCCCAGCATCCAGGCGGCCGGCCACAGGCCGGTAGCGACGTTCGGGGTGCTCATGCGTACTTCGACCATGCCGTACTGGACCTGCACCTTGCCCTTGGTGTCGATCTTCCCGGAGGTGAACACGTTGCTGCCGACGGTCTCGCGCCTGGCCTGGATCGCCAGCGCGCGCGTGCCCGATTCGAAGGGCACGTTCACGATCGACAGGTTGGCAGGGCGGTAGTACTGCAGCTCGGCATTGCCGTAGCCGCACAGGTTGATCTGGCAGCCATTGCCGTCCGAGGCGGTCCACACGCCCGTGTTCAGGGCGGTGCCGTTGAATTCCTCGGACCACAGCAGCTGGCCGATGACCGGGTTGGTGACGCTTGCCGATGCCTGCGCGCCGCAGGCAAGCAGCAGCGCAGCGCCAGCCTTCTGGAAACGTTTCCAATGAATCGCGCGATTCGAGTGACGATCTGGGTTCTGGTTATACACTTCGACTCCTCTTTTAACTCCGAAGAAAAGGGCGCGCCAGGACGGCGCGCCGCGGTCCGCCAACTCGTGCGTTGGTCTCGTATGATCCTGTCGAGGCTGATATGGAAACGTTTCCACCCAATAGCGAAAAATATATGCCCAAATTGTATTGACGTCAAATCCAACCGTGCGCAGGTCTTGATCTATCACAAGCTCGTGCCCAGGCCGGGCTTGGTGGATAATGTGTTTCTTTATAAAGGAGTCTGCATGAGCAGCCGCACCGACGCCTCCGTCATTGACGCCTGGTCGCGCAACACCGATCCGTGGACCGCGGCCGTGCGGGGAGGGGAGATCGAATCGCGCATCCTGGTGACGAATGGGGCGATCCTGGAAACGGTGCGCGCGCGTTCGCCAGCTACCTGTGTCGACCTGGGTTGCGGCGAGGGCTGGCTGGTGCGGGCCCTGCCTGAAGTGAGCATGGTCGGTGTCGACGCCAGTGCAGGCCTGGTCGAACAGGCGCGGGCAGCAGGCGGCGGCGAATTCCGCCAGCTGTCCTACGAAGAGATCGCGGACGGTGCGCTGGCGCTGGCCGCCGACGTGGCGGTGTGTAACTTCTCGCTGATCGGGGACGAGGCCGTGCGCGGCCTGTTCCGCGCGGCGCCCGGCTACCTGCGCCCCGGCGGGCAGCTCATCGTGCAGACCGTCCACCCGCTCATGGCCTGCGGCGACGCGCCCTACGTGGACGGCTGGCGCGACGGTAGCTGGGCCGGTTTCAGCAGCGCCTTCAGCGACCCGGCGCCATGGTATTTCCGCACCGTGTCGAGTTGGCTGGCCCTGTTCCACGAGCACGGCTTGCGGATCGTCGAGATGCGCGAGCCGCTGCATCCGCGCACCGGCAAGCCGGTATCGCTGATCCTGGCGGGCCAATTGCCCGACGCCGCCTAGGATGCCGGCACTTCCCGTAGAATAGGCGTCGTTCCGCTTATACCGCATCACATGACCCTCCCACCCGATACCCCCACGCCGCGTTTTCGCCCCCGTCCCTGGACGCATCTCGAGACCCCGCAGGACGTCGAACTCTGGATCGACGAACACAACCGCGCCCTGCAGGAACTGGTCAAGCCGACCGAGACCGGCGTCGGCATCTGCTTCGCGCTGGCAGAGGGCGGCAATGCGTTCATGCAGACCACGGGCGACGCGGTCGTGCTCGATGTCGAGCCGGAAGCCGCCTGGATCGCGCCCCTGATCGTGGCGGCCACCGGCGCCGCGCCGCCGCGCGGCCAGGTCTGGATTCTCCCGGACGACAGGCTGGTGCAGCTGATCCTCGGCCTGTCCACCCTGGTCGCCAGCACCACCCTCGTGGTCGGCCACCCCTTCGGATCGCGCGGGCGCAGGTTCTGAGCCTCCATCGCCCGGCGGCGCTTCCCGCCGGCACGGCTTTCGGTTATAAAGTCAGCTCAACCTGGATGGAGACGACGTGATGGGCAAGCATTCGCATTCCGTGGCACGCCGTGCCGTACTCGGCCTGGCGTTCGGCGCCGCGCTGTCGGCGCTGGCGCCCAGCCATGCCGCCGACCTGCTGACGGACGCGAAGGCGCGCGGCACGCTGCGCATTGCGATGGAAGGCACCTACCCGCCGTTCAACTTCAAGGACCGGAAGACCGGCCAGCTCACCGGCTACGACGTCGACGTGGCGCGCCTGGTGGCCGCCAGGCTGGGCGTGAAACCCGAGTTCGTCACTACCGAATGGGCCGCGATCCTCGCGGGCCTCGCGGCCGGCAAGTACGATGTGATCGTCAGCCAGGTCGGCATCACACCCAGGCGCGAGCAGGCCTTCGATTTTTCGCGGCCGTACACCTACTCCTTCCCGCAGCTCATCGTGCGCAAGAACGAGCGCCTTAATTACGCCAGCCTGGCCGACCTGAAGGGCAAGACGGTCGGCGTGGGACAAGGCAGCGTGTTCGAGCAGCAGGCCAAGGCCGTTGCCGGCATCGAGGTCAAGAGCTACCCGGCGGCGCCCGAGAACCTGCAGGACCTGGCCTTCGGGCGCATCGACGCCGCCCTCAACGACAGCCTGATGGTGGCCTACCTGCTGAAGCATTCGCCGTTGCCGATCAAGGCCGGCGCGCGCGTCGGCGCACCCGAGCGCATGGGCATCCCCTTCCGCAAGGGCAACCCCCAGTTCAAGGCGGCGGTCGACAAGATCCTGCTCGATGCGACCGCCGACGGCAGCCTGAAGGCCTTGTCGCTCAAGTGGTTCGGCGCCGACGCCAGCCGTCCAGCGCCATGACGGCCGGCGCATGGACCTGATCGCGCTGCTGCGCGAAGCGGCGCCCGTCATGTTGCAGGGCGCCGGCTACACCTTGCTGTTCGCGGTAGCGTCGATGATCGGCGGGCTTGCCATCGGCTTCCCGGTGGCCCTGATGCGCATCGCGCCCTGGGCTGTGGTCCGCCTGCCGGCCAGCCTGTACGTGAGCCTCATGCGCGGCACGCCGTTGCTGGTGCAGATTTTCGTCATCTACTATGGATTGCCGAGTGTCGGCGTCGAGTTCACGCCGGTGACGGCGGGCGTGCTGGCGCTGTCGCTGAATGCCGGCGCCTACCTGTCCGAAAGCCTGCGCGGCGCCATCCGCGCCGTCAGCGAAGGGCAGTGGCGCGCGAGTTTCAGCCTGGGACTGGGCTACTGGCAGACGCTGCACCATATCATCCTGCCGCAGGCGCTGCGCATCGCGGTGCCGTCGATGAGCAATACGCTCATCAGCCTGATCAAGGATACTTCGCTGGTGTCGGTGATCACGATGACCGAACTGATGCTGGCGACCAAGGAAGTGATCGCGGTGACCTTCCAGCCGCTGCCGCTGTACATCGCGGCGGCCGGCATCTACTGGCTCCTGAGCCTGTTCTTCGAAGCGATCCAGCGCCGCGCGGAGCGGCGCCTGAATCGCGCGCACGCCCCGCGCTGAGCGGCCTGGTGGCCGGGCGCGGCGCTGTGCGATACAGTATCAACCCTTGCGGTCGTTCTGCTGACGGAAGGCGTCGGAAGCCTGCTGGGCGCTTTCGCCCTGGCCTTGCCCGCCGAGATCGTCCAGTGCCGGTGTGCCGCCGGAGGCGTGCTGGCCGCCTCCCTGCTGGCCGCCCTGCTGGCGGTCGCTCTGCTGGCTGCCCTGTTGCTGGCCACCTTGTTGCTGGCCACCTTGTTGCTGGCCACCCTGTTGCTGGCCACCCTGTTGCTGGCCACCCTGTTGCTGGCTACCCTGTTGCTGGCCACCCTGCTGGCCACCTTGCTGCCGGCTGCCCTGTTGCTGGCCGCCTTGTTGCTGGTTGCCCTGTTGCTGGCCGCCTTGTTGCTGGTTGCCCTGTTGCTGGCCGCCTTGTTGCTGCTTGCCGGAGCCCATGCCGCCCGACTGCTGGTTCCCCTCGCGCTGGCCCTGGCCGGCGGCTGGAACGAGATCCGCGTTTGGATCGGATTGGGAATTGTCCGCTTGCGACTGTTTCTGGTTTGGCTGCTTGTTCATGACCGTCTCCTTGTCGAAGATTGCTGAGACATCATGTTAGTCCACCTGCTGACATCGGCCATCGGCGTTCGTCCGACATGGCTGTAGGAGAGGTCGGACGGCCTGTCCCAGCAGCAAAACAAGCGCGCACCTTGGCGGGCTGTTGCCTGCGCCGATGCGCGCTCCATTCAGTAACGGAAACGCTACCCGGCGCAGTCAATGCTTCCCACCTTGCTTGTCGTCCTCCGCTCGGGCTGGCGGTTAACGTCGAAGTCGTCGAATTGCAGCTTGGAGATGCTCTTGTCTGCAAAATCCTTGTTGTCAGCCATGGCAGCCTCCGCGCTTCGGATGAGTTGGAAACCGCATCTTGGGCGTTCCGGCAGGGAGACGGCGCTTGCCGCACGCTGGACGCGGCAAGCGCTGCAGGACAGGAGTTCAGGGCTGGGCGGGCGCCACGCCCAGGCTGCGCAGGAACTCCTGGGCGGCGCCGGAGGCGGCCCGATGCTGCTCGGCCGAGAAGCCGCCGTGCCCGCCGCCCTTGATCGTGTACAGCACGTTCTTCACGCCGGCCCGGTCGAGCGCCGTCTTCAGGCGCACGCCGTGCGCATACGGCACCAGCGGGTCGGCGTCGCCATGGATCGTGAAGACGGGCGGCCCGCCGGAGCGCACATGGGTCAGGGGCGACACCGCACGCGCCAGCGCCTCGCGGCCCTGCATGCTGCCGAACCAGGCCACCGCATACGAGCGCACGTTCGGCCCTTGCAGCATGTCGGCGATGTCGGTAATGCCATACCAGTTGACCACCGCCGCCACCTTCGGCGCCGGGTTCCGGTAAGGCCCGCTCCAGCCGGGCTCGTTGGCTGCGCACTGGTTGGTGAAGGGAGAATCCGACGGAATCATCGCGGTGGCAAGCGCCAGGTGCCCGCCGGCCGAGTCGCCGGAGGTCACGACCCGGTTGACGTCGAAGTTGTACTTTTTCGCGTTCAGGCCGACCCACTGCAGCGCGCACAGCGTGTCCTCGACCGCCGCAGGCGCCAGGGCCACGTTGGCCAGGCGGTAGCCCGCGTTCACCACCGTGAAGCCCATGTGCAGGAAAGGCAGGGCGGACAGGGCGGCGCGCCCGTGCGCGCCCGCGACCCAGCCGCCGCCATGGAAGTACAGCACCACCGGCGCGGCTTGCCCGCTTGCCGCGGTAGCGGCCGCGGCGGGCCGGTAGATGTCGAGCTTGAGCTCCTTGCCGCTCGCGGTCAGGTAGTGGATGTCGGATTGGACCGTGAAACCCTGCTGGCGCACGATGTCGCGGCGCGCCTCGGCGGGATCGGCCTGCGCCGACGCGGCCGGGGCCGCGCCCAGCGCGCCGGCCAGGACGGCAGCCAGTGCGGCAGCCGAGACGCGAGCCAACCCGGCGGGCCGCGGCGCGAGCGCAGGCAGTGGCCGTCCCTGCGATGGAAATGCGCGCATGCCCACCCTTACATGTTCGGGTAGTTCGGGCCGCCGCCGCCTTCCGGCGTCACCCAGACGATGTTCTGGGTCGGATCCTTGATGTCGCAGGTCTTGCAATGCACGCAGTTCTGCGCGTTGATCTGCAGGCGGTCCTGGCCATCATCCAGCTTCACGTACTCGTAGACCCCGGCCGGGCAGTAGCGCTGTTCCGGACCCGCATACTTGGCCAGGTTGACGTCCACCGGAATGCTGGGGTTCTTCAGCGTCAGGTGGATCGGCTGGTCTTCGCTGTGGTTGGTGTTCGAGATGAACACCGAGGACAGGCGATCGAAGGTCAGCTTGCCGTCCGGCTTCGGGTAGGCGATCGGCTGGAACTGCGCGGCCGGTTTCAGGCACTCGTGGTCGGCATGCTTGTGGCGCAGGGTCCACGGCGCCTTGCCGCGGAACACCATCTGGTCGATGCCGGTCATGATGGTGCCGACGTAGAGGCCCTTGCTCATCCAGGGCTTGAAGTTGCGCGCGACGTGCAGTTCCTCATGCAGCCAGCTCTTTTCAAAAGCCGCCGGGTAAGACGCCAGCTCGTCGTGCTGGCGGCCTTCGCCCAGCGCGGCGAACGCGCTTTCCGCGGCCAGCATGCCGGTCTTGATTGCACCGTGGCTGCCCTTGATGCGGCTGGTGTTCAGGAAGCCTGCATCGCAGCCGATCAGGGCGCCGCCCGGGAACACGGTCTTGGGCAAGGATTGCAAACCCCCTGCGGTGATGGCACGCGCGCCGTACGAGATGCGCTTGCCGCCTTCGAAGAAGTGGCGGATCGCCGGGTGCGTTTTATAGCGCTGGAATTCCTCGTAGGGCGACAGGTAGGGGTTCTGGTAGGCCAGGCCCACGACGAAGCCGACCGCCACCTGGTTGTTCTCCAGGTGGTACAGGAAGGAGCCGCCGTAGGTGCTGTTGTCGAGCGGCCAGCCGGCCGTGTGGATCACCAGGCCCGGCTTGTGCTTGCTCGGGTCGATCTCCCACAGCTCCTTGATGCCGATGCCGTAGGTCTGCGGGTCCTTGCCCTTGTTGAGGTCGTATTTCGCCATCAGCTGCCGGCCGAGGTGGCCGCGCGAGCCTTCCGCGAACAGCGTGTACTTGGCGTGCAGTTCCATGCCGAGCTGGAAGTCGCCGCCCGGCTCGCCGTCGCGCTTGACGCCCATGTTGCCGGTAGCGACGCCCTTGACCGAACCGTCCTCGCTGTACAGCACTTCGGCCGCCGGGAAGCCGGGGAAGATCTCGACGCCGAGCGCCTCCGCCTGTTGCCCCAGCCAGCGCACCACGTTGGCCAGCGAGATCACGTAGTTGCCGTGGTTGGTCAGCATCTTCGGGACCATGAAGTTCGGCGTGCGGATCGCCTTGCTCTCGGTGAGGAACAGCACCTGATCTTCGGTGACCGGGGTGTGCAGCGGCGCGCCTTTTTCCTTCCAGTCGGGGATCAGCTCGTTCAGGGCGATCGGGTCCATGACCGCGCCAGACAGGATGTGGGCGCCCAGCTCGCCGCCTTTCTCGAGCACGCAGACCGAGACCTCTTGTCCCTTTTCTGCCGCCAGCTGCTTCAGCCGGATCGCAGCCGACAGGCCCGCCGGGCCGCCGCCGACGATGACGACGTCGTACTCCATCGCTTCGCGCGGTCCGTATTGTTCCAGGATGTTGGTTGGCTCAGTCATATGATTATTTTAATAAGAATGAAAAATTTAAGCACGAGTGTGCGCTTTTTTACTGCCGATTGCAACGTTGGCCGCCATTTTACGGACATTATTAGATGCAGCAATCTAATACTGATGATTTGTGTAATCATGGTGTCTTCGCAACCGGGCAGGACCAGACTGGAAAGGGGAGCCGAGCGTGGGCATCGAAGTCAATTACGAAGGAAAAATCGCCATGGTCACCGGCGCATCGAGCGGCCTGGGCGCGCGTTTCGCCAAGGCGCTGGCGGGCGCAGGGGCGCAGGTGGTGCTGGCCTCGCGCCGGGTCGAGCGGCTCAAGGAGCTGCGCGCCGAGATCGAGGCCGACGGCGGCGCCGCCCACGTGGTGCGGCTGGACGTGACCGACCTGGCCTCGATCAAGTCGGCCATCGCGCATGCAGAGACCGAAGCCGGGCCGATCGACATCCTGGTGAACAACTCGGGCGTCTCAAGCACCCAGCGCCTGCTGGACGTGACCGAGGAAGACTACAACTACATCATGGACACCAACCTGCGCGGCGCCTTCTTCGTTGCGCAGCAGACCGCCAAGCGCATGATCCAGCGCGCCAAGGGCGACCCGCGCAAGCAGCACCGCATCGTCAACATCGCCTCGGTGGCCGGCCTGCGCGTGCTGCCCCAGATCGGCGTCTATTGCATGAGCAAGGCCGGTGTGGTGCAGATGACCAAGGCGATGGCGGTGGAGTGGGGCCGCTACGGCATCAACGTCAACGCCATCTGCCCGGGCTACATCTCCACCGAGATGAACGAGGATTACTTCGATACCGAGCAGGGGCGCAAGCTGATCGACATGCTGCCCCGCAAGCGCGCCGGCAAGCCGGAAGACCTCGACGGGCTCCTGCTGCTGCTCGCCGCGGACGAAGCCCACTTCATCAACGGCGCCGTCATCACGGCCGACGACGGCATGACGGCGCAGTAACGCCGTTTACCTGGGTGAGGAAGCCATGAGCAGCAAGCAGTTCGTGCACGCCCTGCGGATCCCCATTCGCTGGGGCGACATGGATGCGATGGGTCACGTCAACAACACCGTCTATTTCCGCTACATCGAATCGGCACGCATCGCCTGGCTGGAACAGGCCGGTGCGCTGCCCGACCCGGCCGCGTCCAGCGAAGGTCCTGTGATCGTCAACGCCCATTGCAGTTTCCTGAAGCAGCTGACGTATCCAGGCGAGATCGAAGTGAGGACATTTGTCGGCCCGCCGGGGCGTTCCAGCATCGAGCTCAGCCACGAGATCCGCCTGGTCGGTCCGGACGGACAGGCCGGTGCGCTGCATGCCGAGGGCGGGGCGAAAGTCGTGTGGATCGACTTCAAGGCCGAGAAATCGCGCCCGCTGCCGGACCGGCTGCGGGCGCTGCTTCCCACTGCGTAAGCGGGCAAGCGCGCCGAGCCAGCGCTGGCGGCAAGGCTCAGCGCGCCCCGACCAGCTTGTGCACCAGCTCCGACGAGGTCGAGGCCGAAAACTTGCGCATCAGGCTGGCGCGGTGCATCTCCACCGTGCGCGGGCTCAGGTCGGTGTCGCGCGCGATCATCTTGCTGGTCTTGCCCTCCACCAGCAGGGCGGCGATCTCGCGTTCGCGCGGCGTCAGTTCGGCCGACACCGGCCGCTTCTCGCTCACGTCCTCGAAGGTCCACACGCCCGCGCCCAAAGGCTGGCTCGGGTCGAGCGCGCGCCCCGTCACGTGGCACCAGAACAGTTCGCCGTCCGCGCGGCGCATGATGCGCTCGTCCGAGTAGCGCCCCCTGGCATTCATGATCGGCACGATGCGGTCGCCCGTGCGCAGGAATTCGTCCATGGTCGGGTAGAGGACGCTGAAGGATTTGCCGTTCAAGTCGCCCGCGGCATAGCCGAACATGCCTGCCAGCGCCAGGTTGCAGGACTGGATCACACGGTTGGACGAGACGCACATTCCCACCGGCGCATGCTGGAAGATCATCTCGTAATCGATGGCGGCGACCGGCACAGCGGCCTGGTTCGCTTGAGGTGGATCGGTTGCTCGAGTCATGGACGGGGCGGCCCGTATTTCTACGGTATTGTTATTCGTTACAGCGTATTTTATGCTGAGAATCGACTCTTGGAGGAAACCCGCGGCATGCCGCCGGGTTC
Organism: Telluria sp. ZB4P34; assembly: GCF_059686055.1. Classification (NCBI taxonomy): domain Bacteria; kingdom Pseudomonadati; phylum Pseudomonadota; class Betaproteobacteria; order Burkholderiales; family Oxalobacteraceae; genus Telluria; species Telluria sp. ZB4P34. The sequence continues at coordinate 161,538 of NZ_JCASIF010000001.1, read as the reverse complement.
TGGAAGTAAAAAAAGCTTGTTGGCTTAATCGATAAAAGGGACGGGTATGAACAAAGTGTATCCTGATGCGAAGTCGGCGCTCGCCGGCATCGTGGCAGATGGCCAGACCATCGCCGTGGGCGGCTTCGGCCTGTGCGGTATTCCGGAAGCGCTGATCGCGGCGCTGCGCGACTCCGGCGTGAAGAACCTGACGGCGATTTCGAACAATGCGGGCGTGGACGGCTTCGGCCTGGGCCAGCTGCTGGAAACCCGCCAGATCAAGAAGATGATCTCGTCCTACGTCGGCGAGAACAAGGAATTCGCGCGCCAGTTCCTCGCCGGCGAACTCGAACTCGAATTCACCCCGCAGGGCACGCTGGCCGAGAAGCTGCGCGCCGGCGGCGCCGGCATCCCGGCCTTCTACACCAAGACCGGCTACGGCACCATCGTCGCCGAAGGCAAGGAAACCCGCGAATTCGACGGCGAGCACTACGTGATGGAACGTGCGCTGCTGCCGGACGTCTCGCTGGTCAAGGCGTGGAAGGCCGACAAGGCCGGCAACCTCCTGTACCGCAAGACGGCGCGCAACTTCAACCCGAACGTGGCCACCGCGGGCAAGATCTGCGTCGTGGAAGTCGAAGAGCTGGTCGAGATCGGCGAGATCGATCCGGACCAGGTGCACACCCCGAGCATCTTCGTGCACCGCATCGTCCACAACCCGACGCCGGAAAAGCGCATCGAACAGCGCACTGTACGTACGAACTGAGGCGCCAAGCGCTATCAAGAACCTGGAGACAGAACATGGCATGGACTCGTGATGAAATGGCCGCGCGCGCGGCGAAGGAACTGCAGGACGGTTTCTATGTGAACCTGGGCATCGGCCTGCCGACCCTGGTGGCGAACTACGTCCCCAACGACATCGAGGTCTTCCTGCAGTCGGAAAACGGCCTGCTGGGCATCGGTCCGTTCCCGACGGACGATGCAGTGGACGCCGACCTGATCAACGCCGGCAAGCAGACCGTGACGGCGCTGCCGGGCGCAGCGTATTTCAGCTCGGCTGATTCCTTCGGCATGATCCGGGGCGGCAAGATCAACCTGGCGATCCTGGGCGCGATGCAGGTGTCCGAGCGCGGCGACCTGGCCAACTGGATGATCCCGGGCAAGATGGTGAAGGGCATGGGCGGCGCGATGGACCTGGTGGCGGGCGTCAAGCGCGTGGTCGTGGTAATGGAACACGTCGCCACCGCCAAGGACGGCTCGACCTCGCACAAGATCCTGAAGGGGTGCGACCTGCCGCTGACCGGCGTGGGCGTGGTCGACCGCATTATTACCGACCTGGGCGTCATGGACGTGCTCGAGAGCGGCCTCAAGCTGGTGGAACTGGCGCCCGGCGTGACGAAGGAACAGGTGCTGGCGGCCACCGGCTGCGAGCTGGATGTGTCGGCGGTCTGACGATCATGGGGCGGCTCTGCCGCCCTTCGTGAACAAAGCCCGGCCAGGCAGGTGCCGGGCTTTTTTATTCCGGAGTCCAGACGTACTGGACAGCCGTCCATGCGCGCACCGGCTTGCCGTCGACCATGGGCGGCTTGAAGCGGCATTTCGATAAACCCGAGCGCGCTGCCTCGTCGAGCCCGGGGTGGCCACTCGACTTCTGGAGCCTTGAGTCCAGCACCCTGCCATCGGGACCGATCAGGAACTGGATGGTGACGGTGCCTGTGTTCTTCAGCCGGGCGTCTTCCTCCGGATAGACAGGCCTGCTGCAGGTACTGGTGTCCACACCGGGGCGGGCATCCTGCACTGGACTGTCAGGCGCTGCATGGACAACTCCGTGGAGCGCCGCGGCGATGACAAACGATGCGCATGCCGCGAGCCGGACATGCCGTGCGTACCGGGCCGGGCCGGCGCGGCGGGAGGGGACTGCCATGCGATCTCCTTGTTCACCGCCCGAGGCTGGCGGGCGTCCCCGCCAGTCTACAGGCCTCGCACGGCAGCGGCAATCAGTCGAGCGTCCAGACGTACTGCACCGCAGTCCAGGATTCTACCGGCTTGCCCTCGGCGGTGGCCGGCTTGAACTTGCACTTCGTCAGCGCGGTGTGCGCCGCCTCGTCGAGCGCCACATGGCCGGACGACTTCGTGACTTTCGATTCCTTCACCGAACCGTTTTCCGACACCAGGAAGCCGAGCGAGACGGTGCCGGTATGCTTCTGTGCGATCGATTCGGCCGGGTACTTGGGACGCTCGCAGCTGTTGAAGTTTGCGATTGCGATGGTATCGGGCTTGGCCGGCTGTGCGGCAGGCGCCGCATGCGCGAACACCGCGGCGCTCATGGCGGCCAGTCCCAGGACGGGAATGGCCGCCTTCCAGTTCAATGCTTGTGTATCTGGGCGAATCAAGCGTTTGATGCGTGACATAAGATCTCCTCCGTTGGCCGCCTGGGCCAGGTGGTGGGTTGAAAACTGGAGTTTCTCCAGCTCGGAAAGGGCCAGGGCCAGGCGCCGCGGTTCGCCCAGTATCCTTGCCGCATGATCGTCGGCGATCTGTTCCCGTTCGACGCGGATGCGTCCCGAGATCCACCAGACCGCCGGGTGGTAGAAGAGCAGGGTCTCGACCAGGTTCTGGCCGAGGTTGACGAGGTAGTCGTGGCGCTTGATGTGGGCCATCTCGTGGGCCAGCAAGGCTTCCAGCAACTGCCCCGGCATACCGGACACGAGCGAAGCCGGCACCAATACCACCGGACGCCACCAGCCTGCCGTGATCGGGCTGCCGAGCCGCTCCACCACGCGCACGCGCACCGCACGGGTGATGCCGAACTGCGCGGCCAGCCGCTCGGCGCGAGCCTGCCATGCGGGATCCTGGCGTTCCTGGGATGCGGCGCGGCCGATCCAGAGCAGGCCCAGCACCATGCGCAATGCCATCGCGACGGCGCACACGGCCCAGGTGCCGACGATCCAGCTGAGCTGGTCGGCGAGCAGGACGCCCCAGCCTTCGTCGATCGGCGAGCCGGTCACCAGTCCGGCGGCGAACAGCACCATCGCGTCGCCGCCCGTGCCGGCGCTGCCTTGCAGGCGCAAGGCCAGTTCGGTCGCGGGCCATGCCAGGCACAGGAACAGCCCGGTGCACGCGGCCAGGTAGCGCGATTCGGGCCGGCGGTTCCTCAGTACCGTCAGCAGCACCGCAGTGGCGCAGCCGATCAGCGCACCCTGCCACAGGAAGTGAACCAGGGTCCAGCCGACGCTGGCGACGATGTCGGCGGCGCTCATTTCTTCGCCCCCGGTTGGTCTTCCTGCGCATCCTCACGCAGCAACTGCTCGATCTCTTCGCGTTCCTTCTTCGAGATGCCGCTCTTGAGCGCAGCCAGCACCAGCGCCTTGGCCGAGCCGGCGAATGCGCGCTGCATCAGGTCCTTCAGCAGATTGGTCTCGACCGAGTCCTGGGCATGGGCCGGGGCGTAGACGTGCGAGCGTTCGCTTTCGTCGCGCACCAGCAGGCCCTTGCCGTGCATGATCTGCATCAGGCGCAGCACCGTGGCATAGGTGACCTCGGGCTTGGTCTTCTGCATTTCCTGGTGCACCTGCTTGGCGGTGCCGGAGGCCATCGGCCACAGCACCTGTAATAGTTCGAGTTCGGCCGGGGTCGGCTTTGGGGTGTCGGGTTTGCGTGGCATGAGCGTCCTCATATGGTTGGTACCTGAGGCTAGAATAATCTGTCTAGACACGGCTGTCTACAACTTTCGTGCGCCGCGCTTCCATTATGCGCGGCGGATACGGGCGAAAAAAAAGGCTCTGTCAACCTTATGTATGGATGAGGGAGGAACTGCTGAGCCAATTCGCTGTCGAACACCGGTCACGACAGACGGGGAACGAGCATGCGATCGCCTCAGTTCACAAAGTGGTTTGCCAAACTCCCTGCGCTGAATGTCCCCCAGCGCCTCAAGACACTCGCGGCCCTGCAACCGGCCGCCGGGCTCGAGCAGGTGATCTCGCTCATCACCGAGATCGGCGCCACCGCCCGGCGCTGCCCGGGTTGCGCCTGTGATCGATACCATCGGCATGGCCAGGCCAACGGCCTGCAGCGCTACCGCTGCCGCGCCTGCGGCCGCACGTTCAACGACCTGAGCGGTACACCGCTGGCGCGGCTGCGGTTGCGCGATAAATGGCTGGATTACCTGGGCGCCATGCTCGAATCGAAGTCGGTGCGGGCAAGCGCCCGCCAGGTCGGGGTGCACCGCAACACGGCATTTCGCTGGCGCCACCGCTTCCTGCAGCGGCCCCGGGACGACCAGCCGCGGCAGCTCAACGGCATCGTCGAGGCCGATGAAATGTTCTTGCTGGAATCGCAGAAGGGCTCGCGCAAGCTGGACCGGCCGGCGCGCCAACGCGGCGGCAAGGCGGGTCGGCGCGGCATCTCAAGAGAGCTCGACTGCATTCTGGTAGCGAGAGACCGTAGCGGACAGACCGTCGACGCTGTAACGGGCCGCGGCGCGCTGACGGCGCCGCAACTGGAGCGTCACCTGCTACCCAGGCTGGATCGGCAAGTGCTCCTGGTAAGCGACGCGCATGCGGCGTACCGCAGCTTCGCCCGCAAGCACGGCGTCGCGCACGAGGCGGTCAACCTGCGTGCCGGCGTGCGAGTGCGCCGGGGCGCTGCCGGCGCCATCCACGTGCAGAACGTGAATGGCTATCACCAGCGATTCCGGCAATGGTTGAGCCGGTTTCGTGGGGTGGCCTCGCGTTACCTGCCCAACTACCTGGGCTGGCGCCGCGCGCTCGATGGCGACCGGGGGAGTACCGCGCAGCAATTGCTGCGCATTGCGATCGGGGTCATCAACAGTTAGCGCTGACAGCGCCAAAAAAACCGCATCCGAAGATGCGGTTCTCGAGAGGAGTGCAGGGTAGTCAGGCGGCGGCAGGCACCGGGGTCAGGTCCTTTTCGCCTTCGAGCGGCACGCGGCCGTGCAGGACGTCATCCATGCGCTGCACGTCGAGCTCCTTCTCCCATTTCGACACCACCACGGTGGCCACGCCATTGCCGACGAAGTTGGTCAGGGCGCGGGCTTCGCTCATGAAGCGGTCGATGCCGAGGATCAGGGCCATGCCGGCCACCGGGATGGTGGGAACCACAGCCAGGGTCGCGGCCAGGGTGATGAAGCCGGCGCCGGTGATGCCGGAAGCGCCTTTCGAGGTCAGCATCGCCACCGCGAGGATGGTCAGTTCCTGCATCAGGGTCAGCTCGGTGTTGGTGGCCTGGGCCACGAACAGGGCCGCCATCGTCATGTAGATGTTGGTGCCGTCCAGGTTGAACGAGTAGCCGGTTGGGACCACCAGGCCAACCACCGGCTTGGAGCAGCCGAGGCGTTCGAGCTTGCGCATCAGGGCCGGCAGCGCGCTCTCCGACGAGCTGGTGCCGAGCACGATCAGCAGTTCCTCCTTGATGTAGCGGATGAAGCGGAACACCGAGAAGCCCGTCATCCGGGCGATGAAGCCCAGCACCACGGCCACGAACAGGAAGCAGGTGAGGTAGAAGGAGCCCATCAGCTTGGCCAGCGGCAGCAGCGAGTCGAGGCCGTACTTGCCGATGGTGAAGGCCATCGCACCGAAAGCGCCGATCGGGGCGGCCTTCATGATGATGTTCACGACGCCGAAGATCACGTGCGAGAAGTCCTCGATGAACTTCGTCACCGGACGACCGCGCTCGCCCATCATCGACAGCGCGAAGCCGAACAGCAGCGCGATCAGGAGTACCTGCAGGATGTCGCCCTTGGCGAAGGCATCCACGAAGGTGGTCGGGATGATGTTCATCACGAAGTCGATCGTGCTCTGGTTCTGGGCCTTGGCCGTGTACTGGGCGATCGAGGAAGCGTCGAGCTGGCTGGCGTCGACGTTGAAGCCGGCGCCCGGCTTGAGCACATTGGCGACCACCAGGCCGATGGCCAGGGCGAAGGTCGAGACGACTTCGAAGTAGATCAGCGCCTTGCCGCCGACGCGGCCGATCTTCTTCATGTCCTGCATGCCGGCGATGCCGGCGACGACGGTACAGAAGATCACCGGGGCGATGATCATCTTGATAAGTTTGATGAAGCCGTCTCCCAAAGGCTTCATCTTCGCGCCCAGTTCGGGGTAGAGCACCCCAAGCAGCACACCAAGCACGATGGCGAACAGCACCTGGACATACAGGACTTTATAGAATGGCTTTTTCATGGCAAGGCTTCGTAGTGAAGTTTGTGGTGTTGCCATCTTTACCGAAGCGTGCTGCCTTATCTATTGTGGATATCCGCAGGCCTTATATCTTGCTTGCTGATATGTCGATCCTGTATCGGGTGGTATTTCTGAAACGATCTCCTCGACTACCCGCCCGAAGACGTAGCACGCACCACTGGCGCCTGTGACCTCCGGCGAAGGCGGTAGTCATGCCACCCACATGAGTGCCCGAATTTTTTTGCCTGCCGAAGACGCTGTTAGCATCGCCGCCGCCTGAACACCTCGCCACCCTTTATCACGAATGGCTGGTTTCCTTTTGTGATGATGCGTTGGAAGATCGCCATCACAGCGGAGCGTACTGTTTGGAAGAACAAGCCTGGATGAAGCCTGGGCTGAACTCGCAACGGTAGAAGCGGACTTCTTGTACGTCCGCCCTGGGCCTGATTCGGCCCTTGTGACAATTGGCGGATTTTTCTGTTCCGCAGGCTGGTATCTTGGTGCGACAGGGGGAATGCAGGTCGGACCTTTTGTCCGATCCGCGCTACTATATCGATGACGCAAGATAAAATGACAGATCAAAAACCATCCTTCCGTCGTTCCTGCCTTGAATTCGCGACGGCGCTGTTGGTCGTGAGTATCTCGGCATTCGTCGCCGGGTATGTTGTGGGAAGTCTTGGCGTATCCAGAGGAAATGAGATTGCAGGTGGAGTCGGTGCAATCATGGCTTTTCTGTACCTGGAAATGCAGCGCAGAGCGCGCAAGTCGCGGCGCAGCTCCTGACTGAAGCGCGACCTCATTTCGAGCCAGGGACGGATATCGACACCGGCTGCTGCGCCTGCGAGGCGCTGGTCAAATGACAAGCCATACGCGCCTGAAACGCATCAGGACCAGCTTGATACGCCGCCGATTCAGCCCGAGGTAGGCGCGTCCGAGAATCGTGCGGTTATCGGATCGAGCTCGTTTCCGGTCGCTTCGCACAGCAGGCCGTACAGCGCAGGCCGGCGGCCGCGTATCCACCGGCGTCCGGTGCAGCGTTCCAGTAGCGACAGGTCGAGTTCGCCGCACACCATCTCGTCCCGCGCTTTCCAGGTTTCATTGATGATCCGCCCGTAGCAGTCGATCAGCATCGCGTTACCGGTGCGGACTTCGCCATGGTCCTCGCCCACGCCGTTGGAGAAAACGAGGAACATGCCGTTGTCGTGCGCGCGCGCGGGCAGCCAGCGCATCAGCCAGCCGCGCCCCTTGTCGCCGCGGAATTCGGCCTCGATCGCTTCCGGATCGTTCTCGCGCTGACGCCATAGCGCCGGATCGATGACGCCCATCGCATGCGGGCTCCGGGATGCGGTGCCGCCCGTCTGATGCGGCGCGATCAGGATGTCCGCGCCCAGCAGCGCAGTCATGCGCGCATTCTCGACCAGGTTGTTGTCCCAGCAGATCAGGATGCCCAGCCTGCAGCCGAGCGAGGAGTCGAACACCGTGTAGCGGTCGCCCGGAGTGATGTGCTCGCTCTCAAAGGCGTGGATCTTCCGGTGGACGTGCCAACTGCCGTCGGGCTCGGCCACGACATAGCTGTTGTGCAGCGCCCCGCCATCACTTTCGATCAGTCCGGCGCCGATGACCAGATTGTATTGCCGGGCCAGCGCCAGCAATTTCCGGGTGCTCGGCCCCGCCGGCACTGCTTCGGCGAGCGCTTCGATGCCAGCGCGCGGCATGCCGACGACATGCCAGTACCCGGTGATGCACATCTCCGGAAATACGGCCAGTTGGATCTTGCGGGCGGCGGCCTGCGCGGCGAACTCCGTAATCCGCTGCAAGTTGGCCTGCTTGTCTCCGGGAATATGCTGGAACTGGATGGATGCCGCCTGGATGATCATCTGCCGAATCCTGAACTAAATGAATAAACGGAAGTTCTAGAAGACTATCCTTGATGGATCAGCCTTCCAGATCCCCCAGCGACTGCTCGATCCCGAGCTGCACGTCGCGCAGGAAGGCCCCACCCTGGTCCGACAGGGCAATCCCCGGCACGGCCAGCTCCACCAGGCACACCAGCGCCTGGCGGAACCATTCCATGTCGGTGCCCATGAGGGGCAGGGCGTGGGCGTCGTTCAGGTAGTGGACGGCGCGCGTCAGGAGGTTCGGATCGCGCCCGGCGCGCGCCACGCCGGGGGCGAAGTCGACGACTTCGCGGAAGAAGCGGTCCGCCAGCGTCTCGAGGATGTCGTTCGACACCTGCGGCTGGCCGGCGGCAAGCACCACCCGCGCCAGCTCCAGGCAGGCGTCCCGCAATCCCTGTTCGTCGAGGCGCTCGGTCATCGTGCTGTTACGGCGGGCGGGCTTACTGCGCGGCCCAGCCGCCGTCCATGTTCCAGGCCACGCCGCGCACCTGGTCGCCGGCCGGGCTGCAGAAGAACACGGCCAGCGCGCCGAGTTCCGCCGGGGTGACGAACTCGCCCGAAGGCTGCTTTTCAAGCAGCAGTGCCTTCCTGGCCTGCTCGTTGGAGAGGCCGTCGCGCGCGGCGCGGTCGTCCACCTGCTTCTGCACCAGCGGGGTCAGCACCCAGCCCGGGCAGATCGCATTGCAGGTGATGCCGGTCTGGGCCAGCTCGAGGGCGGTGACCTTGGTGAAGCCCACCAGGCCGTGCTTGGCCGCCACGTAGGCCGACTTGCCTGCCGAGCCCACCAGGCCGTGCACCGAGGCCAGGTTGATGATGCGCCCCCAGCCCTTCTGCTTCATGCCGGGCAGGGCCAGGCGGGCGGTGTGGAAGGCCGAGGTCAGGTTGATGGCGATGATCGCGTCCCACTTCTCGGTAGGGAATTCGTCCACGCTGGCCACGTGCTGGATGCCTGCATTGTTGACCAGGATGTCGACGCCGCCGAAGCGCTCGGCAGCAAAACGCATCATGGCTTCGATCTCGGCCGGCTTGCTCATGTCGGCGTTGTGGTAAGCGGTCTGCACGCCGAACTCCGCGCCGACTTCAAGGTAAAGCTTCTCGATCTGCTGGGCGTCGCCGAAGCCGTTGAACACGATGTTGGCGCCCTGTTCCGCCAGCGAGCGGGCGATCCCCAGGCCGATGCCCGAAGTCGAACCGGTGACGAGTGCTGTTTTACCGCTGAGCATAGTGGAGTTCATTGTGTCCTCTGGTTTGGTGGGTGAGTTTGCAGGTGAGCGGGTTGCTTCCTCAGAATTGGTAGAATTCTAATGGCAATGCCAAGTAAAATGGTGCGTTGCCACAGTAGAAACTGAAAAGATTGGACAATATTGTCATCGACGGAGCGGGGGCGAAGGTGCAGAGCGGCGAAGCCAGACTGAAAAACGTGCAGTGCAGTTCGCCTGCCGGCCTGCACCGCATGGCCTACAAGGAGTGGGGCGACCCGGCGAATCCGAAGGTGCTGGTGTGCGTGCACGGCGTCACCCGCGTGGCCGACGACTTCGACCACCTGGCGCGCGCCCTGTGCGACGAATACCGCGTGGTGTGTCCGGACGTGGTCGGCCGGGGGCGCTCCGGCCGGCTGCGCAATCCGGAGTACTACACGGTGCCGCAGTACGTCGCCGACATGGTCACGCTGATCGCGCGCGTCAAGGGTGACGACGATGCGGACGACAGCCCCGGCGTGCACTGGTTCGGCACCTCGATGGGCGGCCTGATCGGCATGATACTGGCCTCGCTCGAGGACAGCCCGATCCGCAGGCTGGTCCTCAACGACATCGGCCCGGTGCTGGACCAGGGCGCGATCGCCCGCATCGGCGAGTACATCGGCCAGGACATCCGCTTCCCCGACTTCGATACCGGCGCGGCCTATGTGAAAGCCGTGTCGATGTCCTTCGGCCCGCACACCGAGGAAGAATGGCACAAGCTCGCCAGCGACGTGCTGCGCCAGGACCCCGACGGCCAGTGGGTGCGCCACTACGACCTGGGCCTGGCCCAGCCTTTCCGCGCCATCACGCCGGACCGCGCGGCCGGCGACCAGGCCGCCCTGTGGTCGGCCTGGGATGCGATCCGCTGCCCGACCCTGCTGGTGCGCGGCGAGCAGTCCGACCTGCTGTCGCGCGAGACGGCCGAGGAAATGTGCAGGCGCGGACCGTTGCCGCGGCTGGTCGAGATTCCCGGCGTGGGGCATGCGCCCACTTTTGTCCGGGCCGACCAGATGGCGATCGCACGAGAATTTTTAGTCGGCGGAGCATAGGCATCCGCCACGTTTTATAAAGAAAGCAGCTATGGAAATCAAACGACTTCACGTGGGCAGGCGCCTGTCCGAAACCGCCATCTATAACGGCACCGTCTACCTGGCCGGCCAGATCGCCGAGGACACCACCCAGGACATCGAGGGCCAGATGCGCGAAGTGCTCGGCCACGTCGACCGCCTGCTGAACGAAGCCGGCAGCGACAAGTCCTGCATCCTGATGTGCCAGATCTTCATCTCCAGCATGGAGCATTTCGCCGGCATGAACAACGTGTGGGACGAGTGGGTGCCGCAGAGCCACACCCCGCCGCGCGCCACCGTGGAAGCCAGGCTTGCCAACCCCGCATGCCTGGTCGAGGTCTGCATCACCGCCGCACTGCGCTGAACCCCTAGATGGTATCAAGTGTTCTCCTCGGCGACGCCATCAGCCGTCTGAATCAGGGCCTGGGCGCGGACGACTGCGCACGGGTCCAGGCCGCGCTCGACTACGCCGGCGCCATGTACGGCGAACGCAGCACGGCGGCGGGCCAGAACGCCTTCGAGTTCTCGCTCGGCGTCGCCGGCACGCTGTGCTACCTGAGCACCGACGCCGAGACCCGCATCGCCGGCCTGCTGTTCGAGCTGGCGATGGTGGACCCGGCGGTGGCGGGCTCGCTCGAGGAGCGCTTCGGCAAGGAAGTATCAAGCCTGGTGCAGGGCGTCTACCAGCTGGTCAAGCTGCGCGACCTCACGGCCGGCAAGGAGCAGATCGCAGGCGCGAAGACGGTGGGCAAGAACGCGGCGGGCAAGAACGCGGCCCAGCAGGCCGCCGCCCAGGTCGAAACCCTGCGCAAGATGCTGCTGGCGATGGCCTCCGACATGCGCGTGGTGCTGATGCGCCTGGCGTCCTGCGCCACCACGCTGCGTTATTTCGCCGAGCAGAAGCGCTTCGACGAGGTCACCCGCGCCTATGGCCGGGAGGTGCTCGACTTCTATGCGCCGCTTGCCAACCGGCTCGGCATCTGGCAGTTGAAATGGGAGCTGGAGGACCTGTCCTTCCGCTTCATCGAGCCGGACACCTACAAGCGCATCGCCAGGATGCTCGAAGAGAAGCGCATGCAGCGCGAAGGCTTCGTGCAGTCCTCGATCGACCGCCTGGAGAACGAGCTGCGCGATGCCGGCATCAAGGCGGAGGTGTCGGGGCGGCCGAAACACATCTACAGCATCTGGAACAAGATGCGCGGCAAGGAGCTCGACTTCTCCTCGCTGTACGACGTGCGCGCCTTCCGCGTGATCGTCGACGACGTCAAGACCTGCTACACGGTGCTCGGCATCGTGCACAACATCTGGACCCCGATCCCGAAGGAGTTCGACGACTACATCTCGCGTCCCAAGCCGAACGGCTACCAGTCGCTGCACACGGTCGTCACTGCCGAGGACGGGCGGCCGCTGGAAGTGCAGATCCGTACCCAGGACATGCACAACTTCGCCGAGTACGGCATCGCCGCCCACTGGCGCTACAAGGAAGAGGGCGGGTCGAGCTTCAAGAGCCAGAAGTACGACGAGAAGATCGCCTGGCTGCGCCAGCTGCTGGCCTGGAAGAGCGACGTCGCCGACGTGGTCGCCGGCCAGGACGAGCTGCAGAAGGAATGGGTCGAGAAGCTCAAGGCGGCCACGCTGGACGACCGCATCTTCGTGCTGACCCCGCAGGCGCGCGTGCTCGAACTGCCGCAGGGCGCGACGCCGATCGACTTCGCCTACCACCTGCACAGCGAGGTCGGGCACCGCTGCCGCGGCGCCAAGATCGATGGCGTGATGGTGCCGCTGAATACGCCGCTGCGCAATGGCCAGACCTGCGAGATCATTACCGCCAAGGGGCCGGCGGGCAGCGCGGGCCCGTCGCGCGACTGGCTCAGCCCCGGCTATACGGTCAGCAGCCGCACCCGGTCGAAGATCCGCGCCTGGTTCCACGCCCAGGAGCAGGCCGAGACCCTGGCGCAAGGCCGGGCGCTGGTGGAAAAATCGCTCCAGCGCGAGGGCAAGACCGCGGTCAACCTGGAAACGCTGGCGCACAAGCTGGGCTTTGCCAAGGTGGACGAGCTGTTCATCCAGGTGGGCAAGGAGAAGTTCAGCCTGCGCCACGTGGAAGCGGCCCTGCACGACACGGTGGAAACGCCGCCGCCAGTGGACGAAGCGGTGGTCTACAAGAGCCGCGCCTCGAGCGTGGAGCAGGGCGCCAAGTCCGGCGTGCTGGTGGTCGGCACCGAGGGCCTGATGACGATGCTGGCCAAGTGCTGCAAACCGGCGCCGCCCGACCCGATCTGCGGCTTCGTCACGCGCGGCAAGGGCGTCTCGATCCACCGCCTGAGCTGCAAGAACTTCGCCGAGATGCGCGCCAAGGCGCCGGAGCGGGTAATCCAGACCGAATGGGGCTCGGCCGGACAGGAGACCGTGTATCCGGTCGACCTGTTCATCCTGGCGATGGACCGGCAAGGACTGCTGCGCGATATCTCCGACGTGTTCATGCGCGAGAAGATCAATGTGATCGGGGTGAATACGCAGAGCAGCAAGGGGCAGGCGCGCATGGTGTTCACGGCGGAGATCGGGTCGACCGGACAGCTGCAGAAGGCGCTGGGGGCGATCGGGGAGGTGAAGGGGGTGATGGAGGCGAGGAGGCAGTAGTATCCATTTGATACAAAAAACGAGCACATCCATTAAAATTTGTATCATATTGACATCATGCGCCGAACCGTCAACCTCTACGCCAACCCGCGCCTGTGGGGCCTCGCCCTTGCCCGCTACCTGCGCAGCTGGTGGTACATGATTTACCTGGGCGCCATCGCCATCGTGATGGCGCTGTCCCCGTCGACCTACAAGCGCGAGAACCGCCTGGCCGCGGCGCGCTACATCCATGCCGGCACCTGGCAGGTGCTGCCCTGGTTCGCCTTGGCCTCGGCCCTGATCAGCCTCGTCATCATCCGCATCGTGCTGGTCACGGCCAAGAGCTACGGCCTGTCGCACTTCGCCCTGGAGATGGTGGTGCGGGTGCTGGTGCTGGAACTGATTCCCCTCTCTGCCGCCATGTTCGTGGCCCTGCGCGCCAGCATGGCCTTCGACGTGTCGGCCCTGGGCCTGGCGCGCGCCGGCATGTCGCCGCAGGCCGCGGGCGAGGAGGCCATGCGGCGCATGCGGCGCGACATGGTGCCCCAGCTGCTGGCCAATTCCTTCGCGGTCCTGAGCCTGGCGATGGTGACCAGCACCATCGTGCTGGTGCTGGCCTACCTGAACGTCTACGGCCTGCTGCCCTGGGGCGTGAACGACTACACCCGCACCGTCGGCCGCGTGTTCTCGCCGGCGGTGACGATCGGCTTCGTGCTCAAGACCGTCCTGTTCGGCCTGGCCGTGGCCCTGATTCCCACCGCCGCCATCCTCGAACTGCAGCGCTACCCGCGCCGCGTCAACTTCACCGTCCAGCCGGGCGCGCTGCGCCTGCTGTTCGTGCTGCTGCTGATCGAGGCCGCCTCGCTGGCGCTGAAATACATCTGAACCCGACAAGAACACAAGGAAGCCCATGACCGAACCGCTGCCGGACGAACCGAAACACGTCGAACTCAAGGCCATGATCCTCTTGGTGTCGATCGGCATCCTGGTCGTTTCCTTCATCGGCTACGTGATGCACGCCCGCGGCGTGTTCGAGCCGACCCAGCGCCTGGTGCTCGAGGCCGACGATTCCTCGGGCGTCATGCCGGGCATGGACATGACCTTCGCCGGTTTTCCGATCGGGCGTGTGAGCCAGGTCGAGCTTTCTCCCGAGGGCAAGGTGCGAATCCTGGTCGATGTGCAGAGCAAGGACGCCAAGTGGCTGCGCACCAACAGCGTCTTCACGCTGGAGTCGAGCATCGTCGGCGAAACCCGCCTGCGCGCCTTTACCGGCGTGCTGACCGATCCGCCGCTGCCGCCGGGGGCGGTGCGTTCGGTGCTGCGCGGCGACGTCTCGGCCGAGATCCCGCGCATGGTCGCCACCGCCCGTTCGCTGCTGGAAAACCTGGAAAGCATGACGTCGGTGGGGTCGGACATCAACGCCAGCCTCGCCAACGTCAACGCGCTGACCGGCCGCATGAACGGTCCGGGCGGCGTGCTGGGCGGCGTGATGGGCGGCGATGCCGAGGCGCGCCGCCTGCGCGAGGCGCTGGACCGCATCAACTCCCTGCTCGGCAAGACCGAGCAGCGCGTCTACGGCAGGAACGGCGTCATGGACGACACGCAGGCCGCGATCCGGCAGCTGCACGTGGTCTTGCAGGACGCCAGCACCACGCTCAAGAAGGTCGATGCGGTGCTGGTCGAGGCCCAGGCGGTCGGCGCCAACGCGCGCGTGGCCACCCAGGACCTGGGCGCGCTGCGCGGCGAGGTCGACGCCAGCCTGCGCAAGGTGAACCGCCTGGTCGACGAGATCAACCGCAACTGGCCTTTTGCCCGCAGCAACCAGGAGATCAAGCTGCCATGAGAATCTTCCCTGTCCTCCTTGTGGCCCTGCTGGCAGGCTGCGCCAGCAAACCCCTGCCGCCCGACTGGCAGGCGGACGCCAAGGGCGCCCTCGACGGTTCGGTGGACGACTACCTGAAAGGCCATACGGGCGCCGCCGACGCGGGATTCCGCACGGCGCGCACGGCGACCAGCGCCACCGGCCGGCCCGACTACGTGGCCCAGGTCGAGCTGGTGCGTTGCGCGGCCCGCGTGGCCAGCCTCGACTTCGACGACTGCCCCGGCTACGCGGTGCTGGCCCGAGAAGCCACCCCGGAACAGCGTGCTTATGCGGACTACCTGTATGGCCGCTGGCAGGGTGTGAATGCCGCGGCGCTGCCCGAGCAGCACCGTCCCGTGCTCGCCACCGGGCAGGTCGCCGGTGTGGCCGACCCGCTGGCGCGTTTGGTGGCGGCTGGCGCGGCCTTCAAGGCCGGACGCATCACGCCGGAAGTAATCAATCAGGCCATCGATACGGCGTCGAACCAGGGCTGGCGCCGTCCGCT
This sequence comes from Telluria sp. ZB4P34, assembly GCF_059686055.1. Lineage (NCBI taxonomy): Bacteria > Pseudomonadati > Pseudomonadota > Betaproteobacteria > Burkholderiales > Oxalobacteraceae > Telluria > Telluria sp. ZB4P34. The sequence continues at coordinate 146,174 of NZ_JCASIF010000001.1, read as the reverse complement.
GCTGGCCTGGCTGGGGGTACAGGCGCAGCGCGCGGAGGCGGCGGGAAATGCGCAGGAAGTGCAGCGCATCCGCAGGCGGATCGCGCTGGCGTCAGGCCAGGGCTAGGAAAACGACAAAGACAGCCAGGCCGGCTTTCGCAGGGTGGTCGGCTGCGCCGACCGCGCGTTCGGCTTCGTCATGTTCAGTGGCTGCGCCTCTTTGAGTTGGACGCGCGGTCGGCAATAGCCGACCACCCTACATGAGGACAAACCGGCGTTGCGCCTCCCCAGGATCAGCCAGGCTGTGCATGGGTGAGCGCCTCCTTCGCCGGCCGCAGCGCCCACGGCAGCATGTTGTGGATCGTGGTCGCCGCAAGCGCCGCCTGCCCGGTCGCCACCGCGATCTGGTTCAGGCCGCGCGTGACGTCGCCTACCGCGAACAGCCCCGCTACCTTCGTGCGGCAATGGTCGTCCACCGCCAGCTTCGCGCACTCCACCGTCTCGGCGCCCAGCCCGGACGCCAGGTCGGAGCGCGCATTCTCGCCCAGCATCGGGTAGAACACGTCGCAGCGATAATCCTCGCCGTCCCTGGTATGCAGGATCGGCTTCATGTCGTCGCTCATGGTCACGCCGGCCAGCGGCGACTCGACCAGGCGCACGCCGGCGGCCGCCAGCTGCTGGCGCTCCTCGTCGTTGATGGCGGAGGGAGCGCTGCGCTCGAACAGCAGCACGTCGGCGCTGAAGGTGCGCATGAACAGCGCGTGGCCGACCGGATTGACCTCCGAGGTGACCACGCCGATCCGCTTGTCGATCACGTCCCAGCCGTCGCACACCGGGCACAGGCGCACGGCGCCGCAGCGCACCGCCTCGTCCCAGCGTTCGACCGGCATGCCGGCGTCGGCCACGCCGGTAGCCAGCAGGACCGTGAGGGCGCGGATCTGGCAGGGCTCGCCTCCGTCCGGCGGGGTATAGTCGCCGACGAAGACCCCGTCTTCCAGGCGCAGGTCGAGGATCTCGCCCTGCATCACGCTGCCGCCATAGTTGGCCAGTTGGGCGCGCAGGTTCTCGAGCAGCTGCACGCCATTGATCCCTTCCGGGAAGCCGGGGTAGTTGTGCGAGACGGGAATCCAGGAAAGGCGGCTATTGCCCTTGTCCACCAGCGCCACGTGGCGGGTGAAGCGGCGCAGGTAGACAGCGGCCGTGAGTCCGGCCGGGCCGCCGCCAATGATGAGGGTGTCGAATACTGTGCGGTCGCAATCCATGACCCGATTATGCTGCCGGCGCCGCGGGGCGCGTATCGGCGCGCCCGCCTGCCGTGGGTAAGAGAGGGCTTACAAGGACTTGCCGCCGGCCGCCTCCGGCTGCAGGGTCACATGGTCGATGCCGTGTTTATCGCGCAGCATGGCGCGCACCGCCGCCAGCACGGCCGGCCACTGGTCGAGGCTGGCGATTTCCAGGTGGCCGATGAGCGCAGGGTGGCCGGGCGACATGTCCCATACGTGCAGGTCGTGCACGTCCAGCACGCCCTGGACGGCCTTCAGGTCGGCGCCCACTTCCAGGTAGTCGATTTCGTGCGGCACGCCTTCCATCAGCACGTGGTAGGACTCGCGCAGGATGCCCCGGGTGGAACGCAGGATGAGCAGGGCCACGAACAGCGACAGGATCGGGTCGACCCGCACCCAGCCGGTGAAGTAGATGATGGCGCCGGACGCGATCGCCGCGAGGGAGCCGAGCAGGTCGCCCATGACGTTGACCAGCGCGGCGCGGGTATTGATGCTGGCTTCGCCGCGCGACAGCACCCAGGCCACCAGCAGGTTGATCGCCGCGCCGATGGCGGCCACCACCAGCACCACGCCGCCCTGGACCGGCTCGGGGCTCAGCAGGCGCTGGGCAGCTTCCCAGCCGATCCAGGCGACCAGCGCCAGCATGGCCAGGCTGTTCACGAAGGCGGCGAGCGCTTCCGCGCGCACGAAGCCGAAGGAGTGGCGGCTTGACGGCGGGCGCTTGGCGATCGCCTGCGCCAGCAGGGCCAGGCCGAGCGCGGCGGCGTCGGTGACCATGTGGCCGGCGTCCGAGATCAGCGCCAGGGAATTCGAGATGAAGCCGGTGACGACTTCGATGACGGCGAACAGCAGGGTCAGGCCGAGGGCCAGCGCCAGCGCGGCCTGGCTGCGGCCTTCGACCACGTGGGTATGTCGGGCGTCGCCGTCGAGGTGGGCGTGCAGGTGGTCGGCAGAATGTTCGGCAGGCATCATGAATGTGGCGATTCAGACAAGGCTCCAGTGTAAAGCAAAGCCGGGCGCCCGTTGCAGGCGAGCTCGCCGGGAAACTTTTTCCGTGACAAGCCTTGCCTATGCCGTGTGCAATCCCTATAATGGCGGCATCGGGCGGTTAGTTCAGCTGGTTAGAATACTTGGTCGACATCCAAGGGGTCGCAGATTCGAATTCTGCACCGCCCACCAGAATTCACAAGAGGCTCAAAGAAGCGTAGCGAGCGGCGGCAGTTCTGGTTGAGAAGCGCAGCCGTACTTTAGTACGGTGAGCATCGCAAACCGGAAATGCAACGCGCAGTAGCTCCGTTGAGCCTCGCACTGTAAGAGCGAGAAAGGCACCGACGGTTATGACACCGCGAACTACGACTATGTTGTGGGGGAATCGCTAGACGCGGTACGGTGGTCTTTTGTCCAAAGAAGCTCGACAACACTGAAGAAAACGCGCCTGGTGCGCGTTTTTTTTCGTCCCGAATTTTCAAGTTTCAGATTTTTCAATTCTTAGCGGGCGCGTGTGGCGCCGAATGGAGATCAACATGCTGAACGTACGACTTCCGGATGGTTCCAGCCGTCAATTCGAAGGCCCGGTGACGGTCGCCCAGGTGGCCCAGAACATCGCACCGAGCCTGGCGAAGGCCGCGCTTGCCGGCAAGGTCAACGGCAAGGTGGTGGACACCTCCTTCCTGATCGAGTCCGACGCCGACCTGGCGATCGTCACCGACCGCGATGCGGACGGCCTGGATGTCATCCGCCACTCGACCGCCCACCTGCTGGCCCACGCCGTCAAGGAGCTGTTCCCGGAAGCGCAAGTCACCATCGGTCCGGTCATCGAGAACGGCTTCTACTACGACTTCTCGTACAAGCGCCCGTTCACCCCGGACGACCTGGCCGCGATCGAGAAGAAGATGGCCGAACTGGCCAAGAAAGACCAGGCGGTGACCCGCAAGGTGCTGCCGCGCGACGAAGCCGTCGCCTACTTCAAGTCGATCGGCGAAGCCTACAAGGCCGAGATCATCGCGTCGATTCCGGCGGGTGAGGACGTGTCGCTGTACGAGCAGGGCGGGTTCACCGACCTGTGCCGCGGCCCGCACGTGCCCTCGACGGGCAAGCTGAAGGTCTTCAAGCTGATGAAGCTGGCCGGCGCCTACTGGCGCGGCGACGCCAAGAACGAGATGCTGCAGCGCGTGTACGGCACCGCCTGGACCAGGAAGGAAGACCAGGAACAGTACCTGCACATGCTGGAAGAGGCCGAGAAGCGCGACCACAGGAAGCTTGGCAAGCAACTGGACCTGTTCCACTTCCAGGACGAGGCGCCGGGCCTGATCTTCTGGCACCCGAAAGGCTGGACCGTCTGGCAGCAGGTCGAGCAGTACATGCGCAAGAAGTACCAGGTCAACGGCTACGACGAAGTCAAGGCGCCGCAGATCCTGGACGTGACCCTGTGGCAGAAGACCGGTCACTGGGATAACTACCGTGAAAACATGTTCACGACCGATTCCGAAAACCGTTCGTACGCCCTGAAGCCGATGAACTGCCCGGGCCACGTACAGATCTATAACTCGGGCATGAAGAGCTACCGCGACCTGCCGCTGCGCTACGGCGAGTTCGGCCAGTGCCACCGCAACGAATCCTCCGGCGCGCTGCACGGCATCATGCGGGTGCGCGGCTTCACCCAGGACGATGGCCACATCTTCTGCACCGAAGAGCAGATCGAGGCGGAAGTGACGGCCTTCCACGCCCAGGCGATGCAGGTGTACGACGATTTCGGTTTCAACAACATCGAAGTCAAGCTCGCCCTGCGTCCGGAAAGCCGCATCGGCAGCGACGAAGTGTGGGACGAGGCGGAAGAGGCGCTGCGTTCGGCCCTGCGCGCCTGCGGCGTCGAGTGGACCGAGCTGCCGGGCGAGGGCGCCTTCTACGGCCCGAAGATCGAGTACCACCTGAAGGACAGCCTGGGCCGCCCGTGGCAGGTCGGCACCATGCAGGTCGACTTCTCGATGCCGGGCCGCCTCGGCGCGGAATACGTCGCGGAAGACAACACCCGCAAGGTGCCGGTCATGCTGCACCGCGCGATCGTCGGCTCGATGGAACGCTTCATCGGCATCCTGATCGAAAACTATGCCGGCGCGCTGCCGCTGTGGCTGGCGCCGGTCCAGGTTGCGGTCTTGAATATTTCTGACGCGCAAGCCGATTACGTCAAGCAGGTCGAAGCAAAGCTGCGCGCGGCAGGCCTGCGCGTTCACGCTGATTTGCGGAACGAGAAGATTACTTATAAAATTCGCGAGCATTCTGTCCAAAAACTGCCGTACATTCTGGTTGTTGGCGATAAAGAACGTGAAGCAAACACCGTGGCCGTGCGTGCCCGCGGCAATGTCGACCTCGGCGTGATGCCGGTCGACGCGCTCGTGGAGCGCCTGGTGGGCGAAGTCGCCGCCAAGGCGAAGTGAGTTACACTAAGCGCCGGTCTACTTTCATACTTTCAAAGGAAACAACATAGCTACTGACAAACAGCATCGCATCAACGGCGAAATCACCCATCCCGAAATGCGCCTCAACGGTGTGGAAAACGAACCGCTGGGCATCGTGAGCCTGGCGGAAGCATTCCGCCTCGCCGAGGAAAAGAACGTCGACCTGGTGGAAATCGCGCCCAACGCGGTCCCGCCAGTCTGCCGCCTGATGGACTACGGCAAGTTCAAGTACTCCGAGCAGAAGAAGGCGCACGAAGCCAAGCTGAAGCAGAAGATCATCCAGATCAAGGAAGTCAAGTTCCGTCCGGGCACCGATGAAGGCGACTACAGCATCAAGCTGCGCAACCTCATCAAGTTCCTGGAAGAGGGCGACAAGACGAAGATCACGCTGCGCTTCCGCGGCCGCGAAATGGCGCACCAGGACATCGGCATGCGCATGCTCGAGCGCCTGCGCACCGACCTGGAAGAAGTCGGCCAGGTCGAGCAGTTCCCGAAGCTCGAGGGTCGCCAGATGATCATGGTGGTTGCGCCGAAGAAGAAGAAGTAATTCTTCAGGGCGACTTTCGCTCACCGTCAGATGAATGGGCCGGGTTCGGGTTCCAGCGCAAGCTGGAGCGCGGACCCGGCCCGTGTTCGTTTGTGCATCTTGAGCCCGGCGTGTGTCGTGTGCCTGTCGAAGCGGGTCCCGGCGTCAACAATTCCCTGCGAACCTGTGCTATTATCTGCGGTTCCTGTTTTTCAAAAAGCAGGTTGTAGTCGACAGGCAGTGGCGTCGGCTGCAAGACAAGTGAAAGCAGGCATCCAAGAGCGGCGTTGCCGCCACCTGCAATCCTGTCGTATAGAGGCTGTCCATAAAAGGGCAGAATACTATGCCAAAAATGAAGACCAAAAGCTCCGCGAAGAAGCGTTTTCGCGTGCGTCCGGGTGGTACCGTCAAGTCGGGTATGGCGTTCAAGCGTCACATCCTGACCAAGAAGACCACCAAAAACAAGCGTCAACTGCGCGGCACCCGTAACATCAATGCGTCGGACGTGACCAGCGTCTACCGCATGATGCCTTCCGCTTAATCTCACTAATCATCTACAAAGGGAGCTAATATGCCTCGAGTAAAACGTGGGGTTACTGCACGTGCCCGTCACAAGAAAGTCCTTGAACTTGCCAAAGGTTACCGCGGCCGTCGCAGCAAGGTATTCCGTATTGCCAAGCAAGCAGTCATGCGCGCTGGCCAGTACGCCTACCGCGACCGTCGTAACAAGAAGCGCGTCTTCCGCGCACTGTGGATCACCCGTATTAACGCGGCATCGCGTTCGCACGGCATGACCTACAGCGCGTTCATGAACGGCCTGAAGAAGTCCGGGATTGAACTGGACCGTAAAGTCCTGGCCGACATGGCAGTGCACGACAAGCCGGCATTCGCCGCGATTGTCACCGCCGCCAAGGCCAAGCTGGCTGCCTAATCAGTCAGTTAGCTAGCAAGACCAGCGCGAGGGTAACCTTGCGCAAAAAGAGCGGGGCACACGGTAATCAACCATGTGCCCCGTTTTTGATTGTGGCTCCTGCCACCACCCAAACAGGAAAAGACCAAGCATGCAATCGCTGGAAGATCTCGCGCTGTCACAACTCGTGACTTCGGCACAGGCAGACTTCACCGCCGCCCCGGACGCCGCTGCGCTCGAAAACGCCAAAGCCAAATACCTGGGCAAGACCGGGCAAATCACCGACCTCATGAAGGGCCTGGGCAAGCTCGACCCCGACGCGCGCAAGGCGCAAGGCGCCCTGATCAATGCGGCCAAGGAACAGATCGAAGGGGCCCTGACTGCCCGCCGCGACGCCCTGGCCAATGCCCAGCTCGAAGCCCGCCTGAACGCGGAAAGCATCGACGTGACGCTGCCGGGCCGCGGCCGCGCGAAAGGCGGCATCCACCCGGTGATGCGCACCTGGGAGCGCGTCGAGCAGATCTTCCGCTCGATCGGCTTCGACGTGGCCGACGGCCCCGAGATCGAAACCGACTGGCATTGCTTCACCGCGCTGAACAGCCCGGAAAACCATCCGGCCCGCTCGATGCAGGACACCTTCTACATCGAGGGCAATGACAGCCTAGGGAAGCCGCTGCTGCTGCGCACCCATACCAGCCCGATGCAGGTGCGCTACGCGCGCACCCACACGCCGCCGATCAAGGTGATCGCACCTGGCCGCACCTACCGCGTCGACAGCGACGCCACCCATTCGCCGATGTTCCACCAGGTCGAGGGCCTGTGGATCGGCGAGGACATCAGCTTCGCCGACCTCAAGGGCGTGTACCTGAATTTCGTCAAGGCCTTCTTCGAGACCGACGACCTGCAGGTGCGCTTCCGTCCGTCCTACTTCCCGTTCACCGAACCGTCGGCCGAGATCGACATCGCTTTCGGCAGCGGACCGCTCAAGGGCCGCTGGCTCGAGGTGTCGGGCGCCGGCCAGGTGCACCCGACCGTAGTGCGCAACTTCGGGCTGGATCCGGAAAAGTTCATCGGCTTCGCATTCGGCTCCGGCCTCGAGCGCCTGACCATGCTGCGCTACGGGATCAACGACCTGCGCCTGTTCTACGAGGGCGATCTTCGTTTCCTCAAGCAGTTCAATTGAACCGTCGACCTTAGAAGAAGACAAAGAATATGCAATTCTCTGAAAACTGGCTCCGCTCCATGGTCAATCCGGGCATGGGCTCGGACGAACTGTCCCACCTGTTGACGATGTCCGGCCTCGAAGTCGAAGAAGTCGAAGCGGTCGCGCCGCCGTTCACCAATGTGGTGGTGGCCGAAGTCAAGGAAGTGGCCAAGCATCCGGACGCTGACCGCCTGAACGTCTGCCAGGTCGACGTGGGTACCGGCACCCTGCTCAACATCGTGTGCGGTGCGCCGAACGTGCGCGCCGGCATGAAGGCGATCTGCGCCAAGGCCGGCGCCGTGCTGCCGCCGGGCGCGGACGGCAAGCCTTTCGCGATCAAGGTCGGCAAGCTGCGCGGCGTCGAGTCGCAGGGCATGATGTGCTCGGCCAAGGAGCTCAGGATCAGCGAAGAAAGCAGCGGCCTGATGGAACTGCCGGCGGACGCCCCGGTGGGCGCCGATATCCGCGACTATCTCGGCCTGGACGACCTGAAGTTCACCATCAAGCTGACCCCGAACAAGGCCGACTGCCTGTCGGTGCTGGGCGTGGCGCGCGAAGTCGCAGCGCTCACCGGCGCCCCGCTGCACGTGCCGACCACCAGGCAGGTCGCCGTCAATCTCGACGAGACCCTGCCGGTGAAGATCTCGGCCCCGGACCTGTGCGGCCGCTTCTCGGGCCGCGTCATCCGCGGCCTGGATGCGCGCGCCGCGACCCCGGCATGGATGGTCCAGCGCCTCGAGCGCAGCGGCCAGCGTTCGGTGTCAAGCCTGGTCGACATCTCGAACTACGTCATGCTCGAACTCGGCCGCCCCTCGCACGTGTTTGATCTGGCCAAGATCCACGGCGGGCTGGACGTCCGCTGGGGCAGGAAGGGCGAAAGCCTGAAGCTCCTGAACGGCAATACCGTCGAGGTCGACGAGTGGGTCGGCGTGATCGCCGACGACAAGGAGATCGAATCCCTGGCCGGCATCATGGGCGGCGATGCCACCGCCGTCACCCTGGACACGACCGACATCTACCTGGAAGCCGCTTTCTGGTGGCCGAACGCCATCCAGGGCCGCGCCCGCAAGTACCACTTCTCGACCGATGCGGCCTACCGCTTCGAGCGCGGCGTCGACCATGCCACTACGGTGGAGCACATCGAGCGCATCACCGCGCTGATCGTCGAGATCTGCGGCACCGACGCTACCCGCGTCGGCCCGGTGGACGACCAGGTGGTGAACGTGCCGCAGCCGAAGGTCGTCGCCATGCGCACGGCGCGCGCCGCCAAGGTCATCGGCGTGCCCCTGAGCGACGCGCTCGTGGCCGACATCTTCACCCGCCTGCAGCTGCCTTTTACCCACAGTGATGGCGTGTTCCAGGTCACCTCACCGAGCTACCGCTTCGACATCGAGATCGAGGAAGACCTGATCGAGGAAGTGGCGCGCGTGTACGGTTTCGAGAACATTCCGGCCAACCCGCCGGTGGCGGCCAGCAGCATGCTGGTCGAGCCGGAGAACACCCGCTCGCTGTTCGCGATCCGCCACCAGCTGGCCGACCTGGGCTACCAGGAAACCGTGAACATGAGCTTCGTGGAAGCCCAGTGGGAGCAGGACTTCGCGGCCAACACGGACCCGATCCGTTTGCAGAACCCGATCGCCAGCCAGATGAGCGTGATGCGCTCGAACCTGGTCGGCAGCCTGGTCGCCAACGTGCGCTACAACGTCAACCGCAAGGCCGGCCGCGTGCGCGTGTTCGAAGTGGGCGCCGTCTTCGCGCGCAATCCCGAGGTGCAGGATGGCCCGCTGTCGGTCGCCGGATTCGAGCAGCCCAAGCGCGTCGCCGCGATGGCCTACGGCCCGGTCAACGACGAGCAGTGGGGCGAGAAGGCCCGCCCGGTCGATTTCTTCGACCTCAAGGCCGACCTGGAAGCCCTGTTTGCCCCGCGTGTCCTGCGCTTCGTGAAGGGCGAGCACCCGGCGCTGCACCCGGGGCGCAGCGCCCTCGTCGAACTCGACGGCGCTGGAATCGGCTTCATCGGCGAACTGCATCCGCGCTGGCTGCAAAAGTACGACCTGCCGCTGGCGCCGGTGCTGTTCGAGGTCGATGCCGATGCGCTGCGCCAGCGCAGCGTGCCGGCCTACACCGAGATTTCGAAGTTCCCGGGCGCCACGCGCGACCTCGCGCTGGTGGTGAAGCAGGGCGTGCCGGCCCAGGAAGTGCTGGACGCCTTCCACGCCGAGATCGCCTCGAATCCTCTTGGCAAGATCGTGCAAGCCGTTGTTTTGTTTGATGAATACCGCGGCAAGGGCCTGGAGACGGATGAAAAAAGCCTTGCTTTCCGCTTTGGCTTGCAAGATACTCAATCGACGCTGCAGGACGACGCGGTGGACGCCATCATGGCGGCCGTGGCCCGGGCAGCACAAGAAAAAGTCGGCGCAAAGCTGCGTGCATAAGTGAGTGCACTGCGGTGCTTTACCGGAGGTCCCAAGGGCCGCCGGTCGAGCGTCGTACACCGTTCCAAAACATCGTTTTCTTGAAGGTAGGGCTTCAAAATTAATAACAACGACGTTGATTCGGTCGTGTTCCAGGAAGCACTGGCGGCCGATCTGCATCGCGCGACGCAAGTGGCGCGGATGCGGAAGGAAGCAGAGAAGAACCTGCCGACCCTGACCAAGGCCGAGCTGGCCGAGCTGCTGTTCGAGCAGGTCGGCCTGAACAAGCGCGAAGCCAAGGATATGGTCGAGACCTTCTTCGACGAGATCCGCAACGCGCTCGAGCGCGGTGAGGCCGTCAAGCTGTCGGGCTTCGGCAACTTCCAGTTGCGCGACAAGCCGCAGCGGCCGGGCCGCAACCCGAAAACCGGGGAAGAGATTCCCATCACGGCGCGCCGCGTCGTGACTTTCCACGCAAGTCAGAAGCTCAAGGGAATGGTCGAGGAGACTAGTCCCCCACGCAACTCGCTGGCCCGTGCTGCCTGAAACCTAGATGAGCGAACGACCGAAACAAGTTGAGCCCCTCGTGCTTCCGCCGATCCCGGCGAAGCGCTATTTCACGATCGGTGAAGTAAGTGATTTGTGCGGGGTCAAACCGCACGTATTGCGCTACTGGGAGCAGGAATTTACCCAACTGAAGCCGGTCAAACGCCGTGGTAACCGTCGTTATTACCAGCATCACGAAGTGCTGCTGATTCGCCGTATCCGCGAGCTGCTGTACGAGCAGGGCTTCACCATCAGCGGGGCGCGCAACCGCCTCGACGGCCGCGGCCATGAAGTGGCAGGTGCAGCCGAAGCCGAACTGCCAGCGGCGGCGCCTGCGATCGATATCGACATGGTGCGGGCCGAGCTGCTGGACATCCTCGCGCTTCTCAAGCATGGCGAGGGCGCCGGCAGCGCCGCCTGAGCGGCAACGGGCGTCCGCTGCGCTGGCCGCGATGCGGCCCCCTGATGTGTCGGCGCGGAGGCCTTACATGTGTTTGCTCTCACGACATCCGTCGATTCGCCCGCAGCGCGCCCCGTGCTCGGGCACGCCGCGCATAACTCAGCAATCGTGTGCCTTGATGCCCCACGCCATAGTGATAGAATGTCACTTGCGGTCATGCTGAACATGCATGCAAGCCGGGGCGCACACACGGACCTGGCACTTTCCTGAACAGGGAAAATTTAAGGGAAGACAATGATACGCGTTGCCATTTGTGACGATCACCAAATAGTTCGAGCAGGATTCAAGCAGATTTTCTCGTCGTCCGGCGAGTTCGAAGTCGTCGCTGAAGGCGCCACCGGGCGCGAAGCCCTCGATATCGCACGCCGCGAGATCTGCGACGTGCTCCTGCTCGACATCGCGATGCCCGACCAGAGCGGCATCGATATCCTGCGCACCATCCGCCAGGGCCAGCCCAACCTGCCGGTGCTGATCCTGTCCGGCTATCCGGCGCAACAGTACGCGCTCAACCTGTTCAAGATGGGCGCCAATGGCTACCTGAACAAGGAATGCGAAGCCGACGAACTCAAGACCGCCGTGCGCACCGTGTTCCAGGGCCGCCGCTACGTGAGCTCGACCGTGGGCGAGCTGCTGGCGCAAAGCTTCGACCGCGACCCCAACACGGCCCTGCACACCGAACTGTCGGACCGCGAGTTCCAGGTCTTCCTGCGCCTGGCGAAGGGCGCCACCGTGTCGGACATCGGCAATGCGCTGTCGCTGTCGATCAAGACCGTGTCCACCTACCGTACCCGCATCATGGAGAAGATGGGCCTGCAGTCGAACAGCGACCTGACCTATTACGCCATGAAGAACAACCTGCTCGATTGAGCTGTCCACGGATGCGCCGGCCTGCCGGCGCATCATCGCTGCACCCGTCTTTTTCGCCTCCCCGCCTCGTATACGGCTGAGCTCGCATAGCAGCCAAACCTGTTTCCAAACGTTACAAAAATTTCGCCGTAGCGCAACATTTGTATTGCATGCGCCAGCATCCTCGCGCAAACTTGCACCTGTCGGCCGCCCAGTATCGCATCAGCATCCCTCAACAACGGCTGGCACCGCGTCAGCTTCGTCCCTGCTCGGCCCGCGCTGCACTGTCGAGTCAACCCGACTATAATCGGCCCGGATGGCATGAGTTGCGCGAAAGGAAGCTTATGTATTTTTCCACTGCCTCTGATGGCAAGCGGCTGCGTGGCCTGCCGCTCTCCAAGACCCTGTTATGCGTGGCCTGTGTCGTGATCCTGGTCATCAACGCGGTCTTCCTGATCCGTAACCTCGATGACCTGCGCGCCGCAAACGGGCTGCAGGCGCAGACCGCCCGCGTTTCCGACGAGCTCGGGTACCTGAACCTGCTCGTCACCGATGCCGAAAGCGGATTGCGCGGCTATTTCCTGTCCGGCTCGGAAGTCAACCTCGGCCCGCTGCACGCGGCGCCGCAACAATTCGACAACCAGCTGCGCGCGCTGGGCGTGCTGCTGGCCGATAATCCTTCGCAGGCCCGCAACCTGGCGCAGCTGCGCACCCTGGTCCAGCGCAAGCTCGGCCTGATGCACCAGGCCCTCGAGGTCTATCGCCAGGGCGGCCTGGTCGACATCGTCGCCATCGCCGCGGCCGCCGACGAGCGTGGCCAGATGGACGAGATCCGCCTGCAGGTCGTGATCATGATGCGCGAGCAGAACGAACTGCTGGCCACCCGCACCGCCGCCTTCTACGAACAGTCGCGCCGCACCGTCCTGCTCGGGGTCGGCATCAATGCGCTGGCGATCCTCGTGATCCTGTTGTTCCATAACCTGGTGCAGCGCAGTTTCGGCCTGCGCCTGGAGGCCGAGCGCGCGCTCCAGAACACCAACGACACCCTCGAGGCCATCGTTGCCGAGCGTACCGAGCAGCTGTCGGTACTGTCGCGCCACCTGATCCGGGTGTCGGAAGAAGAAAAGTCGCGCCTGGCGCGCGAGCTGCACGACGAGATGGGCGCCAACCTGACGGCGATCGGCATGGACATGACCACGGTCAGCGAACAGCTCAAGGGCACGCATCCGGAACTGGTGGCCATGCTGGGCAGGGCGCGCAAGACCCTGGTGGACACGGTCCAGCTCAAGCGCCGCATCATCGAAAACCTGCGTCCGAGTTTGCTCGACAACATGGGCTTATCGACGGCGCTGCAGAGCTATTGCGCCGATTACGCACGCGTGACCGCGCTCGACTGCGACGCCCTGATCGACACCGACGCGGACAGCGCCGGGCCGATGCAGGCGATCGCGCTGTTCCGCATCACCCAGGAAGCGCTGAACAATATCGCCAAGTACGCCAAGGCTTCTACCGTGATCGTGAACCTGACGCGCGAGCCGGACGGGTGGGACCTGGAAATCACCGACGACGGCATCGGCATCCCGGCGGATGCCATGGCCAGATCGAAGTCGCACGGCCTGCTGGGCATGCGCGAACGGGCCTTGCTGCTGGGAGGCAGCCTGAGCGTGGGTCGCGGCGTCAACGGCATCGGCACTTGCGTGCATGCATGGCTGCCGGCGGCGGCCCCGGGCGGCGAGGGGACGGTTCCATTGACGCCAATGCTCGCTCCGGATACGACAACGCCGTCCCTGTTGCCAGAGACGGCGCCGGCCCTTCGTTTCGGTGCCCCGCAGGGGGCCGAGTCATCTTCGATTAACGCGCCACATCCATGAGCAGGCGGTCGTATTCCGACTTGGCCACCTTGTAGCATTCGCCGGCATACTCTTCCAGGCCCGCGCGGTCGAGGACGGTGATGTTGCCGCGGCGGTACTGGATCAGGCCTTCGTCCTGCAGCTTGCCGGCAGCGGCGGTGATGCTTTCGCGACGCACGCCCAGCATGATCGAGATCAGCTCCTGGGTCACTTTCAGCTCATTGCTGGCCGAACGGTCCAGGCGGTCGAGCAGCCAGCGGCACAGCTTCTGTTCGATCGAGCTGTGGCGGCCGCCGACGGCGTTCTGGGCCATCTGGGCGAAAAGGGCATTGGTGTAGCGCATCAGGAGCTGGGGCAGGGCGCCGCCGCGGTTGAAGGCGTCACGCAGGTACTGGGTCTTCAGGCGGTAGCCGTAGCCGGCGCTCTGCACCACGGCGCTGCAGGTAGCGCGTTCACCCATGAACAGCGACACGCCGACCGCGCCTTCGTGGCCGACCACCGCGATCTCGGTGGTGGCGCCGTCTTCCATCACATACAGCAGCGACACGATTGCGGTCGTCGGAAAATACACGTATTCCAGTTTGCTGCCATACTCGAACAACTCCTTGCCGAATGGCAGAGGCACAAGTTCCAGGTGCTCGAACAGGCTTTCCAGGTCTTGGCGGGGCAGGGCGCCGAGCAGTTCGTTCTGCTGGGTGCCGCTATAGCTGACAACGGGGCGGGACGCGGCTTTCACAGTCTCACTCGTGGCTGGAATCTTGTGTTGCGCTTTTTGCGTACCACCAAGCTGAGCGTTGTTCATTTTATGTCCTCTTATCTCTAACGTGTATCGGTTTGCGATTGTCTGAGGTCCTGTTTTTATTTCCTCATCGCGATGTGTGAACAATAAGGCTATAGTCTGTTGGCGAACATAAGACTGGCAGTCGCACCTGTGTAGGCTTGACGCAGGCCATTTTGTCAGCCCAGTCCTACTGGAGAGATGTCGTTCTGACATCGCTTTTTCTTTTCTCAGGGAAATGCTCGGGAAGGCGTCCAGGTATCCTTTTAGGCGACCGAATCGCGCATAATGTGGCTTTCTTCTTGCGCCTGAGATAATGCCCCTTCCACTGCTGCTGGTCGAAGACGATGCCGTGCTTGCCGACGGGCTGCTGCGCGCCCTGGGGTCACAGGACATGCAGGTCGACTGGGTGCCCGAGGGCCTGGCCGCCGACGCCCGCCTGCAGGGCGCTGGTCCGACGCAGTTTGCCGTTGTCATCCTCGACATCGGCCTTCCCGCCATCGACGGCTTCGAAGTGCTGCGACGCCTGCGCGCCCGCGGCGGCGCCACCCCGGTGCTGCTGCTCACCGCCCGCGACGCCGTCGAAGACCGCGTGCGCGGCCTCGAGGCCGGCGCCGACGACTACCTCGTGAAACCCTTTGCCACGGTGGAGCTCGTCGCCCGCATCCGCGCGCTGGCGCGGCGCTTCGCCCCGCCGCCCTGCCAGCTCGGCATCGGATTGCTGAGCCTGGATAGCGCGACCCGGCGCGCGCGCATCGGCGAACGTTCCCTCGACCTGTCGGTGCGCGAGTGGGGCGTGCTCGAATACCTGCTGCAGCATGCCGGCCGGGTGGTGTCCAAGCAGCAGATCATCGACGCCATCGCTCCCTGGGGCGACGACCTGACCCTGAACGCGGTCGAGGTCTATGTCTCGCGCCTGCGCCTGAAGCTGGACGGCGCAGGGGTGGCGATCCGCACCATCCGCGGCTTCGGCTACCTGCTCGAGGCCCAGCCGTGAGCCCCGGCAGGCCCGTGCGCCGCGCGCAGCGGCAGGCATGAGCAGCATCCGCCTGCGCCTGCTGAAGTGGCTGGTCGCGCCGATCCTCGTCTTCAACCTCCTGGCCGCCAGCCTGACCTACCTGCTGGCCTGGACGCCGGCCCAGCTGGCCTTCGACCGGGGCCTGCTCGACGCCGCCGCCGGCCTGGCGGCGCGCCTGCGGCCGGGAGACCCCGGACTGGGCCCCGAACTGCCCGACGCCGCAGGGCGCGTGCTGGACGCCGGCACCCCCGACGCCAGCTGGTTCGTGGTGCGCGACGCCGCCGGCCGCGTGCTGGCCGGCGATCCCGCCTTTCCGCGCCGCCGCCAGGACGGTCCGATGCGCGGAACCGTGCGCGAGACGGTCCACGACGCGCGGATGCACGGCCAGCCGGTGCGGGTCGCCAGCCTGCTGGTGCCCGGCAGCGGCGGCGTGCTCGAGGTCGGCGTGGCGCGCACCCTGAGCCAGCGCCACCAGGTCCGCTCGGCCATCGTGCGCGCCCTGGTGTTGCTCGAAGTGCTGTTCAGCCTGGCGCTGGTAGGCCTGGTGTGGTTTTCGGTCGGCAATGGCCTGGCGCCGCTGGCGCGCCTGCGCGCCCGCCTCGATGCGCGCGGCAGCCACGACCTCGCGCCGCTCGACGATACCGGCATGCCGCGCGAGATCGCGCCCCTGGTTGCCGCCTTCAATGCCCTGCTGGGGCGCATTGCCGCCGGCGCCCGGGCCCAGGACGATTTCCGCGCGAATGTGGCGCACCAGCTGCGCACGCCGCTGGCCGGGTTGCGGCTTCAGCTGGAGTGGCTGGCCGGCCGCCATCGCGACGACCCGGAGACCGTCCGTTCGGTCGAGCTGCTGCTGCAGGCCAACGAACGGATGATCCGCCAGGCCAACCAGCTGCTGTCGCTGGAACGGGCCGGCCCCGAGCGCTTCGCGCAGGCGCGGCTGGCGCCACTCGACCTGTCAGCAATCGTGGCCGAGGCGGTCCAGACCTTCGTGGACGGGGCAGTGCGCAAGGACATCGATCTCGGCTTCGAGCTGGCGCCGGTGGCGGCGATGGGCGAGCGCCACATGCTGCGCGACCTGGTCGATAACCTGGTGGACAACGCCCTGCGCTACACGCCCTCGCACGGCACGGTGACGGTGCATTGCCGTCCCGCGCCCGACGGGGCCCTGTTCGCGGTAGAGGATTCGGGGCCGGGCATCCCGTTCGACAAGCGGACCCAGGTATTCCAGCGTTTCGTGCGCCTGGACCAGCACAGCCAGGGCTCGGGCCTGGGCCTGGCGATCGTGCGCGAGATCGCCGTCGCGCATGGCGCGCAGGTGGAGCTCGGCGACGGCCTGGCAAACGGCGCGGGCGGCCGCGGGCTGCTGGTGGCCGTGCGCTTTCCCGGCGTGCCGGGCGATGCGGGCGATGCGGGCGATGCTCGCTTGATCCCGGCCGCCCGCGCGTCGTTGCGCGGGCGATCCGCCAGCACGCCCGTTCCGGATCAGTCGGCGCCCGAGGTGTAGCTGTAGGCACGCTTGCGGCGCGAGCTGATGGCCGGGCGGATCTTCTGCGGGGCGATCGGGACGCTGGCGCCGGCCGCGCCGTCCGAGCCCTTCTGCACGGCGCCGATCACCACCGTGGTGGCCTTGCCGTCGATCGGCACGCCGTTGGCCAGCACCGGCGAGGGCGGCAGCCCGCCGCCCACGAAGGGCGAGGAACGCTTGCCATCGCAGGTGCCGCCCACGCCGATCGCGCCGGAGGCGTTGAACAGGTTGACCCAGTAGCCGCGCGCTTCGCCCAGCGTGGTCGAGCAGGTGCCGGCCTTGGGCGGAATCGGGCGGTTGGTGCTGAAGGTCACCATGCCGCCGGCGATCAGGGCCGAGGTCACGACCTGCTCGCCCTTGCCGTTCTGGGTCAGGTCCATGAACCATCCCTTCAGCTCGCTCCCCGGCAGCACCGGGGGGGTGTCGCAGCTGTCCTTGTTCGTGTAGTCGGCCAGTGCGTCCAGGTCGACCGGTTCCGCGTCGGCCGCGCTCTTCATGCTGTCCTTGTAGACGTAGAAGCGGTTGACGACCGTCTCGAAGGGATACTGGCTGGCCAGCGGGTGCTCGCGGTCGCCGCTGCCGATCGCCACGTAGACGTAGTCGTCGTGGGTCGGCTTGGTGTTGTCGCGCGCCGCCAGCAGGGCCGGCGCGAACAGAAACTTGCGTCCGCCGCCGTTGCTGCGCGCCACCGTGCGGCGCGTCCATGCCGCCTTCGCCAGCGCGCTGCGGTTGCTGCTCATGAAGTCCACGCGGTACAGGTTGCCCCCGGTATCGGCAGCATAGGCGTAATCGGGCATGGCGTCGTTGTCGATGTCGACCATGGAAATATCGGACGCCACGCTGCGCAAGGTGCTGAAGGAGCGCACGACCGCGCCGCTGCCGGCATCGAGGACATAGATCATGCCGCCCTTGGTGCTGCTGCAGCCGGGCGTCTTGCTATCCTCATCTTCGCAGCCGTCGTAGCCGCCGCCGACCACGAGCACTGGCTTCGTGCCGTCCTCGTAGCCCTTGATAAAGGCCACGCTCGGGGTTGACCAGGTCTGGCCGATGCCGGCCATGCCGTCGGTGCAGCCGGCGTCGTCGTTCAGGTTGGGGCAACCGACCTTCCACTTGAACGCGGGCTTGGCGGCGTCGCTGACGTCGAGGGCGTAGATCATGCGCCCGCCCCGGCGCATGGTCGGGTAGATCCAGACGGTCGCGCTGGTCGCGTCCTGGTAGATGCCGGTGGAACCGTCGAAGAAATAATCTTTCCTGGCCGGTGCGATATCGGTCTCCGGCATATCCGGATATTTCACCAGCGGCATGTTGCTCTTCAGGCGGGACAGGCGCGGGAAGAATTCCGGCGCGACGAAGGCCCAGCGTTCCACGCCGGTGGCCGCGTTCAGGGCGCGCAGGGTGCCGTCGTTGGCGCCGTAGAACACGGTCACGCCGCCTTTTTCCTGGCCGAAGTTGACCGGCAGGGGACGCGAGTGGATGACGTCGCCGTGGATCGAAGGACGGGTATTGCTGGATACGCCGCTGCCTTTTTCATTGTTGGTGTCCTCGCCGCGGATGAACTTGACGAGGCTGGCATCCATGCCGCTGTTGGCTTCCGTCAGGTCGGTCAGGCCGGTGCCGGGCACGTGGGTCAGCACCTTGCGGTTGACCGCGTTCGCATTGGCGCCACCGTTCCCCTTGCGCAGGACCTGCGCCGCCGCGCCTTTTTCCACGAAGGGACCGTCGGGCGCGTCCGAATACCGGTTGAAGCCGCTGGTCGTGCAGGTGCCGGCCGGGTCGGGCGTCAGGCCCAGCCCGCTCCAGTAGGTGCCGCTGTCGCTGCTCCAGTAGCTGGTGGCGCAGGGGCTCACGAAGCCGGTGATCGAGTTCACCGCCTGCTTGCCGGCGGCGTCGCCGAGGTCGATGCTGCCCTTGTTGTCGATCAGCTGGTAGCGCTTCAGGTTGCCGAACCAGCGCGGCTTGGCATCGGGGTCCGGGCGGAACATGCCGATGAAGACCTGGTTTTCGTTCTGGGAACGGTTGGTGGCGTTCACCGGCAGGCTGGTCGAAGCGAAGGTGCTGTTCACGGCCTGGATCTCGACCATGATTTCCTTCAGTGCGTCGACGATGGCCTCTTCGTTCCTGGCGGCGAAGTACTTGCCGCCGCCGGCGCGGGCCATGCTCAGCATCAGCGAGGTATGCTCGGCGTTCTGCTGGGCGTTGTAGACGTCGATGGTATAGGTAGTGACGTTGGGACGGATCGTGCTGTCGGGCAGCTCGATGCCGCGGTCGTGCAGCAGGCGCGCCCACTCGTCGGCATTGCGCGGACCGGTATCGGTGCTGAAGCTGCCGGTCGGCGTGTTGGTGATGATGGTGTCGGTGGCGACCACGCTGTAGCGGCTGTTGCCGGCAGTGCAGACACCGGCCGCGCTGGGCACGGCGGCGCCGATCTTGCAGCCATCCGTATAGTCGGCGCAGGTGGTACTGAGGGCAGATAGTCCCGCCGCCGCCGCGGTGGCGCTGCCGTAGCAGGCGGCCGTGGTGCCGATCGTGGTCGGGGTGCTCACGCTCTGGGTGCTGAAGTTCGGCAGGCCGAGCTGCGTGACCGGAATGATGGCGCCATTGGCGTTCTTGTTGCCGTTGAGCGTGTTGAGCAGGGCCGTATTGGCCGCCGTGTCGGCCGCGGGGCCGCTCGAATTCGGATTGCCGATGAAGATGACGAAAGTCTTGCCGCAGACGTTGTCGGTGCTTAAGGGGGACTTGAAGCGGGCGAAGGCCGTGGTATAGCCGCCCGCGTCGGCCTTGCTTGCCACGACCCCGCCCGGCGAATAGGACAGGCCGCCGGACAGGTAATTGTAGACGTCGTACATCAGGTTGCCGTACGGGGTATTCGAGTTGCGCTTCTCGTCCGGGCTGTTGATGTTGTCGTAGATCGTGGTCAGCTGGGTGCTGATGGCGGCCCGGTTGTCCGTGTCCATCGGGCGGATCGCGTAACGGATGAAGCCGCCGTCCATGTTGGCGTTGCCGCCGGTGACGAACTCCATCAGGCCCAGGCTGACCGTACCGTCCAGTTCCGCCACGACGCGCTTGATCGCGTTCACCTCGGACTGGCCCTGGTCCACCTTGTTCGCCCACTTCTGGTTCTGGCGCGACCAGTTCGAGGTGTTGTCGAGCACGATCAGGATGCGCGGATTGGCATTCGCGCCTGCCGAAGCGCCGGTGAAGATGTCGATGTCGTCGGCGCCGGCCGGATGCGGCAGCAGCGCGAGCGCGCCGGAGAAGGCCAGGGCCAGCCCGGTAAGGCCCGCGCGGGGCGAGCCGGGATACTTGTTGCGGAACATGAAGGATCCTTCGCTCAGTTGCTCGGTTGCTCAGTTGATGGGGCAGTTGTTGGTGACGTCGTCGCGCGCCACGCGCACGGCCACGCCCTGGGTGACCTCGACCTGGGCCTCGGTCTCAATGTCGGTGGCTTCGGCGCGGATTTCCCAGACGCTGTCGGCGCAGGCGGAGTTGCCGTCGACGGCGCCGGCCACGCCGAAGCTCTGCGAACTGCCCATGCTGCACACCTGGTCCTCGGGCTTGGCCAGGTCGAGCGCCGTGTTCCTGATCGCCGGGGCCTTGACGCACTTCGGGCGCGGCGCGATCTTCACGCGCACATCGTCTTCGCCGTCGCCATTCGTGTCGACGCAGCGCTCGTTGGCGGCGCCGCAGGGATTGGCCAGCACATGGTCGGGCGTGACGGTGAAGCGGGTGTTGCTGATGACTTCCTCGACCACTTCGCGGGCGGCGGCGGCGGCTTCGTCGCGCTGCTGCATGTTGCTGACGATCTGCAGGTTCGATTTGCCGACGTTGAAGGTGGTCAGCGCCACCAGGGTCAGCAGCACCAGCATGATCAGGGCCGTGATCAGGGTTACGCCGCGCTCGCGGCCTTGCCGTATGACGCGCCCGGCGTTCATGGCAGTCTCCTTCCGGCCGGGTTGGGCAGCGCCACCTGCGCCTGGAATACGTGGCGCTTGTAGCCATCCTCGGCCGCCTCGACGACATGCTCTTCTCCGGCGGCATCCAGGCCCAGGGTATAGGACTTGGTGTCGCGGTAGCCCGGCGTGGCCTCGGTATTGCGCGCCAGCAGGTGGATGCGCACGGCCACTGCGCTGCGCCAGTTGGCAACCGCGCAGTCCGCGCTGCCGCAGCCGGCGGCGCTGGCAGGATCGGCGGCGGTGGTGTCGGCCACGCCGTCCTGGACCAGGTCCAGGCCGTACTCCAGCTGCATGTTCTCGATGCCTTCCGCCAGCGGCACGACGGTCCAGGTCGGCGCTTCGCCGTTGCTGCCCAGCTCGAGACGCTTGAGGGTCGGGATACCGTCGCCGGCGCGGTTGTTGTTGGCCACGTAGTAGATATGGGTGTGGTAGCGGCGGATCGCGGCCAGGGTTCCGCTATTGGCCGCCTGCGTGCAGTCGCGCCGGCGGCGGTCGAGGTTGGCGGTCGACAGGCTGAGCGCATAGAAGTCGTCGACGTCGCCGGAATCGAGCTGGGTGGGGTTGTTGCACAGCGAGGCCTGGAAGAAGGGGCCGCCCTGCGCCAGCGGCGCGCAATTGCCGCTGCCGGCGACGCAGGTCGCGGTGCGGCGCAACACCAGCACGTCGGTGCCGGCGCGTACGTCGCTCAGGCAGGCAGGCAGGGCGGCGCCATCGTCCAGGCCCTGGACCGGCAGCACCAGGCCGGCGCGCAGTTCGGCCAGGTCGGCCGCGCACAGGAGCGGCAACTCTGCCGGGTTGTCCAGCACGCCGGGATCGAATTCGGCATAGTAGCCGGCATTGCGCAGGTCGACGCCCAGCAGGTCGATCGCGAAGCGGCCGTTCTCGACCTGGCGGTGCGACTTCTCGATTTCCTGCTGGGCGCGGGTGTTCTTGACGAACATGGTGGACAGCAGAGCGAGGATGACCAGGCCGATGGCGACGGCGATCATCAGCTCGACCAGCGAGAAGCCGCGGGCGCGGCGCAAGGCAGGCAAGGGGGGCAAGGGGGGCAAGGGGGGCAGGGGGCGCATCGGGCGGTCTCCTCAGGTGCAGCCGGGCAGGCCGACAGCCACCCGCACCGAGACGGCGCGGCGGTGGGTTTCGTCGCCATACAGGTCCTTGCCGCAGGCCTGGGATGGGGCGCGGGTGGGATGCATGCCCTGCCAGACGACGGTGACCAGGTAGACCGCCGGCGTGCACACGCCGGCAGCCTCGTTGCTGGCGCGGACTTCGGTGATGCAGCCGCGTGCGTCCTGCATCGCGCCGGCCTGGGCGCCGTCCTCGCGCTGCTCGGCCGCGCCCTTGAGGGCGGCGCTCCATTCGCACAGGTCGCGCTCGCTGCGGGCTGCCAGCAGGGCGCAGTCGCCTTCCATGTCGTCGCCGGTGCCCAATGGTGCCTCGGTCTCGTAGGCGGCCGCGTCAGCCGGGTTGCCGGCCAGGCGCGACTGCATGTCCTGCAGCAGCACCGCGGCCTGGGCGCGCTGGTAGGACTCGAGCGTGCCCACGTGGGCCTTGGCCTGGAAGGCGGCCAGGCCGAGCAGGCCGAAGGCCAGCACGGCCATCGTGACCAGGACCTCGACCAGGCTCACGCCGCGTGCGCGCGCAAAATGGGGAAGCGTTCGGTTCATGGCGTCAGCAGGAGGCAGTAATTTGCTTGGGACGGCCCGACAGGTCGACCGCGACGCAGCGCAGTTCGTCCCCGTCGCCGGCCGCGATGTCGAAGGCCGGCAGGTTCGCACCCTTGGTGCGCCCGTTGGGCAGGTAGGTGACGCTGTCGGGGCCGTCGATGCTGGCGCCCGGCACCGCCGGATGGTCGTGCAGCAGGCGGTCGGCGTCGCCCGGGTCGGCGATCTGCCAGCCGGCCTGCCAGCCGTCGTCGGCCGGCGCCAGGGTGACTTCGCGGTTGCGCTTGATCGCTTCGCTGCGCGCCAGGTTCAGGGCGGTGTAAAGGTCGGTTCCGGCGCTGCGTGCGCGCATGGTTGCCACCAGGCTGCTGTAGGCGGGCGCCGCGATCGCCAGCACGGCCGACAGGATCAGCAGCACGATCATGAGTTCGGGCAGCGTCAGGCCGCCCTGGCGTCCGTTTACCATTTGTCGCCCGGCGTGCGGGCGCCGGCCTGGTCGATGCTGAGGACGTCGTCGCCGGCCTGGCTGGTGCCGGGGCGCGGGGTCGCGGTGATGGTATAGCCCTGCGGCGGGCCGTCCTCGAGTTCGATCGCGATCTCGTACTTCTCGTCGATGTGCTCGGGCACCGGCAAGTGCAGGTCGTCGACGCTGTCGGCATAGCTGCGCGAATCGGCCATGAACTGGGCCTGGGCCTGGCTCAGCTCCATCAGGTAGGCCTGGGCCGCGCTGCGTTTGCTGCGCACGACGTACTCGCTGTAGGCGGGCAGGGCGATCGCGGCCAGGATGCCGACGATCGCCACCGCCACCATGAGCTCGACCAGGGTGAAGCCACGCTGCCTGCGGGATGCTTGGGTGTGCATGGTATTGCCCCATGGAATCATAAATTGTTGCCCAGTATAAACATCGAAGCTGTCAGAATGCTGAATTTGCGCTGACAAAACGCTGACAAGTGGCCGGTGACCGGAGTGGCATGATGCGTGTGAGCCACACAAGGCGGCCCGTACCCGGTAAAATCGAGGGTTTTGCAGAACCCGAATTGGCCGAGACCATGTCCACCGACACCGACGCAGCATCCGTAGCACCTATCAGCGAACCCTCCAGCGACAATGTCGAGAGCGCCGCCGGCAAGCCGGCTGCGCTGATCGCGCGCGAAGTCGCGCGCCGCCGCACCTTCGGCATCATTTCCCACCCCGACGCGGGTAAAACCACGCTGACCGAGAAGCTGCTGCTGTTCTCGGGCGCGATCCAGCTGGCCGGCACCGTCAAGGGCCGCAAGAGCGGCCGCCATGCGACCTCGGACTGGATGGACATCGAGAAGCAGCGCGGCATTTCGGTGGCGTCCTCGGTGATGCAGTTCGAATTCCGCGAGCACGTGATCAACCTGCTCGACACGCCGGGTCACCAGGACTTCTCGGAAGACACCTACCGCGTGCTGACCGCGGTCGACTCGGCCCTGATGGTGATCGACGCGGCCAAGGGCGTGGAGGAGCAGACCATCAAGCTGCTCGACGTCTGCCGCATGCGCGACACCCCGATCGTCACCTTCATGAACAAGCTCGACCGCGAAACCCGCGACCCGCTGGAGCTGCTCGACGAAGTGGAATCCGTGCTCAAGATCGAGTGCGCGCCGGTGACCTGGCCGATCGGCATGGGCAAGAACTTCCGCGGTGTGTATCACCTGCTGAAGGACGAGATCATGCTGTTCAAGGCCGGCGAGGAGAAGGCCGACGGCGCCTTCGAGATCGTCAAGGGCATCGACAACCCGAAGCTGGCCGAGATGTTCCCGCTCGAGATCGAGCAGCTGAAGATGGAAGTGGAGCTGGTGCACGGCGCCTCGCACGTGTTCGACCTCGAGCGCTTCCTGTCGGGCGTGCAGACCCCGGTGTTCTTCGGCTCGGCGATCAACAACTTCGGCGTGCGCGAGATCCTGTCGGCCCTGGTCGACTGGGCCCCGGCCCCGCGCGAACGCGACGCCACCGTGCGCGCGGTCGGGCCGGTCGAGCCGAAGTTCTCGGGCTTCGTCTTCAAGATCCAGGCCAACATGGACCCGGCCCACCGCGACCGCATCGCCTTCCTGCGCGTGTGCTCGGGACGTTTCGAAAAGGGCATGAAGGTCAGGCACCTGCGCCTGGGGCGCGAAGTGAAACTGTCCTCCGTGGTGACCTTCATGGCGTCGAGCCGCGAGCAGGTGGAAGAAGCCTACGCCGGCGACATCATCGGCCTGCCCAACCACGGCAACATGCAGATCGGCGACAGCTTCTCGGAAGGCGAAATGCTGACCTTCACCGGCATCCCGTACTTCGCGCCGGACCTGTTCCGTACGGTGCGCATCCGTAATCCGCTGAAAGTGAAGCAGCTCCACAAGGGCCTGCAGCAGCTGGGCGAAGAGGGCGCGGTGCAGGTGTTCAAGCCGGTGCTGGGCGCGGACCTGATCCTGGGCGCGGTCGGCGTGCTGCAGTTCGAGGTGGTGGCGAGCCGCCTGCTCAACGAATACGGCGTGGACGCCGTGTTCGAAAGCAGCAGCATCTCGAGTGCGCGCTGGGTGTCGAGCGAGGACAAGAAGTCCCTGTCCGACTTCGAGAACCAGCTAGGCCACCAGGTGGCCTACGACGCGGCCGGCAACCTGGCCTTCCTGGCCACCTCCGGCGTCAATCTGCGCCTGACCCAGGAGCGCTGGCCCAAGCTGACCTTCCACGCGACCCGCGAACACGCGGCCAGGCTCGGCTAACTCCGCTAAGTCCCAGGGTGCGCCGGCCGGCGCACCCGTCCTCCTTGCAGCGCATCAGAAGCCGATCCCGACGCTGCCTTTCAATCCGCCCGCATTCGAAGCGCCGCCGAACTTGTCGGCGCTGCCGTTCACCCGGTACTCGCCGCTGAGCGTCGCCTTGTCGTTCAATTTGTATTTGGCGCCGACCGCGCCGAAGGCGCCGGTGCGCGTTTGCGGACCGGTCGGCTTGCCGGACGCCTGCGCCTCCGGCGTAAGGAGACCGTCATCCACCACGCTGCTGTGCGCGACGCCGAACTTGCCATAGGCCGACAGGCGCTCGTTGACCGGCACCGTGAGCCTGGCGGCAAGGTAGGTGGTGTTGCTGACCGCGCCAAGGTCGCCTGCCGCGAACGCAGCCTGCGCCGCGCCCGCCCCGCGGCCGAAGGGATCGATCTTGTGGAAGCCTTCGTCCTTGAGGAAGGAATAGCCGGTTTCGATGGCGAGGTAGGGATTCAAGGCATAGCCGAGCACAAGCCGGGGATCGGTGCGAAAGCCCGGGAACAGGCGATCGTTCGGATTGACGGCCTCGTTGCCGCCATAAAGGGGCGAATGGCGCTTGACGCCCTGCGCCAGCGGACCGAGGCTGCCTCGCGCCTGTGCTTCCAGGTGCGGCTGCGGCATGCCGGGCGGCTGCGCCTGGACGAGGCTGGAGGAGAAGAGTGCTGCGGCGATAAGGATGCCCCTGGCGTGCATGCGTGTTCCTTTGCGAAATGCTTGATCCGGTCGTGCGGCAGGATACAGGATGCCGCGTTGCCAACTGTGGCAAATTGGTAACTAGCTGTTTCACGAATGCATATGTCCGACTACGGGGCCGGTGGTCTGCGCCAACGCAAACTGCGCTCGCTTTGAACCGCGTAGATTCATTGAATGCAATCTGGAAATAACGCGTGTTTTCGACAGGGAGGCATCATGCAAACATACAAGAACACTTCCCGTTTCACCACGCCGCCGCAGCGGGCCTGAGCGATGCTGTCGCGGCTCAAGATCGGCCCCAAGCTGCTGCTGGCGCCCGGCGTCGTCTTGCTCCTGCTGGTGCTGCTCTCGAGCGGCGCCTATGTCGCGATGGTGCGCCAGCACGCCTCGCTGCAGGCGATCGTCGGCCCGCGCGCCATGCAGATGCGCAGCGCCACCGAACTGGTGGCCCAGGTCCAGCGCGTCCATGCCGACACCTACAGGCTGCTCACCTGGCTGGGAAGCAGTATTTCCCGGCCCCGCATCGAGCTGCTCATTGCCGACATCCACCGCCAGCATGCGGCCATCGCGCGCGCCTTCGGCGAGCTGGCGCGCCGGACCCCGGCCGGCGCCGAGCGCCGCCATGCCGAGGGCGCGGCCCAGGCGCATCGGCTGTACGTGCGGGCGGCGCGCGAGGTGGTCGAGCTGGCCCATGCCGACCAGACCATCGGCGCCAACGCCATGATCAAGCCCGAGGCCGCGTTCTCAAGGCTGGTGCAGCGCATGGCCATGCTGGCGCAGCACGAGCGCGCGCTGTCGGAACAGGCGTCGCAAAGCGCGGCGGCCGACTTCCGGGTAGGCGCCGGCCTGATGCCCTTCGTGGTCCTGCTGGCGGTCGGGGTGTCGCTCGCGATCACGATCGCGGTGCGGCGTTCGCTGCTGCTCGAGATACGCGCGATCGGCGCGGCCGCTTCCGGGCTGGCCAGCGGCGACCTGACCGTGGGCGAACGCGTGTATGGAGACGACGAGATCGGCGAGATTTCGCGTGCCCTCGACGCCGGGATCCGCAACCTGAACGGCAGCCTGCGCACGGTGCTGGAATCGGCGCACACGATCGGCAGCGCCTCGCGCGACCTTGGCCTGGGCAAGCTCGGCATGCACAGCCGCGCCGGCTTCCGGCGCCAGGCGCTGGAAGACACCGCCGCCTCGATGCAGCGGCTGGCCGAGCACGCTACCGTGACGGCCACCGGCGCGCTCGCGGCCAGCCGGCTGGCCCGGTCGGCATCAAGCAGCGCACGCGAAGGCGGCCTGACGGTCGAGCGCATGGCGGCCACGATGGCGCGCGTGAAGGAGGGCGCCGCGCAGGCGGCCGAGGTGGCGGGCGCCATCGACGCGCTGGCCAGCGAGGCGGGCACGCTGGCGCTCGATTCCGCCCTGGCTTCGGCGCGCGGCGACGGCCGGGGGAGCGAGTTCGCGGACGCCGCCGGCGAGGTGCGGGCCTTGGCCCAGCGCGCGGCGCGCGCCGCGCGCGAGGTGCGCGAACTGGCGGCGCGCTCGGTGGCCGAGATCGAGGCGTGCACCGCATGGGCGGCCCAGGCCGGCGCCAGCATGCAGGACGCCGCCGGCTCGTTGGGCGCCGTGGAGGAGCTCGCAGGCAAGATCGGCAGCGCCGGTGCGGGGCAGGCAGGCAGCCTGGCCGAGGTCAACCAGGCGATCGTGCGGATCGACGAGGTAAGCCAGCAGAACTGCGCGCTGGTCGAGGAAGCGGCCGCCGCGGCGCGCACCCTGCAGATGCAGGCGCTGGCGCTGTCGCGCACGGTCGCTGCCTTCCGCCTCGACGCGCCCGACACCGCGTTGGGCACGCAGGACGAGGGCGCCAGGCCGCAGCAAAAAGAAAGCGGCGTCCCCCGGGATCTCCCCAGGGAACGCCGTCTTCACGAGCGTTCGCACCTGCGACTCGCGTCGAGCCGCAAATGAGCCGCAGACAAGCCCTTAGTGCGACTTATTCATAATCGCTGATCGGCGCGCAGCCGCAGAACAGGTTGCGGTCGCCGTACACGTTGTCCGCGCGGCCGACCGGCGGCCAGTACTTCTTCTTGCGCAGCGAGGCCACCGGGAAGGCCGCCACTTCGCGCGAGTACGAATGCTGCCAGTCGTCTGCGGTCACCACCTCGGCGGTGTGCGGAGCGCCCTTGAGCGGATTGTCCATCTTGTCGTACTCGCCGCGCTCGACCTTCACGATCTCGGCATGGATGGTGATCATCGCTTCGACGAAGCGATCCAGCTCGGCCTTCGACTCCGACTCGGTCGGCTCGATCATGAGCGTGCCCGGCACCGGGAAGCTCATGGTCGGGGCGTGGAAGCCGAAGTCCATCAGGCGCTTGGCCACGTCTTCGTTCGAGATGCCGGTCTTGTCCTGCAGCGGGCGCAGGTCGATGATGCACTCGTGCGCCACCAGGCCGTCGTGGCCGGTGTACAGCACCGGGTAGTGCGGCGCCAGGCGGCGGGCGATGTAGTTGGCGTTCAGGATCGCCACTTCGGTCGCCGCGGTCAGGCCGGAGGCGCCCATCATCGCGATGTACATCCACGAGATCGGCAAAATCGAGGCCGAGCCGTAGGCGGCGGCGCTCACCGCGCCGATGCCCGCTTCGTTGCGCACGTAACCTGTCGACAGCTGGTTCGGCAGGAAGGGCGCCAGGTGGGCGCCCACGCCGATCGGGCCGACGCCGGGGCCGCCGCCGCCGTGCGGAATGCAGAAGGTCTTGTGCAGGTTCAGGTGGCTGACGTCGCCGCCGAAGGCGCCCGGCGCGGCCACGCCGACCATCGCGTTCATGTTGGCGCCGTCCACATACACCTGTCCGCCGTGCTGGTGCACGATCTCGCACAGTTCGCGGATGCCTTCCTCGAACACGCCGTGGGTCGACGGGTAGGTGACCATGACGCAGGCCAGGTCACGGCTGTACTGCTCGGCCTTGGCCTTCAGGTCGGCCAGGTCGACGTTGCCGTTCTCGTCGCAGGCGGTGACCACGACCTTCATGCCGACCATGCTGGCCGACGCCGGGTTGGTGCCGTGCGCCGAAGACGGGATCAGGCAGATGTTGCGGTGGCCTTCGCCGCGCGCTTGATGGTATTTCTGGATCACCAGCAGGCCCGCGTATTCGCCCTGCGAGCCGGCGTTCGGCTGCAGCGAGATCGCGGCGTAGCCGGTGGCGGCGCACAGCATGGCTTCCAGCTGGCCGATCATCTCGCGGTAGCCGACGGTCTGGTCGCCTGGGGCGAACGGGTGGATGTTCGAGAACTCGGGCCAGGTGACCGGGATCATTTCCGAGGTCGCGTTCAGCTTCATGGTGCAGGAGCCGAGCGGGATCATGGTGCGGTCCAGCGCCAGGTCCTTGTCCGCCAGGCCACGCAGGTAGCGCAGCATCTCGTGCTCCGCGTGGTAGCGGTTGAAGGTCGGGTGGGTCAGGTAGGCGGAGGTACGCGCCAGTTCCGCCGGGTAGGCCTCCTGCACGTCGCTGTCCAGCGCATCCATGTCGACCGGCTTCCCGTTACCGAAAACCGAGAACAGCAGGGCCAGGTCGTCGCGGGTGGTGGTTTCGTCCAGCGATACGCCTACGTGTCCGTCGTCGATGCGGCGCAGGTTGATGCCGGCCGCTTCGGCGGCAGCATGCAGTGCGGCGGCATCGCCCTTGACGGTCAGGGTGTCGAAGTAGGTGCTGTTCAGCACTTCGGCGCCGAGCGACTTCAGGCCCGCAGCCAGGATGGCGGTCTGGCGGTGCACGCGCTGGGCGATCCTCTTCAGGCCCTGCGGACCGTGGTAGACCGCGTACATGCCGGCCATCACGGCCAGCAGCACCTGGGCGGTACAGATGTTCGAGGTCGCCTTTTCTCGGCGGATGTGCTGTTCGCGGGTCTGCAGCGCCAGGCGGTAGGCCTGGTTGCCCTGGGCGTCCACCGTGACGCCGACCAGGCGGCCGGCCATGCTGCGCTTGAATTCGTCGCGGGTGGCCAGGTAGCCGGCGTGCGGGCCGCCGAAACCGAGCGGCACGCCGAAGCGCTGGCTGTTGCCGACCACCACGTCGGCGCCCCAGGCGCCCGGTGCTTCCAGCATGGTGAGCGCAAGCAGGTCGGCGGCCACGACGACCATGGCGCCGGCAGCGTGCAGGCGTTCGACGGCGGCGCGGTAGTCGCGCACTTCGCCGTTCACGCCCGGGTACTGCAGCAGCACGCCGAAGCAGGTCTCGTCCAGCTTGTCGATGTCGCCCGCTGCGACGACGCGCACTTCGACGCCGATCGGCGTGGCGCGGGTCTGGATCACTTCCAGGGTCTGCGGCAGCACGTCGTCGGCCACGTAGAACACCTTCGAGGCCGACTTGCCGACGCGCTGCAGCAGGGTCATGGCTTCGGCGGCTGCCGTGCCTTCGTCCAGCATCGACGAGTTGGCGATGGCCATGCCGGTCAGGTCCGTGATCATCTGCTGGAAGTTCAGGATCGCTTCCAGGCGGCCCTGCGAGATCTCCGGCTGGTACGGGGTGTAGGCGGTGTACCAGGCCGGGTTCTCGAAGATGTTGCGCAGGATGACTTTTGGCGTGTGGGTGCCGTAGTAGCCCTGGCCGATCATCGATTTCATGACCTTGTTCCTGGAGGCGATCGCCTTCAGCGTAGCCAGCGCGTCCTCTTCGCTGCGCGGTTCGACGAACTGGCCCAGGTCCATCGTGTCCTGGCGGCGGATGTTCGCAGGCACGACCGCGTCGATCAGGGCGGCGCGCGAGGCGTAGCCCAGGGTCGACAGCATGGCTGCCTGTTCGGATTCGGACGGGCCGATGTGGCGCGGGATGAACGAATCGCGCGCTTCGAGTTGGGTGAGGCTGGTGCGGGTCATGGTAATGGCCAAGAGAAGGAGCTGGCGCGGTGGCGCCGGAGTATTGGAGATGGGGATCGCTTACGCTGCTGCAAGTACCTTGTAGGGTGGCCGGCTTGGCCGGCCGCGCGTTCAACCGAGGCTGGCGCTGCCGTGGTGCATGCCGGAGCTGGACGCGCGGTCGGCATAGCCGACCACCCTACGGACCCCACGTCGTATCCGTGGAAACGACGTGGGCAGGATTGCCGATCAGTTGCCGGTGGTCTTGCCGTAGGCGTCGGCGTCCAGCAGCTTGTCGACCGCGCCGGCATCGCTCGGCTGCAGCTTGAACAGCCAGGCGCCGTAGGCATCCTGGTTGATCGAGTCCGGCGCATCGGCGACCGACTGGTTGACGGCGGTGACGGTGCCCGCGACCGGCGCGTAGATGTCGCTGGCGGCCTTGACCGACTCGACCACCGCGGCGTCGCTGCCGGCGGTGAATGCCTTGCCGACCTGCGGCAGCTCGACGAACACGATGTCGCCCAGTGCGTCCTGTGCGTACTCGGTGATGCCGACGGTCAGGGTGCCGTCAGCCTCGCGGCGCACCCACTCGTGGGACTCGGTGTATTTCAGGTCGGTTGGAATGTTCATGTAAGGGCTCCAGTGTGGTGAGGCAGGTAGTATAAACGGTTCTTTTGATTGTTCTGTCTTAGGAAGCGAGGACCTTGCCGTTGCGCACGAACGGCAGTTTGACCACGCTGGCAGCCAGTTTCTTGTCGCGGATTTCCACGTGCACGGTGTCGCCCACCGCCACGTCCAGCGGCACGCGCGCCAGCGCGATCGCCTGCTGCATGCTCGGGCTGAAGGTGCCGCTGGTGATTTCGCCTGCGTTGCCCGAGCTGGCGACCACCTTCTGGTGGGCGCGCAGGATGCCGCCTTTCTCGCGCAGGATCAGGCCGACGAAGTTGGCTTGCTGGCCCTTGGCCTGCAGGGCGGCCTTGCCGACGAAATCGCGTTCCGAGACCAGGTCGATGGTCCAGGCCAGGCCGGCATCGAGCGGGTTGACCGTGTCGTCCATGTCCTGGCCGTACAGGTTCATGCCCGCTTCCAGGCGCAGGGTGTCGCGCGCGCCCAGGCCGGCCGGCTTGATGCCGGCGGTGGCAAAGGCGTTCCACAGGGCTTCGACCTGGCTTGCCGGGACGCCGATCTCGAAGCCGTCCTCGCCGGTGTAGCCGGTGCGGGCCACCATGACTTCGCCGAACGGGGTATCCGGGACGATCACGACATTGAAGGGTTTCAGCGGTTCCGACGCGGCCTGGGTGCCAGGGAGTACCTGCCACACCTTGGCGCGGGCGTTCGGGCCCTGCACCGCGATCAGGGCGATCGGATCGCGGTTCTCATCACTGGGATCGCGGCGCTGTGTGATGGCGACGCCCGAGCCGGTCGCCTCGTTCTGCCGGGTCATCCAGGCCACGTCCTTTTCGGCGGTGCCGGCATTGACGACCAGGCGGAACCAGTCTTCGCTGAAGTAGTAGACGATCAGGTCGTCGATCACGCCGCCGTCGGGATTGAGCATGCAGGAGTACAGGGCCTTGCCGGGAACCTGCAGCTTGTCGACGTTGTTGGCCAGCAGGCCGCGCAGGAAGGGGCGCACCTTGGCGCCCTTGAGGTCCACGACGCACATGTGCGAGACGTCGAACATGCCTGCATCGGTACGCACGGCGTTGTGCTCTTCGATCTGGGAGCCGTAGTTGACCGGCATGTCCCAGCCGCCGAAGTCGACCATCTTGGCTCCGAGGGAGCGGTGTGCGGAATTGAGCGGGGTCGCTTTGAGCGTCATGGAATCCTCGGGCAGTGAATAGGGGTGCGTGCGCACCCTCGAGCAAAACGCTCTGGCGGGTGCCTGTATCCCCTCTGTCCTTGGTACCTGAGAGATAGCGGCTGCGCCGCCTGCCCCTTCGGTGGACCCCATGTCGAATGGGGCCGCTCTCCAGAGTGTGAGCCGCCGCGCCGTGCGCTGCCGCTCCTTGACCAGTCCGTTTGCCTGAGAGTTTGTGGGTAGTGCCCCTTCGGCGGCAGGTGGTCCTGCGCTCTCCCGGTCAAGACTGTGGAGGATATGCCAGCATCGGTCCGGTGTCAACCGAAGGCACTCTCTGCCATAGGGGACGCGCCTTTTTCACAAAGAATTGCCGCACACTATTGCTTTATCCGTCGACCGGGCCTTTTGACGTGTTTTGCTAAACTTGTTCCACACACTTTGCAGTGGGGAAAACGATGAGCGAAGACAAAGCAAAGCAGGTCAAGGAAGCGTGGTTTACGCTGTCGGGCGATGTCAACAGCGACATGGTGCACCGTGTATTCGAGGCAGTGTCGATGATGACCGAAGACGGCATCGAAACGGCCCACGTGATGGTGCAGTCGAACGGCGGCTACGTCAGCGACGGCCTGTGCCTGTACAACTTCCTGGCCAACTCGCCGATCAAGTTCGTCATGTACAACGGCGGGGCGGTGGCCTCGATCGCGGTGATCCTCTACCTGTCCGGCAGCGAACGCTATTGCAGCGAGACGGCGCGCTTCATGATCCACAAGTCGCACGCCACGGCCTCTCCCGGGTCGCGGCCGGATGCGCTCAACATCATCGTCGAGGGCCTGCGCGCCGACGATGCGCGAACCGAATCCATCCTGCGCAAGTGCATCGAACTGACGCCCGAGCAATGGGCCATCCACCAGTACTCCGACCTGCACCTGCAATCGCGCGATGCCAAGGCGGCAGGAATGGTGAACGACATCCGTGACTTCCGCCCGCCGAAAGGCAGCATGCTGCGCAATATCTGAGCACGCCGCGCCGCGGGTGGCGCTGCGCCCGCCGTCTCGTCCCTTCCAGGCAAAACAGCCCATCGCAGTGCGCGATGGGCTGGCGACTCCGTTAGCGCCGGCAGGCCGGCCTGCCCCGCGGTCAGCGGTTCTTGTCGTTCTTGTGGCTCTGGCGGCCGGCTTCCGCATGCTGTTCCGGGGTGCCGCCCCGCGTGCCGCCGCCGCTGCCGCCGCTGCCGCCCGAACGCGAGCCCGAGCCCGAGCCCGATTGCTTGCTGCCGCCCTGGCGGCCGGCTTCGGCGTGCTGCTGCGCGCTGCCGCCTTGCTTCGACTTACCTTGATTCGAGGCCATGATCATTTCCTTTCACAGTGGGGAAAAATGTCCTGCTTGCCGAGCCGGGGCGCTGCCCCTGGCGTGTCCGGTCGAGTCATCATGCTGCCCGTACTGATGAATCGGTATCGGAGCGGAACGTGAGCTGGCGTAGGACGGCCACCGACGCCTTCCGGGCATTACTGCCTTCACTGTGATGGCGAAACGACAGATGGCGGGGTGGATCGCAGTATGTATGCATCCTTTCTATTGCCACACGGAAATAATATGGCACAATGGAATTTCCTCGTCGAATCGCCAAGGTCGTGAATATCGCCCAGACTCCTGCTGTCCGAAAGGCTGCCGCCACGCAGGGCGCGGTGCTGGACGAACTTGTCGGTATCGCCGTCAGCGCGGTATCCGCCGCGCTGATGGACACGGTCAAGCGCATGACGGCCGTCCTGCTGGACCTGACCTGCGCCGGACCCGACCCGCAGGAGGCAGGGCGCCGTATCCGCTCCGGCAACCTGTTGCGGGACAATGCCTACGCCTTCGTGCATCTGGCATCGACCGGGATCGAGCTTGCCCTGCGCAAGGAAGTGGCTGCGCTGGCGCCCGCATTGGCGCCGCCTGCCGCCGCTCCGCTGTCGCTCAGCCTGGTGCCGATGGAAGAATTGGACGACCAGCTTGCCTTTGCCGCCATCAGCCGGCCTTTCGACATCCAGCAGTCCGAACGCCTTGCCTGCCTGGGCGTACGGCTGGGCATGCTGCTCGGACGCGAACTGGTGCGGGCCGGCCACAACCCGTTCCGACCCGAGGTCGTGCTGCGCGCGCTGCGCGAAGCCTGGTGCGAGTTCGAGCCCGACGTGGCTGCGCAGGGCCTGGTGCTGCCACTGCTGCGCCCGGGCGTCGTGTTCGAGCTCGGTCCGGTCCTCGATGCCCTGAACGACCGGCTCAAGCCGAACCGCGCCCGCGAGGAACGCTTCGCCAAGACCGACGACA
The DNA here is from genome assembly GCF_059686055.1 of Telluria sp. ZB4P34. NCBI lineage: Bacteria > Pseudomonadati > Pseudomonadota > Betaproteobacteria > Burkholderiales > Oxalobacteraceae > Telluria > Telluria sp. ZB4P34. The sequence goes on along the minus strand of NZ_JCASIF010000001.1, from coordinate 111,357 downwards.
GCGCCGCCATCCGGGCCGCGCGGGCGCGCCGCGACGCCGCCGTCGCCCTGGGATTGCGCCAGCTGTTCGGCGCAGCCGACGCCGCGCCCGGCGCCGACCTCGGGATTCCCCTGATCCCCAATCTGCCGCCGGGCGGCGGCTGGCGCCCGAGCGCTGCGGCCGGGTTCGCGGCGGGGCAGGCTGCCGACCACCCGCCCGCGACGGCCGGGTTGCCAGGGCAGGGCGCCCAGGCGGCCCATCCCGCGCCCCTGATCGACGTCCTGGAGCAACTGGCCGGGTCGGCGCCGCCCGTCGCTGCCACCGGCGGGCAGGCAGGTCCGGGCGCGGCCGCGCACGGGGTGTTTTACCTGCCGCGCCTGAAGCAGAGCCTGCCGCAGGGCAGCCTGTCGCGCGGCGACGAAACCACGCTCGACCTGCTGTCGCGCATCTTCGAGACCGTGCTGCTGGACGAGTCGATTCCGCAAGAGACGCGCGAACTGATTGCCTTCCTCCAGGTGCCGGTGTTGAAGGCCGCCCTGAAAGACCGCAACTTTTTCTTCGAGGACGCGCACCCGGCGCGGCGCATGCTCGACCTGCTCTCGAGCGCAGGCTGGGAGCGGGCCGGCAACCCGGACGACCCGGTCTATCGCGCCATGCGGCGCGGCGTGGACCGGGTGCGCCGGGAGACCGGGCCGGACGACTCCGTGGTCGCCTTCGCCGCTGCGGTGGCCGAACTGGAAGCGAGCATGGCCGAGCGCGACGGTGCCGAGCAGGCCGCGATCGCCGGTCCGATCGCACAGGCGACACACCAGGAAAAGGCGGCTGCGGCGGCCCGCTCGGCCAGGAAGGCGGTGGCCCTGCGACTGGCGGGCGAGCAGGTGGTGGCCCTGATCGGCACCTTCCTGGAACAGCGCTGGACGCCTGTCCTGACGCTGGCCTACACCATCGAGGACAGCCGTCCGGGCGCGGTCGACAACGCCACCCGCGCCATGGATGACCTGATCTGGAGCGTCAAGCCCAAGGCCACCCAGGAGCAGCGCAAGGCCTTGATCAAGCGTCTTCCAGGCCTGCTCACGACGCTCAACAAGTGGCTGGACGCCGTTAAATGGCAGGATGCCGAGCGCCTGCAGTTCTTTGCCGGCCTGGCCGAATGCCACGCTGCGATCGTGCGCGCGCCGGTCGAACTGTCGCCGGAGCGCCAGCTGGAACTGGCCGTGGAAGCCGCCCAGCAGGATGCGCTGCGGCGCATTGCCCAGGAAGCGGCGGCCGAGGAAGAGCCGCAGGCGCCGGTGGACCCGGCGGACCCGGCCACTGCGGCGCTGGCGGCGCTGGAGCGCGGCATGCGGGTGGAATTTTCCAACCCGGCCGGTGTGCGCCGTGTGCGGCTGGCCTGGGTCAGCCCCCTGCGCACGCTCTACATCTTCTCCGGCGCCGGCCGCCAGGAGGCGTTCTCGGTGCCGGCGGAGCGCCTGCTCGACGCCTTCCGCAGCGGCAGCATCCGGGTGCTCGCCGCCGAAGGCGTGGTGGGCCGCGTGCTGACCCAGGCGGTGGGCGAGGCGGCCATGAACGATCCTGCGCGCGCGTCCGGTCCTGCCTTGCGCAAGGTCTAGGCGCCCGGCCGGACGCCTGGCGACCGCTCTACCGGGTTCGGGAGGCCGCTTCTTGGCCGAAATGCAAGCAACCAATGATATGATGGGGCCTTTGACGACTCTCTAGCCCAGCCGAAGCGAACGTGCGCCTCTCCTCCATCAAATTGTCGGGATTCAAGTCTTTCGTCGATCCCACCAATTTCCAGGTGCCCGGCCAGCTTGTCGGCGTGGTCGGCCCGAATGGCTGCGGCAAGTCGAACATCATCGATGCCGTGCGCTGGGTGCTGGGCGAATCCAAGGCGTCCGAGCTGCGCGGCGAGTCGATGCAGGACGTGATCTTCAACGGCTCCACCTACCGCAAGCCGGCCGGGCGCGCCTCGGTCGAGCTGGTGTTCGACAACAGCGCGGGCAAGGCGGCGGGGCAGTGGGGCCAGTATGCCGAGATCGCCGTCAAGCGCACCCTCACGCGCGACGGTACCTCCACCTACTACATCAACGGCCAGCCGGTGCGCCGGCGCGACATCCAGGACATCTTCCTCGGCACCGGCCTCGGGCCGCGCGCCTACGCCATCATCGGCCAGGGCATGATCTCGCGCATCATCGAGTCGCGCCCGGAAGAGCTGCGCGTCTTCCTCGAGGAAGCGGCCGGGGTGTCGAAATACAAGGAACGCCGGCGCGAAACCGAGAACCGCCTGTCCGACACGCGCGAGAACCTGCTGCGGGTCGAGGACATTCTGCGCGAACTGAACGCCAACCTGGAAAAGCTCGAAGCCCAGGCGGCGGTCGCCAGGCGCTTCCACCAGCTGCAGGCCGACCAGGAAGAAAAGCAGAAGCTGCTCTGGCTGTTGCGCAAGAACGAAGCCAAGGCCGAGCAGCTGCGCTATTTCCGCGAGGTCGAAGAAGCGCAGACCGGCCTGGAAGCGCAGACCGCCAGGCTGCGCAACGTCGAGCTCGAACTGGAACACATGCGCCAGGCGCATTTTTCGATCGGCGACCGCCTGCATACGGCACAGGGCGCCCTGTACCAGACCAATGCCGAAATCGGCAGCCTGGAAGCGCAGATCAAGTTCGTGGTCGAATCGCGCACCCGCCTGCAGAACCAGCTCGGCACCCTGGGCGCGCAGCGCGACCAATGGCTGGCCCAGCGCCAGCAATACGAAGAACAGCTGCTCGAGGCCGAGATGACGCTGGAAGAACTCGGCGTGCGCGCCGAGGGCGCCCAGATCGCGGTGGAGGCGCATGGTGAGCGCGTGCCGGAACTGGAAGCCGCCTGGCGCCAGGCCCAGGAGGCTGCCGGCGAGTCGCGCGCCCGCATCATGGCGGTGCAGCAGCGCATCGAGCTGGCCAGCGCCCACCAGCGCAACGCGGCCAACATCCTGACCGGCCTGGCGACGCGGCGCGAACGGCTGCAGCAGGAGAGGAACGGCCTGAACCTGCCGGACAGCGCCACCCTCGACAACCTGCGCCAGCAGCTCGAGGAAAAGCAGCTGGCGCTGGAAGAGCAGACCATGCTGCTCGACGAGGCCAGCGCGCGCCAGGAGGTGGTCGAGGGGGAGCGCAGGGAGGCGCACGCGCTGGTGGCGCAGGAGTCGGCCGCATCGGCCCAGCTGGAAGCGCGCCTGGCGGCGCTGCGCCAGGTGCAGGACCGGGTCCAGACCCAGGGCAAGGTCCAGCCATGGCTCGAGAAGCATGAACTGTCGGGCCTGCCGCGCCTGTGGCAGAAGCTCGACATCGAGGAAGGCTGGGAAGCCGCGCTGGAGGCCGTACTGCGCGAACGCGCCGGTGCGCTCGAGGTGTCGAACCTCGACTGGGCCAAGGCCTTCTTCAGCGATGCGCCGCCGGCCCGCCTGGCCCTGTACGCGCCGGCGCCGGGCGCAGCCGCCCCGGTGGATGCGCAGGGCCTGAAACCCTTCGCCAGCCTGCTGCGCCTGAACGACCCCGGCGTGCGCGGCGTGCTGAACGACTGGCTGCAGCATGTCTACGTCGCCCAGGATGCCGCCGAGGCCTTTGCCAACCGTAGCCGCTTGCCGCCGGGCGGCTGCTTCGTCACGCGCCAGGGTCACCTGGTCGGTGCATCGAGCGTACGCTTCCACGCCCCCGATGCGGAACAGGACGGCATGCTGGCGCGCCAGCACGAGATCGACAATACGACCAAGCAGTTGCGCGCCCAGGCCCTGCTGCTGGACGAAGCGCGCAGCCGCGCCACCCGCGCCGACGCGGCCGTGAGCGAACTGACGCGGCGCTTGCAGGATGCGCGCCAGCGCGTCGCCACGCTCACGCGCGAGGTGCATGCCCTGCAGATCGAGGTGCTCAAGCAAAGCGAGATCGAGGCGCGCTTCAACCAGCGCAGCGGCCAGATCGCGGCCGACCTGTCCGAGATCGCGGCCCAGGAAGCCGAGCAGCGGCAGGCCGCTGCGGAAGCCGAGCAGGAGTTCGAACAGCTCGACATGGAGCTGGCCGAGCTGCAGGGCAGCCACGAGGACGGCCAGACCGTCTTCATCCAACAGGAGCAGCTTCTGGCCGACGCGCGCCAGAAGCTGCGCGACCTGGAACGCGGAGCACAGGAAGCCCAGTTCGCCGAACGCCAGCAGCGCAGCAGGATCGACGAACTGCGCCGCAACATCGCCACCGCCACCAGCCAGGCCGAGCAGGTTGCGGCCAGCCTCGGCGCCGGCCGGCTCGAACTGGAGGCCCTGGAAGCCGGCACTGCCCATGAAGGGCTGCAGGAACTGCTCGAGCGGCGCGGCACGCAGGAACGCGCGCTGGCGGACGCGCGCCATGAACTCGACCAGATCACGCTGCAGCTGCGCCAGTTCGAGGAAGCGCGCATGGGCAACGAACGCAGCCTGCAGCCGCTGCGCGACCGCATCACCGAGCTGCAGCTGAAGGAGCAGGCCGCCCGCCTGAACCAGGAACAGTTCGCCGAGGCGCTGGCCGCCACCGGCGCCATCGAGGCCGAGCTGGCGGAAAAGCTCGACCCCGAGCTCAAGCCGCAATACCTGCAGGGCGAGGTCACGCGCCTGGGCAACGCCATCAGCGGCCTCGGCGCCGTCAACCTGGCCGCCGTCGACGAGCTGGCCCAGGCCGCCGAGCGCAAACGCTACCTCGATTCGCAGAATAACGACCTGCAGGAAGCCATCGGTACGCTGGAAGACGCGATCCACCGCATCGACCGCGAGACGCGCGACCTGCTACAGGACACCTTCGATCGCGTGAACACCCATTTCTCCGAGCTGTTCCCGATCCTGTTCGGCGGCGGCAACGCCAGGCTGGTGATGACCGGCGACGAGATCCTCGATTCCGGCGTGCAGGTGATGGCCCAGCCGCCGGGCAAGAAGAACGCCACCATCCACCTGCTGTCGGGCGGCGAAAAGGCGCTCACGGCGACGGCCCTGGTGTTCTCGATGTTCCGCCTGAACCCGGCGCCGTTCTGCCTGCTGGACGAGGTGGATGCGCCGCTGGACGACGCCAATACGGAGCGCTTCTGCCGCATGGTCAAGCGCATGTCGGACCAGACCCAATTCCTCTTCATTTCGCACAACAAGATCGCGATGGAGATGGCCAATCAACTGATCGGTGTGACGATGCAGGAGCAGGGCGTATCGCGCATCGTGGCGGTGGACATGGAGTCCGCCGCGAACTTCGCAACTGAGGCACAAGCAGCATGACTGATTTCCAAATGAGCCTGATCGCAGCGGCCGGCGTCTTCGTCGGCGGCGTCATCGCGTACAACAAGTGGCAGGAGTACCGCGCCCGCAAGAGTGTGGAACGCGCCTTCGCATCGGACCACGACGATGTCCTGATGCGCTCGGGCGACGCGCCGGCCGAGCGCGGCGCAGCCGAGGGCGCCTTCGTCGAGCGCCAGGAGCCGGTGCTCGACCTCGGCGCCGAGAGCCCGCTGGCCCCGCTCGACGTGGAGCCGGGCGGCGCGGCGCCGCAGCCGGGCCTCGACGCAGCCGCGCCCCCGGAACCGGAGCCAGCGCCGGCGCCGGCTCCCGCGGCAGGCGCGCGCAAGCCAACCACCATTGCTTCACTGGCGCCGGCTGCGCCGCTGCCGGATGCGCCCGCACCCGCCGAACTGGCCGAAAGCCTGGTCGACCCGCTGATCGACTGCATCATTCCCCTGAATTTCGAAGGCGCACTGCGCGGCGACAAGATCCTGCCGGCCCTCTCGAGGCTGCGCCTGGTCGGCAACAAGCCGATCCACTACATCGGCTTTGCGGTGAGCGGCGACTGGGAACCGATCGTGCACGGCGGCGTATACACCAGGCTGCAGGCCGGCGTGCAGCTGGCGACCCGCACCACGGCCCTGAACGAGATCGAATATTCCGAAATGGTGACGCGCCTGCGCGCGGTGGCCGACGAGATCGGCGCCGAGCCGGAAGTGCCCGACATGATCGAGGTGATGAGCGAAGCACGCACGCTGCACCGCTTCGTGGCCGGCCACGACGCCCAGCTGGGCGTGAACCTGGCCGCCAACGGCGCTCCCTGGGCGATCTCGACCCTTATCGGGGCGCTGGAAAACCACGGCTTCGACGTCCGTCCGGACGGCCGCTTCTCGATGCCCGACAAGGGGGAGGGAGGCACCGGCGGCGTGCTGTTCACGCTGACGACCAATGTCACCCTGGGCGCCGACACCACCTCGCGCCTGACCCTGCTGCTCGACGTGCCCTGCGTCGCGCCAGGCCGCGACGGTTTCGGCGCCATGGTCAAGTGCGCCAAGGAGCTGACCGCGCGCCTGGACGCCACCATCGTCGACGACTTCGAGCAGCCGCTGCCCGATCCTGCGCTGGAAGAGATCAAGGGCCAGGTCGCCGAGTTCTACCAGGAGATGGAAGCGGCCGACATCCCGGCCGGTTCCACCCGCGCGCTGCGCCTGTTCGTCTGAGGGAGGCCAGGTGGCTGAACGACAGGATCATCTGACCCGGATGGCGTGGCTGGTCGAGGAACTGAATCGCCACATCTACAACTACCACGTCCTCGACGCCCCGACCATTCCCGACGCCGAGTACGACCGCCTGTTCAAGGAATTGCAGGACCTGGAGAGCGCCCATCCGCAGGCGGCCAGCCAGGACTCGCCGACCTCGCGCGTCGGCGCGGCGCCGATCCCCGAGTTCAGGCAGGTGGCGCACTCGGTGCCGATGCTGTCGCTGAACAACGGTTTCTTCGATGAAGACGTCGAACACTTCGACCGCCGCGTGCGCGACGGGCTGGAGGCGAAGCAGGTCGCCTATTCAAGCGAGCTGAAGTTCGATGGCCTGGCGATCAGCCTGCGCTACGAGGACGGCGTGTTCGTGCAGGCCGCCACCCGCGGCGACGGTTACACGGGCGAGGACGTCAGCGCCAACATCCGCACCGTGAAGGTGATCCCGCTGCGCCTGCATGGGCCGGACGTGCCGGCCGTACTCGAAGTGCGCGGCGAAGTCCTGATGTTCAAGGAAGACTTCAAGCGCCTGAACGCGCGCCAGCGCGAGCTTGGGCAGAAGGAATTCGCCAATCCACGCAACGCGGCCGCGGGCAGCCTGCGCCAGCTCGACGCGCGCATCACGGCCCAGCGCAAGCTGCGCTTCTTCGCCTACGGCATCGGACGCCTGGAAGGCGCCGCACTGCCGGAAACGCATTCCGGCGTACTCGACTGGTTCGACCGGCTCGGCCTGCCGGTCTCGAAAGAACGCGCCGTCGTCGCCGGCTGCGCGGGCCTGCTCGGCTATTACCGCAGCATCGGCGAGCGCCGTGCGAGCCTGCCCTACGAAATCGACGGCGTGGTGTACAAGGTCGACCGCGTGGCCGACCAGGCCCAGCTCGGCTTCGTATCGCGCGCGCCGCGCTTCGCGCTGGCCCACAAGTTCCCGGCAGAGGAAGCCCTGACGCAAGTGGCCGCGATCGAGGTGCAGGTCGGCCGCACCGGCGCCATCACGCCGGTGGCGCGCCTGCAGCCGGTGTCGGTGGGCGGGGTGACCGTCACCAACGCCACCTTGCACAACGAGGATGAAGTCCTGCGCAAGGACGTGCGCGTGGGCGACACCGTGATCGTGCGCCGGGCCGGCGACGTGATTCCCGAAGTGCTGGCTGTGGTGCTGGAGCGCCGCCCGAGCCCGGAGCCGGCGCGCTACAAGCTGCCGGAAACCTGCCCGGTGTGCGGCTCGCACGTGGTGCGCGAGGAAGGCGAGGCGGTCGCGCGCTGCACCGGCGGCCTGGCCTGCGCCGCGCAGCGCAAGGAAGCGATCCGCCATTTCGCCGGCCGCCGCATGATGGACATCGAAGGCCTGGGCGACCGCTACATCGACAGCCTGGTCGAGTGCAGCCTGGTCCACGGCGTGGCCGACCTGTACAAGCTCACGCTCGACGACCTGCTCGCCATGAAGCGCATGGCTGACGAGCGCGACGGCTCTACTCCGGAAACCGTAAGGCAGGGGAAGGTCGCCACCAAGTGGGCCGATAACCTGCTTGCTGCGATCGAGGCCAGCAAGACGCCGCCGCTCGAGCGCCTGCTGTTTGCGCTCGGCATCCGCCACGTGGGCGAATCCACCGCGAAGACCCTGGCCGACTGGCTCGGGCGCTTCGAACTGGTGCGCCAGGCCCCCGCCGCGCTGCTGCGCGTGCTGCCGGATATCGGGGGCACCGTGGCCGAGGCGATTGCCGAGTTCTTCGCGGAAGAAAAGAACCAGCGCGAGATCGATGCCTTGCTCGCGGCCGGCGTGGCGCCGCAGGGCGAGCACCCGCCGAAGGCGCAGCTGCGCGAGAAGCTGGAAGAAGTGAAACTGCTGGCGGCGCTCGGCATTCCCAAGCTGAGCGAGCCGCGGGCACGCCAGCTGCTCGGCGCCGGACAGACGCTGGAGTCGCTCGCGCACCTGAACGTGTTTACCGTGTTCGGCCTGCCGGCCAACGTCGCCGCTGCGCTGGAAGCCTGGATGGCGGCCCCCGGCAAGCGCGAGGAACTGGCTGCGCTGGCGCGGCTGCGCGCCGAACTGCTGGCCCAGCTGCCACAGGAAGCGGCCGCGGAAGGACGCTTCGCCGGCAAGACCTTCGTGCTGACCGGCACGCTGCCGACCATGAGCCGCGAGGCCGCCGGCGCCCTGATCGAGGAGGCGGGCGGCAAGGTGTCCGGCTCGGTCTCGAAGAAGACCTCGTACGTGGTGGCGGGTCTTGATGCCGGCAGCAAGCTGGCCAAGGCGGAAGAACTCGGTGTCGCCATCCTTGACGAAGCGGGCCTGCTGGCCCTGCTCAATTCCTGAAAGAAGAAGAACATGACCCTGATTCGCAAGGCAGTCTTTCCCGTCGCCGGCCTCGGCAGCCGCTTCCTTCCCGCCACCAAGGCGCAGCCGAAGGAAATGCTGCCGATCGTCGACAAGCCGCTGATCCAGTATGCCGTCGAGGAGGCGGTGGCGGCCGGCATCACCGAGCTGGTATTCATTACGGGCCGCAACAAGCGTGCGATCGAAGACCATTTCGACAAGGCCTACGAGCTGGAATCCGAGCTGGAGGCGGCCGGCAAGCACGCGCTGCTGGAGACGGTGCGCGGCGTTATCCCGAAGAACGTCAACTGCATCTACATCCGCCAGTCGGCCCCGCTGGGCCTGGGCCATGCGGTACTGTGCGCCCGCCCGGTGATCGGCAACGAGCCCTTCGCGGTGCTGCTGGCGGACGACTTCATGGATACCGACGGCGGCACGAAACCGGTGCTGGCGCAAATGACCGACCTGTATGCCTATGAGCGTTCGAGCATCCTGGCCGTGCAGGACGTGCCGCGCGAGAATACCCGCCAGTACGGCATCGTCAGCGCTTCGCCTTATCGTCCCGACCTGGAGCTGGTGTCCGGCATCGTCGAGAAGCCGGCGCCGGAAGTGGCGCCGTCCACGCTGGCGGTGGTCGGCCGCTATGTGCTGTCGGGCTCGATCTTCGGCTATCTCGAGACCCTCGGCAAGGGCGCGGGCGGCGAGATCCAGCTCACCGACGGGATCGCCGCGCTGATGCAGGCCGAGCGCGTGCTGGCTTACCGCTACCACGGCCGGCGCTACGACTGCGGTTCCAAGCTCGGCTACCTGCAGGCCACCGCCGCCATGGGCCTGAAGCATCCGGAGACCGCCGCGGGCTTCCGCGCCAGCCTGGCCGCGCTGCTGCAACAGGGCGCTTGACCATGGCCGTCCGCGAGATCCTGCGCATGGGCGATCCGCGCCTGCTGCGCGTGGCCGACAAGGTCGAGGACTTCGACACGCCCGAACTGCACGCCCTGGTCGCCGACATGTTCGAGACCATGCAAGCCGTGAACGGGGCGGGCCTGGCCGCGCCGCAAATTGGCGTCAACCTGCAACTGGTGATCTATGGCTTCGCGAACAACGCGCGCTATCCGGATGCGCCGCCGGTGCCGGAGACCGTGCTGATCAATCCGGAGCTCACACCACTGTCGGACCACATGGAAGAGGGCTTCGAGGGCTGCCTGTCGGTGCCCGGCCTGCGCGGCAGCGTGCCGCGCCATACGGCGCTGCACTACGAAGGCTTCGACCAGTTCGGCAAGCGCATCGTGCGCGACGCCGAGGGCTTCCATGCGCGCGTGGTGCAGCACGAGGTGGACCACCTGTTCGGCATCCTGTACCCGATGCGCATCCGCGACTTGTCGCGCTTCGGCTTCACCGAAGTGATGTTTCCCCATCTCGATCCGAAGGCCGACGACTGATGCGTCTTGTTTATCTTCCGCTGCTGCTGGCCTGCTCGGCGCCACTGGCACAGGCCCAGTTCCAGGGCGGGCCGCTGTTCACGAAAATCGATGCCGCCCCGAGCAGCGAATTCTGGCTCGACACCGGCTTTGCCACTGCCCACTTCGACAGCGACAAGGACCTGAACGGGGCCAATAAGGGTCTTGGCGCGGAGTACCGCTTCAACGGCGCCACGGCCGCCATCGCCGGCCGCTTCCACAACAGCGACCGGCGCTGGTCGAACTATGCGGGGGTGATCTGGCAGCCATACGCGCTGGGACCTGTGCGGGTGGGACTGGCGGTGGCGGCATTCAACGGCTACCCGAACATGCGCGACGGCGGCTGGTTTCCGGCGGCGATTCCGACGCTGACGTATGAGTACCAGCGGGTCGGGGTCAACGTCGGGATCATTCCGACTTACAAGGACCGCCTGTACGGAGGGGTGTCGTTCCAGCTCAAGTTCAGGCTCTTGTAGGGCAGGCGGCGAGGCCTCTTCAGGACTCCTTCGGATACGGCGACTTTCCGCCCTCCGCAATGAAGGCATCGATCCGCTGCTGCAGCACCGGCAGCGGCACCGACCCCAGTTGCAGCACGGTGTCGTGGAAGTTGCGGATGTCGAACTTCGGCCCCAGCGCCTTTTCCGCGCGCGCCCGCGCTTCCTGGATCGCCATCTGTCCCAGGTAGTAGGACAGCGCCTGCCCTGGCCAGGAAATGTAGCGGTCCACTTCGGTCTCGACTTCGTGCTTCGCCAGCGCCGTGTTCTCCATCAGGTAGGCCTGCGCCTGCTCGCGGGTCCAGCCTTTCGCGTGGATCCCGGTGTCGACCACCAGGCGCGAGGCGCGCCAGGCCTGGTAGCTGAGCATGCCGAAGTGCTCGTACGGCGTCTCGTAGATGCCCATTTCCACGCCCAGGCGCTCTGCGTACAGGGCCCAGCCTTCGCCGAAGGCAGAGATGTAGGCGCGGCGGAAGTTCGGCACGTTCTTCTGTTCCATCGCGACCGGCATCTGGAAGGCGTGGCCCGGGGCCGATTCGTGCAGGGTCAGGGCCGGCAGGCTGTACAGTGCGCGCGCGGGCAGGTTGTAGGTGTTGACCCAGTAGGCGCCCGGCCCGCCGCGGCCGGCCGTGTAGAACGGCGCCTGGTCGTCCGGCACCGGAATGATCGCGAAGCGGCGGCGCGGGAGGTAGCCGAAATACTGGTCGGCCTTGGCGTCGAATTTCTTCGACGTCCAGGCCGCGTGCATCAGGAGTTCCTTCGGCGTCTTCGCGTAGAACTGCGGATCGGTGCGCAGGAAGGCCAGGAAGGCCAGCAGGTCGCCCTTGAAATCGGCCTTCTTCATGGTGTCGAGCATTTCGGCGCGGATCTTCGCCATCTCGGCCAGGCCAATGGCGTGGATCTGCTCTGCGGTGAGGTTCGTGGTGGTGAATTCGACGATCTTCGACTGGTAGTAGGCCTTGCCGCCTGGCATGCTCTCGGCGGCCAGCGTGGTGCGCGCCTTCGGCACGTACTCGTTGCGGAAGAAGGCCAGTACCTTCGCATAGGCCGGCTGCACCGCATCGCGGATCAGGCTTGCCGCCTGGCTGCGCAACGCTTCCTGTTCGGCTGCCGGCACCGCCGCCGGGAAATTCTTGAAGGGCGTATAGAACACGGTCTCCTGCGGCGTCTTCGCGTCCGCGACCGAGGCCAGTGCGACGTCGCGGCCGGTCAAGGTCACCTGCGGCGGCGTGAAGCCGCGCGCCAGGCCGGCGCGCATGTTCGCGGTCTCCTGCACGAAATAGTCTGGCAGCGCGGCAAGCTGCTTCAGGTAATTGCGGTAATCCTCGACCGTCTTGAACGGACGCCGGGCAGCGAAAGTGACGTCGGTCCAGAATGCGCTGTCGGCGTTGACCGGCTGCTCGTACTCGCGGAAGCGCTGGGCGTCGAGCAGCGCGGCGATCTGGGCCCGGTACACGGCGAAGTTTACCCGCTCGGCCGGGGACAGGTTCGCCGGCCCGATGCCGTCGAGCTCTCTCAGGATGCCTTCCCAGTAGACGCGGCGCGCCTCCTGCGCCGGCGCATCCACGCGCGCCAGCGCGGCGCTGACGCCGCGCTCGTCGTCGGCCCGGGCGAGGCGTTCCGTGACGCGCCATTTCCACTCTTTCGTGTAGATTGTCTTGAAGCGCGCATCGGCGCCTGGCGCGGCGCCGGCAGGGGTGCTCGCAAGACTCAGCACGACACACGCCGTCATCGCGACGGCCCGCAGATTTTTTTTCATGGCTATCCCGTAATTGGCGAGCAAGCTTGCTCGGCGATATGCATCTTAGCGGGTAAGTGCCGAATTGACACGAGTAAAAATGTTTCTGAAAGTTCGTTGGCGAAATACACAGCTTGCCGATTCGACACGCTATAATTCCCTCTGCTACGGGGCCGATTACCCGCGCCCGCGTCCGGTGACTCGCGCCAGTCACGGAGAACAACATCACCAGCGGCAATCATTGTTCAATGACGAAGATATGACGAATAGTAAGGGCGCGCAGGAATTCACCGCTGGACGCGGCGATCCCTTGCAAGCCTGGCGGCACATCGCAAGCAAGCTCTCCCCATTGATTGGCGAGAGCGGCTTTTGCGCCTTGTTCGGCCGCGCAGTGCACGTCATCGGGCCCGACCATGCATGGCTGGCCCCGCACCAGTCCTGCCGCTCGCCCGAACAGCTGTTCAGCACGCTCGCGGAGCGCATGTTGCATGCCGACCCAGAGCGCGCCGCCTTGGCCAACGCCGCATTGCTGCGCACTTTCACCCAGCTTCTCGCCTCACTCATCGGCGAGAGGCTGACGCAGCAGTTGCTGGCGTCGGTCACGGCCCCTGCCCATACGGCGGCAGAACAGCAGAACGCACAGGAGCAGAAATAAATGAGCGACAAAGTAAGCTTAGGGAAATTGGCTACGGGTATACCGGGGCTCGATATTCTCCTGGGCGGTGGCTTGAACGAGTATTCGTTCAACCTGATCACCGGAGCTCCCGGTTGCGGCAAGACCACGATGGCCCACCAGATGATGTTCGCCCTGGCCAGCCAGGAGCGTCGCGCGCTGTTCTTCACCGTGCTGGGCGAACCGCCCCTGAAGATGCTGCGCTACCAGCAGCAGTATGGGTTCTTCGACATGGCGAAGGTCGGCACCTGCATTCGCTATGTAAACCTGGCCAGCGACCTGCGCGCCGGCGACTTCAGCGGCGTACTGGAACGTATTACGAAGGAAGTCGAGGACTTCGGCCCAAGCATGGTCTTCGTGGATTCCTTCCGGTCGGTCATCCAGACGGCCCGCAACGGCAACGAAGGGACGAGCGACCTGCAGCACTTCGTGCAGGAGCTCGGCACTCGCATGACGAGCTGGATGGCGACCACCTTCCTCATCGGCGAGTACCAGCACAACGACATCGAAGCCAACCCCATCATGACGGTGGCAGACGGCATGATCGCGCTCAGCCAGCAGCACGAGCGGCACGCCGTGGTGCGCAAGATCCGCATCGTCAAGATGCGTGGGCAGGCCCACATGGCCGGCACGCACACCTTCCGGATCACCGGGGACGGCCTGCGCATCTATCCGCGCCTGTTGCCGCCGCTGGCGGAGGACCGCACGGCCGGCGCAGCGCCCGACCTCAGTCCAGCGCGCATCCCGACCGGCACGCCCGGGCTGGACGAGCTGCTGCACGGGGGGCTGCCGCAGGGACACTCGCTGCTGGTCATCGGCCCGACCGGCTGCGGCAAGACCATCATGGGAACGCGCTTCCTGCAGGAAGGCTGCGCTCAGGACGAGCACGGCATCCTGATGTGTTTCGAGAAAGGCACGGCGCGGCTGCGCAATGCCGAGCTTGCCTCCCTGACGCAGGCGGGCCGGGTCACGGTGGTCGAAAGCCGGATGATCGACTTGACGATGGATGAGCTGGAAGACGAGCTGCTGACCGCCATCGACCGCACCGGTGCGCGCCGCGTGGTCATCGACTCGCTGTCCGAGGTGACCCTCTACCTGGCGCCCGAATGCGCGCGCGACCTGCGCGAAGGCGTGTTCCGCATGCTGACCAGCCTGGCCAAGCGCGGGGTGTCGGTGCTGGTGACGGTAGGGCTCGACGAGCGTGTGAGCAACATGAACTACGCGCGCCCGGATATGGCCTACATTACCGATGCCATCATCGGCATGCGCTACGCCGAAGTCGACGGCCAGGTGCGCAGGTATATCGGCGTGGTCAAGGTGCGCGGCAGCAGCCACAGCACCGATATTCGTGAATACAGGATCACCGGCGAGGGCCTCGAGCTCGATCCCATCGCGGCGCCGGTCAATGGTGTACTGTTCGGCGGCACCGAGCGCGTGAACAACGGCGAATAGGGTGCCATGAATGGGAATGTATGACGAATCAAGTGCCGGCTCCGAACAACGCTCCCTGATGGGCAACGAAAGCAGCCACGATCCCGCCCTCGGCGGGCTGCAGCGCGAACAGCAACTGCAGCGCCGGATCGCCGTGCTCGAAGCCGAGCTGTCGCATGCCCGCATCCTGGCGCGCGAGCGCGAGCGCCTCGAAGGGCAGATCGAGCAGCTGCGCGAAGCTAACGAACACCTGGTGATGGCAGCCGTCAGCGCGCAGTCGCTGCGCGACCTGGCCGAAGCCACGAACCGGCGACAGACCGAGTTCCTCGCCATGCTGGCGCACGAGCTGCGCAACCCGCTGGCGCCGCTGAGCATGTCGGCCAGCCTGCTGCAGAGCCTGGGCGGCAGCTCGGGCCAGCTGGCCCATGTGGCCGGGGTGGTGCGGCGCCAGGTGGACCAGATGGCGCACCTGCTCGACGACCTGCTCGACGCGGCCCGCATCAGCAGCGGCAAGATCACCCTGTCGGTGCGCCCGCTGGCGCTGGGCGGCGCGATCGACCAGGCCATCGAAACGGTGGCGCCCCGTATCCGCGAGCGTGGCCAGTCCCTCGCGGTCGAGCTGCCTGAGGAGCAGATCGTCATCGAAGGCGACCCGGTGCGCCTCACCCAGGTGTTCTCCAACCTGCTCGGCAATGCGTCCAAGTACACGGGCCAGGGAGGACGCATCGTGCTGCGCGCCTGGCGTGCGGCGACCGACGTCGTGGTGCAAGTCATCGACAACGGATCCGGGATCGCGCCCGAGATGCTGCCCCAGGTCTTCGACCTGTTCATGCAGGGGCCGCGTTCGCTGGCCCGCTCCGAAGGGGGGCTCGGCATCGGCCTGAACGTGGTGCGCAACCTGGTCGGCATGCATGGCGGGACAGTGTCCGCCGAGAGCGACGGGGAAGGGCAGGGAAGCTGCTTCACGGTGCGCCTGCCCTTGTCGGCGGCGGCCGCGCCGGTCACCGAAATCTCGTCCGGGCCGAGTGCCGCGGAAGGAGCCTGCCGGATCCTGCTCATCGAAGACAACGTCGACGCCTGCGACACCTTGCGCACGCTGCTGGAGCTGGCCGGGCACGAGGTGGCGGTGGCCTACGACGGCCGCGCTGGACTCGACGCCGCCCAGGCGCGTCCCCATGACATCGTCATCTGCGACATCGGCCTGCCCGGCATGGACGGCCTCGCGCTCATGTCGCAGCTGCGCCAGGCGCAGGCCGAGGGTGGTCCGTTCACCATCGCGCTGTCCGGCTACGGCCAGAGCGAGGACCGGGAGCGCGCCCTGAACGCGGGTTTCGACCGCTACCTGGTCAAGCCGGTGGCGCCGGACCTCCTGCTTGGCATGGTGGGCGAAGCCCGCGAGATCCGGCAGGCCTGAACCGCATCCCTCAGGGACGCAGCAGGGGCGCCATGCGCGCGAGCGCTTCCTGGATGCGTTCCAGCCGGGTGGCATACGAAAAGCGTACGTGCCGGCGCGGCGCCGCGAAACCGAAGTCGTCTCCCGGCACGATCGCCACGTGCGCGTCGCGCAGCAGCGACCAGGCGAACGCCGTGCTGTCGCCGCTGTCGCGGTGCGCCAGCGCAGAAATATCCGCATATACGTAGAAGGCGCCGTCCGGCATCACCGGCACCCCGAAACCGAGTTCGCGCAGGGCCGGAACGAGCAGGTCGCGGCGGCGCTGGAACTCGCGGCGGCGCTCCTCGTAGATGCCGAGGGCCTCGGGCGTGAAGCAGGCCAGCGCGGCCTGCTGGGCCACCGTCGGCGCACAGATGAACAGGTTCTGCGCCAGCTTCTCGAAGGTCGGCACCAGCGCGTCGGGCACCACCAGCCAGCCCAGGCGCCAGCCGGTCATGCTGAAGTATTTCGAGAAGCTGTTGACGGTGATGACGTCCGGATCGAGCGCCAGTGCGCTGACGGGCTGGTGGTCGTACGACAGGCCCTGGTAGATCTCGTCGATGATGGCGAAGCCGCCGCGGGCGCGCACGGCGCCGAGCATGTCATTCAACTGCGCCGGGGTCATCGAGGTGCCGGTCGGGTTCGAGGGCGAGGCCACCAGCACGCCGCGCGAGCGCGGGCCCCAGTGGGCCTCCACGTGGGCGCCGCTCAGCTGGTAGCGGTCATTGCTCGACGCCGGAATGAGCACCGGCTTGCCGCCGAAGGCGGAGACGAAGTGCCGGTTGCAGGGGTAGCAGGGGTCGGGCATCAGGACCTCGTCGCCGTCCGCCACCAGGGCCGCGCAGGCCAGCAGCAGGCCGGCCGAGGCGCCGGCGGTGACGACGATGCGGCGCGGATCGATGTCGAGGCCATGCACGGCAGCGTAGTGGCCGGCAATCGCGTCGCGCAGTTCGCGCAGGCCGAGCGAATCGGTGTACTGGGTGCTGCCCGCCTTGATGGCTTCCATCGCGGCGTGGGCGACGATGTCGGGGGCGGTGAAATCGGGCTCGCCGACGCTCATGCCAATGACGTCGGCGCCGCTGCGCTTCATGTCGCCTGCGGCTTTCACCATCTCCATGACGCGGAAGGGTTCGATGGCGTGGACGCGCTGGGCGACCCGCAGGGCGCGCTGGGCCTGGTTTTCGGAAGGAGTGGAGGTAGTCATGCCGGAATCCGTCAAATCTGATCCGCCATGATAGCGTAGGGTGGTCGGCTCTGCCGACCGCGCGTCCAAACTACCTATGCATCGATGCGATGCGACTGCACGCCCGTCTGCCGAACGCGCGGTCGGCGAAGCCGACCACCCTACGATCGTTTGGCAAGCAAATTCACTGATGCGCGTGGTGCGTCGCCGTCAGCCTGCGCATCAGCGGCAGCGCCGCCAGCGCAATCAGCGTGCAGGCGATCGCCGCCACCCCCAGCTTGTTGAACAGGCTGGTGTAGACCGGCAGCGTTTCCACCGCACTGGTCATGCCCTCCGGCACCGCGGCAAGGTTCGCCACCACGCCGCCCAGGTATTGCGAAATGCCGACGCCGACGTAGTAGGCCCCCATCATGAAGCCGCCCATGCGCGCCGGCACGTAGCGGGCGATCATGGCCAGCCCGAGGCCGCTCACCAGCAGTTCGCCCGGCGAATACAGGCCGTAGCCGGCGATCATGATCCACGACGAGGTGAGCCCGTCCACGGCGAAGGCGCCGGCCACGCCGTAGGTGAAGAAGCCGGCCGCCACCACCGCGAAGCCGAGCGCGAACTTGGCCGCGATCGACAGGTCCTTGCCGCTGTTGCCGGCGCGGGTATAGATCCAGGCCAGCACCGGGCTCAGGACCATGATCCAGATCGCGTTCAGCGCCTGGAACTGGGCCGGCGACCAGGTCCACAGGTGGGCGCCGAGCACACTGAACTCGAGATCGACGTTACGCAGCGCGAACAGCGACAGCGAGGTCGACATCTGCTGGTAGAAGATGAAGAAGAACACCGTCTGCAGCGTCAGCACCAGGGCGGCGATCAGGCCCGCGCGGTCGCTCGGCTGGCTGGTGCGGATCAGGTGGACAAAGATCCCCAGCACCACGAAGCCGGCCACGTACACGAAGGCGCGCGCGACGTCGCGGTATTCGAGGATGACCGCCGATGCGGCCACCGCCACGACGCCGCCGGCCAGCACCGCCAGCAGCTTGCCCATCTCGAGCGGCCGGGCATCCGGCGGTGATCCGATATGGGCGATGGTCTTGCGCAGCACGCCGACGGTCAACAGGCCGATGCACAGGCCGACGCTGCACACGGCGAAGGCCACATGCCAGCCGAAGTTGTTGCCGTAGGTGGCGTTGATGGTGTCCTTGATCCAGGGCGTGGCCAGCATCGAGAAGGTCGAGCCGACGTTCACTGCCATGTAGTACATGGTGAAGGCGCTGTCCATCCTGGAGTTGTCGCCCTCGTAGATCTTGCGTACCAGGTTGGCGGTGTTCGGCTTGAACAGGCCGTTGCCGACCACGATCACGCCCAGGGCCGAGAACGTCATCCAGGTGTTCGTGGTGGGCACCGCCATCAGCGCGTAGCCGAGGGTGAGGATCAGGGCGCCGAGGATCATGCAGCGGCGCGTGCCGAGCACCTGGTCGCCGATCCAGCCGCCGATGGCCGGTGCCACGTAGATCAGGGCGGCGGCGGCGCCCCACACCAGGTTGGCGCGGCTGTCCTCGAAGCCGAGGCGCTGCACCATGAAATACACGATCAGCGCCTGCATGCCGTAGTAGCCGAAGCGCTCCCACAGTTCGATCAGGGCCACCGTGAGGAAGGACCGGGTCTGGCTCACGGAGGGATGTTCGTTCTTCATCTGTCTCCTTGTTCTAGCTGGTCGCACGGCGCGCGTGCCCGCGTGCGGTGAACCGGGGCGATGCTACGCGAGCAGCATGCAAGATGCAATCTTGACAGTGCTTGGTGTCAGTGAGATAACATGGCGCTTTGGCCGGACGCAGGCGTGCGCGGCCCACTACGATCGAGGTGTATGCATGAAGCGTCTTCCCCTCCTGCTCTGGGCCATCCTGGGCGCAGCGTCGGCCGCCCCGGCCACGCCGACCGTGCCCGCGCTCAGGGCGCCGGTGGCGGACCATCACCAGCTCGTCTATAGCCCCGCGGCGGCGGCCTTCCTGTCTTCGGCGGCGGTGCTGCGGCCAGTGTCGGCGCGCGACCTGATCCCGCAGCTCGACGCGGCCGGCATCGAACGCGCCGCGCTGCTGTCGGTGGCCTACGCCTACGGACAGCCGGAGCGCGCGCGCGAGGACGAGCACGCGGAAGCCACGGAACACGTGCGCGAACACGTGCGCGAACACGTACGCGAATACGTGCGGGTGCGCGCCGAGAACGACTGGGCCGCGCGCCAGGCCGCGGAATACCCCGAGCGCCTGGTGGCCCTGTGCAGCGTCGACCCGCTGAGGGACTATGCGCTGGCCGAACTGGCCCGCTGCGCGGCCAGCCCGGGGTTCGGACGCGGCATCCGGCTGCAGCCCTCCAGCGGTGGCATCGGTGCGGACGACCCGGAACAGCTGGAGCGCCTGCGCCGTGTGTTCCGCTCGGCCAATGCACGCGGCATGGCGATCGTGCTGCAGTTGCACGAAACCGGCACGCGCGAGGCGCGTTTGCTGGTCGAGCAGCTGCTGCCGCACGCGCCCGACGTGCCGGTGCAGGTGGACTATGCCGGTGCATCCGACGCCGCGCCGCAGCTGGCAGCGCTGGCCGTGCTGGCCGATGCGGCGGCGCGCCGCGATCCACGTGTGCGCCACGTGTGGGTGGACGTGACGGCCTTTGCGCGGCCCGGCCTGTCGGCGCCCGATGCGCGCCGGCTGGTGCGCCGGCTGCGCCAGGTCGGCATGGAGCGGGTGCTCTACGGTTCCGACGCCGCGATCGGCGCGGCAATCCGTCCGCGCGAGGCCTGGACCGCCTTCCGCAGCCTGCCGCTCACCGAGGCCGAGACGGCGCGCGTGGCGAACAACGTAATGCCTTATTTGCGCTGAGCTGCGCTGACCCCCTTCCCGGGATTGTCCCGAGACGGCACCCGCCTGCTGCGGGTTTCAGCGCCGCTATGTGCGCGCGCTAACCGAAGGCCGCGCTCGCTTGCCTACACTGGCCCAACACATGGACGGCGAGGGGGTGGCGAGGATGACGCGGACGACGACGGAAGTTGCGATACTCGGGGGTGGGCTGGCAGGGCTGGCATGCGCGGTCGCGCTGGCGGATCACGGCATCGCCGTGACGGTGGTCGAACGCGCCGACGGGCTGGGCGGACGGGCGCGCTGCTGGCGCGAGCCGGTGACGGGCGACGTGGTCGACATCGGGCCGCACATCTTCCATTCCGAATACCACAACATGCTGGCGCTGCTCGATCGCCTCGGCAGCAAGGACCTGATCTGCTGGCAGCCCGGCAAGGTCCTCACGATCGCCAGCAAGCCCAGGCCCACCGTCCTGCGCCATTGGCCGCTGCCGGCGCCCCTCAGCCTCATGCCGAGCATCCTCGGCGCGCCGGGGCTGAACATGCACGACTACCTTTCGATGGCGCCGACCGGCTGGCGCGGCATGCGCTTCGGCGAGGAACGGGTGGCGGAGCTCGACCGCATCTCGGGCCTCGACTTCTTCCGCTCGCAGGGCATCAGCGAGGCCATGATCGACTGGTGGTGGCGCTTCGCCTCGATGGTGGTCACCAATGTACCGCTCGAGCGCGTGTCGGCGGCTTCCTTGATGCGCATCCATGCTCAACTGAGCGGCTACCGCGGCCTGCATTTCGGCTTCGCCAGGGTCGGGCTGGGAGAGTTGTATACCCGGCAGGCCGTGCGCGTGATCGAGCGGGCCGGTGGCCGAGTGCTCAAGGGCAGGGGCGTGGCTTACCTGGCAGGCCGTGAGCGTGTCGACGGGGTCGTGCTGTCGGACGGCAGCGGGATCGCCGCGCGCCATGTCGTGTCCGCGCTGCCGCCGCAGGACCTGGCCTCGGTGCTGCCGGCCGCCTGGCGCGCCAGAGCACCCTTCGACGTGTTGCCGCGCTTCGAGCCGAGCCCGTATATCTGCTGCTACCTCTGGTTCGACCGCGACATCAAGGCCGAACGCTTCGCCACCCACCTCTGGTCCCCTGGCCGGCTGAACTACGACTTCTATGACCTGTCGCAGATTCGCAAAGGCTGGCCCGGCCGCCCGACGGTCATCGCCAGCAATATCATCTACAGCCACCGGGCCCACCACCTGAGCGACGCCGAGATCGTGCGCCGCACCGTAGCAGAACTGGCCGAGATGGCGCCGCGCGCAGCCCGCGCGCGGCTGGTGCACGCCGACGTGCACCGGATACCGATGGCGATTCCTTGCCCGACAGTCGGCTTCGAGAGCATGCGTCCGCCCGCGCGCTCGCCGCTGCCGGGCCTGACCCTGGCCGGAGACTGGATCCGCACCCACATGCCCTGTACGATGGAAGGGGCGGCCAAGTCCGGCTTCATGGCGGCCGAAGCCGTGCTGGCCGAACGCGGCGTGCGCGCCCGGCTGGCGATCGACGCCCGCATGTACGACGACCTGGCTGGCATGGCGCGCATGACCGTCCCCGGCCGGACGATCCCGTAAGTTTGCCTCCGGCGCCGAAGATTTTATGTAACTTTATTACATAGCACTTTTTCCACGGCCGGAATTCTGTCATGCTCTCGCTTGTCCCATTGACAATCGAGACCATGACCAAAACGACGATCGCCCGGCTGGTGCTGTGCCTGTTCACGGCCGCCCCCGCCTTCAGCCCGCTTGCCCTTGCCCAGAACGCCGACCGCCAGCTGCAGGGAGTCACCCGTAACCAGAACACGCTGGAGTTGCGCACCAGCGATGGCCGCTACCTGATCAAGCCGTATTCGGCGCAGGTCGTCGAAACCACCTTCATCCCGAACGGCCAGCAGCACGAGCCGGCTTCGCACGCCGTGGTGCTGGCCCCGGGCGACGTGGCGACGACGCTGAAGGAAGAGGGCAGGCGCATCGAATTCGCCACCCCGGGCATCACGGTGGTGGTCGACAGGCAGCCGTTCCGGATCAGCTACCTCTACAAGGGCAAGCCGCTGGTGGCGGAGAAGGGCGGTTATGCCCGCAGCAGCAGTCACGAGAGCATCGAATTCGCGCTGGACGAAGGCGAGGCGCTGTACGGCGCCGGTGCGCGCGCGGTAGGCATGAACCGCCGCGGCAACCGCTTCCGCCTCTACAACCGCGCCGACTACGGCTACGGCAAGACGTCCCAGTTGTTGAATTACACGATTCCGGTGGCGCTGTCGTCGAAGAAGTACGCAATCCACTTCGACAACCCGCAAGTCGGCTACCTCGACTTCGACAGCAGCAAGGACGGCAGCCTGCGCTACGAAGTGATCGGGGGCCCCAAGACCTACCAGGTGGTGGCTGGCGACAGCTGGGCCGACGTGATGGCGAACTATACGGGCCTGACCGGCCGCCAGCCGCTGCCCCCGCGCTGGGCCTTCGGCAACTTCGCCAGCCGCTTCGGCTACAAGACCGAGGCGCAGACCCGCGCCGTGGTCGACAAGTTCGCCGAGGAGAAAATTCCGCTCGACGCCGTGGTGCTCGACCTGTTCTGGTTCGGCAAGACGGTCAAGGACACCATGGGCAATCTGGCCTGGGACCGCGACAGCTTCCCGCATGCCGAACAGATGATGGCCGACTTCCGCAAGAAGGGCGTGAAGACCATCGTCATCACCGAGCCCTTCGTGCTGACGACATCGACGCGCTGGCAGGAAGCGGTGCAGCAGAAGGCGCTCGCGACCGACGCGGCGGGCAAGCCTGCCACCTACGACTTCTATTTCGGTAACACCGGCATCATCGACCTCTACCGTCCAGAAGGCCGCGACTGGTTCTGGAACATCTACAAGGACCTCAAGAAGGGCGGCGTGGCCGGCTGGTGGGGCGACCTGGGCGAGCCGGAGGTGCATCCGGCCTGGGTGCAGCATGGTCCGGACGGCGCCAAGCGCGGCGCCGACCAGGTTCACAACATCTACGGCCACGACTGGGCGCGCCTGATCGCGGAAGGCTACCGCAAGGATTTCCCGAACGAACGCCCGTTCATCCTGATGCGGGCCGGTTACTCGGGTTCGCAGCGCTTCGGCATGATTCCCTGGTCGGGCGACGTCAGCCGCGGCTGGGGCGGTTTGCAGTCGCAGGTGGAGATCTCGCTCCAGATGGGCATGCAGGGCCTGGCCTACATGCACTCGGACCTGGGCGGTTTCGCCGGCCCGGTGCTGGACGACGAGCTGTACGTGCGCTGGCTGCAATACGGCGTGTTCCAGCCGGTGTTCCGCCCGCACGCCCAGGACGACGTGGCGCCGGAACCGGTGTTCCGCTCCGAGCGCACCAAGGTGCTGGCGCGCGAAGCGGTGTGGCTGCGCTACGCCATGCTGCCGTATAACTACACGATGGCCTTCGACAACAGCCAGACCGGCATGCCGCTGATGCGGCCGGTGCTGTTCGAGGACGACGGGGCGACCACCCTGGCCACGACTTACCTGTGGGGCCGCGACCTGCTGGTGTCCCCGGTAGTGGAGCCTGGTGCGACCCGCCAGGAAGTGCACTTCCCGGTCAAGGACAGCATCTGGTTCGACTTCCACACGGGCGAGAAGCACCACGGCGGCATCAATGAGGTAGTAAAACCGGTCGAGGCAAGCATTCCGGTGTACGTGCGCGCCGGCGCGTTCATCCCGATGGCGAAGGTGGTGCAGACCACGCGCGACTACGCGACGCGCCAGATCGACCTGCACTACTACCATGACGCCACAGTCAGCAGCGGCGAAGGCAAGATGTACGATGACGACGGCGAAACCCCGGATGCCTACGCGAAGGGCAAGTACGAGATCGTGCGCTTCGCCAGCAAGTTCGCTGCCAACGGCGACGGTGGCAGGCTCGAGGTGCGCCTGCAGACCGAAACCGGCAGGGCGCAAGCGCCGGCCGAACGCGGCTT
The DNA here is from genome assembly GCF_059686055.1 of Telluria sp. ZB4P34. Classification (NCBI taxonomy): domain Bacteria; kingdom Pseudomonadati; phylum Pseudomonadota; class Betaproteobacteria; order Burkholderiales; family Oxalobacteraceae; genus Telluria; species Telluria sp. ZB4P34. The sequence goes on along the minus strand of NZ_JCASIF010000001.1, from coordinate 87,326 downwards.
CGCGCTGAAGGTGCACAACCTGCAGCGTCAGCCGCGCGCCGTGACGATCGACGGCCGCGCCGCGCAATTCAGCTGGAACGGCAGGCAGAAACTGCTCGAAGTGCCGGTGGCGGCGCGCAGGCAGCCATCGAGCACGGTGGCGATCACGATGTAAGCCGCCGGGGGCCGCTGGCGTACGGCGGCCCCTTGCGAAACGCGCTAGATTGGGGCCTTCGATCAATGGAGGCCCCAATGGCCGGTTTTGCTCCCATCCCGTATCAGGCCTCGTTCGAGGTGGTCCGCAAGGACGAAACCGACGCTATCGAGACGCTCCAGAACGCCTTCGCCGGCACGGTCAGCGAGGTGGCGCAGAAGCGGGGCCATGCCTACCGCGCCGTGCATGCCAAGGGCCATGCCATCCTGCGCGGCAGCCTTGAAGTGTCCGGCGGCCTGGAGACCTGCTTCGCCCAGGGCCTGTTCGCCGCTCCCGGCAGCTACGAAGTCCTGCTGCGCTGGTCGTCGCCGCCCGTCGAGCCGCTCCCGGACGGCATCTCGACCCCGCGTGCGGTCGCGTTCAAGGTGCTGGGCGTGCCGGGCGAACGGCTGGACGCGTCGCGCCCCGGCCGCTCGCAGGACTTCCTGATGGTGAACGCGCCCGCCTTCGCGCTTGCCGATCCGCAGCGCCTGCTGCCGGCCACGCCGCTGCTGGCGGCCAGCACCGATCGCTTCGAGGCCGGCAAGAAGGCCTTCTCGGCCGTGATGCGTACGGTGGAAGGGGCAATCGAGGCGCTGGGCGGCATGAGCGTCAAGCTCAAGGGTATCGGCGGCGAACCCCAGCGCCACCCGCTCGGCGAAACCTACTACACCCAGACACCCTTCCTGTACGGCCCGTACATGGCCAAGTTCGCACTGGCGCCCGTGTCGCCTTCGCTATTGGCGTTGGCCGGCGCCCCGCTCGACAATGGCGACGACGCCCAACGCGCGGCGCTGGCGGCGCACTTCGCGCAGGAGGGCGGCGAATGGGAGCTGCGCGTGCAGCTGTGCACGGACCTGGAACGGATGCCGATCGAAGACGCAGCGGCCGAATGGCCGGAAGCGCTCAGCCCCTACGTGCCGGTGGCGCGCCTGAAGGTCGCGCCCCAGCCCAGCTGGGATGCGGCCGCGTCGCCTCGGCTCGAGGACGCGATCGCCTTCGATCCGTGGAACTGCGTGGCGGCGCACCGGCCGCTCGGGGGCATCAACCGCGCGCGGCGCCAGGTCATGGCCGTGTCGCGGGAGCTGCGATCGCGCCTGAACCGCTGTCCGATCCATGAGCCGGCCGCGGCGCGTTCAACGGGCGACGATCAGCCTTAGCCCCAGGCCCACGAAGATCGCGCCGGCCAGCCGGTCGAGCCACATCCCTGCGCGCGGCGTGCGGTTCAGCCACTGGCCGATCGTGCCGGAAAAATATCCGAGCAGGCCGAACAGCAACGCCGCCTGCAGCGTGAAGGTGAGGCCAAGCCAGGCTATCTGCCAGTTCGCATCGCCACGCGAGGCGACCACGAACTGCGGCAGGAAGGTCAGGAAGAACAGCACCACCTTGGGATTGATGGCATTGGCCAACAGGCCCTTGAGGAACAGCTGGCGCGCCGACTCGTCCGGCACACTGCCGGCCACTTGCGCGCCGCCGCGGCTGCGCAGCGCGCCAATGCCCATCCAGATCAGGTACAGGCCGCCCGCAAGCTTGAGCGCCGTGAACGCCGCCGGCGACGCGGCGATGAGGGCGCTGACGCCGATCGCGGCCAGCAGGGTGTGGTTCAGGCAGCCCAGTGCGCAGCCGAGGCCGAAGGCAATGCCGCGCGCCCGGCCCTTGGCGATGCCCACGCCCAGCACCATCATGTTGTCGGGGCCGGGCGAGAGGGTGATCAGGATGGCGGCGGTGAGGAAGCCGAGGAATTGTTCGGGCGTGAGCATGGCAGTGCGGGTCGTTGGCAGGGCAACATCTTAACGCAAGGCATGGCATAAGAAGGGTTTCGTAGGGTGGCCGGCTCCGCCGACCGCGCGTCCAGCTCCGGCATGCGATCCAACGACGCGTGCGACAGTCGAACGCGCGGGCTAGGCGCCCCCGTCGCAAGCCGACCACTCTACGCCGTGACCACCGCTCCCATGTCCAGCTCGACCCAGGTCGGCGCGTGGTCGCTCGGCTTCTCCTTCGCGCGCTGGAATTTGTCGACGCCGGCGGCGCGCAGGGCCGGCGCCAGGGCTGGACTGAGCAGCAGGTGGTCGATGCGAATGCCCGCGTCGCGCCCGAAGGCATCGCGGAAGTAATCCCAGAAGGTGTAGATGACCTGGTCCGGATACATGGTGCGCAGCGAGTCGGTCCAGCCCTGCGCCATGAGGCGCTCGAAGGCGGCGCGCGATTCGGGCCGGAACAGCGCGTCGTTGACCCAGCGCTCTGGCTTGTACGCGTCGAGTTCGGTCGGCATCACGTTGAAGTCGCCGCACATGAGGACCGGGACCTGCGCCGCCATCAGCTCGGCGCCGCGTGCGATCAGGCGCTCGAACCAGGCCAGTTTGTAGTCGAACTTCGGGCCGGGCGCGGGGTTCCCGTTCGGCAGGTACAGGCCGCAGACGAGGATGCCCTGGTAGGCCGCCTCGATGTAGCGGCTCTGTTCATCAAGCGGGTCGCCCGGCAGGCCGCGCTGCAGCTCCTGCGCCGGGCCGTCGCGGGTGAGGATGGCGACGCCGTTCCAGCTCTTCTGGCCATGCCAGATCGCGTGGTAGCCGGCATCCAGGATCGCCGCCTCCGGGAATTTCTCCTGCGGGGCCTTCAGCTCCTGCAGGCAGACGACGTCCGGCTTGCGTTCCTCGAGGTATTCCAGCAGGGCGCCGAGGCGGGCGCCGATTCCATTGACGTTGTAGGTAACGACCAGCATCCTGTCTCCGTGTGGGTCCGTGAGTTGCTTGCTACTTTAGCATGGGTGCCCGGCCGGGGTCCGGTACGGGAGGTGGCGTAAGAATTTCTTAGCGCTTATAGTCGAGAACACATTTTCTTATGGCTAATTGATCGTTCGGCCATGCAAGACCATGCCGTATACTGCGGCGATCGCATTGTTGCAGTCTGGAGAAGAACATGTTTACCCGCCGTCACATCCTCATCGGCACGCTCGCCCTGGCCGCCAGCGTGCTCGCCAACGCCGCGCAGGCCGACCAGCTCGCGGACATCAGGAAGAAAGGCGAGATCGTGTTCGGCGTGCTGGGCACCGACGAGCCGAACAGCTTCATCGATCCGAAGACCCGCCAGCTGGTGGGCTACGAGATCGACATCGCCACCGCAGTGGCCAGGAAGATCGGGGTCAAGCCCGTGTTCAAGCAAATGTCGGTCTCGAGCCGCATCCCCGAGCTGCAGCAGGGCCGGGTCGACGTGCTGGCCGCCACGCTCACCCACAACAAGGAACGCGAGTCGCAGGTGGACTTCGCGCTGACCCACTTCGTCACCGGTTCGAAGGTGATGGTGCGCACCGGTAGCGGCGTCACCGCGCTGCCGCAGCTGGCCGGCAAGAAGGTCGTCACCGTGCGCGGCGGGACCCAGGAATCGAACATCCGCAAGGCCGTACCGAGCGCCGAAGTCGTGACCTTCGAGAACACCCAGCAGGCTTTCCAGGCCCTGCGCCAGGGCAAGGGCATCGCTTACGTGAACGACGAATCCTCGCTGCTGGCCGACTACGGCAAGCTGGGACCGGCCGCGAAAGGCTTCGCGATCCTGCCGACCAGCATCGGCATCGAGTCGATCGCCCTCGGCCTGCGCAAGGGCGAGAAGACCCTGAAGGCGGTGGTCGACGAGACCCTGCGCGGCCTGGAAGCGAGCGGCGAGGCCGAGAAGCTGTTCAACAAGTGGTACGGCCCGGGTACCCGCGCCAACATCGCCAGGCGCACATTCAAGATCAGCACCGACAAGATCTGAGTCTGGGCTTTGCAGTTCTTCGATCCCGGTATCCTGCAATCCGGCCAGTACCATGACTGGCTGGTGCAGGGACTCATCCTGTCGCTCCAGCTGACGGCGGCCAGTTTCGTCGTCGCCCTGCCTTTCGGCGCACTGCTCGCCCTGATGCGCAGCTCCGGCTTTGGACCGCTGCGCGGCGTCGGCGCCACCATCGTGGAAGGCATCCGCAATGTGCCGCTGCTGGCGCACCTGCTGTTCTGGTACTTCGCGTTTCCCGAACTGCTGCCCGAGGGCGCACGCGAACTCCTGTACGCAAACAACCCGGAAGCCGTGTGCGCCGTGATCGCACTGGCGCTGTACAGCGGCGTGCACATGGCCGAAGACATCCGCAGCGGCATTCGCGCCGTGCCGGCAAGCCAGCTGGAGGCCGCGCGCTCGCTCGGTCTCGGCCGCTTCGCCAGCGTGCGCCTGGTGTTGCTGCCGCAGGCCCTGCGTGCGGCGACTCCGCCGCTGCTGTCGCAGACCGTCAATCTATGGAAGGACACCAGCGTGGCCACCGTGATCGGCGCCGCCGAACTGATGTACCAGGCCGCGCGTGTGGAGACCAGCAGCTTTCGCAGCGTGGAAGCCTTCAGCTTCGCGACCCTGGCCTACCTGACGGTATCGCTCCTGATCTCCCTGGCCGCCTGGCTGTTCCAGCGGCGCTATCCGGTCCGCCCGGCGTAAACGGAGGCGACCGACCATGCTCCATTCGATCCTCGAACTCATCGATACCTACTGGCTGTATTTCCTTGTCGGCCAGTACCCGGAGGGCCCGCTGGGCGGCCTGGCGCTGACCGTGCTGCTGTCGTTTGGGGCGCTGCTGCTGGCAATGCCGCTCGGCCTGTTGCTGGGCGTGGCGCGCGTGAGCAGCCGGCGCGCCATCCGCTGGCCGGTCGCCACCCTGGTGCAGCTGGTGCGCGCCGTGCCGCTGCTGCTGGTGGTGTTCTGGGTCTACTTCTTCCTGCCGGCCGTCACCGGCGTCAAGACCGGGCAGGCGACCACCATGCTGATGGTGCTGGTGCTGTTCGACGGCATCTACCTTGCCGAGATCGTGGCGGCGGGCCTGCGCGCGCTGCCCAAGGGCCAGCTGGAGAGCGCACGCTCGCTCGGCCTGTCCTATCCGCAGGCGCTGCGCCTGGTGGTGCTGCCGCAGACGTTGCGCCATGGCCTGCCCTCGATCGTCAGCCAGCTGGTCTCGACCATCAAGGCGACCTCGCTGGGCTACATCATCGGCCTGTCGGAAGTCTCGTTCATCGCGACCCAGGTGAACACCCTGGTGTTCACCCAGGCGGTCGAGGTCTACCTGATCCTGGCGCTGAGTTATTTCATCCTGTGCTTCGGCCTGTCCCGGCTGGCCTTCCGGCTGGAGCGGCGCACGGGAACCCAATCTGCAGGGAGGTGAACGATGATCGTTCTCGAAGGAGTCAACAAGTGGTACGGCCAGGGGGCGAGCAGGTATCACGCGCTGGTCGATGTCAGCGAGCGCGTGGAAAAGAATGAAGTGGTGGTCGTCTGCGGGCCTTCCGGCTCCGGCAAGTCGACGCTGATCCGTACCCTCAACCGGTTGGAAGAGATCGACGGCGGCCGCATCAGCATCGATGGCGTTGAGGTCCACGCCAAGGGTACGGACGTCAACGCCTTGCGCGCGGGCATCGGCTTCGTATTCCAGCATTTCAATCTGTTCCCGCATCTCACGGCGCTGGAAAACTGCACCTTGGCCCCGGTGAGCCTGAAGCGCGCCACGCCGAAGGAGGCCCGCGAATTTGCGATGGGCTTGCTCGAACAGGTGGGGCTGGCGCACAAGGCGGATGCCTTTCCGAACGCGCTTTCGGGCGGACAGCAGCAGCGCGTGGCGATCGCGCGCAGCCTGGCGATGCGTCCGCCGGTGATGCTGTTCGACGAGCCGACCAGCGCGCTCGACCCGGAAATGGTGGGCGAGGTGCTCGGAGTGATGCGTTCGCTGGCGCAGCAGGGCATGACCATGGTCTGCGTGACCCACGAGATGGGGTTTGCGCGCGAGGTGGCCGACCGGATCCTGTTCATGAGCGAAGGGCGCATCCTCGAGCGCGCCACGCCCGAAGAATTCTTTACCAACCCGCAGCACCCGCGCGCGCAGCAATTCCTGGCCGACCGCCGGCGCGACTGAGCGTTGGCCCCGTGCGTGGCGGGCCGCGAGGCCTGGTCAGTCGGTCACGATCAACCAGGGCAGGTAGGCAATCCCGTGCTGTAACGTGCCGACCAGCGAGGCCACGTGTTCGCTGCTCTCGCTGAAAGCCAGCAGCACGTCGGAAACCTCGGCCGCACCGCTGTCGAGGGCCTGGGTCCAGAACGCGGCGCCGGCCGCATCCGGCGTGCGGTCCAGGATGTTCGTGTAGAACTTCGCGACGATGTCGGCATGCGAGGGCGCGGCGCCGTACAGGCTGCGGAACTCGGCGGACGCGACAAACGCGTCGGCGACGGCCTTCAGGCTGGCACCTGCGTCGAGCTGGTGGATCCAGAAACCGATGCCGGTCTGGTCGGGCGTGCGGTCCAGGGACGCCTTGTACAGGCGGTAGGCCTGGCCGGCATTGCCGTCGACGTCCAGGGCGATATAACGCTCGACCCGCTGCGCGTCGAGGTAGCCGAGGCGCTCGACATCGATCAGGACGTCCACGTTCGGACTGGTGCCGTCCATGGTCATCACGTTCCATTCGTGCGGCTTGCCCGTCGTGTGAGACAGCAGGTAGAGGTCCTGGCCGATCACATAGGTATCGCGCCCCGCGCCGCCGTCGATGCGGTTGCCGCCGATTGCGTGGCGGATGATATCGTTCCCGCCCGCGGCGAAAATCTCTTCGCCGTAGCCCCCGGCGGCGATGGTCTGCGCGCTATCCGTGCCGAGCACGACGACCTTGTTGGCGATGCCGAACTGGTGATCGGCGCTGGCGTCCGCATAGTCGACGAACAGGCGCACCGCGGCAGGCGCGTCGGCACCCAGCGTCAGGGTGGGACCGGTGGCGCCCGGCACGGTGGTCCATGCCCCGTTCCGGCCCATCACCTCCCATGCGTAGTGGATGGTCTCGATGCCGTTCGGATCGCTGACCTCCGCGCGCAGCACCGCGTTCGGGGTGACGCTGCCGATGATGCCGGCCTTGCCGGGCATGTCGAGGGGGATCGGGCGGTCGCCGCTGACGACCGTTGTCAGGCGCCCGCTTGCGTCGGTATAGCTGCCATGCAGCCTGACCGGCTGGCCCGCGAAGCGCGCTTCGAGGATGAACTCGCTGCCGAATGCGCCGGCGATCGGCTTGTCGCCCACGAACCACTGGTAACTCATCGGGCCGCGGCCGTCTTCGTCCCGGATCCCGTCGATCGCCACATATTTGGTGTCGCCGCCTGCGGCTTCGGTGGTGAAGAACAGCACGCCGGTGGGCTGGTCGTTGATGCCGGCCACAAGCTTGGTGTTGCTGGCGGCGATCTTGCCGACAGGTTCGCTCCCGCTGACGGGGAAGACGGCTGTCACCGAGATTTGCTTGCCGATGTCGGCGTCGTCCGGCGTGTAGCTGTTGACCGTGCCGGTGTTGACGATCCGGTCGCCGATCTTCCATTCGTAGGTTACGCCGCGCAGGTCCTCGGCCTTGATACCGGTCCAGACCGCGACAAGGGCGCGTTCTTCATAAGCGTAGGTGCTGCGGAGCAGGGTGCCGCCACCCTGGATGTTCAGAACGCCTGGTACCGATGTCATGACGGGCCGCCTGGAATGTGTTTGATGGACTGGACGATTCTAGGTGTCGTGTTTCGGCAGCTGCAATGGTGAATTTGTACGGATATGTAGAACTATGTAATCTCCTTGTCCTCGGGCAGGGCGTCGGGGGTCTCTGGCGGATAGAGGATCCGCGTCCCGTCGACCCGCGCGAAGGGCGTGAGCGTGTGCGGCCTCGGTTTACCCTTGTTGATGATGTGTTCGACCGGTACGCCGCGCACCGCCAGCGCGTCCGCCACCATAGAGCGGTGGCAGCGCCACGGCACCGCCTCCGCGCACATCAGGGCGCAGCGCAGCCCGGCCGCCATCTGCGCCACCTCGTCGACGTGCGCGTTGAATTCGCCGGTCTGCATGTGGTCGGCATAGCCGCGGAAGGACGCGTTGCGCCAGGCGCCGTTGGGCGTGTCCTTGTGCGGCTTGCGCAGGCCGCCCAGCTCGCGGATGTACGCATAGCCGATGCCGGCCTGCGCCAGCGATGCCGGCAGTTGGTCTTGCGCGAACTGCGGGTTGTGGCGCGACTTGGGGACGGTCCTGATATCGAGCACCCGTTCGATGCCGTGCTCGCGCAGCAGGTCCAGGAATTCTTCGATCGGCCGGTTCGAGTGGCCGATCGTGTAGACCGGTTCCATGTTGTTCTCGCGTCGTCGTTGCTGATGGGGCCATTGTCGCGCAGCAGGGGCGGCGGCGGCGCATGGATGGGCGCCCAGGTATGGTAGGGTAGCGCTGTTTCAGTCAACCACGATGGAGGAGACAGGGATGATCTACGAGGGAAGCTGCCACTGCGGCGCAGTGGCATTCGAGGCGGAAGGGGAAATCGACGGGGCGCTGGCCTGCAACTGCTCGATCTGCAGGAGAAGGGGTTCGCTGCTGTGGTTCATCCCGCGCGAGGGGCTGCGCCTGAAGACGCCGGAGGATGCGGCCAGTACCTACACCTTCAACAAGCACGTGATCAAGCACCGCTTCTGCCCAACTTGCGGCATCCATCCCTACGGAGAAGGCATCGACTCGAAGGGCAACGCGATGGCGGCGGTGAACCTGCGCTGCCTGGAGAATGTGGATCTCGACAGCATTCCCGTGCACCACTATAACGGCCGGGGAAGCTGAGCGCCGGCCCCCGTTTTCAGAACTGCTCGTCCGGCCGCAGGTAGCGCCACTGCCCCTGCGGCAGGTCGCCCAGTTTCACCTTGCCGATGCGCACGCGCTTCAGGCCGATCACCTTCAGGCCCACCATGTCGCACATGCGGCGGATCTGGCGCTTGCGGCCTTCCTTCAGCGTAAAGCTGAGCTGATCCTCGTTCTGCCAGCGCACCTTGGCCGGCAGCAGCGGCTTGCCGTCCATCCACAGGCCGTGGTTGAGCTTGCGCAGGTCCGCCTCGGGCAAGGTGCCAGGCCTGGTGTACTGCACGCGCACCAGGTATTCCTTCTCGATGTCCGTGCGTTCGCCGATCAGCTGCTTGGCGATGCGGCCGTCCTGGGTCAGCACCAGCAAACCCACCGAATCGATGTCGAGGCGCCCCGCCGGCACCAGGCTGCGCAGCTGGGTCGGGTGGAACTGTTCCGGCGAGGGGTCGTCAGGCCAGCGGTTCTCCGGCTTGACCAGGACGACGGCCGGCTGGTAGCCGTCCTCGGCCTGGCCGCTGACGTAGCCTACCGGCTTGTTGACCAGGACCGTGACGCGCTTGGACTGCTCGGCGGCGGCCTGGCGCTCGACGGTGATCTTCTGGTGCGGCAGCACCTTGCTGCCCAGCTCCGAGACGACCTTGCCATCCACGCGCACCCAGCCTTTGGCGATCCAGTCGTCGGCTTCGCGGCGCGAGGACAGGCCAAGTTCGGACATGCGTTTGGAGAGGCGGACAGGTTCGGTCATCGGAAAACAATCAGGGTAGAAGAGGTTGGATCTCGGCTTCAGATCTTGAGCGCATCCAGCAGGTCGGTCTCGAGCTGCAGCTGGGTGCGTGGATTGCCGAGGGCAGCGCCGTCGATCAGGAACACGTCCTCGACGCGTTCGCCCAGGGTCATGATCTTAGCGGTGTGCAGGTTGATGCGGTAGCGCGTGAGCACGTTGGCGACCGCATACAACAGGCCGGGGCGGTCGTTGGCCGCCACCGACAGCACGTAGAACTGGCCGCGCTCGTCCGGCCTGAGCTCGACGGTCGGGGTCACCGGGAAGGTCCGCGACAGGCGCGACAGGCGCCCGTGCGTGGGCGGCGGCAGGGCTTCCTGCGAGGCCAGCTGGAGGCCCAGGTCGTGCTCGATCAGGCTGATGATGTCGCGGTAGCTGCCGGCGAAGTTTTCCTCGGTGACGAGGAAGGAGTCGAGTGCGTAACCGTGGCGCGTGGTGTGGATCTTGGCGTCGAGGATGCTGAAGTTCTTGCGTTCGAAGAAGCCGCAGATGCGCGCGAACAGGTCTGGCTGGTCCTGCACGTACACCGCCACCTGCAGGCCTTCGCCGATCGGCGCCAGGCGCGCCTTGACCACCGGGCGCGGGCTGTCGGTCTTGTCGTGCAGGGCGCGCGTCTGCCACGCGATGTCCGAGGCGTCGTGGCGCAGGAAGTAGGCGACGTCGAGCTGCTGCCACAGCGCCTCGTGCGCCGTGGCGCTCAGGCCGTACAGGCGCAGCGTGGCCAGCGCTTCCTTCTGGCGCGCGCGCAGTTCGCGGTCGGCGCTGTGCGGCTCGCCGCCCAGCACGCGCAGGGTTACCTTGTACAGGTCTTCCAGCAGCTTGGCCTTCCAGGCGTTCCACACCTTCGGGCTGGTGCCGCGGATGTCGGCCACGGTGAGCAGGTACAACGCGGTCAGGTGGCGCTCGTCCTTCACCTGTGCGGCAAAGGCCTGGACCACGTCCGGGTCCGACAGGTCCTGTTTCTGCGCCACCGTCGACATGCTCAGGTGCTGCTGCACCAGGAATACGACCAGTTCGGTGTCCTCGCTTGATAAGCCGTGGCTGCGGCAGAAATCCTGGGCGTCCTGCATGCCCAGCTCGGAGTGGTCGCCGCCGCGGCCCTTGGCGATGTCATGGAACAGGGCCGCGACATACAGCAGCCAGCGATCGCGGAAATTCGCGATCAGCTGGCTGCCGAAAGGGTATTCGTGGGCGTGTTCCGGCATCGTGAAACGGCGCAGGTTGCGCACTACCATCATGATGTGCTGGTCCACCGTGTAGACGTGGAACAGGTCGTGCTGCATCTGGCCGATGATGCTGCGGAAGGCCGGCAGGTAGCGCCCCAGGACGCCCATGTCGTTCATGCGCCGCAGCGCGTGCACCAGGCCGCTCGGCGCTTTCAGGATGCGCAGGAACAGGGCGCGGTTGACCGGGTCGGCGCGAAACGCCTCGTCGATGACGTGGCGCGCATGCCAGAGCGCGCGGATGCTGCGTGCGGTCATTCCCTTGATGTCGGGCCGCTCGGTCATCGCCACGAACACGCCCAGCACGGTCGACGGGAAGCGCTCGAAGCTATCGTCCTGCGCGATGTCGATGAAGCCGTTGACTTCGTTGAAATGCTCATTGAAGTCGCCGCCGATCGGGCTGGATGCCGCCGGACGCGGGAACAGCTGGGCCTCGATATTCTGCAGCATGATGGTGTTCATCTGGGTGACCACCTTGGCCGCCCAGTAGTAGCGCTGCATCAGGAATTCGCTGGCGCGGCGCCCGTCGACGTTTTCCAGCCCGAAGGTCCTGGCGATCGCGGTCTGGACGTCGAACACCAGGCGGTCTTCGCGCCGGTTCGCATGCAGGTGCAGGCGCACGCGGATGTCCTTGAACGCGTATTCCTTCTCCATCAGCTGGCGCGCCTCGGCCCGGGTGATCAGCTTGGCGCGCGCCATCTGGCTCCACGACCCGGCCAGGCCGGCGGCCTTGGCCACCCACAGGATCACCTGCAGGTCGCGCAGCGCGCCCGGGCTTTCCTTGACGTTCGGCTCGAGCGCGAAGGCCGTGTACTCGTACTTGGCGTGGCGCAGCCGCATCTCGGCGGTCTTGGCCTGGAAAAAGGCTTGCGGGTCGAGGGCGGCGCGGTGGCGCCGGCGCAGTTCGTCGAAGAGCTGGGCGTCGCCGCTGACCAGCCGCGCTTCCAGCAGGCTGGTTTGCACGGTGATGTCGGCGCCGGATTCGACCAGGCATTCGTCCACGGTGCGGATGCTGTGTCCGATCTCCAGGCCCAGGTCCCAGAACAGCTGCACCAGCCCTTCCAGTTTCGCCTGGGTGATGGCGTCGGCCGGCTGCCCGAGCAGGATCAGGAGGTCGACGTCGGAATAGGGGAAGAGTTCGCCGCGGCCGTAGCCGCCCACCCCCACCAGCGCCGTGCTGGCCGGCAGCCCGGCCGCGCGCCAGGCCTCAAGCAGGACGCCGTCCACGCAGGTGCGCAGGCCGCGCAGCAGCTTCTCCGGCTTGCCGTCCTGGTGGAAGGCGTCGATCAGGGCTTGGCGCTCGGCCTTGAGCCGCCCGCGCAAGCTGGCGCGCGAGCTGTCGAGAAGCGCGGGCTGGCCCATGTCGATCTCTCCGTTCAGGCGGGGACGGCGGCGCCCTGGGTCAGCAGCGGCAGCACGATGGCGGGCGGCGGCGGGCTGCCGGCCGACATGGTCAGCACGTCGACGCCGGTCTCGGTGACGAGCACGGTGTGCTCCCACTGCGCCGACAGGCTGCGGTCCTTGGTCTTGATGGTCCAGCCGTCCGGCATCTCGCGGATCTCGCGGCGGCCGGCGTTGATCATTGGTTCGATCGTGAAGATCATGCCGGGGACCAGCTCTTCGCCGGTGCCCGGGCGCCCGTAGTGCAGCACCTGCGGCTCCTCGTGGAACACGCGGCCCACGCCGTGGCCGCAGAACTCGCGCACCACGCTGTAGCCATGCTTCTCGGCGTGCTGCTGGATCGCATGGCCGATGTCGCCCAGGCGGTTGCCCGGCTTGACCTTGGCGATGCCCAGCCACATGCACTCGAAGGTGACCTCCGACAGGCGCTTGGCCAGGATCGTGGGCTCGCCCACCAGGAACATGCGGCTGTTGTCGCCGTGGAATCCTTCCTGGGTGATCGGGGTGATGTCGATGTTCAGCGCATCGCCGCTCTTGAGCACGCGATCGCCCGGGATGCCGTGGCAGATGACGTCGTTGATCGAGGCGCAGATCGAGCCGGGGAAGGGCGGGTAGCCCGGCGGGGCGTAGTTCAGCGTGGCCGGCACGGTGCCTTGCACATTGATCATGTAGTCTTTGGCCAGGCGGTCCAGTTCGCCGGTGGTGACGCCGGGCTTCACGAAGGGCGTGATGTAGTCGAGCACTTCCGAGCCGAGCCGGCAGGCGACGCGCATGCCTTCGATTTCTTCCGGGGTCTTGGGGATGGAGGCCATAGAGTCGTATCCTGCAAATAAATTGGCCCGGGAGCCGGGCGATATTGCGTCATTATAAGTGATGGATGATGGCCGTAGGGTGGTCGGCTCCGCCGACCGCGCGTTCAAACAGTGCCAGAAATGCGGTAAGGTCCAATCATGTTGTCGTTGAACGCGCGGCCGGCAAAGCGTAGTCCAGTCCACTGGACTGGACTACCCCTACAGAACCCTTGAAACATACGCCAAATCCCGCTAGAATCTCGGGTTGCTCGTATTCGCATCGAGCAATGTTGTTATATTTATCTTTTAATTGAAATCGCGAACGTCGCCGCAAAAGGGTGCCTCCAGGAGAGGTGACTGGCAACGTTCAAGACCCAACCCTGGAGAATTACATGTCCGTTACTATGCGTGAAATGCTGGAAGCCGGTATCCACTTCGGCCACCAGACCCGTTTCTGGAACCCGAAAATGGCGCCGTTCATCTTCGGTCATCGCAACAAGATCCACATCATCAACCTGGAAAAGACCATGGCGATGTACCAGGATGCGATGAAGACCATCAAGCAGATCTCGGCCAACCGCGGCACCATCCTGATGGTCGGCACCAAGCGCCAGGCCCGCGACATCATCGCCGCCGAAGCAGCGCGCGCAGGCGTGCCGTACGTCGACCAGCGCTGGCTGGGCGGCATGCTGACCAACTTCAAGACCATCAAGACCTCGATCAAGCGCCTGAAGGACATGGAAGCGCAGATCGAATCGGGTGAAGTCGAGAAGCTGTCGAAGAAAGAAGCGCTGATGTTCTCGCGCGAACTGGACAAGCTGCAGAAGTCGATCGGCGGCATCAAGGACCTGGGCGGCGTGCCTGACGCGATCTTCGTCGTCGACGTCGGCTACCACAAGGGCGCCATCACCGAAGCCGGCAAGCTGGGCATCCCGGTCATCGGCGTGGTCGATACCAACCACTCGCCGGAAGGCGTCACCCACGTGATCCCGGGTAACGACGACTCGTCGAAGGCGATCACCCTGTACGCACGCGGCGTCGCCGATGCGATCCTGGAAGGCCGCGCCAACGCCACCAACGAAGTCGTTGAAATGGTCAAGGCTGCCGGCGCCGACGAGTTCGTCGAAGTTTCCGAGCAGGCATAATGCCGGGCAGGTCGATCCTGCCTGAGTAGCGAAGGGGCGCCGAGCCATAGCACGAGCGCCCCTTTTTTCAAGCACGACGCTTGGCAAGAAAATATCATGCGGGTGTCCACGGGACATCCGCGTTTTACATCAAACAATTGGGAGAATTCAACATGGCAGCTATTACTGCAGCGATGGTTGGTGAACTGCGCGCGAAGACCGACGCGCCAATGATGGAATGCAAGAAGGCACTGACCGAAGCCGAAGGCGACATGGGTCGTGCCGAAGAGATCCTGCGCGTCAAGCTGGGTGGCAAGGCATCGAAGGCAGCATCGCGCATCACCGCTGAAGGCGTGGTCGCTGCTTACATCTCCGGCAACGTCGGCGCGCTGGTTGAAATCAACAGCGAAACCGACTTCGTCGCCAAGAACGACGACTTCCTGGCCATGGCCAACCTGGCGGCCCGCCTGGTCGCCGAGAACAACCCGGCCGACGTTGCCGCCCTGGCAGCCCTGCCGCACGAAGGCAAGACCTTCGACGACGTGCGTACGGCACTGATCGGTAAAATCGGCGAGAATATGAGCGTTCGCCGCTTCCAGCGCTTCGACACCACCGCCAAGCTGGCTTCGTACCTGCACGGCGCCCGTATCGGCGTCATGGTCGAGTTCGAAGGTGACGACCAGGTCGGCAAGGACGTGGCCATGCACATCGCCGCGATGAAGCCGGTCTCGCTGTCGGCAGAGCAAGTGCCTGCTGAACTGATCGAGAAAGAGCGTTCGGTTGCCCAGCTGAAAGCCCAGGAAGACGCCGACAAGGCCGCCGCCGAAGGCAAGCAGCCGCAGTCGGCCGAGATCGTCGCCAAGCGTATCGACGGTTCGGTACAGAAGTACCTGAAGGAAGTGTCGCTGCTGAACCAGGCGTTCGTGAAGAACGACAAGCAGTCGATCGAGCAGATGCTGAAGGCCTCGAACGCCAGCGTGAAGGGCTTCGTCATGTATGTCGTCGGCGAAGGCATCGAGAAGAAGGTGGACGACTTCGCAGCAGAAGTCGCAGCCCAGATGGCTGCCAACAAGCAGTAATCGACAAAGCGGGCCGTAAGGCCCGTTTTTGTAGGGTGGTGCCGCGCGCGTCGGTAGGTGCGCAGCGGCGGGGGCGCGCCGCGAGCGGCGGCCCGCACCGCCCGCCAGCCATCTGTTCGCTGCAGATGAGACCGCCGCCCGGCGGCGGTCGGACCCGAATTCGAAACACAACATAGGAGCCGCTTCATCATGACCAAACCAGCCTACCAACGAGTCCTCCTCAAACTGTCTGGCGAAGCGCTGATGGGTGACGACCAGTTCGGCATCAACCGCGTCACCATCGACCGCATGGTGGCCGACGTGGCGGAAGTGGCGAAGCTGGGCGTGCAGGTGGCGATCGTGATTGGCGGCGGCAACATCTTCCGCGGCGTTGCGCCCGGCGCCCAGGGCATGGACCGCGCCACTGCGGACTACATGGGCATGCTGGCCACCGTCATGAACGCCCTGGCCCTGGCCGATTCGATGCGCCACGTGGGCATCACCGCGCGCGTGATGTCGGCCATCAGCATCGAGCAGGTGGTCGAGCCCTACGTGCGTCCGAAGGCGCTGCAGTACCTGGAAGAGGGCAAGGTCGTCGTGTTCGCCGCCGGTACCGGCAACCCCTTCTTCACCACCGACACCGCCGCCGCGCTGCGCGGCGCCGAGATCTCGGCCGAGATCGTCCTGAAGGCCACCAAGGTCGACGGCGTCTACACCGCCGACCCCAAGAAGGACCCGACCGCCACCCGCTACAATTCGATCACCTTCGACGAGGCGATCGCCAAGAACCTGCAGGTGATGGACGCCACCGCGTTCGCCCTGTGCCGTGACCAGAAGCTGCCGATCAAGGTCTTCTCCATCACCAAGCCCGGCGCCATGAAAGCCGTGATCATGGGCGAAGACGAGGGTACACTGGTACACGTTTGAATCCCGTTTCGGAATCTCGCGATTCCCGTCTCGGGAGTCGCGCATCAACATCAACAAGAACAGGAGTGCAGCATGTCCTTAGCTGACGTCAAGAAGAACGCGCAGGAGCGCATGACCAAGTCCATCGAAACCTTGCGCGCCAACCTGGCCAAGGTCCGTACCGGCCGCGCCCACGCCGGCATCCTCGATTCCGTCATGGTCGAATACTACGGCTCGCCGGTGCCGCTGTCGCAGGTCGCCAACCTGACCCTGATCGACGCCCGCACCATCGGCGTGGCCCCGTTCGAGAAGAAAATGGCAGGCACCATCGAAAAGGCGATCCGCGACTCCGACCTGGGCCTGAACCCGTCGTCGCAGGGCGACACCATCCGCGTGCCGACCCCGCCGCTGACCGAGGAGCGCCGCAAGGAAATGGTCAAGCTGACCAAGTCGGAAGGTGAAGACGCCAAGATCGCCGTGCGCAACATCCGCCGCGACGCCAACGAAGCCGTCAAGAAAATGGTCAAGGACAAGACCGCGTCGGAAGACGACGAGCGCCGCTCGAGCGACGAGATCCAGAAGCTGACCGACAAGTTTGTTGCCGAGATCGACAAGCTGCTGGCGGACAAAGAAAAAGACATCATGACCGTGTAAGACCGGGCCCATGCAGGTGCGCTATGCGCACCAGGCCCAGGCGGACCGGCCCCGGCATTAAAAATGCTGCGGCCGGTCCGACTCCCTTTAAGACCGGCTGCCGCGCCACACCGGACGCGCCAGCCCTGCTGGAAGCAACGATGTTCAAAAGTTCGACCACTGCCATTCCCGAAGCGCCTGCCGTGCCGCGCCATATTGCCATCATCATGGATGGCAATGGCCGCTGGGCCACGAAGCGCCTGCTGCCGCGCGTGGCCGGCCACGTCAAGGGCGTGGAGGCGGTGCGCGGCGTCGTCGAGGCCTGCGTCGAGCGCGGCGTCGAGTACCTGACGCTGTTTGCCTTTTCGTCCGAAAACTGGCGCCGCCCGGCCGAGGAAGTCTCGCTCCTGATGCGCCTGTTCGTCACCGCGCTCGAGCGCGAGGTGGCGAAAATGCATGCCAATAACATCCGCCTGAAAGTCGTAGGCGACCTCAGCCGCTTCGATGCGAAGCTGCAGGAAATGATCATGGCGGCCGAGCGCCGCACCGCCAACAACACCCGCCTCACGGTCAGCGTGTGCGCCAACTACGGCGGCCGCTGGGATATCATGCAGGCAACGAGCAAGATGGTGGCCGCCAACCCCGGGGTGAGCGAGTTCACCGAAGAGATGCTGGCGCAGCACCTGGCAATGGCCTACGCGCCCGAGCCCGACCTGTTCATCCGCACCGGCGGCGAGGAGCGCATCTCGAACTTCCTGCTGTGGCAACTGGCGTATTCCGAGCTGTACTTTACCAAGACCTTCTGGCCGGACTTTTCCAAGGCCTCGCTGGACGAAGCGATCGGCTCCTTCCAGCAGCGCGAGCGGCGCTTCGGCCAGACCGGCGACCAGGTTGCGCAGAAGACCAAGGCCTGAGAGGCGCTGACAAGATAATGCTGAAAACCCGGATCCTTACCGCGCTCGCACTGCTGGCCATCCTGCTGCCGGTCCTGTACTCCAACAACTATACGGCGTTCGCGGTAGTGGCTTCGGTGTTCTTCGGCGCCGCGATCTGGGAGTGTTTCCGCCTGTTCAATCCCGGCACCGGCAAGGCGACCCTGATCGCCGCCTTCTGGACGGCGGCCTTCGTCTACGCCTTCTTCATCTCCCCCAGCCCCAACCCCACGTTCTGGTTCGCCATCAGCGTGCTGGTTTGGGCGCTGCGCTTCGCGCCTTCGCTCAAGCTCGGGCTGCCGCCGCTGAACAGCACCGGCAATACCTTCCTGAGCCTGGTCTACGCGATTGCCGTGGTCGGCTGCTTCGCAGCCATCGTGGAAATGTACCGGCACTCGCCGCTGTACCTGCTGTCCGTGATGGCCATCGTCTGGACCGCCGACGTGTTCGCGTACTTCTCCGGCAAGGCCTTCGGCAAGCGCAAGCTGGCGCCGTCGATCTCGCCGGGCAAATCGTGGGAAGGAGCGATCGGTGGCTGCATCGCCGTGCTGGTGCTGGGCACGCTCATCATCGTGTTCGCCAGCGACACACTGGCGGACACCTTCCCGGTGCGCGTGCAGGCCAGCCTTGGCTGGGCCGCACTGTACCTGGTCCTCATCCTCATCGTCGCGGCCAGCGTGGTCGGCGACCTGTTCGAATCCCAGCTCAAGCGCCGCGCCGGCATGAAGGACAGCAGCAACCTGCTGCCCGGCCATGGCGGGGTGCTGGACCGCGTGGACGCACTCGTCCCGGTCCTGCCGCTGGCGGCCCTGATCGGCGCCCGGCTCTAGCAAAGCACGCAAAGGAATCCCACAATGCAGCGCATTACCATCCTGGGCGCCACCGGCTCGATCGGCGCCTCGACCCTCGACGTTCTCGCCCGCCATCCGGAGCGCTACCGCGTGCATGCCTTGAGCGCCCACGGCCGCGTCGAGGAACTGGCCGACGCCTGCCGCCGCTTCAGGCCGGCGCGCGCGGTGGTCGGCACGGCGGAGGGCGCCCAGCGCCTGGCGCGACTGCTCGACGGCCTCGACATCCAGGTCGACCATGGCGAGGCGGCCCTGTGCGAGGTGGCCTCGAGCGCGGAGGTCGATACCGTGATGGCGGCCATCGTCGGCGCCGCCGGCCTGGCCCCGACACTGGGCGCCGCGCGCGCCGGCAAGAAGGTCTTGCTGGCCAACAAGGAAGCGCTGGTCATGTCCGGCCAGCTGTTCATGGACGCCGTTCGCGAGCACCGCGCCACGCTGCTGCCGATCGACAGCGAGCACAATGCAATCTTCCAGTCGCTGCCGGGCGGGTTCGATACCGCCTATGGGCGCGACCCGCAGGCGGCGGGCGTGGCGAAGATCCTGCTCACCGCTTCCGGCGGCCCCTTCCTGAACCGCGCCGTCGAGTCCCTCGGCAACGTGACCCCGGATGAAGCCTGCAAGCATCCGAACTGGGTCATGGGCCGCAAGATCTCGGTCGATTCCGCCACCATGATGAACAAGGGCCTGGAAGTGATCGAGGCCCACTGGCTGTTCGGGGCCCCGGCCGACCTGATCGAGGTGGTGATCCACCCGCAAAGCGTGATCCACTCGATGGTGTCGTACACCGACGGCTCAGTACTGGCCCAGCTGGGCAACCCCGACATGCGCACGCCGATCGCGCATGCGCTGGCCTACCCGGAGCGCATCGCTTCCGGGGTGCCGCAGCTCGACCTGACCGACATGGCCGCGCTGCAGTTCTACAAGCCCGACTTCGACCGCTTCCCCTGCCTGGCGCTTGCATTTGCCGCATTGCGCGCGGGCGGCACGGCGCCGGCCCTGCTGAACGCCGCGAACGAAGTGGCGGTGCAGGCTTTCCTGGAACGCGAGATCGGTTTCCGTGATATCGACCGCGTGATCGGGGCGGTGATGGATGCCGTTCCGCACGGCCCGGCGCCTTCGATCGAGGCGGTGCTGGAACAGGACGCGCGCGCGCGCGACGCCGCCCGCGCCGCCATCGCCCGCCTGAGGGGCTGACATGGGCCTGGTCTATACCGTGCTGGCCTTCGTGCTGGCCCTCGGTCCGCTGATCGTCCTGCACGAACTCGGCCACTACCTGGTCGCGCGCCTGTGCGGCGTGAAGGTGCTGCGCTTTTCGGTAGGGATGGGCCGCGTGGTGTGGTCGCGCCGTTTCGGGCCGGACCAGACCGAGTGGGCGATCTCGGCGCTGCCGCTGGGCGGCTACGTCAAGATGCTGGACAGCCGCGACCCGGAGACGGCGCCGAAGGACGAATCCGAGCTGCACCGCGAATTCACGCGCCAGAGCGTATGGCGCCGCATCGCCATCGTGGCGGCCGGTCCGCTCGCCAACTTCCTGGTCGCGATCGGCCTGATGGCGGCGCTCTTCATGCACGGCGTCGAGGAACCCTCGGCCCGCCTGCGCGCCGTGCCGCAGGGTTCGGCCGCCCAGCTGGCCGGCGTGCGCGGCGGGGATACCGTGGTGGCCGTCAACGGCAATCCGGTCCGGTCCTGGTCCGAGCTGCGCTGGCAGGTCATGCATGCCGCCGTCGACAAGACCGAGGCGCGCTTCGAGCTGCGCGCCCAGGATGGCGGCAGCGAGGGTAGCCACTACAGCGCAACGATTCCCGCCGAACGCATCGCCGGCCTCGACGTCGAAGGCGACGTCGCCATGGCCCTGGGCCTGGACCTGTGGCGCGCCCGCGCCCGCATCGAGAAGGTGATGCCGGGCGGGGCAGGGGAACGCGCCGGCCTGCAGCCCGGCGACGTGGTGCTGCGCGCCGACGGCAAGCCGGTCGAGGACGGCATGGTCTTCACCGAGACCATGCGCGGCGCCGCCGGACGCACCGTCCAGCTCGAACTCGAGCGGGCGGGGCGGGTAGTGGCGGTGGCGGTCACGCCGGAACGCGACGCGGCCAGCGGCCGCGGGGTGGCCAAGGTACTGCTGTCCCAGCCGGTCGAGATGGTGACCGTGGCGTCAGGCCCGTTCGAGGCGCTCGCCAAGGGTGTCGAGCGCACCTGGGAAACCAGCACGATGACGCTGAAGATGATCGGCAAGATGATTACCGGGGAAGCATCGTGGAAGAATGTTACCGGTCCGATCACGATTGCCGACTATGCCGGACAGACAGCCCGCGTCGGCCTGGCCACTTATTTGCAGTTCATCGCATTTATTAGTATTAGCTTAGGCGTCATGAATTTGTTACCAATTCCGGTTCTGGATGGGGGCCATTTACTGTATTATTCGCTGGAAGTTTTGACCGGGCGTCCCCTGCCTGCGCGCGTTGGAGAGTTCGCACAGCGATTCGGGGTCGGCCTGCTGTTCATGCTGATGGCGCTCGCCGTCTTCAATGACCTGGTGCGCCTTCTTTAGCGGCGCCTGATCGAGCGGCACTTCGCTGCGCCGCAAGCATGGCCCGCCCGGTATGGTTCCACGACCGGAACGCCGGCAAAAACAATATGCAACGATGTCCAATGACTGACCCACAGATCCAGCCAATGAATTCACAACCGAACCGTTTTGCCCTGCCGTTCATCCGTCGCAGCATGATCGGCGCAGCCGTACTGGCTCTCTGCGCCGGCAATGCACTTGCCGCCAACCCGTTCGTGGTCAAGGACATCCGGGTCGAAGGCATCCAGCGTACGGAAGCGGGCACCGTGTTCAGCTACCTGCCGGTGCGTGTCGGCGAGACCTTCGACGACGCCAAGGCGACCACCGCCATCAAGGCCCTGTTCGCCACCGGCTTCTTCAAGGACATCCGCCTGGAAGAAGAAAACGGCGTGCTGGTGGTGCTGGTCGAAGAGCGTCCGGCCATTTCGACGGTGGACTTCACCGGCACCAAGGAATTCGAGAAGGACATGCTGGTCAAGGCCCTGCGCGAAATCGGCGTGGGCGAGACCAAGATCTTCGACAAGGCCGCGGTGGACCGCGCCGAGCAGGAGCTCAAGCGCCAGTACCTGTCGCACGGCCTGTACGGCGTGAAGATCACCACCACCGTGACCCCGATCGAGCGCAACCGCGTGACGATCATGTTCAACGTCGACGAAGGCGACGTCGCCAAGATCCGCCAGATCTCCTTCGTGGGAAACAAGTCCTTCTCGGACAAGGAACTGCGCGAGATCCTGCAGCTGTCCAAGACCGGCTGGTTCACCTGGTACTCCAAGGCCGACCAGTACTCCAAGCAGAAGCTGACCGGCGACCTGGAAGCGATCAAGTCCTTCTACCTGAACCGCGGCTACCTGGAAGCCAACGTCGAATCGACCCAGGTGTCGATCACGCCGGACAAGCGCGACATCTACCTGACCATCAACATCACCGAGGGCGAGAAGTACACCGTCTCGGGCGTGAAGCTGGAAGGCGAGATGTTCGGCCGCGAGGAAGAGCTGCGCACCCTGATCCTGCTCCAGCCGGGCAAGACCTACTCGGGCGATGCGATGGAAGCGACCAACAAGCTGATCGCCGACCGCCTCGGCACCTTCGGCTACGCCTTCGCCAACGTGACGGCGAACCCGGAGATCAACCGCGAGAAGCGCGAAGCCAGCTTCACCTTCTTCATCGACCCGGGCAAGCGCGCCTATGTGCGCCACATTAACATCGCCGGCAACACCGTCACCCGCGACGAAGTTATCCGCCGCGAGTTCCGCCAGTTCGAAAGCTCGTGGTACGACGCCAATCGCGTCAAGCTCTCGCGCGACCGCGTCGACCGTCTCGGCTACTTCAAGGACGTCAAGATCGAGACGCCGGAGTCGCCGGGCACCACCGACCAGGTGGACGTCAACATGGTGGTCGAAGAGAAGCCGACCGGTAACTTCATGATCGGCGGCGCGTTCTCGCAGTCGGAGAAGTTCACCTTCACTGCGTCGATCTCGCAGGCCAACTTCGCCGGCAGCGGCAACACCGTTGGCCTGGAGCTGAACACCAGCAAGTACAACAAGACGATCGCGTTCTCGCATACCAATCCGTACTTCACGGACGACGGCATCTCGCGCTCGTTCCAGGTCTACCTGCGCACGATGCGCCCGCCGGCGCTGAACCTCGGCCTGTACACGGTGCGCCAGACCGGCGCCACCATGACCTTCGGCGTGCCTTTCTCGGAATCCGACACCGTCTTCTTCGGCGCCGGACTGGAACGCACCCAGATCGAGACCGACATCACCTCGCCGATCCTGTACAAGACCTTCGTGTCCAACAACGGCGGTCCGGAGAGCGGCATCGGCAAGGCCGAGACCAATGCGATTCCGCTGACGGCCGCATGGGGCCGCGACACCCGCGACAGTGCGGTGACGCCGACCCGCGGCCGCTACCAGCGCGCCAACCTCGAGATCGACGCACTGGGCGACTCGAAATACTACCGCCTGGTGTACGAGCACCAGTGGTGGCGTCCGCTCACGCGCTGGATGACGCTGGCGCTGCGCGGCGAATTCGACTATGGCAAGGGCATCGGTGGCAGCTCCTACCCGGTCTTCAAGAACTTCTACGCGGGCGGCATCGGTTCGGTGCGCGGCTACGAAAGCTCCTCGCTGGGCGTGGTCGATCCGAACTACTACGATGCGGTGGGCGGCTCCAAGCGCCTGATCGCCAACGCGGAACTGCAGTTCCCCTTCCCGGGCAGCGGCACCGACCGCAGCCTGCGCTGGTTCACTTTTGTCGACGGCGGCCAGGTCTACCAGGAGAAGGAAAAGATCCGCCTCGACCGGATGCGCTACTCGGCCGGTATCGGCCTGTCGTGGATTTCCCCGGTGGGCCCGCTCAAGTTGAGTTATGCTAAGCCTTTGAATGCCTTGCCGGGCGACAGGCTGGAACGCTTCCAGTTCCAGATGGGTACCGGCTTCTGACCGGCCAATGGTCGGCAAATGATCGGCCAGCGCGGGGCTGCCGCCATGCGGCCCGGCCGGCCATCCTCGATTTGCGGAGAACGATGTTGAAAACGCTGATAGCCTCCTTGCCCAGGACCCTGCTGCTTGCCGCGCTGTGCGCGGCGCCGCTGGCCCAGGTCCATGCCCAGGGGCAGATGGGCTCGGGCCGGATCGGTTTCGTCGCCACCGAGCGCCTGATGACCGAATCGAAAATGGCGAAGACGGCCGACGCCCGCATCCAGGCCGAGTTCTCGAAGCGCCAGAAGGTGGTCGAGGAAACGGTTACCAGGCTCAAGCAGATGTCGGAGAAGTTCGACAACGAAGCGGCCGGGCTGAACGACGTCGAGCGCACCCGCAGGGCACGCGAACTGCTGAACATGGAAAAGGACGTGCAGCGCATGCAGCGCGAGTTCCAGGAAGACCTCATGCAGCGCAAGAACGAAGAGCGCGCCGCCATCGCGTCGCGTGCCTACAAGATCATCGAACAGGTCGCCGAGCAGGAAAAGCTCGACGCCGTGCTGGCCGAGGCCGCGTGGTCGAGCCCGCGCATCGACATCACCGACAAGATCCTGAAACTGCTCGACAAGTAAACCGCGCGCGCTCAAGTTCCAACGCGCCGTGACATTCTATTCAGACACACCTATTTTGACCGACACAGCACACACCACGATCGGCATCCGGCTGGCAGACCTGGTCGAGCGCTTCGGCGGGCAGCTGGTGGGAGACCCGGACATCAGTGTCTCGGGCATCGCGCCGCTCGACAGCGCGGGCGCCACGCACATCAGCTTCCTCAGCAACAGCAAGCTGCGCGCCCTGGCGGCCCAGAGCGGCGCCGCGGCACTGATCCTGTCGCCGCTGGACGACCCGGCCGTGAGCGCCACCTACGAGGGTGCGCGCATCGTCACCACCAATCCCTACGCCTACTTCGCCCGCGCCGCGCAATATTTCGTGTCGCTGACGGAGACCGCGCCAGTGCCGGGCATCGACCCAAGCGCGGTGGTCTCGAAGGACGCCGTGGTCGACCCGACCGCGTCGGTCGGCCCGCACGTGACCATCGAAGCGGGCGCCGTGATCGGCGCCCACGTGGTCGTCGACGCCGGCTGCTTTATCGGGCGCGATGCACGCATCGGCGAAGGCACCCACCTGTTCGCCAACGTCACGTTCCACGCCCGCTGCACCATCGGAGCGCGCGGCATCCTGCACTCGGGCGCCGTGATCGGCACCGATGGCTTCGGCTTCGCCGTCGAAGGCGGCAGGTATATCAAGATTCCGCAGACCGGGCGCGTGGTGATCGGCGACGACGTCGACATCGGCGCCAATACCTGCGTCGACCGCGGCGCGATGGCCGATACGGTCATCGAAGACGGCGTCAAGCTCGACAACCAGATCCAGATCGGCCACAACTGCCACATCGGCGCGCATACGGCCATGGCCGGCTGCGTCGGCGTGGCCGGCAGCGCCAAAATCGGCAAGCACTGCACCTTCGGGGGCGCGGCCATGGTGCTGGGCCACCTCGAGATCGCCGACAACGTGCATATTTCGTCGGGCAGCATGGTGTCGCGCTCGGTGCTCGAGCCGGGCCAGTACACCGGCTTCTACCCGCTGGCCAAGAACGCCGAATGGGAACGCAGCGCCGCGATCGTGCGCAACCTGGCCTCGATGCGCGAGAAGATCCGCGCGCTTGAAAAAACAATCAAAACACTCACAGAAGAAAAATGAGCACTCAAGAGATCAAGACCCTGGATATCAACCAGATCAAGGAATACCTGCCTCACCGCTATCCGCTGCTGCTGGTCGACCGCGTGCTGGACGTCGAGCTGGGCAAGCGCATCACCGCGATCAAGAACGTCACCGTCAACGAAGAATTCTTCAACGGCCACTTCCCGCACAAGCCGGTGATGCCGGGCGTGCTGATGATCGAAGCGATGGCGCAGACCGCCGCCATCCTGTCCTTCATGACCATGGACGTGAAGCCGGACGAGAATTCGGTGGTGTACTTCGTGGGCATCGACAACGCCCGCTTCAAGCGTCCGGTCGAGCCGGGCGACCAGCTCAGGATGGAAGTCGAGATCCTGCGCGTCTCGCGCGGCATCTGGAAGTACAAGGCGGTGGCCACCGTGGACGGCAAGGTCGCGGTCGAGGGTGAACTGATGTGCACCATCCGCGCCAACGACAACGCAGCAGCGGGGCAGTAAGCATGAGCAGGATTCATCCGAGCGCGATCGTCGACCCGAAGGCCGAGCTGGACAGTTCGGTCGAAGTCGGCCCGTATTCGATCATCGGCCCCGACGTGCGCATCGGCGCCGGTACCGTGGTGGGTCCGCACGTGGTCATCGAGGGCCACACGACGATCGGCAAGGACAACAAATTCTTCCAGTTCTGTTCGATCGGCGCCGCGCCGCAGGACAAGAAGTGGAACGGCGAGCCGACCCGCCTCGAGATCGGCGACGGCAACACCATCCGTGAATTCGTCACCATGAATCTGGGCACGGCCCAGGACGTCGGCGTGACCCGCCTGGGCGACGACAACTGGATCTCGGCCTACGTGCACCTGGCGCACGACTGCCAGGTGGGCAGCCACACGATCTTCTCGAACAATGCGCAGCTGGCCGGCCACGTGCACGTGGGCGACCATGCGATCCTGTCCGGCTATTGCGGCGTGCACCAGTTCTGCAAGATCGGGGCGCACGCCTTCATCGGCATGTACACCAGCCTGACCCAGGACGTGCCGCCTTTCGTGCTGGTGTCGGGTAACCCGGCCGGCCAGCGCGGCGTGAACATCGAAGGCCTCAAGCGCCGCGGCTTCACGCGTGAGCAGATCGACGGCATCCGCAGCGCCCACAAGCTGGTGTACCGCTCGAACCTGACGCTGGAAGAAGCCAAGGCCGCCCTCCTGGCCGAAGAAGACCGCTCGGCTGCCGCTGCGGCCGATATCCGCACCATGCGCGAATTCCTCGGCACTGCCACCCGTGGCATCGTCCGCTGAGGTCCCGCTCCCGGGCGTCTCGCTGGCGATGGTCGCCGGCGAGGTGTCCGGCGACATGCTCGCCGCGCGCCTCATGGCCGGCCTGCGCCCGCAATTGCCGAACCTGCGCTTCCACGGCATCGGCGGGCCGCGCATGCTCGAGCAGGGATTGCACAGCGACGTGCCGATGGAAACGCTGACCGTGCGCGGCCTGTTCGAGATCATCCCGCGCTACCGCGAGATCAAGGGCATCCAGAACCGCCTGCGCGACCGCCTGCTGGCCGAGCGTCCGGCCGCCTTCATCGGCGCCGACTACCCGGGCTTCAACCTGGGGCTGGAGGAGCAGCTGCGTGCCGAGGGCATCCCGACCGTCCATTTCGTCAGCCCGCAGATCTGGGCCTGGCGCGGCGGGCGCATCAAGAAGATCAAGCGCGCCGTGTCGCACATGCTGGTGATCTTTCCCTTCGAGGAAGCGATCTACCGTGCGGCCGGCGTGCCGGTGACCTATATCGGGCACCCGCTGGCCGAGATGATCCCGCTGGCGCCCGACGTGGCGGCGGCGCGGGCATCGCTCGGCATTGCGCCGGAGGCGCGCGTGGTGACCATCCTGCCGGGCAGCCGCATGAGCGAGCTGAAGTACCTGGTCGAGCCCTTCGTGGCGGCTGCCAGGCTGCTGGCCCAGCGCGACCCGAGCCTGGTATTCGTGGCGCCGATGGCGGGCGAGCGCCAGCGCGCCTGCTACACGGACATCGTGACCCGGGCCGGGCTGGCGGACGTGCCGGTGCGCCTGCTCGACGGGCAGTCGCATGCCGCGATCGCAGCAAGCGACGCGGTGCTGGTCGCCTCCGGCACGGCCACGCTCGAGGTGGCGCTGTTCAAGAAGCCGATGGTGATTGCCTACAAGGTCATGCGCGCCTCCTGGGAGATCATGCGCCACATGGGCTACCAGCCATGGATCGGCCTGCCGAACATCCTGGCGCGCGAGTTCGTCGTTCCGGAGTATCTTCAGCACGCGGCGACGCCGCCAGCGCTGGCGGATGCGGTGCAGCGCCAGCTGGACGACCCGGCGGGGAAGGAGGCGCTGGCGCGGCGGTTTACCGACATGCACCACAGCCTGCTGCGCAATAGTGCGGAAGCGAGCGCCGACGCGGTGCTGCGCGTGATTGGACGCAAGAAGTGAGGCAGTCGTGAGCAAAGCCATCAGGAAACCCAAGGTCAATTTTTACCCGGGCCTGCCGCCCAGGCTGCGTCCCTTCACCGATGCCGACATCGTGTGCGGCGTCGACGAAGCCGGCCGCGGTCCGCTGGCCGGTCCGGTGTTCGCCGCCGCCGTGATCCTCGATCCGCGCAAGCCGATCGACGGCCTGCGCGACTCCAAGAAGCTGAGCGAGGCGAGACGCGACGAACTGGCGCCCCTGATCCGGGAGCATGCGCTGGCCTGGGCCATCGCCGAATGCTCGTGCGAAGAGATCGACACCCTGAACATCCTGCATGCGACCATGCTGGCGATGCGCCGCGCCGTGGAAGCGCTGGCGACCATCCCGACCATCGCCCTGATCGACGGCAACCGCTGCCCGCCGATGGCAATCCGCGCCCATGCGGTGGTGGAGGGCGACGACAAGGTGCACGCCATCTCGGCCGCCTCGATCCTGGCCAAGACCGCGCGCGACGCCGCACTGGTGCAGCTGCACGCCCAGTATCCGCAGTACTGCTTCGACCAGCACAAGGGCTATTCGACCGCGCTGCACCTGGAGCGCCTGCGCCAGCACGGCCCTTCGCCGGTGCACCGCCGCTCGTTTGCTCCGGTGCGCGAGCTGCTGCAGCCCGACCTGTTCGCGGCTTGAGCGCTTCCATGAAAAGCATCAGCTCGCGCGACAACGCGTTCTACAAGGAGCTCAAGGGGCTCGCCACCAGCTCGCAGGCGCGCCGCAAGGCCGGCCTGAGCCTGCTCGACGGCGTGCACCTGTGCCAGACCTGGCTCGACCTGCGCGGCGCACCCGCACACTGCGTGGTGTCGGAGGGCGCGCTCGCCAATCCGGAGGTCGGCGCCATCGTGTCGCGCTGCGAAGCGCTGCATGCGCCCGTGACCGCGCTTCCCGACGCCCTGTTCGGGGCCATCAGCCAGGTCGAGAACGGGGTGCATCTGCTGTTTTTGGCGCCGACGCCGATGCCGGCGGCGCCGCCCGGCCTGGTCGTATCGAGCGTGCTGCTCGACGGCGTGCAGGACCCTGGCAACGTCGGCTCGATCCTGCGCAGCGCGGCGGCCAGCGGCATCAAGCAGGTCTACTGCAGTCCCGGCACGGCCTTCTGCTGGTCGCCCAAGGTGCTGCGCGCCGCCATGGGCGCCCACTTCGTGCTCGACATTTTTGAGAACATCGCGCTGGCGCCGCTGGTGCGCGACGCCAAGGTGCCGGTGCTGGCCACCAGCGGTTATGCGGCCGAGCAGCTGTATGCACTCGACCTGCGCCGGCCGGTGGCGTGGGTATTTGGGCACGAAGGGCAGGGCGTATCCGGCGAACTGCTGGAGCTTGCGACGCACCGCGTCGCCGTGCCGCATGCGGGCCAGGTCGAGTCGCTGAACGTGGCCGCCTGCGCCGCGGTGTGCTTCTTCGAAGGGCTGCGCCAGGGCCTGGCCGGCACGCAGGCGTAGACGCCGCCTCGGCCTTCGGGTTAATCTGGCGCAAGCTCGTTCGAGAAGCAAAGGGGAGTAGAGATGGACATCGCGCATTTGCACTTCCTGGTGGCGGAAGCCGACGCCTCCCAGCGCAGGACGCTGGTGGAGCTGCTCGGCCAATTGGGTGCGAGCCGCGTGACCGACGTGCCGGACGGCCACCTGGCGCTGCAGCGGCTGGAAGCGGGTTTCTCGCCGAAGGTGGACATCGCGATCGTCGACCTGGCGCTGCCGGGCATGGACGGCCTAGAGCTGATCCGCCACCTGGGCGCGCTCGACGTCGGCGTGCGCCTGGTTGTCACCGGCGCCCAGCCGGCCGGGCTGCTGTTCTCGGTGGAGACGCTGGCGCAGGCCTATGGCGTGGACCTGCTGGGCACCACCGCCAAGCCGGTGACGGCTGCCCGGCTCAAGGCCCTGCTGGACAACTACACGCCGCTGGCCGGGAGCCCCGAACGCCCGGCGGCGCCGCGCTTTTCCTTCCAGGAGATCGGCATCGGCCTGCAGAAGCGCCAGTTCGAGCCCTTCTTCCAGCCGAAGATCGAGCTGGCCACCGGCCAGGTGAAAGGGCTGGAAGCCTTCGCACGCTGGCGCCATCCCGAGCACGGCGTGCTGGGTCCGGGTTCCTTCATCGACGCGCTGGAGCAGAACAACCGGGTAGACTTCCTCGACTGGAGCATGATCGAACTCTCCGCCGAGCGCTGCCGCTGGTTCCAGGACCAGGGCATGCAGGTGCCGATCTCGCTGAACCTGGCGCCGGAGACGCTGGCCCACCCGGCCTTCCTGCGCCAGATCACGGCCTGCATCGCTCGCCACCGGATTACACCGGATTACCTGACCTTCGAAATGCCGGAATCCTCGGTGCTGAACACCGATCCCGAATTCATCGAGCGCCTGGTGCGCCTGCGCATGCTGGGTTTCGGCCTGGCGATCGACGACTACGGCACCGGCCGCTCGAACCTGCAGCTGCTGGCGCGCATCCCGTTCAGCGAGCTGAAGATCGACCGCAGCTTCGTCGACGGCGCCTCCAAGCGCCGCCCCCTGGGCACGGTGCTGCGCTCCTGCCTCGGCCTGGCCCACAGCCTCGACCGCATGTCGGTGGCGGTCGGCGTGGAGACCCGCCAGGACTGGGACTTCCTGCAAAACCTCGGCTGCACCTACGCCCAGGGCTACCACATCGCCAACCCCATGGAAGCCGCCGCCTTCCCCGGCTGGCTCGAAGACTGGCGCCACTTCTTCTAACGTTGGGGTCAGAGTTGAATTGTTGGGCAATTTTAAGGAATTGCCTGGTATTCGACTCTGACCCTAATTGCCGTTTAGCTCGTTCCTAAAAAACAAATTGGGGTCAGAGTCGAATTGTTTGACAACTTTCGCGAGTTGCTCGGTAATTTGACTCTGACCCTATTTGGTTTGGTCGGATTCCGCTGCCGATGTCGGCGATTTGCTGCGCGCTGTTTTGGCGAGGCAATATATTTCCCATTAACCCTGCAATTCCGTTCCGAATGGACCGAAAAAATGAGGGTCAGAGTCGAATTATCGAGAAACTTTTAGCAATTTCCCGATAATCGTACTCTGACCCTCAGTGTTTTTCGGAAATCGGATACGCAATTTAATGAGGGTCAGTGTCGAATAACAGGCAATTTTGGAAAATTACTCTGTAATTCGACTCTGACCCCACATTAGTATTCGCGGCGGTCGGGTTTGATTTCTTGCAGGATGGTGGTGGCGATTTCTTCGATCGACTTGGTGGTCGACGACAGCCAGCGGATGCCTTCGCGGCGCATCATCGCTTCCGCCTCGTTCACCTCGTAGCGGCAGTTTTCGATCGACGCATATTTGCTGCCCGCACGGCGCTCGTTCCGGATCTGCGACAGGCGCTCGGGCGTGATCGTCAGGCCGAACAGTTTCGATTTGAACGGCGGCAGCGAGGAGGGCAGCTTGCCGCGCTCGAAATCGTCCGGGATCAGGGGATAGTTCGCCGCCTTCAGGCCGTACTGCATCGCCAGGTACAGGCTGGTCGGCGTCTTGCCCGAGCGCGACACGCCCACCAGGATCACGTCGGCCTCGGCCAGGTTCTTGTGCGACTGACCGTCATCATGCGCGAGCGAAAAGTTGATCGCTTCGATCCTGTTCTTGTACTCCTCGGTGTCCACTGCATTGTGGATGCGCCCGATCGTGTGGGTGGACTTGATGCCCAGCTCCTGCTCGAGCGGCGAGACGAAGGTCTGGAACAGGTCCATGTGCATGCCCTTGGCCGCGCGGATCACGCTCGACAGGTCGTGCTTGACCAGCGTCGAGAACACGATCGGCCTTTGGCCGTCGCGTGCGAAGCTGTCGTTGATGCGGCGCGCCGCCTCGTGCGCCTTGTCGATCGAGTCGATGAACGGGAGGCGGATCTGCCTGAAACGCATCTCGAACTGGCTCAGCACCGCGTGACCGAAGGTCTCCGCCGTGATGCCGGTGCCGTCCGAGACGAAGAAGACGGTGCGGGAGGAAGGAGGGGGGACGGCGCTGGCTTCGAGAGTCATGGTGTCGGAATGCTAAGTTCTAATGCCAAAGTTGCAGCATGGTCTGCCGGTCACGGGGTAAAATGCTCGGCAACGGGTCTGCATTGTGCTGCACGACGGCCAGAATAACAAGAATACCCCGTCGCCCCGCACATTGAGCGAGCAACCACACGGTTTCCATCATCAAGTAAGGGTGTTTTACCATGACTAACCTGTCTGAAGCAGTAATGAAGGAGCCTGAGCAGGCGACAACGGCGACCAGGACCTACGTCGCCTCGTTCGAGAACCTGCGCATGACCGACGTCGAATCGGTCGGCGGCAAGAATGCCTCCCTCGGCGAGATGATCTCGCAGCTGGCCGGCGCCGGCGTGCGGGTCCCGGGCGGCTTCGCCACCACGGCCGACGCCTTCCGCGACTTCCTCGACCACAGCGTCGAGGGCGGCCAAGGTGGGGCAAACTCGCTAGGGCAGCGCATCGCCACCCGTCTCGAAGGCCTCGACATCGACGACGTGCGCTCGCTGGCGGCCGCCGGCGCCGAGATCCGCCAGTGGATCGTCGACACCCCCTTCCCGCCGCGCCTGGAACAGGAAATTCGCGCCTACTACGAGCGCCTGGTGGCCGACTCCGATACCGAAGTCTCCTTCGCCGTGCGTTCCTCGGCCACCGCCGAGGACTTGCCCGACGCGTCCTTCGCGGGCCAGCAGGAGACTTTCCTGAACGTGGTCGGCATCGACAATGTGCTGGAAGCGATGAAGCACGTGTTCGCCTCGCTGTACAACGACCGCGCGATCTCCTACCGTGTGCATAAAGGCTTCACCCACGCTGAAGTGGCGCTGTCGGCCGGCGTGCAGCGCATGGTGCGCTCCGACACCGGCGCGGCGGGTGTGATGTTTACCATCGATACCGAATCCGGCTTCAAGGACGTGGTCTTCGTCACCTCCAGCTACGGCCTGGGCGAAACGGTGGTGCAGGGCGCGGTGAACCCGGACGAGTTCTACGTCCACAAGCCGATGCTGGCGCAGGGCAAGCTGCCGGTCATCCGCCGCAACATCGGCTCCAAGCTGATCAAGATGGAGTTTACCAACGAAGCCAAGGCCGGCCATTCGGTGCGCACCGTCGACGTCCCGATCGAGATGCGCAACCGCTATTCGCTCACCGACGCGGAGGTGGTCGAGCTGGCCAAGTACGCCGTCATCATCGAGAACCACTACGGCCGACCGATGGACATCGAGTGGGGCAAGGACGGCCGCGACGGCAAACTGTACATCCTGCAGGCGCGTCCGGAAACCGTGAAGTCGCAGCAGAAGGCGACCGATTCGCAGCAGCGCTTCAGCCTGAAGGGCTCGGGCACCGTATTGACCTCCGGCCGCGCGATCGGCCAGAAGATCGGCGCCGGTCCGGTGCGCGTGATCCACGATCCGAGCGAGATGGAACGCGTGCAGCCGGGCGACGTGCTGGTGGCCGACATGACCGACCCGAACTGGGAGCCGGTGATGAAGCGCGCCTCGGCCATCGTCACCAACCGGGGCGGGCGTACCTGCCACGCGGCGATCATCGCCCGTGAACTGGGCGTACCGGCCGTGGTCGGCTGCGGCGACGCCACCGAGACGCTGAAGGACGGCACCTTCGTCACCGTCTCCTGCGCCGAAGGCGACGAAGGCAAGATCTACGACGGCCTGCTGGAAACCGAGATCACCGAAGTCTCGCGCGGCGAACTGCCGCCGATCCCGACCAAGATCATGCTCAACGTCGGCAATCCGCAGCTGGCCTTCGACTTCCAGTCGGTGCCGAACGCCGGCGTCGGCCTGGCGCGCCTCGAGTTCATCATCAACAACAACATCGGCGTGCACCCGAAGGCCATCCTCGAGTACCCGAACATCGACGTCGACCTCAAGAAAGCCGTGGAGTCGGTGGCACGCGGCCACGCCTCGCCGCGCGCCTTCTACGTCGACAAGCTGGCCGAGGGCGTGGCGACCATTGCCGCCGCCTTCTGGCCCAAGCCCGTCATCGTGCGCCTGTCCGACTTCAAGTCGAACGAGTACAAGAAGCTGATCGGCGGTTCGCGCTACGAGCCGGATGAAGAGAACCCGATGCTGGGCTTCCGCGGCGCCGCGCGCTACCTGGCCGAGGACTTCGCCGAGAGCTTCGAGATGGAATGCCTGGCCATGAAGCGCGTGCGCGAAGACATGGGCCTGACCAACGTCCAACTGATGATCCCCTTCGTGCGCACCCTGGGCCAGGCCGAGAAGGTCATCGAACTGCTGGCCAGGTACGGCCTGAAACGCGGCGAAGGTGGCGGAGAAGGCGGCCTGCGCGTCATCATGATGTGCGAAGTGCCGTCCAACGCCATCCTGGCCGAGGAGTTCCTGCAGTACTTCGACGGATTCTCGATCGGCTCGAACGACCTTACCCAGCTCACCCTGGGCCTGGACCGCGACTCCGGCATGGAGCTGCTGGCCAAGGACTTCGACGAGCGCGACCCTGCCGTGAAAGCCATGCTGTCGCTGGCCATCAAGGCCTGCCGCGCGCAGGGCAAGTACATCGGCATCTGCGGCCAGGGGCCGTCCGACCATCCGGACTTCGCGCAGTGGCTGGTGGAGCAGGGCATCGAATCGATGTCGCTCAATCCGGACTCGGTGATCGAGACCTGGCAAAAACTGGCGTCCGCGCAGTAATTCGCTTGCGACGCTGAACGGAACCCTCGCCGCCTGCCGCAGGCCGCGGGGGTTTTTTACTTGTGCAAACCGAAAAGGAGACAAGCCCATGGACCACTGGATGATGTGGCTGGTAGCAGCCGGCGTGCTGGTGATCGCCGAACTGGTCACCGGCACCTTCTACTTGCTGATGATTGCGATCGGCCTTGGCGCCGGCGCGCTGGCGGCACTGGCCGGACTGAGCGGCCCCATCCAGACCGTGGCGGCGGCCGCGGTTGGCCTGGCTGCCACGGCGGTCCTGCAGCGCAGCCGCTTCGGCCGTCCAGCGCGCAGCGAGGCCACGCGCGACCGCAACGTCAACCTCGACATCGGCCAGCTCGTCGCCGTCGCGCAGTGGGAGAACGGCCGGGCGCGCGTGATGTACCGCGGCGCGCTGTGGGATGTCGAACTCGGACCGGGCGGATTGCCGGACGCGGGCGACTACCGTATCGTCGAAGTGCGCGGCAACCGCTTGATCGTCGCCAGCTCCTGATCGATTCATAAGACAAGCTAATAATTAACTACTCATCTATAAGGGATGCTCATGGAATTCTCCTTCGGCACGGTAGCGCTGGTAATCCTCGTCATTGCGTTGGTATTCATCTTCAAGACCATCAACGTGGTCCCGCAGCAGCACGCCTGGGTGGTCGAGCGCCTGGGCAAGTTCCACGCCACGCTGGCGCCGGGCCTGAACATCGTGGTGCCCTTCATCGACCGCATCGCGTACAAGCACAGCCTCAAGGAAATCCCGCTGGACGTGCCGCCTCAGGTCTGCATCACCAGGGACAATACGCAGCTGCAGGTCGACGGCATCCTGTACTTCCAGGTGACCGACGCGATGCGCGCGTCCTACGGTTCGTCGAACTACATCCAGGCCATCACCCAGCTGGCCCAGACCACGCTGCGCTCGGTGATCGGCAAGATGGAGCTCGATAAAACCTTCGAGGAGCGCGACCACATCAATACCACGATCGTCAATGCGATCGACGAGTCGGCCGCCAACTGGGGCGTGAAAGTGCTGCGTTACGAGATCAAGGACCTGACCCCGCCGGCCGAGATCCTGCATGCGATGCAGCGCCAGATCACCGCCGAGCGCGAAAAGCGCGCCCTGATCGCCGCCTCGGAAGGCCGGCGCCAGGAACAGATCAATATCGCCTCGGGCGAACGCGAAGCCGCGACCCTGCGTTCCGAGGGCGAGCGCCAGGCCGCCGTCAACCGCGCCCAGGGCGAGGCCAGCGCCATCGTCGCACTGGCCGACGCCAGCGCCGCGGCGCTGCGCCAGGTGGGCGCCGCGATCCGCGAGCCGGGCGGCATGGATGCGGTCAACCTGCGCGTGGCCGAACACTATGTGGATGCCTTCGGCAAGCTGGCCAAGACCAACAACTCGCTCATCGTGCCGGCCAACATGGGCGACATGAGCAGCGTGATCGCCAGCGCGCTGCAGATCGTGAAGTCGCAGCAGCCCGAGATCCTGCGATGACGAGAGTGGTCGTGATCACCGGCGCATCCGACGGGATCGGCGCCGAGATGGCGCGCCGGCTGGCGGCGCAGGAGGGCGCCGCGGTCGCACTGGTGCTGGCCGCCCGCGGTGCGGCGCAGCTCGACGCACTGGCCGCCGAATGCGCGGCGCTGGGCGCGCAGACGCTGGCCGTACCGACCGACGTCGGCGTGCAGATCCAGTGCCGGCGCCTGATCGTCAGCGCTGTCGAGCGCTTCGGCCGCATCGACGTCCTGGTCAACAACGCCGGCCGCTCGGCGCATGCGCTGTTCGAGGAAGTCGAGGACCTGTCCTGGTACGAGGAGCTGATGCGCGTGAACCTGTGGGGCAGCGTATGGTGCACCCAGGCCGCGCTCCCGGCGCTGAAGGCCTCGCAAGGCAGGATCGTCGCCGTGTCCTCGCTGGCCGGCCTGGTCGGGGTGCCGGGACGGACCGCCTACTGCGCGACCAAGTTCGCAATGACCGGTTTCTTCGAGGCGCTGCGCGCGGAAGTGAAGGGCCATGGCGTGTCGGTCACGACCGCCTATCCGGGCGTGGTGGCCACCCGGATCCGCTATCGCGGCTTCAATGCCCAGGGCGAGGCGATGGGCGCCAGCGCGCTGGACGAGACCGGCGCGATGAGCGTGGAGAAATGCGCGCGCCTGATCATCGCCGGCATGGATGCGCGCAAGCGGGAGGTGGTGATGACGGCCAAGGGCAAGTTGGGACGCTTCATCAAGCTGCTGGCGCCCGGGATGGTGGAGAGGATGGCGCTGAAGGCCTTGAAGAAGGATGTGCGGCCGCGGCCCTGAGGAAACGTGTCTGACGGCGATGCAGGGCTAATTGGGCCTGCGCCGGGAGCCATGGGCGCCAGTGGCGCGCATGACCCCGCCGCGAAGCGCCGAACAGGTCAGATCAGAAATCCACCGTCGCCGACACCACCACGCTGCGCGGCGCCCCCTGCACCAGGTAGCCGAAGCCCGGATAGCCGCCGGCCGAGGCCCAGTAGTTCCGGTCCGTGAGATTGTCGATGCGCGCCCGCAGCGTCAGCTCGCGGTCCATGAAGCGGGTGGCGTAGTTCGCCCCGATGTCCAGCCGCGACCACGAGGGCAGCTCCTGCGTATTGGCCGCATCCGCATACTGGCTCGAGGTATGCAGGGCGCGCGCATTCAGCGACAAGCCCTGCACGCCCGGCACTTCCCACTCGGCGCCCAGGTTCAGCTGCGCGCCCGGCACGCCGATCGCATCCTTGCCTTCGTTGAGGCCGCCGGCAGTGCGGCGCTGCTCCGCATCGAGCAGCGTGAGCCCGCCCAGCAGGCGCAGGCCGCGCGCAGGCTGGCCGAACACGCTCAGCTCGAGGCCGCGGTTACGCTGCTCGCCGAACACGCCGAAGCGGCGGTCCTGGACGAAGGCGCTCGGTTGCGCGGTGCTGAACACGGCTGCCGACATGCCCAGGCGGCCGGTGTCGTACTTGACGCCGATTTCCTTCTGGCGCGAGACGAAGGGCGCGAACACCTCGCCCTGGTTGACGATGTCGGTGCCGAACGCCACCGGCCCCTTCTGCAGGGCTTCGCTGTAGTTGGCATACACCGACAGGCCCTTGGCAGGCTTGTACACGATGCCGGCCACCGGCGTCACTTCGCTGGCGTCGTAGAGCGCGCCCGGCGCGCCCGTGTTGTAGTCGTAGCCGACGTCCTTGATCTTCTGGTGGCGAACGCCGAGCGTGAGCAGCAGGCGCTCGTCCAGGAAGCCGAGCGTATCGGCCAGCGCGACGCTCGACAGGATCGATTTCTGCGTGAGCCGCGGATTGCGCAGGTCGCCGCCGGTGAAGAAGGCGTTCGAGGGCGCGGCGGCGTCGCGCGGGCGGTAGATATTCGAGGGGAAGCCGGCGAAGTCGCTCATGGCGTAGGCGTTCCTCGACTCGACATGGTAGCCCGAGACCGATGCGCTCAGCTTGTGCGACACGGCGCCGGTGCGCAGCTGCGTGCGCACGCCCGCTTCGCCGGTGCGCACCTCGTCCTCGCGCTCGTTGTCGAAGCGCGTCATGGTGGCGCCGCCGTCCGGCGCATTGACGGTGGGCGAGGAGATCACGTTGGATTCGTCGCCCGCGCGCACGCCGAGCGCGGCCCAGGCCACGGCGCCGCCGGGCAGGTCGGCTTCCGCGCGCAGCGTGCCGAAGGTGTCGCGTGCGCCGGAGAAGGTCCAGGGCTGGGCGTAGTTGCTGCTGCTGTCGGGCGCCGCGACGATCGGCACGCCGGCCGCCACCGTCACGCTCGGGCGCGCGCCGCGCAGCTGGTGGTCCTGGTGGCCGACGTCGCCCGACAGGCGGACCCCGCGGCCGCGGTAGTCCACGCCGACCGAGTACATGCTCAGCTCGCGGCTTTCGCGGTCCACCGCGGTGTCGCCGTCGCGGCGCACGGCGTTGACGCGCACGCCGAGACGGCCTTCGTCGCCGAAGCGGCGCGCGGCGTCAAGCGCCGCATAGCCCTGGCCGCCGGTCTCGACGCCCACGGTGACCTGGGTGAGGGGAGCGTTCGGCGCGCGCTTGGGCAGCAGGTTGATGGCGCCGCCGATGCCGCCGCCGCCGGGCGCGGCGCCGTTGACGAAGCTGTTCGCACCGCGCAGCACTTCCACCCGCTCGAGCAGCTCGGAGGCCACGAACTGGCGCGGCAGCATGCCGTACAGGCCGTTGTAGGACAGGTCGTCCGAGTTGGCGGCAAAGCCGCGGATCATGTACAGCTCCTGGTAGTTGCCGAATCCGCGCGCCACACGCACCGACGGGTCGTTCTGCACCACGTCCGCCACGCTGCGCGCCTGCTGGTCCTGGATCAGGGCCTGGGTGTAGTTCATGGTATTGAACGGGGTATCCATGATGTCCACGTTGCCCAGCAGGCCGAGGCGGCCGCCGCGGGCGACCTGGCCGCCCGCGTAGGCGGCGGGCAGGCCCTGGGCCGAGGCGTCGGCGGACGCGCTGACGACGACGGTGGCAACGGGTTCGGAGGGAGCGGCGTCCTGGGCTTGTGCGGCAAAGGCTGCGGCCGCGAAGGCGATCGGGGTGAGGCGAAGCAGTTTCATCTGGAAAGTTCTATCTTCTTATTGAGAATGATTGTCATTCTATCGTTCCACCTTGCGCTTGTAAATGAGAACGATTATTATTTGATGGACTTTACGATTGCGACGCCCATGTCACCCACTTATGTCACCGAATAAGCTCCGCCGCTGGGGTTGGATCCACAAATGGAGCAGCCTGGTCTGCACCGTCTTCATGCTGCTGCTGTGCCTGACGGGCCTGCCGCTGATCTACCACCATGAGATCGGCCACCTGCTCGGCACCGACGTCGAGGCGCCGGCCCTGCCGGCCGGCGTGGACACTGCGCAGCGCGGCAACATCGATGCCGTGCTGACCTCGGCCAGGGAGCTGTATCCCAACAAGATTGCGATGTACATGTCGCAGGAGATCGACGAGCCGGCCATCTGGAACGTCACCCTGGGCGACCATCCGAACGACGAGCACTACAAGCCGATCGCCGTCGACGCCCGCACCACCAGGGTGATCACCGAGCCGGCCTTCGAAGGCGGCGCCTTCATGTCCACCATGTTCCGCCTGCACGTCGACCTGTTCGCGGGCCTGTACGGCAAGCTCTTCCTCGGCTTCATGGGGCTGCTGCTGATCGTTGCGGTCGTGAGCGGGGTGGTGCTGTACGCGCCCTTCATGCGCAAGCTCGACTTCGGCGAGGTGCGCCGCGAGCGCAGCCGCGTCATCAAGTGGCTCGACCTGCACAACCTGCTCGGGATTGTGACCATGGTGTGGGTGCTGGTGGTGGGCGCCACCGGCATGGTCAATACCTGGGCCGACCTGCTGCTGAAGTACTGGCAGAACAACGAGCTGGCAGTCATGCTGAAACCCTATCAGTCGCAACAGCGGGGCCAGCCGGCGGTGACGAAGATGTCTTCCATCCACGACGCCATCCTGCGCGCGGAAGCCGCGGAGCCGGGCATGAAGGTCGCCTTCGTGGCCTTCCCGGGCACGCCCTTCAGCAGTCCGTACCATTACGGCATCTTCATGCGCGGCGACGAAGCCTTCAGCTCGCGCCTGTACAAGCCCGTGCTGATCGACGCCGCCACCGGCGAGATCACCGACCGCCGCGAACTGCCCTGGTACCTCACCGCGCTGCTGCTGTCTCAGCCGCTGCATTTCGGCGACTACGGCGGCCAGGCCATGAAGCTGCTGTGGGCGCTGCTCGACATCGGCGCCATCATCATCCTCGGCAGCGGCCTCTACCTGTGGCTCAAGCGCAGCCGCAAGTCGGCGACGGCGCAGCAGCCCAGGGCCACGGTGCACGACGCGCCGGCCCTGGCCCGCGGCACGGAGGCGCCATGATCCGCAGCCGCGCGCAGATCTGGGCGATGCCGGTCCTGCTGGCCATCCTCACCGCCATCGGCCTGGTGGCGGCCCTGCTGGGCGACGGCGCCTGGGACCTGGTGTCCGCCCTGACCCTGGGTGCGCCGGTGGCGGCGGGCGCCTGGTACGCCCTGCGCCGGCCGCCCGTGCGACGCTAGCGCCGCCCGGCGCGCTCCAAAGCGGGCTCCGACGCTGTATACTTCGCCAACACGGCAGTCCGGTTGGCGGACCCGCCGGCTATCCAAGCGAGAGAGCGCGTATGTTTGCAGCAGTGGACCTGGGGTCCAACAGCTTCCGGCTTCACATCGGCGAACCGGCGGGCGGGCGCATGCACATCGTGCGCACCGCGCGCGACCCGATCCGCCTGGCCGCGGGCCTGGACCGCGACAACATGCTCACCGAGGCCGCCATGGATGGCGCGGTGCGCACCCTGCGAGACTTCCGTGCCATCCTGGACGAATACACGCTAGACGCCGTGCGGGTGGTCGCCACCAACACCCTGCGCGTGGCGCGCAATGCCGAGCAGCTGCTGCCGCGGCTGGAAGCGGCGATCGGCTATCCCGTGGAGGTCATCTCGGGCGAGGAGGAAGGGCGCCTGATCTACATGGGCGTGGCGCGCGCCATCGACAACCCCGGCGAGCGCCGCATCGTGGTGGACATCGGCGGCGGCTCCACCGAGGTCATCGCCGCCATCGGGCCGGACATCAACCTGGTCGAATCCTTCGGCATCGGCACCCATCCGCAGACGGCCGCCTTCTTTGCCGATGGCCGCATCACGCCGCAGGCTTTCGATGCCGCCGTCACCGAGGCGCGCTCCCGGTTCGAGGACGCGGCCGACCTGTACAAGGCGCAGGGCTGGGACGCCGCCTACGGGTCCTCGGGCACCATGCGCGCCATTAACGAAGTCATCGGCAGGAACAGCATCGGCGACGGTACCATGTCGCAGGCCAGCCTGCATGCGCTGCGCGACATCCTGCTCGAACTGGGCCACGTCGACGCTTTCAACATGCCCGGCATCAAGAAGGAGCGCGTGCCGGTGATGGTAGGTGGCCTGACGGTGCTGATCGGCGTGATGCAGGAACTCGGTGTCAACCGGCTCAGCGCCATCAATGCCGGCCTGCGACTGGGCGTGCTGTCCGACCTCGAACTGCGCGCCAACCGGCGCGACCGCCGCGACGCCGCCATCCGCGCCTGCATGCGCCGCTTCGGCATCGACAGCCAGCGCGCGCTGCGCACGGCGAAGATCGCCTCGACCCTGTACGAAAAGCTCAACCCGTCGGACGCGCAGCACTACCTGTGCTGGAGCGCGATGCTGCATGAAGTCGGACTCGCGATCTCGATGACGGGCGCCCACAAGCATGGCGCCTACATCGTCGAACACGCCGACCTGCCGGGCTTCACCACGCGCGAACAGCGCCTGATGGGCTGCCTGGTGCTGGGGCAGAAGGGCAACCTGCGCAAGATCCGCGAGGCCCTGGGCGACCCGGATGTGGCCAAGGCGGTGCTGGCGCTGCGCATGGCGGTGGTGTTCATGCATGCCCGCGCCGACGACGACCTGGCCGGCCTCGGCCTGCGCATGCAGGCCCGCCCGCGCACGCGGCTGGACGCGGCGCGCATCGAGTTCGATCTGCCGGCAGGGCTGCTGGCGAAGCATCCGACGCTGGGGCCGTGGCTGCAGAAGGAAGAGGGCGCGTGGGAAGAGATCGGGATTGCGTTTCAGACCAGGACTGCCTGAATAACGTAGGGTGGGCGGGTTCCCCGCCCACGCGGTGATCGCTACGATGTGAATGTCGCGCGGACTGCAGTACCGTAATTTGAACGCGTGGGCGGGAGACCCGCCCACCCTACCGCAGCTGCCCGATGAAATCCGGCCCCACCACCAGCTTCACATAGGGCATCCCATCGCTGCTCTTGTGCGTGATCCAGAACACCCCCGCCTTGCGGATGCGCCAGTCCTGCTTGCCCCCGCACAGCAGCATCGAGGCGACCTGGCCGAGCAGGGGCTGGTGGCCGACGATCAGGGCCGGCTGGCGGTGATCCGGCCAGCCTGCCGCCTCGATGATCGCCTCGGCGCTCGCATCCGGCGCCAGCGCCGGCACCAGCTTGTAGTTGCGCCCCAGCGCTTCCACCGTCTGCACGCAGCGCTTGGCCGGGCTGCTCAGCACCCGCACGTCGTCCGGCAGCTGGCGGTGCAGCCAGGCGCCGACGCGGGCGGCGTGGCGCTTGCCCTTCGGCGTCAGCGCGCGCCGCAGATCGAGCTCGACCTCGCCCTCGGCGGCGTGCGGTTCAGCCTCGGCGTGACGCCACAGGATCAGGTCCATGCTCGTTCTCCTTGTCGGGATGCAGGTTCGCGCCGAGCGATTCCATCAGGTCTTGCTGTGCGCTGAAGGCCTTCTGGCCGTTACGGGTCTTTTTGCGGCGGTAATGCCCGTCGCTGCCCAGCTCCCAGGCGTTGACGTTGTCCTTCAGGTAGGGATGCAGGCCCTCGCGCAGCACGCGGCGCTTGAGCGCCGGCGAACGGATCGGGAAGGCCACCTCGACCCGCCGGTACAGGTTGCGGTTCATCCAGTCCGCGCTCGACAGGTAGACGTCGTGCTTGAGGTTGTTGCGGAAGTAGAAGATGCGCGAATGCTCGAGGAAGCGCCCGACCACCGAACGCACCTTGATGTTCTCGCTCAGGCCCGGTACGCCGGGGCGCAGCGAACAGGCGCCGCGCACGATCAGATCGACGCGCACGCCCGCCTGCGAGGCATCGTACAGCGCACGGATGACGGAATCGTCGGTGAGCGAGTTCATCTTCGCGATGATGCGCGCCGGCTTGCCGCCACGCGCGATCGCCGCTTCTTCCTTAATGGCGCGCACGATCTCCTTCTGCAGCGAGAAGGGGGCCAGCCACAGGCTGGTGAGCTGCTTCGGGCGCGTCAGGCTGGTGAGGTGGATGAAGACCTCGTTGACGTCGGCCGTCAGCTCGTCGTCGCAGGTGAGCAGGCCGAAGTCGGTGTAGAACTTGGCGGTGGTCGAGTTGTAGTTGCCGGTACCGAGGTGGGCGTAGCGGCGCAGCCCTTTTTCCTCGCGGCGCAGCACCAGCGCCAGCTTGGCATGGGTCTTCAGGCCCACCACGCCATAGACCACCTGTGCGCCGGCCTGTTCCAGGCGCTCGGCCCAGTTGATGTTGGCTTCCTCGTCGAAGCGCGCCATCAGTTCGACGATGACGGTGACTTCCTTGCCGCGCCGCGCGGCGGCGATGAGCGCTTCCATCAGGTCCGAGTTCATGCCGGCGCGGTAGATGGTCTGCTTGATCGCGGCCACGCAGGGGTCGTTCGCCGCCGCCTGGATGAAGTCGATCACCGGCTGGAAAGATTCGAAGGGATGGTGCAGCAGCATGTCCTGCTTGCGCAGCACGCCGAAGATGTCGGGCCCGACCAGCTTGCTCGGGAAACCGGGCGTGAAGGGCTTGAACTTCAGCTCCGACTTGTCGTGGGTATTGGCGATCTCCAGCATGCGCCCGAGGTTCACCGGGCCTTCCACCGCGAACAGGCGCGAACGGTCGATGTCGAACTGGTCCAGCAGGAAGTTCGCCAGGTGCGGCGGGCAGGCATGGCCCACCTCGAGGCGCACGGCGAAACCGTAGTTGCGGCTGTGCAGTTCGCTCTGCAGGGCCTGGCGCAGGTTCTTGACCTCGTCCTCGTCGACCCACAGGTCGCTGTTGCGGGTGACCCGGAACTGCGAATACGACACCACTTCGCGCCCGGTAAACAGGTCGGCCAGGTGGGCCTGGATGACGGAGGACAGCAGGCAATAGGACTCGCCCTTCTTGTCGGACAGCTCGCTGGGCAAACGGATCACGCGCGGCAGCACGCGCGGCGCCTTCATGATGGCGATGCCGGAGCCGCGGCCGAAGGCGTCCTTGCCGGCCAGTTCGACGATGAAGTTCAGGCTCTTGTTGACCACGCGCGGGAAGGGGTGGGCCGGGTCGAGCCCGATGGGCGTCAGCAGCGGCCGCACCTCGCGGTCGAAGAACTGCTTGACCCAGGCGCGCTGGGCCGCATTGCGCTCGCTCCGGCGCAGCATGTGGATGCCTTTTTCCGCCAGGCGCGGCAGGATCTCGTGGTTGAACAGCTTGTACTGGCGCTCGATCAGCTTGTGGCATTCGACGCTGGCGCGGTCCAGGTCGTGGGCCAGCGCGTGCGGAATGCCGTTGTGGCCGGCTTCCATGCGGTGCTGGGCCAGCAGGCTGGCCACGCGCACCTCGAAGAATTCGTCCAGGTTGC
This sequence comes from Telluria sp. ZB4P34, assembly GCF_059686055.1. Taxonomy (NCBI): domain Bacteria; kingdom Pseudomonadati; phylum Pseudomonadota; class Betaproteobacteria; order Burkholderiales; family Oxalobacteraceae; genus Telluria; species Telluria sp. ZB4P34. The sequence goes on along the minus strand of NZ_JCASIF010000001.1, from coordinate 42,814 downwards.
CGGACACGATGGTGAGGAAGCGCAGGCGCTCAAGCAGTGGTACGGTCGGGTCCTCGGCCTGGGCCAGCACGCGCCGGTTGAACTCGAGCAGCGACAGTTCCCGGTTCAGGAACGCGCCGCCTTCGGGAATGCTCCTGGCCTCGGATTCCAGGGCCTTGTGTTTCATATCCATGATCTGCGTCGTAGTGTCGGCGCAGGCAGTGTAGTTGGTGAATATGACAACGCTGTTACATCCGCGGCGCGCGCTGCGTATTGAGGTTTAAGCATCGCTAAAGCCCGGACGCGTATAAGGTTCTCATCATAACAAGAGGAGGGTCGTTCGATGAAAGCGTTTGTGCGGGCCAACAAAGGTTTCCTGTTATTCATGCTGCTGTTCGGTGTGTTCCGCACAGCGGTGGCCGACTGGAACCCGATTCCGTCAGGGTCGATGCGGCCCAACCTGCTCGAGGGCGATGTCGTGTTCGTCAACCGGCTTGCCTACAACGTCAAGATCCCGCTCACCGACGTCGTCATCGCCCGCACCGGCGAGCCGCGCCGCGGCGACGTCGTCACCTTCGCCTCGCCGCTTGATGACACCCGCCTGATCAAGCGCGTGCTGGCGCTGCCCGGCGACCGGGTCGAGATGCGGCAGGAGCGCCTCGTCATCAACGGCGTCGAATCACAGTAGTCGCTGGCGGAGCAGGTAGAGGAAGCGAGCGCGGAGGGCCGCATGGATGCGCTGCGCATGATTGAAACCGTGGGCGGCCGGCGCCACCGCATCCAGGTACTGCCGCAGCGCCTGGTCATGCGCGATTTCGGCCCGGTCACCGTGCCACGGGACGCCTACCTCATGTTGGGCGACAATCGCGACAACAGCGCCGATTCGCGCGTCATCGGCTTCGTGCCGCGCCACCTGCTGATCGGGCGTGCCGAGCGCATCCTGGTGTCGGCCGACTACCAGGGCAACTGGATGCCGCGCACGGAGCGCTTCGGGATGTCGCTGCGCTGAAGGTCAAAGTAGGGTGGGCGGGTCTCCCGCCCACGCGTCCAGCCAGCTGATGAAGCATCGATCCGTCTGCCCACGCGTGATGTGAACGCGTGGGCAGGAAACCTGCCCACCCTACGGTCTGACCGGGCCACCGGACCAGATTGTTGAAATCCAGTAAAATCCCGTCCCCCGGACGCTTGCCTGTCGCAGTGCCGGTTTCATCTCCAAGGCACTGCCATGCAACGACTCCTCACCACCATCCTCGCCTGCCTCGGCATGATCGGGGCCCTCGCGATCGACACCTACCTGCCCTCGATGCCGGCCATCGGCGTCGAGTTCGGGGTCGGGCCGGTGGCGGTGCAGCAGACCTTGAGCGTGTTCCTGTTCACCTTCGCCTTGATGATGCTGTTCTACGGGACGCTGTCGGATTCCTTCGGGCGCCGGCCCGTGATCCTGGGAGCGCTGCTGCTGTACACGCTATCGTCGGTGGGCGCGGCCCTGGCCCCGACTTTCGGCTGGCTGCTGTTCTTCCGCGCCGTGCAGGGCGTGGCGGCGGGCGCCGGCTCGGTGATCGGCCAGGCCATCGTGCAGGACCGCTTCGAAGGCGCGCAGGCGCAGAAGATGATGTCGCACATCATGATGGTGTTCGGCCTGGCGCCGGCAATCGCGCCGGTGCTGGGCGGCTGGCTGCACGTGAGCTTCGGCTGGCGCTCCACCTTCCTGTTCCTGGCCGTCTTCGGCGCCGCGATGATCCTGCTGGTAGCGCGCATGCTGCCGGAGAGCCTGCCGCCTGCGAAACGCCAGGTCTTCCATCCGGCGACCATCGCGCGCAACTACCTGATGGTGCTGCGCCATCCGCAGTTCGTGATGCTGTCGCTGTCGCTCGGCCTGGTGTTCGGCGGCCTGTCGCTGTACATCGGCTCGGCCGCCAACTTCGTGATGGAGATCCTCGGCCTGCCGGAGACGGCCTTCGCGTGGATGTTCATCCCGCTGATCGGCGGCATGGTGATCGGCTCGGCCTGGGGCGGCAAGCGCGCCGTCAAGGCGCCGCCCGGGCGCCTGCTGTGGATCGGCTACGGGGTGATGGCGCTGGCCTCCAGCCTGAACGTCGGCTACAACGCGCTGTTCCCGGCCAGCGTGCCCTGGGCGGTGCTGCCGCTGGCCGTGTTCACCTTCGGCCTGGCCGTGGCCATGCCGGGCATCCAGCTGTCAGCCATGGCTTTGTTCCCGCACAACCGCGGGCTGGCTGCCTCGATGGTGGGCTTCATCCAGATGATGTCGTTTGCACTGGTCTCGGGCCTGGTGGCGCCGCTGCTGTTCGGCAGCGCGCTCAAGCTGGCATGCGGCGCCGCGATCGGCTGCGTGCTGAGTTTCCTGATGTGGCGCCTCAGCTTGCGCTTTGCGATGCCAGGAAACTGAGATGCAGGGTGGCCGGCTCTGCCGGCCGCGCGTTCAGCTCCGGTATGCGTTTCGACTGCTCATGCGCTGGTTGAGCGCGCGGTCGGCAAGCCGACCACCCTACAGAAGACGCGAGGCCTAGCGGCGGTGCGTCTTCATCGCCGCGGCGACTTCGCGCTTGGCGTCGCGGTCCTTCTCGGTGGCCCGCTTGTCGTGCTGCTTCTTGCCCTTGGCCAGTCCGACCTCGCATTTCACGCGGCCACCCTTGAAGTGCAGGTTCAGCGGCAACAGGGTGTAGCCGGCGCGCTCGACCTTGCCGATCAGCTTGTCGACCTCGGCCCGGTGCAGCAGCAGCTTGCGGGTGCGCAGTGCCTCCGGGTGGCTGAAGGCGGACGCCGTGGTCAGCGCGCTGATGTGTGCCCCGAACAGGAACAGTTCCCCGTTACGCACGACGACATAGGCTTCCTTGATCTGTACCTTGCCTTCGCGGATGGCCTTGACCTCCCACCCCTCGAGCACGATGCCGGCCTCATACCGGTCCTCGATGAAGTAATCGAAAAAAGCTTTTTTATTGTCAACAATACTCATGAAATAGCGAAAATCCGCGTCTCGGTTAAACTACTGCTGTGGCGCCAGGGTGGGATCCGGTGGAGTCTCCATGGCGCAAAATGCAACTCGTCCAACATCATAACAAACGGTTGACCAATGGCAGTAGTGCACAAATCAGTTTTTCTCGGCTATAGCACCGAGCAGATGTTCGACCTCGTCGCCAAGGTCGAGGATTATCCGAAATTCCTTCCGTGGTGCGGCGGCGTGAAAGTACTGGAGCGCAGCGAAGACAGGCTGGTGGCCAGCCTGCAGATCAACTTCCATGGTGTGAAGCAGAGCTTTACCACCTCGAACCACAACAACCGCCCCACCCAGATGAAGATGCACCTGGTCGATGGACCGTTCAAGGTGCTGGAAGGTACCTGGACGTTCAAGGCGCTGCGCGCCGACGCCTGCAAGATCGACTTCGAGCTGCACTACGAGTTCTCCAGCATCATCCTGGAACAGATCATCGGCCCCGTGTTCGGCATGATCGCCAACACCATGGTCGACTCCTTCAGCAAGCGCGCCGAGGCGGTCTATGGTTGAAGAAGTACAGGTAGTTGTCTGCTACGCCACCGCGCGCGACGAGTTCCTGCGCGCGATGAAGGTGGCGCCGGGCACCACCATCGGCCAGGCCATCGAGATGAGCGGCGTGCTCGCGGCCTATCCGGACATCAACCTGAGCACCCAGCCGGTCGGCATCCATGCCAGGAAAAAGACGCTCGACACGGTGCTGCGCGAGCGCGACCGCATCGAGATCTACCGTCCGCTCGTGGCCGATCCCAAGGATTCGCGTCGCAAGCGCGCAGCGAAGAAGCTTGGTGCAGAGGCGCCGCCCTCCGCCTGAGCAGTCGCGCTCGGCCGGATTGACAATCTCAGTTGTAAAATTGCGACCAGGCAATAATTGTTGCCCATCTCTTGGTATGATATGGCTCACCTCGGAGCTCGGTAGACGGACTGCCTTGCCTCAAGGGCCGGCAGCGTGCGCAATCGGCCCGGCACGGGGCCGTTCCCAGTTCGTTCCCTGCCGCCCTCCATGCTGAGTACCGTGAGTCTCCTGTTGGTCACCACCGCCATGTCGGTGGTAATGTTGCTTGTCCTGACCTCGCTCGCCGGCAGCAAGGTGGAAGGCATCCGCGAATGGGGGCAGGCCAATGCGATCGCCGTAGTCGCGCTGCTGCTGTTCTCAGCGCGCGGCGTGCTGCCCGACTTCCTGACCATCGAGTTTGCCAACGCCCTGCTTTTGACTACCTCGGCCCTGATGCTGGTCGGTTTCCGGCGCCACCTGGGTTTGCCCGTGCCGGTGCGTACCCTGGCCGCCGGCGGGCTCGCAGCGTTCGCAGGGGTGGTCGTCTTCCATCACGTCCATGAGTCCTTGCCGCTGCGCGTCGTTGCGGTATCTGTTTTCCATGCAGGGAACTGCCTCGCCATCCGTGCCAGCGTGCCACGCGCCGCGCCCGGACGCCTGCGTTATCCCTACGCGTTCACGCGCATCGCGGGGCTTGCCCTGGGCCTCGGCCACGCGGCCCGCGGCGCTCTCTATGGGACAGAAGCCTGGTCGCCAGGATGGCTGGCCGATCCGGCATTGGCGAACCTGGTGTTTTTCGCGATCGGCACGCTGGCCCTGCCTGCGCTCACCCTGGGGGCGGTGATGATGTCGAATGCACGCCTGATAGCCGAGACCGCCCATGCGGCCGACCACGACCACCTCACCGGCGCTGCCTCGCGTCGCGCCTTCTTCGGCGCTGCCGAGCGTGAGCTGGCGCGGGCGCAACGCTACCGCAGCAAGCTGGGACTGCTGCTGGTGGACGCCGACCACTTCAAGCGCATCAACGACACCTACGGCCACGGCGTGGGCGACCAGGTCCTGCGCGACCTGGTCCAGCGCATCCAGGAAGTCATCCGCAAGATCGATTATTGCGCCCGGCTCGGCGGGGAAGAATTCGCGGTGCTGCTGCCGGATACCGACCAGCAGACGACGATGGTGGTGGCGGAACGCCTGCGCGCCGCCTTGGCGCAGGCGCGCGAGGGAGAATCAGGTGGAGCGGCGGTGTCGTATACCGTCAGCATCGGTGTCGCGATGCTGGAGCATGGGGAAGGTTTCGCCAGCCTGATGGCGCGCGCCGACACGGCCCTGTATGCGGCCAAGGCCGGCGGGCGCAACCAGGTGGCCTGCGCGCCCGGCGTGGCGTCTTCTTAAGGGCATTGCGCCAGCGCCCGGTTGGCGCGGGCGGCGTCGGCGGCCTTTTCCTCGTCCGTCACGAACACGCGTTCGCCGGCGGCATTGAACTTCGTGACCCGTACGTCGGACTCGGCCTGGGCCTTCATCTGGCGCGCCAGTTCGCAGTGCTCGGCCAGGTCGCGGCGGCGCTGGGCTTCGGCAGCTTCCTTCTTTTCCTGTTCGGCGCGTTGCCTGACGCGCTCGAGGTAGGCTCGTTCGCGCGCGGCCAGCTCTGGCAAGTTTTGGTGGCCAGCAGTGGGACGCTCGGCCACGGGCGCCGGTAATACTGCCGGGGCCGCCACCGCGCGACCGGGCGATTTCAAGATCTTGTGTGGTGGCGTTCCAGGCGGCGGTGCACGGTCGGAAAAATGACGCACGCCTTTCGCGTCGATCCATGCGTATTGGGCCTGCGCCAATGGCATGCCCAGGATTAGGCTGACAGCAACAACGAGGCGCGGAAATGGGGTAGAGCGCAGCATAAAGAATTCCCTAAGGTAACCATCCGATTTCGCCATGCTTTGTTCGCGGTGTCAACCGAAGGGGAGAGGACCAGGCCAATTTTTAGGCAGGGCTGCGACAGCTGTAGCTACATTCTGTATAATTCACTTTTGCGCCTATAGGAAAATGCTATGCGTCTACTCCAGAAAGCACTCACGTTCGATGACGTGCTGCTCGTCCCGGCCTACTCGAATGTTCTTCCGGCCGACACCTCCCTTCGCACCAGACTGACCCGGAATATCACGCTGAATATCCCGCTGCTGTCCGCGGCGATGGACACCGTGACCGAGGCCCGCCTGGCGATCGCGATGGCGCAGGAAGGCGGCATCGGCATCATCCACAAGAACCTGAGGCCGGCCGACCAGGCACGTGAAGTAGCGCGCGTGAAGCGTTTCGAGGCGGGCGTGCTGCGCGACCCGATCACCATTCCTCCCACCATGAAGATCCGCGAAGTGCTGGCGCTGTCGCAACAGCACGGCATCAGCGGTTTCCCGGTGGTCGAAGGCAAGCAGGTGGTCGGCATCATCACCAACCGTGACCTGCGTTTCGAGGAAGACCTGGACGCGGAAGCGCGCGCCAAGATGACGCCGCGCGAAAAACTCGTGTACGTGAACGAGGACGCGAATACCGAAGAAGCCAAGCGCCTGATGAACAAGCACCGCCTCGAGCGCGTGCTGGTCGTGAACGACGAGTTCGAACTGCGCGGCCTGATCACCGTCAAGGACATCCAGAAGTCGCACGAGCACCCGCTGGCTTCGAAAGATTCGCGCGGCCAGCTGCTGGTCGGTGCGGCCGTGGGCGTGGGCGCGCGCGACGAAGAGCGCATCGAGCTGCTGGTGGCGGCCGGCGTCGACGTGCTGGTGGTTGACACGGCGCACGGCCACTCGCAGGGCATCCTCGACCGCGTGAAGTGGATCAAGGAACGCTTCCCGCACGTGGACGTCATCGGCGGCAATATCGCCACCGCGGCGGCGGCGCGCGCGCTGGTTGAACACGGTGCGGACGCGGTCAAGGTCGGCATCGGCCCGGGCTCGATCTGCACCACCCGCATCGTGGCCGGCGTCGGCGTGCCGCAGATCACGGCGATCTCGAACGTGGCCAAGGAACTGGAAGGCACCGGCGTGCCCTGCATCGCCGACGGCGGCATCCGCTTCTCGGGCGACATCTCGAAGGCGCTGGCAGCGGGCGCCCACACCGCCATGATGGGCAGCATGTTCGCCGGCACCGAGGAAGCGCCGGGCGAAGTGATCCTGTACCAGGGCCGCAGCTACAAGTCCTACCGCGGCATGGGCAGCCTGGGCGCGATGGCCGAAGGCTCGGCCGACCGCTACTTCCAGGAAGCCTCGAGCAAGGCCGACAAGTTCGTCCCGGAAGGCATCGAAGGCCGCGTCGCCTACAAGGGCAGCGTGCTGGCGATCATCTTCCAGCTGGTCGGCGGCGTACGCCAGTCGATGGGCTACTGCGGCTGCTCCACCATCGAAGAACTGCGCGAGAAAGCCGAATTCGTCGAGATCACCTCGGCCGGCATGCGCGAATCGCACGTGCACGACGTGCAGATCACCAAGGAAGCGCCGAACTACCGTTCCGAGTAAGTATCCAATGAAACGCGGCCGGAAGGCCGCGTTTTTGTAGGGTGGTCGGCTCCGCCGACCGCGCGTCCAGCCAGCGTGGTTCACTACTGAGCAGGGGTCAGTCGAACGCGCGCACGGCAGAGCCGTGCACCCTACGTTCCGATTTTAATCACCGTCGATATCTTTCATGCACTCCAAAATCCTCATCCTCGATTTCGGTTCCCAGGTTACCCAGCTGATCGCGCGCCGCGTGCGCGATGCCGGCGTGTTCTCAGAAGTCTTCCCCTACGACGTCAGCGGCGAATTCGTGCGCAACTACGGCGCCGCCGGCATCATCCTGTCGGGCAGCCACAACTCCACCCTGGAGGGCGATTCGCCGCGCGCCCCGCAGGCCGTGTTCGAACTCGGCGTGCCGGTGCTGGGCATTTGCTACGGCATGCAGACCATGGCCGCCCAGCTCGGCGGCAAGGTCGAGAACGGCAAGGTGCGCGAGTTCGGCTACGCCGAGGTGCGCGCGCGCGGCCATACCGCGCTGCTGAACGGCATCAATGACTTCGTCACCGGCGAAGGCCACGGCATGCTGCGCGTCTGGATGAGCCACGGCGACAAGGTGCTGGATATGCCGCCTGGCTTCAAGCTGATGGGCTCCACCGACAGCTGCCCGATCGCCGCGATGGCCGACGAGGAGCGCCGCTTCTACGCGCTGCAGTTCCACCCGGAGGTCACCCACACCACGCAAGGCGAAGCCATCATCGGCCGCTTCGTCCACGAGATCTGCGGCTGCAAGTCGGACTGGAACATGCCGGACTATATCGGCGAAGCAGTGCAGAAGATCCGCGAGCAGGTCGGCACCGACGAGGTGATCCTCGGCCTGTCCGGCGGCGTCGACTCGAGCGTGGCGGCGGCCCTGATCCACCGCGCCATCGGCGACCAGCTGACCTGCGTGTTCGTCGACCACGGCCTGCTGCGCAAGGACGAGGGCAAGATGGTGATGGACATGTTCTCGAAAAACCTCGGCGTCAAGGTGCTGCGCATCGATGCCGAAGACCAGTTCATGGGCCACCTGGCCGGGGTCTCCGATCCGGAACAGAAGCGCAAGATCATCGGCCGCGAGTTCGTCGAGGTGTTCCAGGTGGAAGCGGGCAAGCTGACCAATGCGAAGTGGCTGGCGCAGGGCACGATCTACCCGGACGTGATCGAGTCGGCCGGCAAGGGCAAGAAGGGCCAGACCATCAAGAGCCACCACAACGTGGGCGGGCTGCCGGAGACGCTGAACCTGAAGCTGCTGGAGCCGCTGCGCGAGCTGTTCAAGGACGAGGTGCGCAAGCTGGGCGTGGCGCTGGGGCTGCCGCATGACATGGTTTACCGTCACCCGTTCCCGGGTCCGGGCCTGGGCGTGCGCATCCTGGGCGAGGTGAAGAAGGAGTACGCGGACCTGCTGCGCGAAGCGGATGCGATCTTCATCGAAGAGCTGCGTAATACGCCGTTCGAACTGCCGGCAGTGGCCGGCATCGATCCGGGCAAGGCGCCGACCAACTGGTACGAGGCGACCAGCCAGGCCTTCGCCGTGTTCCTGCCGGTGAAGTCGGTGGGCGTGATGGGCGACGGCCGCACCTACGAGTACGTGGTGGCGCTGCGCGCGGTGCAGACGCTGGACTTCATGACGGCGCAGTGGGCGCACCTGCCGCATGCGCTGCTGGGCAAGGTGTCGAACCGGATCATCAACGAGGTGCGCGGGCTGAACCGCGTCGTGTATGACATTTCGGGGAAGCCGCCGGCGACCATCGAGTGGGAGTGACCGGGATTCACTCGGTAGCTGATTGAGCTGAAAAATGAAGAGCCGTTGATCATCTGGTGAATGATCGACGGCTTTTTACCTTCTGACGGGACGGAAGGAGGACCCCTTTCGACAGTCAATCGGGAGATCATGCGCAATGGCGGCCAATTGACCAGCGCGCAACACCTCGCCATTGGGCCATCCGAATGGCTCGGTATGGACGTCATCGTCATTGCGATACGGAATATCTTCTCTAGCGCCATAAGCCATGCGACAAGGCGCGCCGGACCGGGCCAAGGGGCTCCGCAGTCGGCGCCAGCGTGCCGGGGAAGCTGCGCTGAACGTGGCGCGCTTCCCTCCTCGTAGCGGGCGGCAGGGGGGAGGGGGCTTGTCATATAATTTCTACAAGCCCGTATCGCTGAGGAGATGCATGAAATATCCGGTCGCGGAGATTCTTCGATATCGCATGACTCTAAACGGGACCGCGGGCTTTGACAGCGCTGTCGAGTCCGCTTACCAGTCCGACCTGCAAGCCGAGAAGTGGCGTGTCTTCTGGCAAACCAACCTGCTGTGTGTCGCCCTGTATGGTGGATTCGGTGTGCTGGACATGTGGGCGATGCCTGCGGAATTGCATGCGGCCTGGCTCGTACGCGGCCTGGTGATGTTCGTGACGCTGGGCGTCAGCTGGGTTTGTGCGCGGCGCCCGCAGTGGTTTGCGCGCCACTATATCGTCATCGTCAGCGCCGTCTACCTGGTCTGGGCCGAAGGCATCGTGCTGCTGATCGCGCTCTCGTCCCGCAGCGAGCTTGCCTGGAGCAGCTATTACGCCGGATTGATCCTGGTGTCGACCGCGCTCTACGCATGGACCTACTTGTCCTGGAAGCGCGGATTGGCGCTCGGTGGAGTGATCGTCGGATCCTACTTCATCTGCGCGATCGCTTTCCAACAGATGGCCGCCGATCCCGCGTCGCGCGCGACATTGATGGTGAATGGCTTCTTTCTGGTGTCGGCCAACGTCATCGGATTATTTTCCATGCTCACGCGCGAGCATTTCTCGCGCCAGGCCTTCCAGTTGAAGAACCAGTTGCAGAGCGAACTACAGCTGGAAGAAGCAGCGCGGCGCGCGCACGCCCACCGCGCCGACCATGACTCGCTGACGGGACTGCGCAACCGCGCCGGCTTCGTCCGGCAGTTGCAGGAGCTGCTGGACGGTGGGGGAGCGCACACGGTTGCCGTCCTGTTCATGGACCTGAACGGCTTCAAGCCCGTCAACGATACCCACGGACATACCGCGGGCGACCATGTGCTGAAATGCACCGCCGAGCGGATTCGCCAGACCATCCGTGCGAACGATCTCGCTGGCCGGGTCGGTGGAGACGAATTCGTCGTTGCGCTCGTCTCGCTTTCTCCCCATGAGCATTGGTTGCAGAGGTTGTCGGACCAGCTGCAGGAGGCCATACGGCAGCCCATCGCCTGGAACGGGCACGAGCTGCGGGTGACGACCAGTATCGGCGCCGCGACGAGCCGCGAAGTCAGCGGCATTGCGACTGAACTCATCGACGCGGCAGACCTGCGCATGTACAGGATGAAGCACGGCCGAACGAGCTGACCGGCGCTGTATCGCCACCATACCTTCGCTAAATCAGGACGCGTCGCGCGTTCCGGCTCACGCATGACGAAGCGTTGAGCGGGAGCGAGTGCGCCACGCTGGCGAGCGTCAGCAAGCCCGGCATCAAGGCGCCGGTGGCGCCTCAAAAAATGTAACTAACCCACGCTGACTCTTGGCGGGCACGAAAATCTCGACGCCAACGACCATTCATATCGCAACAGTGCATTCCCAAGGCTTGCAGGAAGTCCGGCCATGCATCGCAGGCTCGCGGATTTGCTAAGATGTCTCGTTTGACAGGTCGACAAGCGTGCCATCGGCGGGCGTGCATTTCCTGCGCCTCCATGACGCCAACTCATTTCATGATTCCATTCACTTTCAACGACATCGAGGTAGGCGTGCGCCTGGTCGAGGCCCTGGCCCGCCAGGCGACTTCCCTGCGTGGGATGCCGATCACCTATGGCGACCTGCTCACGCTGGCGCGTTCCCTGCATCCGAAAGACGAGGTCCTCGCCCGCGCGGTACCGGTGGGCATCGGCTCCAAGCTGCTGTTCGTGGAAGGCTTTTGCGCTGCGCACGGCTATCCCAACCTCGCATCCCTGGCGGCGAACAGGGAGAGTTTGCGGCCTGCGCCCGCCTATCGGGGCGATTGGGAAGCCGACAGGCGCGCCGTCGCCGGCTTCGACTGGAGCGCAGCGGATTCGCACCTGGCCGCCTACGTGCAGGCGATGCGCGCCAAGGTGCCCCCACGCTACAAGCCGCGCAAGGAACGGCCGGCCGACGTGGCCTGGTACGCGTATTTCTGCTCGCACCGCGCGGCCTGCGAAAAACTGACGCCGGAAGACAAGCAGGAGATCATCAACCAGATGATGGCGGGTCTGGACCCTGGGACGGCGCTCGCACGCGTGCTGGCCGCGAAGCAGGACTTTGGCAGCGCCGCCTGAGGGGAGAGCGGCCGGCATGACCGGGGAGAAGACCGGCGGCTTGACGCTGCCGGTTGCCTTGGGCGCGGAAGGCCCTGGCCGCAAGCGTCCTGGCCAGCCAGCGTCCGCTTCGAACTGCTCGGCCCGGGCGCGCTCGCCGGCGGGTGGCATGCCTGAGCGCCCGATCGCCGCTATTGCTTGAAGAACAGCGACTCCCATCCGGCGCGGGGCGACATGTCGTCCAGGTTCCACGCGGCCGGATCGAAGGCGCGGCGGGTCGGCGCGTAAGCCGGGTAGCCGCTCGACTGCGCCTCTGAATCGACGATCCTGCCACGCCCTTCGGCCACGTCGGAAATGATCTTGAAGTCGATCGGATCACGCGCCCAGGGCCGCATGCCCGCGCTCGTGTAGATCGCGTTTTCGAGCTGCGCCGCCGGTAGCGGCTCGAGACCCGCGGGCAGGTAGGCCGGCTCGACCTTGACGATGCGTGCGCCGGAGGCGGTGTAGCTGCCGGTCTGCGGCAAGGGCTTGCCGTTGGCGTCGACGGCCACGTTATCGCGCAGGTACAAGCCGACATCGCCCGCACCGCCCAGGCTGAAGAGCGGTACGCCCGGGTGCGAGTCCGGCCCGCCGCGCACGACATTGCCGACCAGGGTCACGATGCCCGGCTGCGGCGCTTGGACACCCCACTCGTGCGCGATCAGGTTGTAGTGGATCGCCCTGGCCCCGAAATCATGGATCAGGTTGTTTACGACGGCCACGTGGGCGCCACCCTTGATGAGCGGATTGCGTTCGTGGTTGGCGTTGTACAGGTTCCCGTAGATGAGCACCCGGCTGGCATTGTCGTGGATGAGCGTGCCTTTGGAGTGCTCGCCTTTCGAGTGCGTGGAATTGCGCAGCCCTTCGGCCACGATGTTGTGGCTGAAGGTGATGCGGCGCGAGGTCCCCTGGCGCCATTCCTCCACCGTCGCACCCTTGAAGCGTGGTCCGGATGCCGACAGGTTCTCATCCGTGGCCCAGCTGAAGCTGCAATGGTCGACGATGACATTGTCCACCCCACTGGCGGACAGGCCATCGGATTCCCAGCCGCTGCGCTTGGGCCGGCCGAATTCCCCGGGACGCACTGCGATGTGCTGCACGATCACGTCATGCGTGGCAAGCGAGATGCCGCCGCGGATGAAGGTGATGCCGGGATCGGGCGCGGTCTGGCCGGCGATCGTCAGCTGCGGCTGGTTGATGCGGATGGTGGCGCCCTGCAGGTCGATCACGCCGCCTACCTCGAACACCACGATGCGCGGGCCGCTCGCGCCCACTGCGGCGGCAAACGAGCCCTCACCCGAGGCGTTCAGGTTCGTCACCCGGACGATCCTGCCACCGGCGCCGCCCCGTGTGGTCGCCCAGCCCTTGACGTCGATGCCCCCGCGCGACATGCCGTGCCCCTCGGCGGACGGCTCGGCGGCGGTGGCCGGCAGGCACCAGCACAGCATCGTCAGCATCGCCGCGCGCACGGAAAACCGCATTCTCATCTCCTGTTTGTTTTCTAGTAGTAGGAAATTATGGCACAGCAATGGGACCTTGCCGAACTTGCCACTGCATGGCACGGCCGGGAACCTGCATCGGGTGCTGCGGGCAGCCGGTCATGGCTCGCCAGGGCCGCATGCGTTCAGGATGGCGTTCATGCCGGCCAAGGCCAGGCCTTGAGTGCGGGGTGGCGCACGCGTGGGGGCCGTGCATTTGCAGCCGGGCTAGCCGAAGCGTATGCTGGCCATACAACAGAGCAAGTTAGCGGAGACAATCATGAAACTTCGACTGGCGTCCCCGAGCCTGGCTGCCCGGTTCCACGGTCCCTTGCGCTTCGGCCGCGCTTTCCGCGGCCACGAACTGGCCTTGCGTATCGTCCAGCTGGCGCTGTTGGTCGTGCTCGCAGCGGCAGGCGCGAAACTGATCGCCACCGGGGTCGCGCTGCTGACCAGATCGGTTGCCGGCCTCATCGGCTGAGCTAGCCGGACGCTTGCCGTACCGGCAGATCGTCTGGCCCCTGCGTGCGCCGATGCGGCTTGCCGAAGCTGCGACTTTTGGCCGGGCAGGCCGTGCAGCGGTGTATCATGCGGGGAATTGGTTCTCCGGGCGCCGGAAAGACGCACGTCGCGCCCGTTCGACAACACGGCTCCGCCACTGTCGCGGCGCGGCAGTGGCGTCAACGCACATTTAATCGTGGTTTCACATAGAGCCCTGTCCCTGCAGGGCTTTCTATTTTGAATTCGGCCACCTAAATCACGCAGGTTCAGGATTTTTCATGGAAATTAAGGTCAACTTTCTCGACAAGCTACGCCTGGAGGCGAAATTCGACGACTTCACGGTGATCGCCGACCAGCCGATCCGCTACAAGGGCGACGGCTCGGCGCCCGGCCCCTTCGATTACTTCCTGGCCTCGTCGGCCTTGTGCGCCGCATATTTCGTGAAGCTGTATTGCAATACGCGCGATATTCCGACCGAGAACATCCGCCTGTCGCAAAATAATATCGTCGACCCGGAAAACCGCTATCAGCAGATCTTCAAGATCCAGGTCGAACTGCCGCCCGATATTTCCGAGAAAGACCGCCAGGGTATCCTCCGCTCGATCGAGCGCTGCACCGTGAAAAAGGTGGTGCAGGCGGGGCCGGAATTCGTCATCGAGGAAGTCGACAACCTGGACGCCGATGCGCAGGCCCTCCTGACCCTGCAGCCGGACGCCGGCGCGCGCACCACCATCCCGGGCAAGGACCTGCCGCTGGAGCAGACCATCGCCAATATGTCGAGGATGCTGGCCAGCTGGGGCGTCAAGATCGAGATCGCGTCGTGGCGCAACATCGTGCCCAACGTCTGGTCGCTGCACATCCGCGATGCCCATTCGCCGATGTGCTTCACCAACGGCAAAGGCGCGAGCAAGGAAAGCGCGCTGGCGTCGGCCCTGGGCGAATACATCGAACGTTTGAGCTGCAACCATTTCTACGCCGGCGTGTACTGGGGCGAGGAGTTCGCCAATGCGCCTTTCGTCCATTACCCGAACGAGCGCTGGTTCAAGCCGGGCCCGGACGATGCGCTCCCGGGCGGCATCCTCGACGACTACTGCCTCGGCATCTACGACCCCGATGGCGAATTGCGCGGCTCGCATTTGGTGGACACCAATTCCGGCAATGCCGCGCGCGGCATCGTCTCCTTCCCCTACGTACGCCAATCGGACGGCGAGACGGTCTATTTCCCGTCCAATCTGATCGAGAACCTGTATGCCAGTAATGGCATGAGCGCCGGCAATACGCTGGCCGAAGCCCAGGTGCAATGCCTGTCCGAGATCTTCGAGCGGGCGGTCAAGCGCGAAATCCTGGAAGGCGAGCTGGCCCTGCCGGACGTGCCGCAAGAGGTGCTGGCGAAATACCCGGGCATCGTGGCCGGCATCAAGGGCCTGGAAGAGCAGGGCTTCCCGGTGCTGGTCAAGGACGCGTCGCTGGGCGGCAGTTACCCGGTCATGTGCGTCACCCTGATGAACCCGCGCACGGGCGGCGTGTTCGCCTCGTTCGGCGCCCACCCCAGCTTCGAGGTGGCGCTGGAACGCAGCCTGACCGAACTGCTGCAGGGCCGCAGTTTCGAAGGCCTGAACGACCTGCCGCAGCCGACCTTCGCCAGCGAAGCCGTGACCGAGCCCTACAACTTCGTCGAGCACTTCATCGATTCCAGCGGCGTCGTGTCGTGGCGCTTCTTCAGTGCCAGGGCAGACTACGATTTCGTCGAGTGGGATTTTTCGGCGCCGGGAGAGCATGCGAACGCCGAGGAAGCTGCGACCCTGCTGGGCATCCTGGCAGACATGGGCAAGGAGGTCTACATGGCGGTGCACGACGAGCTCGGCGCGACGGCCTGCCGCATCCTGGTGCCGGGCTACTCCGAAATCTATCCGGTGGAAGACCTGGTCTGGGACAATACCAACAAGGCCCTGCTGTTCCGCGAAGACATTCTGAACCTGCACCGCCTGGACGACGACAGCCTGGCCGCGCTGCTCGACCGCCTGGAAAACAACGAGCTGGACGAGTACTCCGACATCGCCAGCCTGATCGGCATCGAGTTCGACGAGAACGCCGACTGGGGACAGCTGACAGTGCTCGAGCTGCGGCTGCTGATCAACCTGGCCCTGCAGCGGCTCGAGGAAGCCCATGAACTGGTCGGCGCCTTCCTGCAGTACAACGACAACACCGTCGAGCGCCGCCTGTTCTACCAGGCGATGAACGTGGTGCTCGAAGCAGTGCTGGACGACGAGCTGGAGCTAAGCGATTACGTGCACAATTTCCGCCGCATGTACGGCGACGCGCGCATGGACGCGGTGATCGGCTCGGTGGACGGCAGCGTGCGCTTCTTTGGCCTGACCCCCACCAGCATGGGGCTGGAGGGCCTGGACCGGCACCACCGCCTGATCGACAGCTACCGCAAGCTGCACGGCGCGCGCGCCAGGGCCGCGGGTATCGCCGTCTAAGGGCGAAGCGGGCGGACCCAGATGTTCCGGAAGCTCACCGCGTCGCCATGGTCCTGCAGCCTGATCGGCGCAGGACCGTGCTGGCGGTAGGCCGGCTTGCCCGCATACACCGTCTCACCCGCGAGGGCCACGTGGTGCTGTACCAGCACGCCGTTGTGGAGCACGGTCACGTGGGCCGGCGATAGCAGGGCGCCGTCCGGCGCGAAGCGCGGCGCCGTCCAGAGGATGTCATAGCTTTGCCAGGCGCCGGGCGCGGCGCAGGCGTTCACCAGCGGGATGTGCTGCTTGTAGACGCTCGCCGCCTGGCCGTTTGCATAGGTCCGGTTAGCAAGGCAGTCGAGCACCTGCACTTCGTAGCCGCTGCCGGGGCCGGTCGCGGCGAGGAACACGCCGCTGTTGCCCCTGGCCTGGCCTTGCCCGCTGAGCACAGCCGGCACGCGCCACTCGAGGTGCATCTGGAAGTCCGTGAACAGGCGCCGGGTCTGGATGTCGCCGCTGCCGCCGCGCACCGTGAGCACGCCGTCCGCCAGGATCCAGCCGGCCGGCTTGTCGGGGGACGCCGCCGACACCCACTCGCGCAGGTCGCGGCCGTCGAACAGGACGATGGCGTCGCCAGGTGCAGCGCCCGGAGCGCCGGGCAGGACGCGCGAGGGCTCAGGCGCCCACACTTCCGTGTCCTTCGGGTCCGGCTGCTGCCGGTCCTGGGCGGCGCAAGGCAGCATCAACGCCAGTCCGAGCATGGCCACACCGGGTTTCGTCATCATCGCAAGTCTCCAGGGAAATAGCTTGCGAGGATAGCATGCGCAGCCAGGGACCCTAGCGGCCTGGCCTCCCCACGAAGGCCGAGAGCAGCCGGTTGAAGGCGGCCGCGTGGGTGACGTTCATCCCGTGCGAGGCGCCGGCAACGGTGCGCTTGTCCACGTGGCCGATCCATCCGGCCAGGCTTGCCACATTGTCGCGGTAGGCGCGCGGGCTGCGCTCGCCTTCGACGAGCAGGGTTCGGCATGCGATGCCACGCGCTGCGGCGGGGGTATAGGCCGGCAGCGGGTCGCGGAACTGCTTCGGCAGCGTGCCCGCGTTCGCCAGCGCCATCGCGCGAAAGCTCGCCGGGCTCTTGCGCCAGATGCCGGGCATGCTGACCGAGTCGACGAACAGTTCCAGGCCTGCGTCGAGTTCTCCCTGGCCGATGAGTTCGGCGACGCGCGCACGCAGGACCTCGTCATGCGGCGCCAGCGCCGGGGGCGGGGTGGGCCCGCGCTGCAGCGGACCGGCGGGGTCGGCCAGGGTCAGCGTGTCGATGAGCTGCGGATAGTCGTGCGCGAGCCTGAAGGCAAGGCTGGCGCCGCGCGAGTGCCCGACCAGGTGGACCGGGCCGGCGCCCAGCTGCGCGATGAAACCGGCCACTTCCTCCACGTGCCGCTCCCAGCCGAACGCCCCAGGCGCCTGCGCGGCGTCGCCGGGCCAGTAGTGGCTCAGGCTGAGGGAGACGCAGTTGAAGTGTTGCGACAGGGCCTCGGTCTGCGGCGTCCAGTAGCGGTAGTCGCACAGCGAGCCGTGCACGAAGACCAGCGCTTCGCCGGCGCCGGAGGCCACGTAGGGGATGCGCGCGCCGCCGGGGACATCGGCGAAGCGCAGCTCGGGTAGGGCGAAGAGTCGGGGATCGATCGGTGCGTTCATGTCTGGCCTCCTTTTGCACCACTATGCACGATGGCGATGATTAAGAAAATCGCATAATATTGAAGCAATCCATTCGATTCCCTGATAGATCGCAGACACATGAAAGCACTCGACCTGGACGTCCTGGCCATGATCGTCGCGGTGGCCGACACCGGCAACATCAGCCGCGCGGCGGAAGTGGTCCACCGTTCGCAGTCGGCCGTCAGCATGCAGATCAAGAGCCTGGAGACGGCGCTCGGCAAGCCGCTCTTCGTGCGCCGCTCGCGCAGCGTCACGCCGACCCAGGACGGCGAAGTCCTGCTGACGTACGCGCGGCGCATGCTGGCCCTGCGCGCCGAAGCCTGGGCCGCGGTGGTCCGGCCCGACGTCACCGGCCGGGTGGTGCTCGGCGTGCCCGACGACTACGCGTCCTCGCTGCTGCCGCCCATCCTCAAGAAGTTCTCGGCCACCTATCCGAAGGTGCACATCCAGGTGGTGGGACTGCCGAGCGTGGCGCTCGCGCCCATGGTCAGGGACGGCTCGGTGGACCTGGCCTGCGCCACGCGCGTAAAAGGCCTGTCGGGAGAGTTCGTGCGCTTCGAGCCGATGGTCTGGGCTGCGTCCCCCGGGGCGCACGAGATCTGGCGCGAGCGGCCCTTGCCGATCGCCGTGTTCCTGCCCGGCAGCGTGGCGCGCGAAAACGCCATCCGCAGCCTGGAGGCGGCAGGAATACCCTACCGCACCTCGTATGAAAGCCCGAGCCTGATGGGCCTGCTCAGCATGGTGGAGGCAGGCCTGGCGATCGCGCCGCTGGCGCGCTGCGCCGTTCCCGCTCACCTGCACCAGCTCGGCCAGGCGCAAGGACTGCCCGAACCCGATGCGCTCGAGGTGGTACTGGCCCGCAGCACCAAGTCGCGCCGGCCGCCGTGCGATTTCATGGCCGAGAACATCATGTCGGAATTGCGGCGCTAGCGGTCCTTGGACCGGGGTTTGCGCGGGTCCCGGGCCCGCAGTGCTGCCAGGTGCATTTTCCTTGTGGCTGGCCCACAATGGATGCGTTGGCCGGATTGTTCTCAACGAGGAGGAATCGGATGCGCGACGCAGTCATCATCGGTGGCGGCCACAATGGCCTGGTGTGCGCCTTCTACCTGGCGCGCGCCGGGCTGAAGGTCACGGTGCTCGAGCGGCGCGAGGTGGTCGGCGGCGCGGCAGTGACCGAGGTATTCCACCCGGGCTTTCGCAACTCCGTGGCGGCCTACACCGTCTCGCTGCTCAATCCCAAGGTCATCCGCGACATGGACCTGGCCAGGCACGGCCTGCGCATCGTCGAGCGGCCGCTGTCCAACTTCCTGCCGCTGGATGAGAACAACTACCTGAAGGTCGGCGCCGGGCGTACCGCCGGGGAAGTCGCCCGTTTCTCGCAGCGCGACGCCGGGCGGCTCGACGCCTATTCCGCCGTTCTCGACAGCGCAGCGGACCTGCTGCGCGGGCTGGTGCTCGAGACGCCCCCCAACCGGGTGGAGGGCGGCTGGCTTGCCGCGCTGCCTGAACTGATCAAGGCGGGCCGGCTCGGCAACCGGGCGCGCAAGCTGTCCCTTTCCACCCAGCGCGAGCTGCTGGACCTGTTCACCAAGTCGGCCGGGGACTACCTGGACGGCTGGTTCGAGAGCGCGCCCATCAAGGCAGCCTTCGGCTTCGACAGCATCGTGGGCAATTATGCGAGCCCGTATTCGCCCGGATCGGCCTATGTGCTGCTGCACCACGTGTTCGGCGAGGTCAATGGCAAGAAGGGCGCATGGGGCCATGCCATCGGCGGCATGGGCGCGATCACCCAGGCGATGGCAGGCGCGGCGCGGGCGCTCGGGGTCGAGATCCGCACCGCCTGCGCCGTCGACGAGGTGCTGCTGCAAGGAGGACGCGCCACCGGCGTCGTGACGACGGGGGGCGAACGGATCGACGCCCGCGTGCTCGTGTCGAACCTGAATCCGCGCCTGCTGTACACGAAACTGGTCGACCCGGGCGCGCTGCCGGGCGACTTCCTGCGGCGCATGCAGGCCTGGCGCTGCGGCTCCGGCAGCTTCCGCATGAACGTGGCGCTGTCGGAACTGCCGGACTTTCGCTGCCTGCCGGGCAAAGAGTTGGCCGAACACCACGCCAGCGGCATCATCATCGCGCCCAGCCTGCAGTACATGGAGCGCGCCTGGATCGATGCCCGCAGCATGGGGTGGTCGCGCGAGCCGATCGTCGAGATGCTGATTCCATCCACGCTCGATCCGACGCTGGCGCCGCCCGGACAGCACGTGGCCAGCCTGTTCTGCCAGCACGTGGCGCCGCAACTGCCGGACGGGTCGAGCTGGGACCTGCACCGCGAGCGCGTCGCCGACCTCATGACCGAGACCGTGGACCGCCATGCCCCCAATTTCCGTCGGTCGGTGCTGGGCCGGCAAATCCTGACCCCGCTCGACCTGGAGCGCACTTTCGGACTGGTCGGCGGCGATATCTTCCACGGTGCGCTGGGTCTCGACCAGTTGTTCGCGGCGCGTCCGATGCTGGGCTACGCGGACTACCGCGGCCCGATCGCCGGCCTGTATACCTGCGGCGCAGGTACCCATCCGGGCGGCGGCGTCACCGGTGCGCCCGGACACAACGCGGCGCGCGAGGTCTTGCGGGATTTCAGCCGAGGGTGAGGGCAGGCGGTGAACATACTGGCCGGGCTGGACCGCCTGCCCACTTGCGTCACATCGACGGTAGAATCTGCCCTCAGCGTCCAGACACCACTACCAGCAAAGGAAAACATGGCCAGTATCCTCCCTTCGACCCTACCCCTGATGGAACCCGTGTGCATCTGGGACGTCGGCGCCCACCTGGGCGAAGGTGCGCTCTGGCATGCCGCTTCGCGCTCGGTGTACTTCGTCGACATCAAGGGGCGCCGCATCCACCGCTGCGCCGAAGACGGCAGCGATCGCCGCAGCTGGGATGCGCCCGGCCAGCCCGGTTTCGTGGTGCCGGCCTCGAACGGCGGCCTGGTGTGCGCGCTGGAAGACGGCCTGTACCGCTTCGATGAAGACAGCGGCGCCTTTGCGTCCCTGCGCAAGGTCGAGGAAGACTTGCCGGGCAACCGCTTCAACGACGGCCATGTGGATGGCGGCGGCAACCTGTGGTTCGGCTCGATGGATAACGGCGAGACGGGGGTAAGCGGGGCACTGTACCGCCTCGGCCGGGACGGCGCGCTGGCGCGCGCCGACGACGGCTATCGCATCACCAACGGCCCCGCCATCAGCCCGGACGGCAACACCCTGTACCACAACGATACGCCGCTGCGCCGCGTGTACGCCTTCGACCTGGGACCGGACGGCAGCCTGTCCGGCAAGCGCCTCTTCCTCGAGCTCGCGGAAGGCAGCCGCCCGGACGGCATGGCGGTCGATCGCGAAGGCCACCTGTGGATCGCACTGTTCGGCGCCGGCCGCATCGAGCGCTATACGGCGGAGGGCCGGCTGGTGGGCAGCGTGCGCTTCCCATGCCCGAACATCACCAAGCTGGCCTTCGGCGGAGAAGACCTGCGCACCGTCTACGTCACCACCGCGTGGAAGGGAATGTCGGCGGCGCAGCGCGCGCAACAGGCGCTGGCAGGCGGACTGTTCGCCTTCCGCAGCGACACGCCGGGCTTGCCCCACCACGTGCTGGCGCTCGGCTGAAGTGGCGCGCATGCCAGCCTCGCCACTGCACATCCGTCCCGCGGTCCCGGCCGACCAGGACTTTTTCGTCGAGCTGTACCGATCGACCCGCGACGACTTGCTGGGCCTGCTCGCGGACCCGCGTTACATCGACGCGCTGGTCGCCATGCAGCAGCAGATGCAGGCCGCCGACTACGGCAGGCGCTATCCCGAGGCGCTGTACCAGGTGCTGGAGCTGGACGGCGTTGCGGTGGGGCGGCTGGTGACGGCCGAGGTAGGGGAAGCCCTGCATGTGGTCGATATCGCCGTGATGCCGTCGGCGCGCCGTCGCGGGGTCGCTGGAGAGGCGCTGCGCCGCCTGCAGGATGCGGGCGCGCGTGACGGGCGCGACCTGAGCCTGGCGGTACGCACGCACAACACCGGCGCGCGCCTGTTGTACGCCGGGCTCGGATTCGAGGTGGAGGAAGAGAACGCCGCCAGCCTGCAGCTGCGCTGGCGCGCCTCCCGTCAAGCCTAGCGGCGCGGCGCTACACCAGCCACAGGCCGCTGCCGGCGAACTGTGCGTTCGCCACGCCGTCGGCCTGCAGCCAGCTGGCGATCAGCTCGGCCCGGGTGTGGGTCGCCAGGTAGCTTTCCCAGTTCCGCCGGCCGCCGGCCGCAGCGGCCTTGTCGATGCCGATCAGCCGGTGGACGTTGGCCTTGTCGGCCACCTTGACCGCGCCGGTCGCGTCGATCAGGAAGCAGCCTGCGCCTGCAGGTAGTGCACGTCGGATTGCGCGCGCAGCTGGGCGGCCGCCTGCTCCGGCGTCAGGTCGCGCTGGGTTTCGGCCAGCATCTCGAAGCCGACCATGAACTTGCGTACCGATGCCGAGCGCAGCAGCGGCGGATAGAAATGTGCATGCAGCTGCCAGTGGGCGGTGTCGTCCTGCGAGTAGGGCGCGCCGTGCCAGCCCATCGAATAGGGGAAGGAGGTCTGGAACAGGTTGTCGTAGCGGATCGTCAGGCGCTGCAGGGCCTGGGCCAGGTCGGCGCGCTGCGCCCGGTCGAGGTCTTCGAGGCGGCGTACCGGGAAACGCGGCAGCAGCAGGATCTCGAAGGGCCAGCTGGCCCAGTAGGGAACCACGGCCAGCCAGTAGTCGGTCTGCACCACCACGCGTTCGCTGTCCGACTCGCGCTCGGCGTAGTCGAGCAGGAGCGGTCTGCCGTGCTGGGCGAGGTAGTCGCGCTGCTGGCGGTCTTCGGTTGCCGGCAGGTCGGGCAGGAAGCTGGTGGCCCAGATCTGGCCGTGCGGGTGAGGATTCGAGCAGCCCATCACCGCGCCCTTGTTCTCGAACACCTGCACCCAGCGGTGGCTGGCGCCGAGTTCCTCGCACTGGGCGCACCAGGTGTCGACCACACCTTCGATGGCCGGCAGGTCGAGCAGCGGCAGCGACTTGCCGTGGTCGGGCGAGAAGCAGATGACGCGGCTCGTGCCGCGCGCGCTCATGGACTGGAACAGCGGGTCGGCGCCCGGATCCGCATCGGGCGTGTCGGCCATCAGGGCCGCGAAATCGTTCGTGAACACATAGGTGCCGGTGTAGTGCGGGTTCTGTTCGCCGTTCACGCGGGTGTTGCCCGCGCACAGGTAGCAGCTTGGGTCGTGGGCCGGCCTGGGCGCGCGGTCGACGGCTTCCTGCTGGCCCTGCCATGGCCGTTTTGCCCGGTGCGGCGACACCAGGACCCAGTCACCCATGAGCGGGTTGTAGCGGCGGTGCGGATGGTCGGTCGGATTGAACATCGGTGGCCCTGTACGAAGCGAGTGGTTGCGCCATTCTAGCAACGCCGGCCATGAGGCCGCGCCCGCAAGCGTGCGCGCAACACTCGCCGCTCAAGCTTGCGGGGCACGGTCGAGCAGGCCGCGTCCGCGCAGCCATTCCTCGGCGCGCTGCGGCCAGCGCGACGCCGTTCCCAGTCCGTCGCGCATGCCCATGCCATGGGCGCCATGCTCGAACAGGACCATCTCGGCCGGCACGCGCGCGCGCGTGAGCGCCTGGTAGAACAGGATGCTGTTTTCCACCGGCACCGAGGCGTCGGCCTGTGTGTGGATCAGCAGGGTGGGCGGCGTCTGCGCGCTCACCTGCCGCTCCGGCGACATGAGGTGCAGGTCCGCCGCGCCCGGGGCTGCGCCCAGCAAGGCCTTGCGCGAACCGGCGGGCAGCGCCGGCCCTTCCATCGCGATCACCGGGTACAGCAGCATCAGGAAATCCGGCCGCGCGCTGACCGCATCGAGGGGGGCGCCGGTGCGTCCGAGTGGATGGTCGAACAGGGTGCCGGCGCAGGCCGCCAGGTGTCCGCCGGCCGAGCTGCCCATGACGCCGATGCGGTCCGGCCGGACGCCGAAGCGCGCCGCCTGCGCGCGCACCAGGCGTAGCGCGCGCAGCACGTCGCGCAGCGGCGCCGGGTGCCCGAATTCCACCTGGCGGTAGGTCAGTACGAAGCTGGCGATGCCGAGCGTGCCGAGCCACTGCGCATACTGCTCCCCTTCGCGCCGCGTGGACTGGCGCACGTAGCCCCCGCCGGGGCAGATGAGCACCGCGGTCCCGTTGGCCCGGTCGACCGCCGCCGGGTACACGGCCAGGCCCGGCTCGGTGATGTTGGTGGTGCGCCCGTCGCCGTCGACGCGGTTGGGGCCGAGTTCCGGCTTCGCGCCTGGGACGCCTTCCGGCCACAAGGGCAGTAGCAGCGGGCCGGCGGCGTAGGCGGGCTGGGGTCCGGTGGCGGCAAGTAGCAGGCCGGCGGCAAGCTGCGTCATCGTGCGTCTCCTGAGGTCGTTCATTGGCTCATCCTGTCATGGTAATGCGTGCTCGACTGGGCAGCATTCTCGCATGTGCCGCGCGAGGCAGTGGCCGAGGCGAGGCGCATGGCCTAAGGGCAATTCCGCTGGACGGAGGCCCATCGGGGCGAAGGGGCTGCTTCGTACCAGGCCATGCGCCCTGCAGGGCGCACCCACTCGGGTTATCATCATGGTTTGCGATCCACTCAATACAGGAACCGAGGCCCCATGACGACTTCCAGCTATCCCGACACCCGACTCCTCATCGCCAACGAATGGCAGGACGCCCAAGGCGGCAAGACGATTCCGGTGCTGAACCCGGCCACCGGACAGCCGATCGGCAAGGTTGCCCACGCCAGCATCGCCGACCTGGACCGCGCCCTGGCTGCTGCCCAGCAAGGTTTCGAAGCCTGGCGCTTCGTTCCCGCTGCCGAGCGCGCCGCCACCATGCGCCGCGCCGCCAACCTGCTGCGCGAGCGCGCAGGCGACATCGCGCGCCTGCTGACCCAGGAGCAGGGCAAGCCGCTGGCCGAAGCGAAGATGGAAGCGCTGGCCGGCGCCGAGATCATCGACTGGTTCGCGGCGGAAGGCATGCGCGTCTACGGCCGCATCGTCCCGGCCCGTAATCCGCAGGCCCAGCAGCTGGTGCTGAAGGAGCCGGTCGGTCCGGTCGCCGCCTTCACGCCGTGGAACTTCCCGATCAACCAGATCGTCCGCAAGCTGGCCGCCGCCCTGACCACCGGCTGCTCGTTCCTGGTCAAGGCGCCGGAAGAAACCCCGGCTTCGCCCGCGGCTCTGCTGCAGTGCTTCGTCGACGCCGG
This sequence comes from Telluria sp. ZB4P34, assembly GCF_059686055.1. Classification (NCBI taxonomy): domain Bacteria; kingdom Pseudomonadati; phylum Pseudomonadota; class Betaproteobacteria; order Burkholderiales; family Oxalobacteraceae; genus Telluria; species Telluria sp. ZB4P34. The sequence goes on along the minus strand of NZ_JCASIF010000001.1, from coordinate 17,798 downwards.
CGTGCCGCCGGGCGTGGTGGGCCTGGTGTTCGGCGACCCGGCCGAGATCTCCGGCTACCTGATCCCGCACCCGGTCATCCGCAAGGTCACCTTCACCGGCTCGACCCCGGTCGGCAAGCAGCTGGCCAGCCTGGCCGGCGCCCACATGAAGCGCGCGACGATGGAGCTGGGCGGCCACGCCCCGGTGATCATCGCCGAGGACGCCGACGTGGCACTGGCGGTAAAGGCTGCCGGCGCCGCCAAGTTCCGCAATGCGGGACAGGTGTGCATTTCGCCGACCCGCTTCCTGGTGCACAACGCGATCAAGGACGAGTTCACCCGCGCCCTGGTCAAGCATGCCGAGGGCCTGAAGCTGGGCGACGGCCTGGCGGAGGGGACCACCCTCGGCCCGCTGGCCAACGCGCGCCGCCTGACGGCAATGGCCAAGGTGGTCGAGGATGCGCAGGCCAAGGGCGCCGTGCTGGCGACCGGCGGGCAGCGCGTCGGCGAGGCCGGCAACTTCTTCGCGCCGACCGTGCTGGCCGACGTGCCCCTGGGCGCGAGCGTGTTCAACGACGAGCCCTTCGGTCCGGTGGCGGCGATCCGCGGCTTCGACAGCCTGGACGACGCCATCGCGGAAGCCAACCGCCTGCCGTACGGCCTGGCCGGCTATGCCTTCACCCGCTCGATCAAGAACGCCCACCTCCTGATGAACCGCGTGGAAGTCGGCATGCTGTGGATTAACCAGCCGGCCACCCCGAGCGCGGAACTGCCGTTTGGCGGCATCAAGGATTCGGGCTATGGTTCGGAAGGCGGTCCGGAGGCGCTGGAGTCCTATCTGAACACCAAGGCGGTGTCGATGGTCGGCGTATAAGCCGCCAGGACTTGTCTCCCACGGATACCCGCTTCGGCGGGTATTTTTTTGGCGCTGTCAGCGCTAACTGTTGATGACCCCGATCGCAATGCGCAGCAATTGCTGCGCGGTACTCACCCGGTCGCCATCGAGCGCGCGGCGCCAGCCCAGGTAGTTGGGCAGGTAACGCGAGGCCACCCCACGAAACCGGCTCAACCATTGCCGGAATCGCTGGTGATAGCCATTCACGTTCTGCACGTGGATGGCGCCGGCAGCGCCCCGGCGCACCCGCACGCCGGCGCGCAGGTTGACGGCCTCGTGCGCGATGCCGTGCTTGCGGGCGAAGCTGCGGTACGCCGCATGCGCGTCGCTTACCAGGAGCACTTGCCGATCCAGCCTGGGTAGCAGGTGACGCTCCAGTTGCGGCGCCGTCAGCGCGCCGCAGCCCGTTACAGCGTCGACGGTCTGTCCGCTACGGTCTCTTGCCACCAATATGCAGTCGAGCTCGCGTGAAATGCCTCGCCTGCCCGCCTTGCCGCCGCGTTTGCGCGCCGGCCGGTCCAGCTTGCGCGAGCCCTTTTGCGATTCCAGCAAGAACATTTCATCGGCTTCGACAATGCCGCTGAGCTGCCGGGGCTGGTCGTCCCGGGGCCGCTGCAGGAAGCGATGGCGCCAGCGAAAGGCGGTGTTGCGGTGCACCCCGACCTGGCGGGCGCTTGCCCGCACCGACTTCGATTCGAGCATGGCGCCCAGGTAATCCAGCCATTTATCGCGCAACCGCAGCCGCGCCAGCGGTGTACCGCTCAGGTCGTTGAACGTGCGGCCGCAGGCGCGGCAGCGGTAGCGCTGCAGGCCGTTGGCCTGGCCATGCCGGTGGTATCGATCACAGGCGCAACCCGGGCAGCGCCGGGCGGTGGCGCCGATCTCGATGATGAGCGAGATCACCTGCTCGAGCCCGGCGGCCGGTTGCAGGGCCGCGAGTGTCTTGAGGCGCTGGGGGACATTCAGCGCAGGGAGTTTGGCAAACCACTTTGTGAACTGAGGCGATCGCATGCTCGTTCCCCGTCTGTCGTGACCGGTGTTCGACAGCGATTCAGCTCAGCAGTTCCTCTCTCATCCATACATAAGGTTGACAGAGCCTATTTTTTCGCCGGTCTGTTTCCCATTGCACCGTCCGGTTCCCGGCTTTGATGCACACTCGCGTCACCACAGAGTGCATGGCGGAGGAAGGATGATGGGGAGCGGGACCGCAACAGTCGAGCAGGGCATCCAGGCAGCCGGCGTCGGCCGCTTCCAGTACCGCCTGTTCGCCATCTTCGGCCTGGTCTGGGCGGCGGACGCCATGCAGGTGCTGTCGATCGGCTTCAGCGCGCCCTCGATCGCAAAGACCTTCGGCATCGGCCTGCCTCAGGCGCTCGAGACCGGCACCGTCTTTTTCGTGGGGATGCTGGTCGGCGCCTTCGGCTTCGGCCGCCTGGCGGACCGGATCGGACGGCGTCCGGTACTGATGGCGGCCGTGGTGCTGGATGCCTGCTTCGGCGTGGCCTCGGCCTTTGCGCCGGATTTCACCTGGCTGTTGCTGCTGCGCTTCCTCACCGGAGTCGGCGTGGGCGGTACCCTGCCGGTGGACTACACGATGATGGCGGAATTCCTGCCCAGCGACCGGCGCGGACGCTGGCTGGTGATGCTCGAGTCGTTCTGGGCGGTCGGCACCATCGCGCTGGCCGTGCTGGCCCTGGTGGCGGTCGAGCAGGGCGACGACGCCTGGCGCATGATCTTCTTCGTGACCGGGCTGCCTGCGCTGATCGGCGTGGTGCTGCGCCTGTACGTGCCGGAGTCGCCCATGTACCTGAACCGCAACGGCCAGACGGAGGCGGCCCAGGCCGTGCTGGAACAGGTGGCGCGGGTCAATGGCCGGGGCGCGGCAATTCCGCGGCTGGCGCCGGAGCATCCGGTGACCCGCTCGCTCTCGGCGCTGTTCGCCGGGCCCTTGCTGCGCCGCAGCCTGGCCCTGTTCGTGGCCTGGGCCCTGATCTCGATCGCCTACTACGGCGTGTTCGTTTACCTGCCGGTGCGCCTGAGCGCGGAAGGTTTCGGCTTCATGCGCGGCCAGGAATTCCTGATCCTGCTGGCGCTGGTGCAACTGCCCGGCTTCGCGCTGTCGGCCTATGGCGTGGAGCGCTGGGGGCGCAAGCCGACACTGGTCGGTTTCCTGCTGCTGAGCGCCGCCGGCTGCATGGCTTACAGCCTGGGCAGCACCACCCCGGTGGTGGTCGGCTCCACCCTCCTGATGAGCTTTGCGCTGCTGGGCACCTGGGGCGCGCTGTATGCCTTCACGCCGGAGGTCTACCCGACCGAGCTGCGCGCCAGCGGCATGGGCACGGCCGGCGCGGTGGCGCGTTTCGGCGGCCTGTTCGCCCCGAGCATCGTGGCGCCCGTGATGGCGACCCATTTCACGCTCGCGCTGGCGATGCTGGCGGGATTCCTCGTAATCGGTGCGATCGCAATCCTGTGTGTCGACGTGGAGTCGCGCCAGCGCGCGCTCGAATAAGCCGCTCAGCGGTACTCGCGGCGCGCCGGATCCTTTTCCTCTTCCGCCGCATCCGGCGTGCGCGCGGTCGGCAGGTGCCAGCCGAAGCGGATCGCGGCCAGGCGCAGGCCGAAGCACAGGGCCGCGCCGGCGCAGGCGGTGGCGGTGGTAGGCAGCTGCAGGGCGTCGCCCAGCACGACGACGCCGGCGCCGGCCAGGGCGGCCACGGCGTAGATGTCGGAGCGGAACACGGCCGGCACGTCGTTCAGCAGCACGTCGCGCGCGATACCGCCGCCGATGCCGGTGAGCATGCCGAGCAGGGCCGCCATCACCGGGTCCAGGCCGAATACCAGCGCTTTCTGGGTGCCGGCCACGCAGAACAGCGCCAGGCCGCCGCCGTCGAACAGCAGCACGGCATTGCGCAGGCGATTGATCACGGGATACCAGAAGAAGATGACGATGCCGGCCAGCAGCGACACGGCCAGATAGCGCCAGTCGCTGATCGCGGCGGGAGGCGTGGCGCCGATCAGGAGGTCGCGCACGATGCCGCCGGAGTTGGCGGCGACGAAGGAGAGCACCAGCACCCCGAAGATGTCGAGGCGGCGGCGGGCGCCGGCGATGGCGCCGCTGAGGGCGAACACGAAGGTGCCGATCAGGTCGAGCGTCAGCACCAGGGTTTTCATGGCGGCTCCCATGTCGAGAGCGAGTACGTCAAACACGTGTGTCCTGAAAATAGAGGGGGCGGAAGAATGCCCGGCATGGTAGCTTACCTGCCGGGATCCTGCCGTGCGCCCTCCAGTTCGCCGCACGCGCCTGGCGTGTCTGCCCTCGTCTGTCGCTCTTTGCCAGCCGCTGCCGCGTCAGCTGCGCCGGTCGTCCAGCCAGTCGAAAATCGCCGGCCAGATGCGCGCGTGCGCGCTGTTGCCGACCAGGACCCCCACGTGCTGCAAGTTCACGCCCACGTCGCCCGTGTAATGCAGCAGGCACTTGTGCTCGCTCGCGGCGGCCTCGTGGAAGGGCGCCAGCGCGGCTTCGGGGATCAGCTTGCTGCGCGGGTCGATCACGCTGACGAGGGGCGCGCGCAGGTCCTGCGGGCCGATGCGGCGACCGCCGACCTCCAGCCCGCCCTGCATGAACGCGTCATTGTGGTACAGGTCTTCGACCAGTTCGGTGAACAGGCGGCCTGGCAGGGGGAACTCGTCGTGGGTCCAGCGTTCCACGCGCATGTGGGTGGCCATGGCCTGCGGGTTGCCGAGAGACAGCCAGCGGTCGGCCATGCGTTCCCACCCGAAGGCTTGCGGTTCGGCCAGCGCGCTCACCATGTTGAGGAAGACGCCGGGCACCTGGCCGAAGTGGTCGGCGATCTGACGCGCGTGCGGCGACGCATCGATGAGCGGGCGGAAGCAGCAGGAACGATGCTCGAAGTGCAGCGGCGACTCCAGCAGGATGGTGGCGTCCACCTTGTCGGGGTGCAGGCAACTGTAGATCGCTGCCAGGATGCCGCCGAGCGAGTGCCCGGCCAGCGTCAGGGTCGGCCTGCCGCTGTCGCGCTCGATGGCCTGCCGGCAGGCTTCCAGCAGCCGGTCGCCGTAGTCGTCCAGGCCGAAGTCCGCGTCGTCTTCGAGCACCGGCGTCCATTCGGCCAGGTAGACGCGGTATCCTCGGGCCATCCAGCGCCGCACCACGCTGACGTCCGGGGCCAGGTCCCAGATGTAGGAGCGCTTGATCGGCGCCGGCACCAGCAGCACGGCGGGGCGATCGGGCTCCGCCGGGCCGGCGCCGTCGTCGCGGAAGCGGCGCAGGTTCAGGCCGGGTTCGCGATGGAGGACGGTGAACGGGGTTTCCTGCGGCCCGTAGCCGGCCCGTTCGAGCAGCTTGCCACGCGCCTGGCGGCTGCGGTCCATGTTCTTCAGGGCGGTGACGCCGAGGGCGGCGAGCACGGGCGTCGCAAACGGCGGGGGCAGGGAAAACAGGGAGGAAGGGTTCGGGGCATGCATGGGCGGTCTCGTCGGGTTCGGAGACCGCTACTCTACGCCGCACTGGCCCCGGCTTCAATCGTGCGCGCCCCACACGCCTTCGTCGTTTGCGGCGTATTAAACTAGGGATCCCAATCGTTTCCCGGAAGATCGTACAAGCGTGGCGTATCGTTTCCTGGCCGACGCGGTGCTGCTGGTGCACTTCGGCTTCATCCTGTTCGTCGTGTTCGGCGCGCTGCTGGTGCTGCGCCGGGCCCGATTGTTGCCGCTGCACCTGCTTGCTGTCGCTTGGGGCTTCGGCATCGAGGTGCTGGGCGGCGTGTGCCCGCTGACGCATGCCGAGAACCACATGCGCCTCCTGGCCGGCGAGGCAGGCTACGCCGGCGGCTTTATCGACCACTACCTGCTGCCGCTGGTCTACCCGGGCGAGATGACGCGCAGCCTGCAGCTGGGACTGGCAGCAGGCGTGCTCGTCATCAACGGCGTGCTGTACGCATGGATCCTGCGACGCCGCCGCACGGGGCCAGGCGCTTACTCGACCCAGGCGAAGCCGTCGCGCGCCAGCAGCGCGAAGGATTCCGCCGGACCCCAGGAGCCCGCCGCGTAGGGGTGCGGCTTCTCGCCCAGCGTGGACCAGCCTTCGATGATCGGATCGGCCCATTCCCAGGCCGCTTCCAGTTCGTCGCGGCGCATGAAGTGGGTCAGGCGGCCGCGCACGACGTCGATCAGGAGGCGCTCGTAGGCTTCGGCGCGGCGCTGCTGGAAGGCCGACTGCAGGTCGAGGTTGAGCGCCACCTGCTGCATCTGCATGCCGCTGCCGGGCTGCTTGGCCATGATCTGCAGCTTGATCGCTTCTTCCGGCTGCAGCTCGATGACGAGGCGGTTGGCGACGCCGCCCGGCATATCGGGGAATAGCGGGAACGGCGGGTTGGCGAACTCGACCACGATCTTGGACGAGCGGCGCGCCATGCGCTTGCCGGTGCGCAGGAAGAAGGGCACCTTCGACCAGCGCCAGGTGTCGATGTGCGCGCGCAGGGCGACGAAGGTTTCCGTCTTGCTGTCCTGCGGGACATTCTTTTCTTCGAGGTAGCCGTTCACTTCCTGGTTGCCGCTGACCCCGCGGACGTATTGCCCGCGCACCGTGTCGCGCGCAATGTCGGCCAATCCAAAGCGGCGCAGCGAGCGGAGCACCTTGAGCTTCTCGTCGCGCACGGCGTCCGGCGACAGCGAGGTGGGCGGTTCCATGGCGACGATGCACAGCAGCTGCAGCAGGTGGTTCTGCACCATGTCGCGCATGGCGCCGGTGCCGTCGTAGAAGCCGGCGCGGCTGCCCACGCCCACTTCTTCGGCAACCGTGATCTGCACGCTCGAGATGTTCGGCGCGCGCCACAGCGGCTCCAGGATCGAGTTCCCGAAGCGCAGCACCATCAGGTTCTGCACCGTCTCCTTGCCCAGGTAGTGGTCGATGCGGTAGATCTGCGACTCGGCGAAGTGCTTGCCGACGGCTTCGTTGATCTCAATGGCGGAAGCCAGGTCCTGGCCCAGCGGTTTCTCGAGCACCACGCGCGCCTTGGCGTCGACCAGGCCGGCTGCGGCCAGCTTTTCGCAGATGGTGGTGAACAGGGCCGGCGCGGTCGACAGGTAGAACACGCGCTGCGCGCCCGGATGGGCGGCGCGGGCCAGCGGGCCGAAGTCGGGCGCCTGCTGGACGTCGAGCCGCACGTATTCGAGCAGTTGCAGGAAGCCGTCCCAGGTCTTTTCGTTGAAGTTGTTGCTCGCGATGAAGGAGCGCGAATGTTCTTCGACGTGGGCAAGATAGGCTTCCCGATCGAGTTCCTGGCGGCCGGTCGAAATGATGCGGGTCGGCGCCGGCAGGTTCCCATGCAGGAAAGCCATGTAGAGCGCAGGGAGCAGCTTGCGCATCGCCAGGTCGCCCATGCCGCCGAAGATGATCATGTCGAGCGGAAGACCGGTGTCAGTGTCTGTCGAAGAAGTCATAGAAAAGCCATTAGTAGCCAAACAGGTTGAAAAAGACGTTGTCTGCACCGGCACGGAATGCTCCTCCTCGCGCCGTGGCCGGCGGCGCTCGCCGCACGATACCGGGCCGGGCTGCTCCGCCGCCAGTGCTCCGATACGGTAGCAGAATGACAGCGGATGCGCACGAGACGTCCCGGCTTGTGGCCGGACGGGAGCGCCCGGGCGCGGATGTGCGCCGCGGGCATGGGCCAGCGCTTGCGCTGGGCCCCGTAGCTTACATCCTGGGCAATAATAAGGAAATGACAAAGTGCGCCGGCGTGTAGTACGGCACCTGGACCGTTTCAGAGCCAAATTTGCTTAAGTGGGCGGTAATGCAAATAAAATTTGCATTGTATGCGCTCGCTGCAAATTTCGTTTGCATGACATTGGGCGAGCCCGGTGATGTATCGGACACGTAAGGCGATGCCTTATACTGGCCGCTTTCGTCTATCACTCTTCCGCATGCCTCGTTCCGTCCGCGCCGCTGTCCTCGCAAGCACCCTGGCCGCCACCCTGCTTGCAGCAGGATGCGCGAACGTCAATCCCTACTATGACGCCGCCAAGCGCCATCACCGGCCGGAAGGCTTCGCCAACAATTACCCGAACAATCCGGCCTACCAGCGGCCGCAGGTCGGCTTCTTCGAAGGCTGGGCCGGGCGCTTCAGGAACTGGACCTCGGACGGTTCCGAGCGGGCCCCGCTGGCGCCGGTAGAGACGGTCAAGCCGGATCTCGCCTGGCTTCACCAGAACCGCACCGAGCCGGCGCTGACCTGGATCGGCCACGCCAGCTTCCTGCTGCAGACGGGGAATGGCGTGAACATCCTCACCGACCCGATCTTCGACGAGCGCGCCTCGCCCGTCTCCTTTGCCGGCCCGAAGCGGCAGCAAGCCCCCGGTATCGCCCTGGCCGAGCTGCCGCATGTGGATGCGATCCTGATCAGCCATTCGCATTACGACCACCTGTCGCTGGATTCGCTGCGCGCCTTGTACCGCCAGAAAGGCGGGCCGCCGAAGCTGTACGCGCCGCTCGGCATCGACCTGTGGCTGGCGCAGCACGTGACAGGCGGCGACCGTACCCATATCGTCCGGCTCGACTGGTGGGACAAGGCGAGCCTGCGCGGCCTGGAACTGCAGCTGCTGCCGGTGCACCACTGGTCAGCACGCGGCCTGTACGACCGCAACCAGACCCTGTGGGGCGGCTGGGCCGTGACCCGTCCCGGCTTCTCCTTCTTCTTCTCGGGCGACCTGGGGTATTCGAAGGACATCGGCGACATCGCCGCGCGCTTCCCGGACGGCTTCGACCTGGCGGCGATCGGCATCGGCGCCTACCAGCCGGTGTGGTACCGCAACTCCCACGTCAGCCCGGACGAGGCCGTGCGCATCCACCGCGAACTGCGGGTGCGGCGCAGTATCGGCATGCATTGGGGCACCTTCCCGATGGGACAGGAACGCATCGACCAGGCGCCGCGCGACCTGGCCATTGCGCGCCGCGCCCAGGGCGTGGCCGACGGCGCCTTCGGCGTGCTGCGTATCGGCGAGACCTACCGCGTGCCGCCGCGCCCGGCGGGGCAGGGCGTGCAGACTGGCGCGGCCGCGCCGGCCGCCGCCGCGTCCGCTCCCTGAGCCTGCAGGCACGGCCCGGTCAAGCCTTGACGGCGCGCTTGTTGGCCTGGGTGATGGTCCAGTAGTAGATGGTGCGGCCGTCCACCTCGTCCTTCCTCTCGGCCGGCCAGTCCGGCCCCATGTCGAAGGCGTGCGACACGACGCGGGTGCCCACCTTCAGCTGCTGCCACAGGCGCGGCCGCAGCTTCACGTTCACCGAGGGCAGCAGGTAGAGGGTGACCACGGTGGCGGGCGACACGTCGGCCTGGAACAGGTCGCCGACCATGAAGTTGACGCGGTCCGCCACGCCGGCCTGTTTCGCATTTGCCTTGGCCTCGGCAATGCGCACCGGGTTCAGGTCGATGCCGGTGCCGCGCGCGCCGCGCGCCCTGGCGGCCGTGACCACGATCCGTCCGTCGCCGCAGCCCAGGTCGTACAGCACGTCGTTCTTGCCGACCTTGCCCATCTCAAGCATGCGGTCGACCACTTCCTGCGGCGTCGGCACGTAGGGCACGTCCAGGCGGGACGGTTCGGCCAGGTCCTGGGCCAGCGCCTGCCGGACGGGCAGCAGGCCCAGGCCTGCGGTGGCGGCGGCGGACAGCATCAATGTACGGCGGCGATAGTCGCAAACTGCATCGAAAGTCATGTGCGCTCCTTCAGGTGGGTTTAGGGGACGGTTCTTGTCGGCGCCGCGTCGCCGTCGTTTCGGTCGAGAAAGAACAGCAGCAGCAATCCGCTGGCGAGGACGGCCACGCCGATCCAGGCCGCGTTCAGCCCGCCGAGCGACTGGCTGTAGACGTAGGACAGGCTCGACCAGAGCATGTAGGCGCAGCTGGCGCAGAACAGTAGCGGCAGCAGCGGATACAGCGGCACCCGGAACGGGCGCGGCAGTGCGGGTTCGCGCCGGCGCAGCACGAACAGCGATATGCCACTGAGCAGGAAGAACAGCCAGAACACCGGCGCCGTGAACTCGACCATGGCCTTGAAGCCGCCACCGAAGGCCGCCCCCACGCCCACCAGCAGCAGGGCCGCGACGCACTGCACCGACATGGCCACGGCCGGGGTGCTGTTCTCGCCGTTCCACTGGCCCAGCCGGCTGAGCAGGCGCCAGTCGCGTCCCATCGCGAATCCGGTACGGGCGCCGACGATCATGGTGGCGTTGATCGAAGTGAGGGCCGCGATCGCCACCAGGATGGAAATCACTTTCTCCCCGGCGGGGCCAAAAGCCTGCCCCATCACATCGGCTGCCAGCGCCTCGGACCTGGCCATGCCCTGCAGCCCGAGCACCTGCAGGCAGGCCCAGGTGACCATCAGGTACAGGACGGTGATGATGAGGATCGACAGTGTCAGCGCGCGCACCATGCTGGCCGGGCCGCCGCGCATCTCGGCGCTGATGTACGCGGCCTCGTTCCAGCCGCCATAGGTGAGCAGCACGAACACCATCGCCATCCCGAAGGACAGCGGGGCCGCCGCAGACACGGCCGAGGCGGATTGAGGGCCAGGGGCGCTACCGTCAGTAAAGAACGCGGCGGCTACAGCGAGCAGCAACAGGCCGGCGATCTCGGCGAGCGTCAGCCACATCTGGGCGCCGGCGCCGGCGCGCAGGCCCTGCAGGTTGACGACGGACAGGACCACGATGACGGCCGCGGCGTAGGCAATGGCGCCCCAGCCGTCCGGCAGCATCGTGAGCGGCACGGCCTGCTGCATGTAGTCGCCGAACACGAAGGCGAGCAGGGCGATCGAGCCGGTCGTGATCACGGCAAAGCGGGCCCAGCCGAACAGGAAGGCGGTGGAGCGGCCGTAGGCGCGGTGCAGGAAGTGGTAGTCGCCGCCGGGATGGGGATAGGCGGTGGTGAGTTCCGAGTAGCACAGGGCGCCGACCAGCGAAATGAGCCCGCCCAGGATCCACATGGCGAACATCCACTCGGCGCTTCCGCTGAGGCCGGCGACGATGGAGGGCGACTTGAAGATGCCGGCGCCGATGACGACGCCGACGATCAGGGCGACGGCCTGGCGCAGGCCGAGCAGCCGGCGCGGCGTAGTGCCGTCGTCGGTCGACGCAAACAGTTCCTCATCGGTACGGTCCATGGGTGCCGATCAATGCGAAGGTGGGAACTCTGCCGGCAAGGGTCGCCGGGTCGGTGAAGCATCGTGCGCAGGACCGTTCTTCCAGGGCGCAGGGGCCTGCGGCGACCGATTATAGGCAAGCGTGTTGCAGCGTGGCGCGCGCCTGACAGGCGGCGTGTTCGAGCCAGTGGGCGGCGCTCTGCTGCGCCAAGGTAGATTGCTGAGTCGCGCGCCAGCAACGCTGGCAGGCTATTGTGCGCCGCCGGGTCCGGTTCAGCCAAATACTGATCCCCTGCACTTCGGAAGCAGGAGGTTTTATGCCCAAGGTGACCCAGGCTTTTTTCACACCGTTGACGGCGGCATCGTGAGTATCCGTCGCGTCTCCTCGACCCCTGCCTTCGCCGCGCCGCTGACGCTCGCTCCCCGTTCGACAGGTATCGCTTTCGCGAATCCAAGGGTATGCTGTTCCTTGAGGCTGGAAGCGACGCCAGCCGGGCGCCAGCGTCCTGACCAATGGCCGTTGAGGCCCGTCTTCGATCGCCGGGTCCGCCGCCTGCGCGACCATGCGGCATCGAGCACGGCGCGCAGATGGTCGCCAATCTTTGCATGGGGGACCCGAGCTTGCACCACGCCGGCACCTGCATCACGGCGTTCTACAGTTTGGCCTCCTGTCGGCAGGCCACGTCATGCCGCGCATGCGGCCTCACTTCAAGGATCAGACAATGTCTCACCTTGCCAAACCTTGCTACAAGCTTTGCTGCCTGTTGCTTTGCGCAACGCCAGTCGTTGCGCTGGCAGAGCCCGTCACCATCACCACGCAGTCGACCGGCACGGTCCGGGCATTTCCCGGACTGCTCCAAGCGCTCGGCATGGACAGGGCGTACGGGCTGCAGGAGCTCCCCTACGAGTTGACGCTCACGTCCACGTACGATCCGGGCAGGTTCAGCACACCGAACGAGTACGACTTCGACTACGTCAGCGCGATTGCAGTGGAATTTCGACTGGGCGACATGCGCTATTACGCCAGCGGCAGCGGCTTCAGCGCCGTGCGGCGAGCACCGAGCGACGGCAATGACTCATACGAACACGTGGTCGAGTTCCTGCCGGCGGGCTCGCAATGGTCGTACGAATTCACCCAGGTGGGCATCCTGAAGCTTCCCAGCACATATTGGGGAGCGCTGGAGCCGCGCCAGCTGGACCCGGTCGACGTGGTCTTCGGGTATCTCGAGGTCGGCGCCTACCCGGTCGGTCCGGACGCACCAGACGGTCCCGCGGGCCTGCTGGACAGCACGATGTCCCGCATGGCCGTACAGGTGAGCGTCGTGCCGGAGCCCGCGCCGTTCGTGATGTTGGCCGTCGGCGCGCTGACGCTGGGACTGCGGCGGCGGTTCGGACGCGTGCCGGCTGGCCGCAAGGCGGCATGAGCAGAAAAGTGCGGTGGCGCGGTGCCGTTCAGTTGCATTCTGAGCGCGCGGCGCCAGCTCTTGATTGTGCTACGCCAGGTCGACGATCAAGCGCTGGCATCCTGTCGAGCGAGGCCTCCGTCCAACGCAAGCGTAGCAACGAGAGCAAGCTTAACGGTTGGCTGGCTCGACAGTCGGAAACAGAGACTAGGAAGCGGTAGGCCAGTCGATCAGACCGCGTTGAGTACTGCCGTAGAAGCTGGCAGGTTCAGGTTGGGTCAGCGCGACTCCGTCACGCAGGCGTGCCACCAAATCCGGGTTGGAAATGAAGGGACGCCCAAAGGCGACGAAGTCGACAACTGACTGGTTCACACGCCGTTCCGCGAGTGCCAGATCGTAGCCGTTGTTCCCGATGAACGCGCCCTTGAATCTAGTGCGCAATATGTCTAGATCGATACCTTTTGGATAGTCGCGCGCGCCACCGGTGACCCCTTCCACGAAGTGGAGGTAGGCAAGCTGAAAACGGTTAAGCTCCTCGATTAAATGGCCGTAGGTGCCCATCACATTGCTGTCCAGTGGCGTCTCGCCAAGCTGCATCGAAACCGGGGACAGACGGATGCCTACACGACCGCCGCCCCACACATCCACCACAGCTTGGGTCACTTCCAAAGTAAGGCGCGCGCGATTAGCCACAGACCCTCCATAGATATCCGTGCGCTTGTTCGTCGAGTCGCGTAGGAACTGATCTAGAAGATAACCATTTGCTGCGTGAATTTCGACGCCATCGAAGCCTGCACGCCGGGCTTTTTCGGCAGCCTCGCGGTATTGTTGAACGATGCCCGGAACCTCGTCAGTACGCAGTTCCCTAGGCATGGAGGGCTCGACGGAGCCGGACTGGGTGAACACCATGCCGCCTGCGCGGATAGCAGACGGAGCAACCGGCGCAGCGCCATCCGGCTGCAAATCGACATGGGAGAGGCGGCCGACGTGCCATAACTGCAGGAAGATCTTTCCACCTGCTTCGTGCACTGCGCTTGTTACCTTGGCCCAGCCTGCGACTTGCTCCTCGGTCCAGATACCTGGAGTGCCGGCGTAGCCCCGACCTTGCGCGGAGATGTTGACGCCTTCGCTGATGATAAGTCCTGCGCTTGCGCGCTGTGCATAGTAGACGGCGTGCATGTCTTTCGGCACACCGTCCGAACCGGCTCGGGTGCGCGTCATCGGCGCCATTACGAATCGATTCGAGGTAGAAACGGAACCTAGCGTGGCGGGAGAAAAGAGTTTGGACACTTGAACTTGTGTGTTCATAAGAGCTCCTTGATTGAAGGACAGTATGAAAGTGACGGATTCGCGCTGCCATTGGCAACGCAGGAAAGGCGCTGAGCATCAAACATCACTAGACAAGGGACGAGTGCTGGGCGTATGAGATACTGTAGCGAGTAACAGTTACCGTTACTAGGCGAGGGATGCGAGATTCTTTCTAACGATTAGCGTTATAACGATGGATACTATCAACCTGGAAGTTTTTGTCGCTGCCGTCTCTGAGCGCAGCTTGTCTGGAGCTGCACGCAGGCTCAAGCTGACCCCGATGGCGGTGACCCGGCGAATCGCCGCGCTGGAGCATGAGATAGGTATCCGGCTAATTCACCGTTCTACGCGCGCGATCTCCCTGACGAGCGAGGGGGAAGCCTTCCTGCCATTCGCGCTCGAAATCCTGGAAACGCATGAGGCCGCGCGTGCCGCCCTCAATCCGTCAGGGTCTGGCGCGTCGGGGCTGCTTCGCGTGAGCGCGCCGGTTACCCTGGGACGCAAGGTCATCATGCCACTCGTCCCCCATTTGCTTCAGGCCCACCCAGGCTTGCGCATCGATCTCGGACTGAGCGACGCGCTAGTGGACATCGTGTCGTCCGGCGTCGATGTCGCAATTCGGATCGCCCCGCTACGGGACTCAGCTTTGGTTGCGCGCCATCTTGCCGATAATCCGAAACACCTCTACGCGTCGCCATCCTACCTTGCTGCGCGAGGGAAGCCCGCATCGCTGCAGGACTTGGAAGCACACGAATGCCTGACGTTTTCCGACGCCACGCATTGGAAGTTTAATGTCGGCGAACAAGACTATACGGTACGCACCTCTAGCCGCTTCAGTTCGAGTGGCGTAGACGGGTTTCTGGCAGCGTGCACTGCTGGCTTGGGCATTGCCCGTTTGTCATGGTGGGATGCATGGGACGATGTCCGGTCGGGGGCACTTGTGCGTATCGATTTGCCGGGTGTCAAACCTCAGGATCTGTCCGTCTGGGCCGTGTATCCCACCAGGCGACAAGTGCTTCCGAAACTGCAGGTCTTCCTGGGCGCTCTCAAAGACGCCTTGGCGCACGGCAGGCCCCCGTCTGCTGAGAACAGCTTACACCCTCATGAATAGCCATAAGGTGGCTTGGCAACTGGCCAAGCCAAAGCTGCCAGCAATTCCGCATATATCGCTTGATCCTTGCACGATCACAAGTAGTTCCGCTGTAGGTCCAGCCTGTGTAGAAACTCATCAGCAGGACCCGTAAGCCGAATTGTACGGTTCACGGCAAGCCCGAGAGCATATGGAAGCGCTACCGTCCTGGCCATCCTGTTCTCCTATTCTCGGCAACACCAGCAGAAGAAGCGCTCCACACCTGCCGTGACGACTTGCAGCGTCGGCCTTGAGATGACCGGCGGCATTTACCTTGGCGCGCGCTGGATGCACGAGCGATCCTGAATCCCCCTTTGCGGTGCCCTACGAAGCTTTTGGAGCGCATTCTCGCAGCTACAAAATTTTCATCTCAAGACCGTCTGTCGAACTGCTTCCCATGGATAATGGAATCCTCGAGTTATCAATCCGACAGATCCGCCAATGAAAAAATTCCTGATTGCCGCCGCTGCCATTGCATTCGCCGGCAGCGCCTTTGCCGCCACCGTCCAGGACGTCGCGGAGCGTTACACCAAGCTGGTGCTCGCCATCGGCGTGCACGATCCCGCCTACGTGGACGCCTATTACGGCCCGCCCAAATTGCAAGAGCAAGTGAGCAAGGAGCGCCAGGCTTTGACGGCCATCCGCGCCGAGATCGAACTGGCCCTCGAGGAACTGGCCCGCCAGCGCGCGACCGGTGCCGACGAAGTCCTGCGCATCGAATTCCTGAGCAAGCAGTTGCAGTCCATGCTCACCCGCGTCGACATGTTAAGCGGTAAAAAGTTCAAGTTCGACGAGGAGAGCAAGCGCCTGTACGACGCAGTATCGCCGCACCACGACCGGGCCTATTACGAACGCATCGTGCAGCAGATCGACAAGATGCTGCCCGGCAGCGGCACGGTGAGCGATCGGCTGATGGCCTATCGCAGCAAGTTCGTCATTCCGAAGGACAGGCTCAAGCCCGTGTTCGACGCTGCCATCAAGGCTTGCCGCGAGCGCTCCGCCAAGTACATCAGCTTGCCGGCCAACGAGAGCTTCGTGCTCGAATTCGTCACCAATAAACCATGGAGCGGCTACAACTGGTACAAGGGCAATGCCCAGAGCCTGATTCAGATTAATACCGAGTTCCCGATCTACCTGGACCGCGCCGTCGACCTGGGCTGCCACGAAGGGTATCCCGGCCACCACGCGTATAACGCGCTGCTGGAAAAGTCGCTCGTGAAAGACAAGAATTGGCTTGAGTTCAGCGTGTATCCGCTGTATTCGCCGATGTCGCTGATCGCCGAAGGCACCGCCAACTACGGCATCGACATGGCGTTCAGCGACGCCGAGCGCCTAGCCTTCGAAAAAGCGGTGTTGTACCCGATCGCCGGCATCGACCCTGCGCTGGCCGATCAATACGCACAGCTGCGCAAACTGACTGCCAAACTCAGCTACGCGGACAACGACGCCGCCATGCACTACCTGGAAGGAAAGTGGGACAAGGCGAAAACCATCGAGTGGCTTGTCAACGTGCAGTTGTACCCGCCCGAGAAAGCCGCCCAGCGGATCTCGTTCTACGACGCCAATCGCAGCTATGTCATCAACTACAACCTGGGAGCGGATCTGGTGAATGCGTATATCGAGCGCAAGGCCACGTCGAAGGACCCGGAAACCGCACGCGCGCAGCGCTGGGCCGCGTTCAAGGAGCTGCTCTCCTCGCCGCGCCTGGCCAGCGGCTTGCGTTAGTCGTTATGGAGGCCCAGGTAGCTTGGTCTGGCAAGCTCCTGGGCCGGTCTACCGCAATGCGGATGCGCGAAGGTCGATCGCACGATGCGGGCGAGGGCGGACGTGAAAGATTTCCGCCTCCATTTTGATTGCGTGGCGTGCCTGGCAGTTAACTAAAGGGACGATCCTTGTCGACGGGGCTGCGCAGCGGGTGCCTTCGCACAGCAAGATGGGTGGGGGTAGACCCAGCATCCTCGTGCTGCGCCTTCTCCTTACGCTTGAGAAAGTCAATGGTATAGGAGGCAGTCAGGAACGTGCACACTGCCACTGCTGCGCCCATCGAAAGATCCCAGATGAGCATGCTGGGCAGCGCGGCTGCCAAACCGATCCAGGCGGAGGTTTTCGCGTTGGCGAGGACTGCAGCGTGTTCCGGAAGCAGAGGGGCTGTCCGCGCTTGCTGTACTGCGGCTTGCGGAGCACTTGCAACCTCAAAATCGTCCGGCCGCATCGCGTAAAGCACTGCGGCCACGTAATGAGGCGGGACTTCTACAACAAACGAAATTCCTTCGCGGCGGTTCTCGATCTTGAGACGCAACGGAGTGTGCAAGTAAGCGGACAGCAACTCGCTGTTCAAATCGACGGCAAGGTCCTCGATCCACTGCCCACTTCCACCGGAGCGGTCGACGTTCGACGTAATGTGCTCGAGGCGGATTCCAACGCCTTCAGGAAGGACAGCACGGTCGTAGCCTACCAGTCCTTGTTCTGGCCTGTTGGCGACAACGACGTAGAGCTGAATTAGGCAACCGAGCTCGTTCGAGAAGACGCGTGCGAATACGCTCCAGCTCGATGGCTCATTCTTTGGCCCGCCAATCCCAAGGAAAGCTTGGGAAAATTTTATTTCCGGGAAAGTAGTAAGGGAGGAAGCATCAAATTCGCCCCTCTCAGTGCGAGCCTGAGAAGCAACAAGCATCGCCTCGTAAGGAATAGTTGGTTGGGGAAGTGGGGCGATATCGCTCATATAGTTTCAGTAAATGTCAGTCGTAAGGATTCTACCGTTATAGTTTCCAAGGGGCAATGGAGGCGTGTCACTTGGCGTGGTCCTGATGCCATCCATTGATCTTGCCCCGCTTTTCCCAGACACAGCCCGATGCCTATTTAGCGTCAGTTTCCAGAGCCTGACGGCGTCGCTCTTTCCTAAACATGCGCGGCGATTTGTAGCCGAGCGCAGAAT